>NZ_CP081848.1:3218750-3862500 GCF_018982885.2 Polymorphobacter megasporae | reverse complement strand
GTGCGCCAAGACGCGCATCACGATGTCTATTACCCGCTGCGGCCGCTCGGACAGCCGGCGACTGCGCCAGTCGCGCTGGTTGAACGCGACCAGACAAGCCCGCAGTACGATGCCATGGCCGTGTGGAACATGGTCAATGCGCCCGGCGCGCGAGAGGGCGTGCCTGCCGTCCTCGGCACGTGGGAAGCCGATCAACTGCGCCGCGCCGGGTTTGTGCTGGCGCCTCGGGTGATCGTCCTGACGCGTCAGCAACTACACGGTCGCACACCCGACCCCGACCCGTTCGACAATTTCCCGTTCGTCTTGGCGGGCATCGTCGCACTCGTCTTCGGCGGCCTATTTGGTTTGAGGTTCACCCGCTTGCGACGGTTTCGCGAAGGCACCAGTTGAAGTTCTTTTGAACAGCCACTGCGAAGCGACCCCACTCTCGCGTGGCAAGCCACACGATGCCGGATTAAGCCTGCGCGTCACGCCTTCTACCGCGACGGAATAAATGTGCCGCCGCAATGAGAAAGAGCAACCCGACCGAACAGTGAGTCACGCTAATCGGAGGATGGGTCAGGGCGCGAAGCAGCTCGCCCACTCCCACCGCAACGCAGATTATCGCGAGCCCGGTCTGCCATGATGTCCCGCGCCGCGCTTCACGCCGCGCGGCCTCGACCACGCCGGGTGGAAACGGAAACATGATCAGCGTCTCGTCGGCTTCGTCGATGAAACCCTCCCGGGGATGCTCCTCGCCCATTGTCTGCGCATAGGACAATAATGTGGCTTGCTCACCGGCAGTCCGCACATCGTCGGACATCGGCTGCAGCATCGCATACGTTCTCGGCTCGGCCTCATGGGCGGTGTTATCGACCATGTTTCCCTGCGCCACGGAGAGCGCACGCAAGGCCTCGACAGCTTCGCTCATAGACATTCCCTCCGACGCTGGTGGCGGCGATTTCCCGACACAGCCCGGGTCATACGAATATTATCGCGCGAGCCGGTGAAGAAAAAGCCCACTGCGATGGGAGGACCGCCTGCTGCTTGGCGACGATCGAACGTCAGAAGGGCGTTATCCGGACGGTCGAGAGCCAGTCGGCGGCTAACCGGCGAGCGCCTCGACCTTGGCGCTGAGTTCGAGCCAGCGCTCTTCGGCGGCCGCCTGTTTCTTGCGCGTGGCATCGGCCTCGGTATTAATGCGGTCGAACTTCTTCGGATCGCGAGCATAAAGCGCCGGGTCGGCGAGCGCGACTTCGGCCGCAGCGATCGCCTTGGTCATCGTCTCGATCTCAGCCGGGAGCCCGTCGAGTTCGCGCTGTTCGATGTACGTCAATTTGACCGATTTGCGCGGGCCGCTCGCCGCCGCGGCCTTCGCCTGCGCGGCGGGTGATCGCGCGAGGAGGGCGACGCCGTCGCGCTTCGCCTCCCAGTCGGAATAGCCGCCGGCAACGACATCGGCCTTGCCCGACCCGTCGAGCACGACGACCGCGGTCACGGTCCGGTCGAGGAAGTCACGATCGTGGCTGACGATCAGGACGGTCCCGGCATAGTCGGCGATGACCTCCTGCAACAGGTCGAGAGTTTCGAGGTCGAGGTCGTTGGTCGGCTCGTCGAGGATCAGCAGGTTCGATACGCGGGCGAACTCGCGCGCGAGCAGCAGCCGCGATTGCTCGCCGCCGGAGAAGGTCTCGATCTTCGCGTCGAGGACGCCGGGGTCGAACAGGAAGTCCTTGAGATAGCCCGCGACATGCTTGCGAACGCCGCCGACATCCACCCAGTCGCCGCCGTCGGCGATGATCTGGCGGACGGTCTGGCCCGGAACCAGTCGCGCGCGCTTCTGGTCGATCAGGATCGCCTCGATCGACTTGGCGCGGCGGATGCGCCCGCTGTCGGGGGCGATCTCGCCGGTCAGCAGGCGGAGGAGGGTGGTCTTGCCGGTTCCATTCGGTCCGATCACGCCGATCCGGTCGCCGCGTTGGACCCGAAGCGACAGGTCGTTGATGATCGTCCGCTCGCCGAAAGTCTTGGTGACGTGCTCGGCATCGATCACAACCTTGGTCTTGGCGTCGTCGGTGACCATCGCCAGCTTGGCGACGCTGACCGGGCCGGTCATCGACTTGCGCAATTCGCGCATCTCGCCGAGCTTCGACAGCCGCCCCTGGTTGCGCTTGCGGCGTGCGGTGACGCCGCGCTGGAGCCAGTGGAGTTCGGCACGGAGCTGGTTGTCGAGCTTGTCGGCGGTCTTGGCTTCCTCGGCGGCGACGGTCTCCGTCCACGCTTCGAAGCCGCCGAAGCCGATCTCCGCCCGACGGATCGTTCCGCGGTCGAGCCACAGCGACGATTTCGTCAGCCGCGATAGGAACATACGGTCATGGCTGATCGCGACGAAGGCGCCGCGGAAGCGCTGGAGGTAGGTCTCGAGCCATTCGATCGCGGCGATATCGAGGTGATTGGTCGGCTCGTCGAGCAGCAGTACTTCGGGGTCCTGTGCCAGTGCGCGGGCGATTGCGGCACGGCGCTTCTCGCCGCCGCTGGCGGTCGCGCCGGGGCGGTCGAGGTCGATGCCGAGCTGGTCGGCGATGCCCTCGGCGACATAGGTTTCGGGAGCGTCGTTGCCGTGAAAGACGAAGTCGCGCAGCGTCGCATGGGCGGCGACCGGCGGGTCCTGCTCGAGCAAGATGACGCGTGCGCCGGGGCGGATCGTCCGACGGCCCTCGTCGAGCTCGGTCCGCCCGGCGAGAATCTTGAGCAGGGTCGTCTTGCCCGCGCCGTTGCGCCCGACGAGCGCAAGCCGGTCGCGCTCCCCGACCGCAAGGTCGAGACCTCGCAGCAGCCAGCCGGGCCCCTGGACGAGACCGATGTTTTCAAGCGCGACGACTGGAGCTGCCATGTCCGCGCATGTAGCCCGGATGTTGCGGTGCGTCATCCCCGGACACGTAACATTCACTCTCTATTCAGTGCTTTCGCCCTACGCCGCATCGTAATATTAACGAGGCGTATCATGTTCCGACCGCTCTTTCTCGCGCTCGCGTTGAGCTTTGCCGCCGCCGGACCAGCGGTGGCGCAGCGCGAGCAGGACAGCGCCTATAAGATGGCGAAGGAGGGACAGATCCTCGAGCTCGGCACGATTCTCGCGCAGGTCAGCCCGCGCGTCGGCGGTAAATTCATCGGCAGCGAGTTCGATGCGGAACATGTCATGTATCGCTTGCGCTACATGACCGGCGGGGTGGTCAAGAACGTCGATGTCGATGCGCGGACCGGGCGAATTCTGGGAAGGACGTTCTGATGCGGGTTCTGATCGTCGAAGACGAGCCGACGCTGGCGAAGCAGTTGCGCAACGCACTCGAAGGTGCCGGATACGCGGTCGATAGCGCGTCCGATGGCGAGGACGGGCATTATCTCGGCGCGACCGAGAATTACGACGCGGTGATCCTCGATCTCGGCCTGCCCGAGGTCGACGGCCTGACCGTCCTCGACCGCTGGCGCAAAGAGGGGAAGGTCACGCCGGTGCTCGTCCTGACCGCGCGCGACAGCTGGTCGGACAAGGTCGCCGGACTCGACGCCGGCGCCGACGACTATCTCGCCAAGCCATTCCAGACCGAGGAACTGATTGCCCGGCTGCGCGCGCTGATCCGGCGCGCCAGCGGCAACGCCTCGTCCGAACTGACCGCCGGTGGTGTCCGCCTCGACACCCGATCGGGCCGCGTCACGCTCGACGGCGAGCCGGTCAAGCTGACCGCCCAGGAATTCAAGCTGCTCAGCTACCTCATGCACAACAAGGGCAAGATGGTCAGCCGCACCGAGTTGATCGAACATATCTACGATCAGGATTTCGACCGCGATTCGAACACGATCGAGGTGTTCATCACTCGCATCCGAAAAAAGCTCGGTGCCGACCTGATTTCGACGACGCGTGGCCTCGGATACAGTCTCGAAGATAGTGCCGGCTGATCGGCAGAGCCGCCGCGAAAGATCGCGCGAGCCGCGCCCGCGTAGCGGGGTCTTCGCCCGCGGTTCGCTGACCTATCGGATGATCGGGCTCGCGGCGGCGTGGATCATCCCGCTGCTTGTGATCGGCGGGTTCGCGCTCGACGAGGTCCTGTCGGGGGCGATCCGTCGCAACTTCGACGAGCAGCTAAACTACGCCGCGACGGCGTTGATCGCGACCGCCGAGATCGGCCCGGGCGGTGAGGCGCGGTCGAGCCGCGCTCTGTCCGACCAGCGTTTTCTCGAACCTTATTCGGGCCTGTACTGGCAGGTTTCGGTTGCGGGCGAGGAGCCGTTTCGTTCGCGGTCGCTGTGGGACCGGGCACTGCCGTGGAAGGCGCACGACGATTGCAGCGCCGGATGCTTCTACAACAGCGAAGGTTTCAAGGACGAGCCGCTCCGTGTGGTCGAGCGCGATGCGCTGCTGCCGGGCGCAAAGACGGTCTTCCACTTCCAGGTCGCGCAGGTCAGCCGTGATCTCGATCTTCAGGTTGCTGCGTTGCGCGATACCTTATGGTGGTCGCTGTCGCTTCTCGGGCTCGGGCTGCTGATCCTCGCCGCGCTTCAGTCGACCTACGGTTTGTGGCCGCTGCGGAAAGTCAGCCGGGCGATCGCGGCGATCAGGTCGGGAAGCGCGACGCGGGTTCCCGATGCCTTCCCGCCTGAGATCCGGCCATTGGTCACCGAAATCAACGACCTGCTCGACGACAATGCCAAGCAGGCCGACGCGGCCAAGCTTCACGCCGGCAATCTCGCGCACGCGCTTAAAACTCCGATGAGCGTCCTCCTTGGCGCAGCGCGCGAGAACGCGCACGACCTGGCGCAGCTTGTCGCGAGCCAGACCGCGATCATGCAGCGGCATGTCGATCATCAGCTCGCCCGTGCGCGCGCGGCTGGCCGCCGGACCGCAAGCGCGTCGCGCGCTGAACTATGGCCGTCGCTCGAGGCGCTTGTCCGGACGCTGACGCGGATCCATGCCGCGCGGGGGGTCGTGATCGACCTCGCCGGACGCCGCGATCTCGTTTTCTGCGGCGAGCGTCAGGATTTGGAAGAAATGCTCGGCAACCTGCTCGACAATGCAGCGATCTATGGCGGCGGCCGGGTTTTCGTGACCGCATCTGCCGAGCCGGGCAAGATCGTCGTGACGATCGAGGACGATGGTCCCGGCATCGCTGAGGCCGACCGCGAGGCGCTATTCGAACGCGGCGCGCGACTCGACACCGGCAAGCCCGGGACCGGCCTTGGCCTCGCCATCGTCCGCGATGTCGCCGAGATTTATGGCGGGACGGTGGTGCTCGGCGCGAGCGAAGATCTCGGCGGCGTGGCGGTGACGCTCACTTTGCCAGCGGCGGGCTGACCTAGCGCGTCGCCGCGACGTGGTGGCGGATGACCTCATCGATGATGAAGCGGAGGAATTTCTCGCTGAACTCGGGATCGAGCCGCGCGTCCGCGGCAAGCGAGCGGAGGCGTGCGATCTGTGCCGCCTCGCGTGCCGGGTCGGCGGCGGCGAGCCCCGCCGTCGCCTTGTACGCCCCCACCTTCTGCGTAACCTTGAAGCGTTCGGCGAGCATGAACACCAGCGCCGCATCGATATTGTCGATGCTCTCGCGGTAGCCCTGCAGCGTGTCGTCGGTCATTGGTCTCTCCCGGTCCCCACCATCGCGGCGGATCGCCGCCCGGGCAAGGGCGGGCTTGTCACGATGCTGCAGCGCCGTATAGCTGCCTGAATGTCGGCGACTATCCTGCCCTTACGCCCGCGCCATGACGCTGGTCCGTCGTTGACGCCGATGCTCGAACTTTGTGGCGGCGATCTCGGTGAGGTCAACCGCGTGATTCTCGACCGGATGCAGTCGCCGGTCGCGCTGATCCCCGAACTGGCCGGACATCTCATTGCAGGCGGCGGCAAGCGGCTGCGGCCGATGCTGACGCTCGCCTGCGCGCGCTTGCTCGACTACGGTGGACAGCGCCACCACCGGCTCGCGGCGTCGGTCGAATTCATTCACACCGCGACCCTGCTCCACGATGACGTCGTCGACGGATCGGATTTACGGCGCGGCAAGTCGACCGCAAACACGATCTGGGGCAACCCGGCGAGCGTTCTCGTCGGCGACTTCCTGTTCAGCCGCTCGTTCGAACTCATGGTCGAGGACGGCTCGCTCCGTGTGCTGCGGATCCTCAGCGGCGCGTCGGCGGTGATCGCTGAGGGCGAGGTCGCGCAGCTCACCGCGCAGCGCAACGTCGACACGAGCGAGGATCGCTACCTCGAGATCATCACCGCCAAGACCGCAGTGCTGTTCGCCGCTGCGTGCCAGATCGCCGCCGTCGTCGCCGAGCGCCCGCCTGCCGTCGAAGCCGCGCTTGAGGCATATGGGCGCAACCTCGGCATCGCTTTCCAGCTGGTCGATGACGCGATCGATTATGTGTCCGACGCGGCGACGATGGGCAAGGACGCCGGTGACGACTTCCGCGACGGCAAGGTAACGCTGCCGGTCATCCTCGCGTTCTCCCGCGGGAACGACGCTGAGCGCAAGTTCTGGCGTGACGCGATGCTTGGCCGTGCCGCGGGGGACGAGGAACTTGTCCACGCGCGGCAGCTGCTCGCGTCGAGCGGGGCGATTGCTGATACGCTGGCGCGCGCACGGCACTATGGCACGCGGGCGGCCGATGCGCTTGCCGGCTTCCCGGCGAATCCGGCAAAGGCGGCGCTGCTCGAGGCGGTCGAGTTCGCAATCTCGCGCGCGTATTAATCCGCGACTTCGCGCGTGTATTGACGCGGCGAGCGCGATACCGCATCGCCGCATGATGAAAGCTCGCATCCACCAGCGGCCAAAAAGCTCGATGCAGTCGGGCAAGGCGAAGGTCGGCCAGTGGCTGCTCGACTATGAGCCCGCCGAGGCGAAGCGTCTCGACCCGCTGACTGGGTGGGCTGGCTCGGGCGACACCTCGGCGCAGGTCCGGCTGGCGTTCGACAACCTCGACAGCGCGGTGGCGTATGCGACTGCGAAGGGGATCGACTATGATGTCGTCCGCCTTGGCGCGAACCCGCTCAAGCTGCAGGCTTACGCCGACAACTTTAAGTAGACGCACCGCCTTACTGGAGCTCGAGCTCGGGTTGCACCGCGGCGCTGACGCGGTTCCGGCCGTTCATTTTGGCCGTGTAGAGGGCTTGGTCGGCGCGATCACGGGTCAACTGTAGACATGTCGCGTCGGCGTCGACTTCGGCTGCTCCGACACTTATCGTAAACGCGATTTCGCTGCCGTTGAACGGCACGCGCAGGTCTTCGACACCGCTTCTGATGCGTTCGGCTAAGATGAGAGCCGCTGAGATGTCGGTTACGGGAAGCAAAATTCCGAACTCCTCGCCGCCGAACCGGCTCACGAGATCGTTTCGGCGAGCCGCATTTTTCAGGTAGGCAGCCAGCGCAACGAGCACTTGATCGCCGCCACTGTGCCCGTACGTGTCGTTGACCCGTTTAAAATTGTCGGCGTCGATCATGAGCATGGAAACGGGCTCCTTGTACCGATAAGCCCGCGCCAGTTCAGCGCCCGCACGCTCGTCGAAGCTTCGCCGGTTCAGTGCTCCGGTCAGCGGGTCGGTGCTCGCCAGCTGAAAGAGCTCGTTCGAATAGCGGGTCATCCGTGTGACCATCGGTCTGAAAATGCCAAGCGCCTCAAAAAATAGCGTCAAGAGAACGACGATCAGCAACAAGTTTTGCAATAATTCGAGGTTCGCTAATTGCCGTTCGCTCTCATGGACGTGCTCCGTCACCACCGCATTCAGTCCGTCGATCAACCGGATGCGAGCCGCTGCCGCCAACGCAGAAATTTCTGCCGGGAGAGCCGGATCCTCCTGTGTCATCGTGAAAACTCGCCGCGCGTGAGCAAGATAGGCTTTGACCATCGGATCGAGCGGATACTGCCCGCCAAAATAAATCTTCTGTAGGGCAGGCGTGTCCGCCGCCGGAACGTGGCGGGCGGCGTCACCGACTATCAGCGCGTGGTGATTGACCTCGAACTCGTCGACAGCTGCGACGAGGTCGGTCTTTGCGTCGGGTACTCCCAACCGATATTGCGCGGCGAGTCCGGCAATCCGTTGCGACAGCATGCGTTGCCGGCCGCTCATGTTGACGACGGCTGCAGAGCCCGCATGCGCGGCGAGCATTCGTTCGAGGAGCAAATGCGAGGCAATCGACAGGAGCGCAATGATCGAAAGGGCCGTGACGTAGGAAATCGTCAATTGCCGGTTGGAAAGGCCTCGCATGCCACCCTCTCTGCAAAGCGCCGCGTACTATTTTTGTCTCACTTCGGCAGGCCTAACCACTAGCGTTTGCGCGGGCGAGTAAAAACGGGGTTAGCAAAACGATACCGAGGCTTGCCGATTATCTCGCTTGTTTATCGCTGCTCCCGCGTGTGAAACGTTATAATTGCCGAATAATCTCGGTGGCTTTCTTCGAGCGCGTTCATTAGCCGCTGCCGTCTCTCAGCTTGTCTTCGAAGATGGCGCCGCTACTATCTAGACGTCGCTCACTGGCACTGCAGATTGAGTTGTCTAACTAGATGGTACATACTGCCATCTGGCTATAAGAGATCAGGAATGCCCGCTGCTATCCGCACCGCATTAATTGGGCGAGGCATCCGTGAATCAAGTTCGCCAGCGTTGCACGAAACCGAAGGTGCAGCGCTCGGGCTGGATTATCGCTATCGCCTGATCGACCTCGATGACAATGGCGGCACCGAGGCGCTGCCGATGTGGTTGGATCGACTGCAGCGCGACGGGTACTCGGGCGCGAATATCACATATCCGATCAAGCAGGCGGTTATCCCGTTGCTCGACCGGCTCAGTCCCGAAGCTGAGGCGATCGGCGCGGTCAACACCGTCAAGTTCGCGTCCGATGGCGCGCGTGAAGGCCATAATACCGACTGGTGGGGCTTTGCCGAAAATCTGCGCCGGACATTGGGCAATAACCCGCTCGGCCATGTCGCGCTGATCGGTGCCGGCGGTGCTGGAGCCGCCGCCGCTTACGCGCTCGCCAAGCTCGGCGCGAGCCAACTGACAATCTTCGATAACGATGCCCAGAAGGCCAGCGCGCTGGTTGTGTTGATGGCGCCTTCGGGCATCCGTGTCGAAACGCTGCCGCTGACTTTGCTGGCTGAGACGTTGGCGGTTGCCGACGGGCTCGTTCAGGCGACGCCAATCGGCATGCTCAAATATCCTGGCATGCCGTTCGATCCAGCCTATCTCCATGCCGGATTATGGGTTGCCGAAATCATCTATGTGCCCGTCGATACGGAATTGGTGCGCCGGGCGCGCGCGCTCGGCTGCAGCACTGTCACCGGGGTCGGAATGGTCGTGCTCCAAGCGGCCGAGGCGTTCCGCATCTTCACCGGTGCCGAGCCGGACATCGAACGAATGATGCGCAGTTTTCAGTCGTTGGTCGGCGACAGAACGACGCCGACTGGGCAAGCGCCGGGGTTGCCGATACGTCAGGTGTCACCGATCTGATTTGAAGGACGACTTTGTGCCCGCATCCGAAGTCAAGCGCGCAGGCCGCGGCCCGATCCGCGCCAATGACGCCGAACGCACCAAGACCGACATCCTCGACGTCGCCACCGCACACTTCGCCAGCCACGGGTTGAGCGGGAGCCGGGTCGACGAAATCGCCGAGCAGACCAATACCAGCAAGCGAATGCTGTATTATTATTTCGGCAGCAAGGAAGGGCTTTACCGGGCCGTCCTCTCGCGGTCGTACAATGAAATTCGCCGGCTCGAGACCGAGGTCGACCTCGATGCCCTCGACCCCGAAGCAGCGCTCGCCCAGCTCGTCGCGATGACCTTCGACTGGCACCGCCTTAATCCAGATTTCGTCCGGATCGTCATGGTCGAGAACACGCTTCGCGGCGCCCATATCGGCGACGTTCCAGGGATTACGACCCGCGCGGAAAGCGTCATCCGCGTGCTCGGCCGTTTGCTCGAGCGCGGGGTCGAGCGCGGCATTTTCCGGGGTGGGATCGATCCGATCGACCTGCACCTGACCATCAGCGCGCTGTCATTCTACAACGTTTCCAACAGCTACACTGTCTCGAGAATTTTCAGCCGCGACTTCAAGCTGCCCGAGGTTCAGCGCGCGCGCCGCGCCACTGTCGTCGAAATTATCCTGAAATGGGTGCTCGTCAGGCCGTAGTACGATCGTCACATTCCGCCCGCCGCAAGTTGACACTAACAGTTTAGTACATTACCCCGGGGACAAATATAAAAGTCTGCCTGGGGAATTCGTCATGGGGTTAAAAGGTCTGCTCGTATCGAGCACGGCGGTCGCTGCACTTGTCGGGTGGAGCGGATCGGCAGTCGCTCAAGTCTCATCGAGCACTGCGCAAACTCCGGCTCAGGCTACCGCGAGTACCCCTGAAACCCCGGTTGCGACACCTGCGATCGGTGCCGGGAACACCATCCCGGCCCCGGCCGAAGAAATCGTCGTCACTGGCACAAGTATCCGCGGCGCGCCGCCGGTCGGGTCGAATCTGATCAGCATTGGCCAGGCGCAGATTCAGGCAACCCCGGCGCAGTCGGTCCAGCAAATCCTTAAATCGGTGCCGGCGATCGTCGGCTCGGGTTCGGCGGGGCAGGGCGCTTTCGGTTCGGCGGATGGCTCCGGGACCAACGCGCCGACTATCCACGGCCTCGGTGGAAGCGCATCGAATTCGACGTTGATCCTGATCGACGGCCACCGTTTCGCGCTCAGCGGCATCAACCACGCGCTCGGCGACCCGAACATCGTCCCGACTGTCGCACTCGAACGGGTCGAAGTCCTCCCCGACGGCGCGTCGGCGGTCTATGGGTCCGACGCAGTCGCCGGGGTCATCAACTTCATCACCCGGCGCAATTTCGACGGGATCGAGGCATCGGGTCAGGTCGGGTTCGCCGACCAGTACAAGACGTACAACGGCAGTTTTCTCGCGGGAAAGACATGGGCGGGCGGGTCGGTCCTGTTCGCCTACAGCTATTCGAAACGCGACGCGCTCAGCGCCGCCAACCGCAGCTTCACCGCAGCCAACCATATCGCGCAGGGCGGCACCAACACCGCGTCGTTCGCTTGCCAGCCCGCGAGCATCCAGCCGACCGGAAACTCGACGATCTACGGCTACCCCTACAGCGGTGCAGGCGTATCGAATGCGCAGGCGAACGCGTTCTGCGACTTCACCGGCCTGACCGACCTTCTGCCGCAGGAAATTCGCCATAACGGCATGGTCAAGGTCACGCAGGATATCACCGACAAGCTGACTGTCACCGGCGACGTCGTCTATTCGAACCGCCGCGACCGCCAGAACGTGACCCGCGGTGCCGTCACTGCGACGATCTTCAGGACCGCCGCGAACGCGGGGCAGGTCAACCCGTTCTACGTCGGCGTTCCGGGAAGCGCCGCGACGTCGGAAACCGTCCGTTTCAATGCCGACGACCTGCTGGGGCCCGGCGCGCACATCGATAGCTCGGCGGAAGATTTCTATGTCCACGGGACCGCCGAATATAAGCTCGACGGCAACTTCCGCATCACCCTCGGCGGGGTATTCGGCGTCGACAACTCGGCGACGCAGAACCTCGGCCAGCTGTGCACCAGCTGCGCCTATCTCGCGCTGAACGGGACGACCAACGGCGCGGGCAGCCTGACGGCGGTGTCGGTCCCGGCGACCGGGCTCATCGTCACCCAGCTTCCGCTGACCGCGGCGAACGCGCTCGACGTGTTCAACCCGCTGTCGACCAACCGGACATCGGGGGCGGTCCGCGCGAGCCTCGTCGATTCGACCCAGACGTACCTCGCGCGTCAGACGATCGAGGACGGCACGCTCAAGATCGACGGCAGCCTATTCCACCTCCCCGCCGGTGACGTGAAGGTCGCCGTCGGCGGCGAGCTGATCCACTACACGCTGCGACAGGACATCACTCGCCCGCTCAACATCGGGCCATCGTCGAGCGGGTCGGCTACCGCGAACTTGACCTACGCCCGATCGGTGCAGTCGGGCTATATCGAAGCGCTGATCCCGATCATCGGCCCCGAGATGGGCATCCCCGGCATCCAGTCGTTCGACGTCAACCTGTCGGGCAGGTACGATCATTACAGCGACTTCGGGTCGACGACGAACCCGAAGATCGCGGCGAACTGGGGTGTCTTCGACGGCTTCAAGGTGCGCGCCAACTACGCCCGTTCGTTCGTCGCCCCGGCGCTGACCAGCCGCGGCAGCAATGCCGCCGGGATCACCGGCGAATCGGGCTACGGCGTGTTCGCGCTCGGCCAGGTCAACGTTCCGGTCGCGAGTTTCGCCGGAGCGGCGGCGCTGCCCGGATGCACCGCTGCGTCGACCACATGCGCGATCGGGACAAGCACTGTGCCGGGGATCATCCTCCAGGGCGGCAACGCCTCGCTCAAGCCGCAGAAGGGCAAGACCTATTCGATCGGCGCCGACTTCACGCCGCATTTCGTCGATGGCCTCAAGATCGGCGTGACCTATTGGCACAACGAGATTCGCGGTGGCATCACCGCACCGCTGCCGGCGCTGGCGATCGGTGCGAGCGACCTGTCGTCGTTGCTCACGCTCTATCCGGGCGGCGCAACCCCGGCGCAAATCGCGGCTGCGACCGCCGGACAGCCACAGGTCAGCGCGCTGCCACAGACCGCGTATTTCATCTACAATTATCAGCAGCGTAACGTCCTCAACCTCACGGTCTCGGGCATCGATGTCGACGTGAATTACTCGCGGCAGACTGGAATTGGACGCTTCACCGCCGGGGTGGCCTTCACCGACGAACTCCAGTTCGACCAGCAGATCGGCAATGGCCCGACCTTCAGCGTGCTCAACACTACCGGGTTCAACACGACCTTCCCATCGGTGATCTTCCAGGGCCGCGCCAATCTCGGCTGGGAATACTCGGGCATCTCGGCCGACGTCTTCGTCAATCAGACCGGCGGCTATCGCAACTATAGCGGCACGACGCTCAACCCGATCATTCGGACCAACGGCGTGCCGACCGGCGGCGGCGACCATGTCGCGGCGTACACCACGGTCGACCTCCATGTCGCCTACACGATACCCCAGAAGTATCTGCACAAGGCGCAGGTCTTCGTCGACGCGACCAACCTGTTCGACCGCAACCCGCCATTCTACAATATCGCGGCGGGTTATGACGTGTTCGAGGCCAACCCGATCGGGCGCGTCGTGACCATCGGCGTGCGAACCGCGTTCTGATCGGGCCGGGAGAGACCGTTGCTCAAATCGATTGCCACGGTCGCCCTGAGCGGCGCTCTCGTCGACAAGATCGCGGCGATCGCGCGGGCTGGTTACGCCGGGGTCGAGATCTTCGAGAACGATCTGACCGTCGCCGACATCGGTCCGCGCGAGATCGCCGCCCGGATCGCCGACGCCGGGCTGGTCTGCACCTGCTTCCAACCGTTCCGTGATTTCGAAGGGCTGCGTGGCCTCGCCCGCGCGCGGGCTTTCGACCGGGCCGAGCGCAAGTTCGACCTGATGCACGACCTCGGTGCCGAGCTGATGCTGGTGTGCAGCAGCGTCGCTCCCGACACCGACGGCGACCCCGAACGCCTCGCGGCGGACTTTGCCGAACTCGGCGAGCGCGCGGCGATCAGCGGGGTCCGCGTCGGCTATGAAGCCTTGGCGTGGGGGCGGCATGTCTTCGATCACCGCCAGGCGTGGGACATCGTCCGCCGCGCCGATCACCCGTCGATCGGCCTGATCCTCGACAGTTTTCACTCGCTCGCCCGCGGCGTTCCGATCGCGAGCATCGCCGACATCCCCGGCGACCGCATCTTCCTCCTCCAGATCGCCGATGCGCCGGGCGTGCCGATGGACCCGCTCTACTTGAGCCGACATTTCCGCTGCTTTCCCGGGCAGGGCGACTTCGCGGTTACCGATTATGTCGCGGCGGTCGTCGCCCAGGGCTATCGAGGGCCGCTGTCGCTCGAGATCTTTAACGACCGGTTTCGCGGCTGGGCGGCGGATCAGATCGCCGACGACGGCTACCGCTCGCTCGTCGTTCTCGAGGACGATGTTCGCGCACTGACGGCCGAAGCTGCGCTCGATCCGCCGCTCCCGGATCGCGGCAAACCGAGCGGCATTACCTTCGTCGAGTTCGCGGCAGCGGGTGACGAGGCGCGCGATCTCGAAACATGGTTCGGTCAACTCGGCTTTGCCTCTGCCGGCCGCCATCGGACAAAAGCCGTCACGCGTTGGCGGCAGGGCGAGGTCAACTTCGTGATCAACGAGGAGCCGGCTGGCTTCGCCCATTCGCACCACTTGCTTCACGGCGCGTCGGTCTGCGCCTTCGGCATCGGCGTCGGTGACCCGGCGGGGACAATGGCGCGCGCCAAGCGACTCGGCATGGAGGCGTTCGCCCAGAACAGCGGACCCGGCGAACTTGCAGTGCCGTCGCTCCGCGCGGTCGGCGGCAGCCTGCTCTATTTCACCCCGGACCAGCTCGACGAGGCGTTCTGGGCGACTGATTTTGTCGCGACCGGCGTTCGCGAGCCGGCGGGCTATGGCCTGCGCCATGTCGATCACCTCGCGCAGTCGATGCCGCCCGAAGAATTCCTTTCGTGGCAGCTGTATTATACGAGCCTGCTCGCAGTCGAACGGACGGCGGCGGTCGACGTCGCCGATCCGCGCGGCATCGTCCAAAGTCAGCCGATCGAGTCTGCCGACGGCTCGCTGAGGATCACGCTCAACGGCGCGGCGGGGCAGACGCTCGCCTCGCGCTTCGTCGACCGCTATTTCGGCGCTGGGGTCCAGCACATCGCCTTCACCACCGACGACATCTTCGCCACCGTCGTCGCGATGCGCGCGGGCGGGGTCGAGATGCTCACGATCCCGCCGAATTATTACGACGACCTTCGTGCGCGCTTCGGGCTCGACGACGCACTGCTCGAACAGCTCTCGACGCATGGGGTGATGTACGACCGTGTCGGCGACGGGCTATACCTCCAAGCGTACACGCGCGCATTCAAGCAGCGGCTGTTCTTCGAGGTCGTCGAGCGACGCGACTATTCCGGCTACGGCGCGGCGAACGCGCCGGTTCGGCTCGCCGCGCAGGCCCGGTTGCGCACCCCGCCCCAGTTTTGAACTGCGACGGGGTTCGCTGAGCTTCAGTCGCGCACGCGTCGCGCGGCAGGATTCGCGATTGCTTTCGCCGGATGCGCTGCCAGCCAGTCGAGACGCGTCGTATCGAGTGGCTCGACCGTGACGGTGTCGCCGAGAACGAGCTTCGTCTCGGCCCCAGCCTTCCACGCCGGCCATTGCATTGCGGGGGTCGACGGCGAGCCGGTCGCGGCGAAGGCGATCATCGCCCCCATCATCCGTGTCGACAGCGAGCGGTCCCATGCGGTCCAGTCGCGTGTCGCGCGCAGGCTGTTGTACGCGTCGAGCGTCCCGAACCAGTAAGGGATATCGGCGGTGTGGTAGGCGCCAATCGTCGCGGTGTCCTGATCGGCGATCTTGACCCCCGGGACATAGGGATGCTTGCGGGTGAACTCGTCAATGTACGCCGCGACGCCGAGCTGTGCGACGCCACGCGCGCATCGCCGCGACGAGCTTTCGAGGCCTTTCATTGTCGCCGCGCGCTTGGCGACCGCGACGACGTCGCTGTCGGTTGCTGGCCAGCGCTCGAGGAAGGCATCGGCGTCGGCACCCCACATCTCGCGCACGGTCTTCTGATAATCGGCGAGCGTCTTGACCCGGCCGAGCGGGCTCATCCCGACGTCGATGTCGTCGCCGTTGTAGCTGGCGATAACCGGCACGCGCGCGATGTTGCCCGAGGCGAGAAGTTCGGAGCGCGGGGCGGTCAGGACATAGCCGTCAATGATCGGGCCGCCGATGCGGACCGCATCGACGTGGACCCCCAGCTGCGATTCCGACTGCAACCCGAGGATCCGGTCGGCGGGGACCTGCCGCATCGCCGCGAGGTCCGCAGCGCCGAGGCGTTCCTGGAGCTGGACCCCGGTCTTTTCGGCATCGGCGAGCCTGAGTTCGCCGGCACCGACCGGACCGGTGCTGGCGAAATTGCACCCGCTCGACATGGCCGCGGCGCGGAACAGGCCTTTCGACAACGGGCTGAAGAGATGCGAGGCGACCGACGAAGCACCTGCCGACTGCCCGACGATCAAGACCTTCGACGGGTCACCGCCGAACTTCGCGATGTTGGCCTGAACCCACTTCAACGCGGCGATCTGGTCCATCAGGCCGTAATTGCCCGAATGGCCGCCCTGTTCTGCGGTCAGTGCCGGATGGGCGAGAAAGCCAAACGCCCCGACGCGATAGTTGAAGTTGACGAACACCGCCCCGGCGCGCGCAATCGGCTCGCCGCCATAGTTCGGCATCCCCGATGATCCGACAGTGAAGCCGCCGCCGTAGATAAACACCACGACCGGCAGTTTCGACGCCGGGGTTGCCCGCGCCGGGGTCCAGAGGTTGAGGGTGAGGCAGTTCTCTGAGGTAGGTTCCTCGCCGAAATAATGGTTGATGTCGTGCGGGCGGAGGACTTGGATGCACTCGGCCCCGGTGCGGTCGGCGTTGAAGATGCCGTCCCAGTGCATCGGCTGCGGCGCGGCCCAGCGCAGTTGGCCGACCGGCGGCGCGGCGTAGGGGATGCCGAGATACGCGCGGACGCCCGAGCGCAGGCGCGTTCCCGAGATTTTCCCGCTCGCGGTCATCACCGGGTCGGACGCGATCGGCAGCATCGCCGCGCCGAGCGTGGTCGCGCCGAGAAGCAGCGCCACCGCGCCCGCCAGCCGATTAAGTCGAGCTTTCATCGCTTGTTCTCCCCTAAATCATCCCGCATCTTCACGCCGTCATTGGAAACCGGAGCGAAATGCATGGCGATCGAGCGCATCGGCCACATCAACATCCGGACCCCGGAGTTCGCGGCGACGATGTCGTTCTTCGAGACCTTGTTCGATCTCGTCCGTGGCCCGGCGGCGACAATGGGCGACCAGACGGGCAACGCGTGGCTGCACAGCGCTGACGGCCGCCCGATCATCCACGTCAACGCGATGCTGCCCGGCGAGGTCGACCGCCCGGCCGGAGCGCCCGGACGCCTCGACCACATCGCCTTCGACTGTTCGGATCAACCCGGAATGGCGGAGCGCCTCGACCGCGCCGGGGTCACCTATGATGTTCGCCAGACGCGCGTGCCGGGTCTCGTCCAGTTTAACCTGCGCGACCCCAATGGCATCCGCATCGAACTCACCTTCGGGCACGAAAACGCGCGACGGCCGAGCTAACCGCAGGGCGTCAAAGCTCGACACGGTGCACGTCCCCGACGATGAAGATGTACGACCCCGCCCCGAGCAGTGCGACCGCCCCGATGTAGGCGAGCGCGCCGTAGAATGATCCGGTCGCGGCGACGACGAAGCCGATGACGATCGGCGTGACGATCCCGGCGAGGTTGGCGCACAGGTTGAACACCCCGCCGGTCAGCCCGATCATCTCCTTCGGCGCGACGTCGGAAATCAGCGTCCAGCCGAGGTTGCAGATGCCCTGACCGAAGAACGCGATCGACATGACGAGGATCACCAGCCGGTTGTCGTCGACGTAGTTCGCCAACAGGATCGTCGAGGTCAGAAGCAGCCCGGCGACGACCGGCAGCTTGCGCCCGATGTTCGCCGAGCCGGTGCGGCGGATCAGCCAGTCCGACACCGCGCCGCCGATCAGCACCCCGACCGAGGCGGCGATATACGGCAGCACCGCGAACACGCCCGACTTGATCCAGTCCATATGGCGCTCGGTGGCGAGATACGTCGGGAACCAAGTGATGAAGAACACGAGGGTCGAGTTGCTCGCGAACTGGCCGATCGACGCTCCAAGGATCTGGCGCTTCGACAGCAGCCGGCCGACGTTCGCCCACGAAAAAGCGGTTGCCGCGGGACGAGCATCGACCCCGCCGCCGGCCGCGATCAGCGCACGCTCACCGTCGTTGATCGCCAGGCTTTGCGCCGGGTCGCGGTAGAGCAGATACCAGCCCCAACCGAACGCGATGCCGACCCCGCCGACGACGAGGAAAAGCGCCCGCCAGCCCCAGTGCGCAACGATCCAGAACAACAGCGGCGTCATGAAGGCGAGGCCGAAATACTGGCCGACCGAATAGACCGAGGTCGCGCGGGCGCGCTCGGATTGCGGGAACCACGTCGCGAGGATGCGGCTGTTGCATGGGTAGCACGGTGCCTCGGCGACCCCGAGGCCGAAGCGGAACGCGAGCAACATGCCAAGGTTCGCAGCGAAGGCATGGAGCAGGGTGACGAGCGACCAGATGCCGAGCGAGAGCGCATAGGTAAGCCGCGTTCCGAGCCGATCGAGAACCAGCCCGCCGGGGATCTGCGCCGCAGCGTAAGTCCATGAGAACGACGAGAAGACGAGGCCTAGGACGACCGCCGACAGCCCGAGTTCCTTGCTCATCGATGGCGCGGCGACCCCGATGACCGCGCGGTCGAGATAGTTGAGCATCGTCGCAAGCGTCATCAGCGCAAGGATGAACAGCCGCGCCCGGCTCGGGCGGACGGCAGCGGCGATGCTCGCCGCGGTCATTTCCCGGCGGCGCGGAGATTGACGATGTGGCGGACCGCGAGCGGATACCCATCGACGCCGAGGCCGCTGATGATCCCGGTGACCGCCTGCGTCATGATCGACTTCGACCGCCATTCGGCTTCGCGGCGGTGGATATTACTGATGTGGACCTCGACGATCGGGCAGTCGCACATCTTGAGCGCGTCGAGCAGCGGATAGCCGGCATAGCTGAAAGCAGCGGGGTTAATTACGATGCCCGCCGCACCGACGCGCGCTTCGTGGACCCACGCGATCATCTCGTGCTCGGCGTTGGTCTGGTGGAAACGAAGCGTCAGTCCGGCGGCGTCGGTTTCGCTTCGGCACGAAGCCTCGACGTCAGCGAGGGTGGCATGCCCATAAATCGCGGGTTCGCGGATCCCGAGGTGGTCGAGATTTGGTCCGTTGAGCACGAACACAATCGAGCCGGTCATCAGCGCCTCCCGCTTCGCCGGTCTTACGCGCGGCTCTTGCACTCACGTAACCGATCCCGCTTGCCATGCAAATTATTTTGTACGAACTTGTTAAACCATAAAGTTTCCGGGGAGTCGTCGTGCGAATTATCTGTGCCGCAGCGGTGCTGATGGCCGCAACGCCGCTCGCCGCTGCGCCGTCCAATGGCGAGTGGCCGACATACGGCCATGACAAGGGTGGGATGCGCTACTCGACGCTCGCCGCCGTCACTCCCGCCAATATCGACCAGCTGGCCCCGGCATGGACGTATCACATGCGACCTGCCGTGACCGCACCCGCCGCACCGCCGGTTGATACGGCGCAACGGGCCGCCGAGGGTGTCGGGCGGCCGCGTCCCCGTACGCGCTTCACCGGGTCGCAGACGACGCCTCTGGTGATCGCGGGAACGATGTACGCGTCGACCCCATACGGGCGCGTCGTCGCGCTCGATGCGACGACCGGAGCCGAGCGTTGGGTCCGCGAAATCCCGGGTCCGGGCCAGCCATCGTTGCGCGGGGTCGAGTATTGGCCGGGCGATGCGTCGACACCGGCGCGGCTGGTCTTCGGCACGCGCGACGGGCGGCTGATCGCGCTCGACGCCGCAACGGGAGCATTTGCCAAGGATTTCGGCAACGACGGTATCGTCGAGTTGAAGACCCCGGCGATCCTCAATGGCCTGTCGCCAAGCTATTACGGGATGACGTCGCCGCCGCTCGTCTGGCGCGACCTTGTCGTCACCGGCTCCGCGACGCAGGAGTTTCCGGCGCTCGGCGCGGCGGGCGACATCCGCGCGTGGAATGTCCGCACCGGCGCGCTGGCGTGGACCTTCCACACCGTCCCGCGTCGCGGTGAGCCGGGCTATGCGACGTGGGCCCCGGGGAGCGCCGAGCAGCGGTCGGGCAACAACAACTGGGGCTTCATGACCGCCGACGTCGCGCGTGGGATCGTTTACATCCCGCTCGGCGCGCCGACGTTCGACCGCTACGGCGGCGACCGCCACGGTGACAATCTGTACGGCACCAGCCTCGTCGCGCTCGACGCCGCGACGGGCAAGCTGCTGTGGTACAAGCAGATCGTCCATCACGACATCTGGGACGCCGACCTCGAGGCGCCGCCGATCCTGTTCGACGTCCACCGCGGCGGCAAGACGATCGCCGCGGTCGCGATCACCTCGAAAAGCGGGATGCTGTTCATCTTCGACCGCGTCACCGGCAAACCGGTCTACCCGGTCACCGAGCGCAAGGTCCCGCCGAGCGACGTTCCGGGCGAAGCCGCGTCGCCGACCCAGCCGTTCTCGTCGCTCCCAGCTTTCGCGCGGCAGACCTTTGACCCGGCGACCGACACTGCCCAGCTGACTCCCGAGCTTACGGCATGGTGCGGCAAGTGGATCGCCGACAACAAGATGGTCGCCGGGTCGATCTACCAGCCGGTCAGGTTCAACCGGAGGACGATCAGTTTCCCCGGCCTGCAGGGCGGCGGCAACTGGAGCGGCAGTTCGTTCGACCCGGTCAACCGGCTGTTGTTCGTCAACTCGAGCGACCTCGGTCAGGTGACGTCGCTGGTAAAGGCCGCCGACGACGCACCGCTGCCGTACGAGCGCGGCACCCCCAGTGCGCGTTTCCAGCAGCCCGACACCAAGCTGATGTGCCAGGCCCCGCCTTGGGGGCGGCTGACCGCATACGACGTCGATCGTGGCACGATCGCGTGGCAGAGCGTCCTCGGGATCAGCGACAATCTTCCGCCCGCAGTCGCGCGGACCGGACGCCCAAATATCGGCGGGTCGATCGTTACTGCCGGCGGTGTCGTGTTCATCGGGGCGACCGACGACAGCCGCTTCCGCGCCTTCGATGCGAAGTCCGGCAAGCAGCTGTTCGAGGTCAAGCTCGAGGCTTCGGCGCATGCGACCCCGATCACCTACAGCGGCAGCGACGGACGACAGTTCGTCGCGATCACGGCAACCGGGGGAAGCTACCTCGACAGCCCTGTCACCGGCGACAGCATCGTCGCCTTCGCCCTGCCGAAGGATGCGAAATGATTGACCGCCGCAAACTACTCGCCGCGGCGGCCGCGACCGCGCTCCTGCCCGGCGGAGTCCTCGCCCAGAGCGGGCCGCGCAAGCCGCCTCCCGGCTACGGCGACCCGTACGCAGGCAAGAAGAAGCTCCTCGTCGTCGGCGATACGCGGACCGGTAACATGACCGCGCACCTCGGGCTCAGCCACGCGATGGCGACGATCGAGCGGCTCGGCCGCGAAAGCGGGGCGTTCCAGGCGATCCTGCGGACCGACACCGACGCGATCACCAAGCGCGAGGTCTGGGGCAAGGGGCGCTACGCCAAGGGCGGCCCGGGCGCCGCGCGCGGGCTCAACCTCGATTATTTCGACGCGGTGCTGTTCTACACCAACGGCGCGACCGACATGACGCCCGATCAGAAGGAGGACCTGCTCGATTTCGTCGCGAAGGACGGCAAGGGCTTCGTCGGCGTCCACACCGCGACGGTGACCGCGACCGACTGGCCCGAATATGGCGAGATGGTCGGCGGGGTGTTCGACAATCACCCGTGGATGATCACCGACGCGAGGATCATCGTCGAGGAGCCGGCGAGCCCGTTCATGCGCGGCTTCAAGACCGGCGATGTCGTTCGCGACGAGTTCTACCAGATGCTGCCGGTGCCGTACTCGCGCAAAGACGTCGACGTGCTCGCGCGCATCGACCTGACCTCAGTCGACCCCAAGGCGCCGATGGTTCACCGTACCGATGGCGACTTTCCGATCGCGTGGACCAAACCCTACGGCGCAGGCCGCGTATTTTATTCGTGCCTCGGCCATCCCGACGCGATCTGGGACGATGTGCGTGCGCAGACGATGTTCGTCGAGGCGATCAAATGGGCGGTCGGCCTCACGCCCTATACGCCGAAGCCGCATCCGCTCGCCTGACGTGCCTGCGCGCGGTCACACGTCGTCGAAGTAGGGGCTGATTTCGCAGGGCTTGCCGAACATTGCGGCGAGTTCCTGCCCCAGCGGCACGATCCCGTCGGGTTTGTCGTGTTCCGCGACGTGGAGCCTTTTGTAGGCGATGCCGGGACAAGTCGTCCGACAATGCACCCATAGCGTCGATCCGCCGCCGCCCTTGGCCGGGAGCAAACGCAGCACCTCGAACCCAACGACGTCGCCCGCGGGCACCACGAACAGCTGGTGCGTACAAAGGATCAGCGCCGCGCGATCCGGCGGAGCGCCGACCTGGTTTTGCACCGTGGCCAGATAGTCACCGGGCCCGCGGGCGTACTCGACCTCGGTCTCGCGTGGAGCAGTTTCCCGCAGCCCCCCAGACATCGGTGTCTCGAACCGTCGGATCTCGGCGATCGACCGGAAGTCGGCGACCCAGCGCTCTTCCTCGGCGCTCAGGGGCAATCTGAACCCGGTGAGAAGCGTCACGCCGCAGGCGGTCGCCAGTCGCGGATCACGCACATACGCTGCGTTCGTCAGCGCGGGGGACTGCCATGCCGGCGGCCACGACTGGAGTTGCAGCGAAGCTGTTCCCGCCTGCCAGCGGCACACGAGCGTATTATACTGCTGTTCGACGACGGCTGGCCCGAGCCGGGCGGCGAAGGAGTCGGCCGCCCGGTGAATGTTGATCGCGGCGTTGTCGGCGAACCAGACCAGTCCGTTGAAGCAAACCACCGGCATGTCGGGGGCGTAGCGCTCGAACACCCTGGCCCACCAAGGCTGCATGAACCCCTCGGGCCGGGCGGCATCGGTGAAGAGCACAGCATCGCGTTGGTAGGCCGGGTCTTTCGAGATGCCGCGGGCCTCGACGAGTCGGCGCGGCTCGCGCCACGGGAGTCCGCTGTCGTCCAGCAGGCGATGAATCGCATTCGTGCCGTCGATCGGCGGCAGCATCGTTGGGGCGGGTCCTGGCCGGTTGTGCATCGCCGGCCGCGGGGCGGCGAACGACTGCAACCACCGCTTGAGGCTCAAGCCGGTTTTCCATCGACCGCGCCGGTCGAGCGGCGCTGCAGCGCCTCGCGTACGAAATGGTCGACGCTCATGTGATGGTCGCGGTCGATCTCCGCGACCAGCCCCGCCACCGCTTCCGCACATGCGTGCAGCGTGCGATCGACCAGGCGGCCGAAGTCGAGCTGGCTTACCTCCGGATTGCCACGGATCATCGACCGCTGGAGCACCGTGTGTGCCACCACTTCGAGCACGGCCCGGCGGTACGGGTCAGTGAGCAAAACGTCGAGATCGGCCTGTTTGATCGGGTAGGCGAAGGAAAGACTGACAAAGCCTGAGTCGACCGGCAGGGAATAAATCAAGCGCCCGGCCTCGTCATCGACATGCGCCTCATAGCCTTCGCCCATCAGTCGTTTCGCCGGCGGAAACGCGTGTTGGTAGCTCCGCAGCATCGCCATGCGGTCGCCCGGCGGTTCGCCGAACGCCTCGACCAATGCGAGGAATACCGTGATGTTGCGCTGCTGATCGACAACATAAGCGGTCCAATCGGCCTTATCGCGGCCGCCGGGATAGCCGCCACGCCCCTCGGCGATGCCGGCACTGATCAACCAGGAACTCACGGCTTCGAACAGTTCGGGGACGGATGCGGGCGGGGCGTTGTTTCCGGTGCGGCGGCGGAACTCGTCTTGGGCGAAGGCCGGCAAGGCGGCCAGCAATGCCTCGGCATCGGCATGTCGGCTCGCGTCAGCGAGCTGTCCAGGTGTGGCTTCGGTTGACGCACTTTGCGACGCGTTTTGCCCGAGCATTGCCAGCCGCTTCGTCCAAGATCGCCAGCTGCGCCACGTCATGGCAGCGGGGTCGAATCGAGGATCGTTACGACCCCATCGTTCGACACCCGGTAGCGCACCCGCTGATGCTGCGTTTCAGGATCGTAGGTGGCGCGCTCGACAGCGAGCTGACCTGCCTTGTCGTCCCAGCCGATCTCGCCCTCGTCGATCGTGCGCCAGCAACTCGCGGTCCGGAGCGCGAACGTCTGATGCAGGGCCGGCCGCAGGGCCACGACCCGCAGCATTGTTTCCGTGCCCGCGCCGCACTGGTGACTTCCGCCGTTTGGCCGCGACGCGTAATCGGTGGTGAAGATAACAAACTCGCCTCGACGAGCGGCGACGATCCGGGTCTGTCCGAGGCTGTTCGGGTAGATGCCGTCGTCCGGCGGCAGGACCACCGGCCTCGCGGTCGGCTGGATGAGCGATACCACCGTCCGGTCGCGCCGCTGCGTCAGGCGCAGGATCGGCGGAGCGGCACGGGAGGTGGCAACCGGCGCCGCCGCTGCCGGTAACGGGCGCGGGATCGTCGTCAGCACGGCGAGGACGAGCACGATCGAACCGCGGCATGGTCGCAGGGTCAGGATCCCACCAACGGCGCCGAGTGCGCGCAGGCAAGTCATGATCGGCCGAGTTTGTGTCATGGAGTTTGACGCCGCAGCCCCACCAGCACGTTGCCTTCGGTCGACAAATAATTGTGCTCATAATCAAAACGCGGCGTGTCCGAAAATAGCAGGTAATAGTATTTCATCTGCTCGGACCACCAGTAACCGGGGCAATGATCGGCCTGACGCTTGGGCTCGGTCGTCACGTCGGCAAGGTCGGTATAGCCGTATCGAGCCTTGTTCCAGCGCTTCATCGCCTCGAAGTGTGCCCGGCCGATGTCGCGCCAGCGCGGATCGCGATCGAGCAGCCATAATGTGAACGCCGAGTCGGCTAGTTCGGGGCGGAGCGCGTTGCCGTGCTGGGTCGGCGCGGCTGTCGCATAGTCATAGCCTTCGGGCAGGACGCCGTAGCGAGCCTGCACCTTGGCCCAGCTTTCGGTGTAGGCCGCGCCCTGCTTAAGCGCGCCGCCCTGCCCGAGCAGGCCGCCATAGAAAGAGGCGAGTTCATCTTGTTCGGTGCTGACGACCGCGCCAGTTTCGAAGTCGACGTCGGCAAACCACAGGTCGCTATTCTTCCAGACCTGCTGGTGCTTCAGGATCGCTGCGGTGCAGACGTCGTACATCCGCTTGCACTCGGCATCGCCGAACAACTGCCAGCTGTCCCACAGATACTCGAAGAAGCTGTCGCAGTATGAGCCGACGGTTGCCTGGCGTGATCGCCATTCGCCGGTCAGCACGTCGATCTTCGTCGCCACGAGGTCGAGCTTCGAGCGGCGTTCGAATACCGCGACCATCGCCTTCCGCGCGACCGCAGCGTAGCGCGGATCGCCGGTCAGCCGGCTGAGCATTCCCCATTCGGGCAGATACGTGGCGATATCGGCGGGGCTGGAGATGGCTTCGCGTGCCACGCCGGTTTGGAGGTTGACGAACCGATACGGCATCCCGGTCGGCGTCGCGAAGGCAGGGAGCAGCCGGTCCGCCAGATCCCGCGCCTTGGCGAGGAGCACCGGATCGCCACACGCGTGGTGAGCCGACAGCAGTCCGCCAACGAGACGTATCGACGTTTCGAACACCGAAACCTCGCCGTCGACGTTGGGGTCGAAGTGGGTCTTCACCCAGTCGACGCCATCCTCGAAGCGGCTGTCGAGACCCATCACCCACAGCGTGTCGAGCGCTTCGATCAGGCTGAGGCCGAGATGATGCGTCTTGAGCGGAAAGCTGGAGAAGATGCCGGTGATCGGCTTGATCTCGTCCTTGCCCCAGGCATGCTGCCGGTAAAGATCCCACGACCACGCCATCTGCGCCTTCACGTCCTCCGCGAGCGCATGCCAACTTGGGTCGGTGTCGGTTACGCCGGCGGTTACCGCTGTCGTGCCGACGAGCGCGCCGGCGCTTGCCAGTATCATCCGCCGATCGATCAGCATGGCCGCGTTGCCCTCCCACTAGGCGCACAGCCTATCGCGGCGAGTGTCGGCATACCATTGGTGGAGGTCGCTCCTGCGGTAGGGGAGTGCGGGCCGGACTACTCTGCCTGTTGTGCAAACTCACTGAGTCACGTCAACAGCTCCGCTTGGGCATCGCCGCCGGACATGTCTCGCCCGCAATCGCAGCGCCAGACGCAGCAAATGCACATAATCGTTGCATCGAACGCCTGTATTCCGCCGTCGAAGCGGGCCATGATCGAGGCCATGAACAATCTCGACCTCAATCTCCTCGGTGCCCTCGACGCATTGCTGTCGGCCGGCAGTGTTACCGGCGCAGCACGAAAGCTCAGTCTAAGCTCCTCCGCGATGAGTCGAACGTTGACGCGGCTCCGCACTGTGACGGGCGATCCGCTCCTCGTTCGCGCGGGACGCGGACTTGTTCCGACACCCAGAGCGATCGAGATGCGCGACGTGGTGCATCGTCTCGCGCGCGATGTCCGCGCCGTCCTGGCGCCTCAGGCCGGCGAGATCGATATTGCGCAGATCGACCGGATCTTCACGATCCGAGCAGGCGAAGGCTTTGTCGAGATGTTCTCAGCCCCGCTGGTGACGGCGATCCTCGCGTCCGCCCCGCGGGCGCGCCTGCGCTTTGCACCGAAGCCCGACAAGAATGCAGAGCCGCTGCGCGAGGGCCAGATCGATCTCGAGATCGGAGTGCTCGGCGGATTCGCCCCCGAGCTGCGCACACGTCTCATCTTTCGCGATCGGTTTGTCGGCGCGGCTCGGGCTGGGCATCCAGTGCTGGCGAACACTGTCACGCCGGAAAGTTATGCGGCGTGCCGGCATGTCGCGGCGTCGCGCCGCGGCGTATTCACCGGACCGGTCGACGACGCCTTTGCAGAGCTTGGTCTCCACCGGGAGACGGTGGTGGTGGTGCCGGGCTTTTCGGACGCCCTGCGGATTGCCCGCCGGTCGGACCTGATCGCGCTGGTGCCGGGCTCGTGCTTCAAAAGCAATGATCCGGGCCTCGACGGCATCAGCCAGTTTCAGCTTCCCGTCCAAACTCCGGAAATCGCCGTGCTGGCGATGTGGCACCCGCGCATGGACGCCGATCCGGTCCATCGATGGTTGCGCGGAACCGTGATCGACGTCTGTCACCAGGTCGTGGCGGAGGGCTGATCGGGAGCCTGAAGACGTGCACGCGGCTCGTACCGCTCGCGATCAGCGCGAACTAAATTCCGGTTGTTTTGCGAACTTGGCAACGGCGCGATCGCGCTGCATTTTGGTTGCCGAGACCGTGTCCCGCCGACACCGGACCCCGGCGATCGTGCCGGTCAGATCGAGCGTCGATTCCGGACGGCAGACGTCGGCGGCGGCTCTTGCGATCCTGAGATCGAGCCGCCGGACATCGCGGGCGCGGCTCAGGTCGAGGTCCGCGAGCTTGAGGGCGATGCTGGCCGGCGGTGCCTGCGCGGCTGCGGGCATGACGAGGCAGTTCGCGGCGAGTGCCGCGATTATTAGGTTCCGAAACATGGCGGTGTTCCCTTTGTGGCGCGGGCAGTCGTTGCTTCCGCGCGTGCAGACGCTATTTTTATGAAGCTATTCGATTCCCCGGCTTCAGGCCGGGGCGGCCCAGTCCGCTAGACCCCCGCGGGTCAGCAACGCTTGGCTGAAGGCCTCGAACTCCATGCTCTTATAGGCGGGGATGAAGGCGCGGGCGTCGGCTCCGGCGGCGTAGCGGAACTTTGGCGTGGCGGTCGTTGCCGCCTCGAACACGAGGTCGGCGACCTCCTGCGGATCAGATTTTACCCCGTCCGTCGTTGGCCGCATGGCGCCGCGATACCGCTCGGCATTGGCCCAGTGCGGCGAGTTCTCGTCGAACTCGGGAGCCGTCACGACATTGCTGTGGAAGGGTGTCGGGAAGACGCCGGGCTCCACCACCGCGATGCGGATGCCGAACGGAGCGAGCTCGTACCATAATCCTTCGGACAGCGACTCGACCGCGTGCTTGGTTGCGGCGTAGGCCGCGCCATAGGGCACGGTGAGCCAGCCGACGATCGACGAGAGGTTGATGATCGCGCCCTGTTTGCGTTCGCGCATTTCGGGCGCGACGGCACGGATCATGCGGACAACGCCGAAGACATTGGTATCGAACTGCCGCTGCAACACATCGTCGGAGAGCGCGTCGACCGGGCAGGATACTTCGAAGCCCGCGTTGTTGACGAGAACGTCGATCGGGCCGGTTGCGCATGCCTCGGCGATTGCGGTGTTGATCAGGCTCTGGTCGGTCACGTCGAGCTGGACGGGGCGGACGAGGGGCAGGTCGCGCGCCAGTGCCCGAAGATCGCCGGCACGGCTTTCCGCGCGATAGCCAGCATGAACCGTGTGACCGGCCTCGGCGAATTTGCGCGCTGTCAACAAGCCGAAGCCGCTGTTCGCGCCGGTGATGAGAACGTTCGACATGTTGCTTGACCCTCGTCCAACTGACGAGAGACGTTTTGACGTTATGAGCTCTAAGTGTCAATCCGTCATTTGCACGTCCATGCTATTATGCGGTGAACGCGGTCGTCGAACTTCTCTTTCGAGACATAGCTATCGCCCGATCGCATCAGGCCCCTGGCTGCGGCGATCAGCGTATCCGCCACCGCATTCGCGTCTTCCGTTCGGCCATGATGCTCGAGCGCCTTGACGATGAGCGCATGAAACGACCCGTCGGCGTCGCGGATCGTCGGCCCGGTGAGGCGATGGCCGGCGTCGACCAGTTCGACGCCGTGGGGGCTTGCGGTCACCAGATCGAGCGTACGTCCGAACTTCGCGTCGATAAGCGCGGCGAGCGCCGAAGCGAGCGTCTCGCTGCGTTCGAGCGCTTCGGTCGCGGCATTCAGGTGCCGCGCGTGGAGCTCGTCGACGACCGCCTGGAGGACGTCCTCCTTACCCGGGAAATAGTGATAGAGTGCCGTCCGCGAGACGCCCGCTCCGGCAGCGATATCGGCCATGCTCGACCGCTCGAAGCCGTAGCGCATGAAGGCTGCGCGCGCGCCGTCGAGGATACGGCTGCGGCGATCGACGGCATCCTCGTTGTCGTTGCGTGCAATCTTGCTCATACGGTCGCTATAGACCGAAACGCTGCAAGGCGCGACGTCGACGGGACGTTGGTCTCTACCTGCCGACCCATTGTGGCGAACTGTGAGTGACCAAGGCCATGTTCCGTTTCTGCATGATGTTCATCTGCGGCATCGTCATGGTCATAAGTGCATCCGCGCCGGCCGCCGCCGAGGCATTCGACAAAAGCGCGTGGCTCGAGGATCTTGCGCAGGTCCGGCAGGCGTTTGCGACCCGATACGCCAATCTCGAATGGGCGCAGTTCGACAATGCCAATCATCTTTCCGATCTGCTCGACAAGACCCGGGCTCGGATCGATCGGGCGGGAAGCGATGCCGACGCCCGGGCGGCCTTCGATCGTTTGACGCGGCGGCTTGGTGACGGGCATGTTCACTTCGACTGGCCCGTGGCGGCAACGTCAGCTGCCGAGCGATCGGGTGCCGCAGATCCCTGCCGGAATTTCAACGCCTCGCAGGCGGCATCGCCGCTGATGGTCAACGCCCCCGGGTACAAAGCTGTGAAGACACCGCAGTCGGCTATTTTCCCTGCGGGGACGTTGACCGTCGACGGGCGCACGGTCGGCGTGATTTCGATCGGGCTGATCGGTGCCGGTGCTCAGCCGGAATTTTGCCGGCAGGCAGTCGCCGCGCTCCATCTGGCCCCCGGCAGTCCGTGCGACGATGGTTGCCAGGACCGCATCGATCGACTGGCCAATGCGCGCTACACCGAGGCGTTTGCCGCGCAGATCATGGCGGTCAAGGCTGCGGGTGCCACCGCGCTGCTCGTCGATATCGCGGGGAACGGCGGCGGCAACGAGTGGGCGGATGCCGCGGCGCGCATGCTGACATCGAAGCGTTTGGTGTCGGAACGGATGGCGTTCGTTCGCGGCGCACAGTGGACGAAGAATCTTCTCGCTCTCGAAGCAATGCTCCGGCGCGACGCGGAGGGCGCTACCGGTTCGGACCGGACGATGCTGAGGAGTTTCGCGGATCAGGCGTATGCCAAGGCGATGGTCGCGGCGACGCCCTGCAAATCGGAGCCGCTGTTACTCGGCCACAAGCCAAACTGCACGTGGCTCGGAGCGGGCTTCTTCGTCTCAGGTCCGCTTGCCGCGGCGGATCCGAAAGCGCTGAAGGACAAGCCGTGGGCGGAAGATGTCTTTATCCCCATGAAATACCCGTACGAGGAAGGTGTATGGCGCGGTCCCCTGATCGTCCTCATCGACGGTGATACCGTATCGTCTGCCGAAGAATTCGCCGCCGTGCTTCAGGACAGCCACGCCGCTTTGATCATCGGAACCGTATCGGCCGGCGCGGGATGCGGGCACACCGACGGCGGCGAACCGATCAAGCTTCGCCATTCCGGCGCGACGCTGGCGATCCCCGACTGCGTTTATCTGCGGGCAGACGGCACCAACGAAGTTCGCGGGATCGTGCCGAATCTCCTGATCGGGCTGAGGCCGTCCGACAGCGCACGGCGTCGTTCCGCCGACGTGGCCGGCCGCCTGCCGGAGGCCCTGCAGCGGGTATCGGCGGCATTGCCCGAACGCGCGCGCTGATGAAAGTCGCAAGTGCCCAGCCTTGGGACAATGCTCGCATAGGCCCCTAGGTAGGCGCACGATCGAGCAAAATGGTAGTTCCAGACTAGCCAATCTCGCAAAAATACCAGCAACGCGCCTCCCCGCAGTTGGTTGATGCGCTCGATCGGCCGCGCCTCAGCGTGTCCGGCTGGGAGCGATGCACATGAAAGTTATGGCTTTATCTTTACTGGGCGCGCTTGCGCTGGCCGCGTGTGCAACGCCCGCCACACGGATCTCGACGGGTCTTCAGCGCTATGGGCTGGACACGCCGCGCGCGGATTGTGTCGGAACGCGACTGCAGCATGATCTTTCGCTCGGCCAGCTCCAGCAGCTCGGACGTGCTGCGGCCGCCTATCGCAAGGACGACACCCCCGGTGTGCTCACCGTTGGCGATCTCCTGCGCGTCGCCAGTGAGCTCAAGGATCCCGCTATCGCAGTTGCCGTCGGCAAAGCCGCGGCCGTCTGCGGCATCCTTCCATGATTAACAACCGTAGCTTCCGCTCATTTCTCTAAGGAAACGATTATGAACGACGATGAATTCCACGGCGGCGCGCGTTATGTCGGCGGCAAGGTCGAAAAGGCCATCGGCGATGTTGTCGATAGCCGTGACTGGAAGGTCGACGGCGTTGTCGATCAGGTCGCGGGCGGCGTCCAGCACAGCTATGGCCGCGCCAAGTCGATCGTCGAAAACGTGATCGATAACGCCCCGGAACTGGCGGCAGAGGCGCGCGACCGCCTGAAGGCGGCTGGCGAACGTCTCGCCGAGTCCGCACAGAACGGCGCGAGGGTCGCCGCGCAGACCGTGCAGGAGCAGCCCGTGTTGCTCGCGCTCGTCTCGGCAGCCGTCGGCTACGGTCTGGCCCGGATGATCCACGGACGTCGCGACTAAGCGCGTCATGGCCGAGGCGTCGTTCAAATCCCTGCGCGAGACGGCGGGTCTGCGTCATTTGCGGCAGATCATCGTCGGTCTTGACGAGGGCGTGGTCCTCATCGATCCCGACCAGAGCCTGCTTTGGGCGAACGACGCCGCCTTGGCCATGCACGGCGTCGAAGATATCGCCGATCTCGGCGCGACCGTCGACGAGTATCGCAGCCGCTTTCAGCTGCGTTACCGCAACAACCACCGGGTCGAAGCCGACGACTATCCGATCGAGCGTGTCGTTGCCGGTGATTCCTTCTCCGAGGTCGTCGTCGAGGTCACCGTTGCCGGCGACGACAGCCCGCGCTGGGTCCATCAGGTCCGCAGTCTCGTGCTCAACGATGCCGACGAGGCCGAGCCGGCGTGCCTCGTTCTGATCATCCAGGACGTATCCGCACGCTACGCGGCCGAGGATCGTTTCGAGCAGTCTTTCAATGCCAACCCGGCGCCGGCGGTGATCTGCCGCCTCAACGACTTGCGCTTCGTGAAGGTCAATGTCGGCTTTCTCGAGATGACCGGGCACCAGCGCGATCAGGTGCTGTGCAAGACCGTGTATGACATCGACGTCCTGCGCGAAGCGGACCGGCGCGACCTCGCCAAGGAGCGTCTGTCCGAAGGCAGGACGATCCCACAGATGGAAGCCGAGCTCGAACTGCCCGGCGGCGGCGTCAAGCTTGTCCTCGTTGCCGGGCAGCCGATCGACATGGGCGATCAGCCGTGCATGCTGTTCACTTTCGCCGATCTCGAACCACGCCGGAAGGCGGAAGACGCGTTGCGTCACAGCGAGCAGCGTTTCACCCGCACGTTTCAGATGGCGCCGATTCCCATGGCGATCGGGGCACGCGACGGGCACCTGCTGTGCGAGGTCAACGCCAGTTTCACCCAGATGACCGGCTATAGTCCGACCGAGATTATCGGCCGTCCGTTGGGACAGGTCGAGCTGTGGGACAGCAGAGAGAGTCAGCACGAGATCGAGGAGGCGATCGAGGCCGGTCACGATCTGCGCGGCCACGAGGCCCGCATTCATGCGCGTGATGGCGCGACGATCGACTGCATCGTGTCGACCGAGGCGATCCGGCTTGGCGACGATGCGTGCGTCCTATGGGCGTTCCAGGACATCACCCGGCGCAAGGCGACCGAACTCGAATTGGTCGAGGCGATCGAAGCGGTGATGAAAGACACAAGCTGGTTCAGCCGCTCGATCATGGACAAGCTCGCGCGGCTTCGCGCGCCTCAGCCGGATGTCGCCGGTCCTGGTCTCGATGATCTGAGCGGGCGCGAACGCGACGTGCTGGCGCTGATTTGCCGGGGCTGTGACGACAAGACGATCGCGCGGACGCTCGATGTCGCGAGCAACACGGTCCGCAACCACGTCGCGCGGATCTACGCCAAGATCGGCGTCAACCGGCGCATCGCCGCGGTTGCCTGGGCACGTGCGCGCGGTTTCGACGGTGAGGGCGTCCGGCACGAGAATAGCCAGCAGGAGACGGCAGTATGACCGCTCGAGCAAAAGACCCCGCCGCGCCAACCGATGCCAAGGCGAAGGCCGCCGTAAAACGTGCGGCCGCGGGCTCGGTGACCGAAGCGATCGGCAAACTGATCGGCGACGACGCGGTGCGTGAGCGCGGCACTGCGGAGAAGAAAGCCGGCGCCGCTGATGCGTCCGGCCGCAAGACATCCCCGCGGTCCTGACTGCGGCGACATATTCGATTTTAACAGGAGCACCCATGACGACCCACGCACATACCGGCCTCGATGAGGCTTACGGCAAGACCCCAACCCGGCTGTCATGGGGGGCGATCTTCGCCGGCGTTGTCATTGCCGTCGCGGTTCAGCTCGTCCTTGGCATCCTTGGTGCGGGCATCGGCCTGACCATGGTCGATCCAGTCAACGGCACGACGCCGGGCGCAGCCGGGTTCGGCATCGGCGCGGGCATCTACTGGCTTGTCACGACGATCGTGGCGCTCGGCGCTGGCGGCTATGCTGCCGCGCGGGTCGCCGGCGTCCACGAGCGATTCGATGCGCTCGTCCACGGCCTTGTCGTCTGGGGCGTCACGCTCATCATGACGCTATACCTGCTGACCTCGGCCGTCGGCGGGATCATCGGCGGCGGGTTCCGCACGGTGAGTGCATTGGCCAGCGCAGCCGGCACGACGGTCAGCGCGGCAGCGCCCAAGGCCGCTTCGCTCGCCGGCATCGATGAAGGCGATGTCCGCAACGAGGCCGCGGCGTATCTTTCCCCCGCGCCGAGCGACCCTGCCCAGATGACGTCCGAGCAGGCACAGAAGGAAATCGCGCGACAGCTCCCCGATCTCGCCCGTGGCGGCAGCACCGGTGCGCAGGCCGAAAGCCGGATCGTCGATATCGTCGCTGCACAGCGCAAGATCAGCCACGCCGAGGCTCAGGCGCAGGTGACACGCGCCAAGCAGCAGTTCGTGCAGACGAAGAACGAGACGATTTCGACGGTGAAGTCGGCGACCGATACGGCCGCCGGTGCTGCAGCGGGAACCTCGTTCGTCCTCGTGCTCGCGCTCCTGATCGGTGCCGCGGCGTCTGGTTTCGGGGCAGTCGCGGCGACGCGTCGCGCACTGCGCTGAATGGTTGCGGCGGGTCGGCGTATCTGACCCGCCGCACCGGCTCATGCGGGGGAATATAACGGCAGCAGTCCGCGGATCGCGGGCAAGCGGCGTCCGCGGGCATCCCCGCGGACGCCGTCTTCGATTTATGAACAAGGCGCAGTCGACCGCCGGATAGGCGGCAACGATGGCGTCGCCTCAAGGGCCGCCTCAGCCGGACGGGTCGAGCGGACGGTCAGATTTTGTGATTGCACAGCGGACATCGTAAGGACGTCGTCGCATTGGCGGCGAGCGTTAGTGTAAAGTAAAGCGTCGGGGGTGCCATCCTTACCGTCGCAGAATATTGTATCGAGTTGGATCGGATTTCGACGCTTTAAAAACGCCTTTCACCGTCATGCGCCCGTAGCTCAGCTGGATAGAGCACGGGACTTCTAATCCTGAGGTCGCTGGTTCGAACCCAGCCGGGCGCACCAGTGGTGTCAGTCGAAACGAGCTGTTCAGGTGTAATAGATCCGGACTACGAAATTATTTGAAATGGTCCGTCGAGGGCAGGGCATGGCAACAGCGGGGGTAAGATATCGTGGCGATCGAGCGACAGTCCTTCGGATCGATCCAAGCCGGCCGGGGCGTCGCTGCTTTGTTGGTCGTCCTGTTCCACGCTAGTGCCAAGGTCTTCGCCAAAAGTGATTATTGGGACACCACTATCCTCGGCGGATTTTTCAACTTCGGCCACGCGGGGGTCGATTTCTTTTTTGTTCTCAGCGGCTTCATCATTGCGCACGTCCATGCCGCGGACATCGGTGCGCCAGCCCGCCTGTCGAACTTCGTGCGCAGCCGCCTGCTTCGGATCTACCCGGTCTATTGGTTCATCCTGATCGGGGTCATTGCGCTCAGCCTGTTACCGTTCGGACTGAACTCGAGTGTCCACCTGACACCGCAGATGGTCATCAGCGCCTTTGTGCTCGTCGGCCCGGTCGATTCCCCGACGGTCCTTGCCGTCGCATGGACGCTGTTCCACGAAATCGCCTTCTATATCGCGTTCGGGATCGCGATCGCCTCACCGCGCGCCGGCATCGTGGTCGCCGGTGCGTGGGTTGCCGGTATCCTCGCGTCGGCGCTCGGCTATCCATTCCTGCTGCCGTATCTCGGGGACTCGATCAACCTGCTGTTCCTGTTCGGGGTCGGCACGTGGTGGTTGTCCAAGCACCATCCGCGGACGTTGCCGGTCGTGCTCGCGTGGGTCGGCACGGCCGGATTTTTGGCGCTGGGAATGGAAAACGTCTTCGCGCCCGTCTTTTCATACGCCGCCCGGCACCTGCTGTTCGGCGCGGCGAGCGCCATCATTATCGGCGCACTCGTGGCCCAGGAGGGCAGGCGGCCGATCAAAGTGTCGCCGGTGCTGCTGACCCTCGGGGCCGCGTCCTACTCGATCTATCTCACTCATTTTCCGGTTCTGGGATTTGTCGCGAAGACACACGCGATCGCCGCGGTGCGTGCGCTGCCCGTCGCACTGGCGTTTGTGCTGGTCGTCGCCCTGACGGTGCTGGCCGGTGTGGCGTTCCACTTCCTTGTCGAAAAGCCGCTTACGCGGGCCACCGGACGATGGTGGCCGCGCGGCGGTGCACGCAGCGGATCGGGAGCTACGCCGCTCGGTCGTCCGTAGCGGCAAAGACCAAATAATCTTCGCGAAACCCGCGCTTAACAACTCGTTCTTCGTGGTTAATTCGGGAACGGGTACAAGCGGGGTCGGCATCGCGGATGTCGCAATCAGCCTGGAGCCTTAGTCGATGAAACTTCCAATTATCCTGATGACCGCTTTCATCGCCGTGGCGGCGACCGCGCAGACGGCGCCACCGGTGGCACCGTTGCCGCATTCGGGCGAGACGCCGACTGAACGCGGCCAGCGGCTCGCGAACGATCGCGCACACTCGACCGCACACGCCAACGAAACCCCCGCACAGCGGTCGAGCCGCCTCGCCGCCGACAGGGCGCGAGGGCTGGCCGCCGAGCGTGCCGAAAAGCCGACGGCGGCCGATGCGGCCGGGGACAGACAGCGTCTTGCGGCCGATGAGACGCGCGCGCTCGCAAAGCGGTCTGCAACCGAGACCCCGGCGGAGCGGTCGCAACGTCTTGCGGCGGATAAAGCACGCGGCGAGGCGAAGAAGCATCACCCAGCCTGATCGCGTTCAAGCCTGACGACATGCGCGGCACCGGATCGGCCGGTGCCGCGCATCATGCCTATTGCATGAACCAGCCGTGGCTGACGACGATGCTCTGCCCGGTCAGCGCGTTCGACGGGAAGCCGGCGAGGAACAGCGCGACCTGGGCGACATCGTCGACGGTGGTGAACTCGCCGTCGACGGTTTCGGCGAGCATGACCTTCTTGACGACGTCGTCCTCGGAAATCCCGAGTTCCTTGGCCTGCTCGGGAATCTGCTTCTCGACAAGCGGGGTGCGGACGAAGCCGGGGCAGATGACGTTGGCGCGGACGTGGTGCTCGGCGCCTTCCTTGGCGACGACCTTGGCGAGGCCGACCAGCCCGTGCTTCGCGGTGACGTAAGCCGACTTGAGCTTCGACGCTTCCTTGCTGTGGACCGAGCCCATGTAGATGACGCTGCCGCCGCGCCCCTGCGCGTACATGTGCTTGAGGCACGCCTTGGTCGTCAGGAACGCGCCGTCGAGGTGGATCGCGAGCATCTTCTTCCAGTTGGCGAAGCTGTAGTCGACGACCGGCGCGACGATCTGGATCCCGGCGTTCGACACCAAGATGTCGATCCCGCCGAATTTGGCGACGACCGCTTCGATCCCGGCGTCGACCTGGTCTTCGTGCGTGACGTCCATCGCGACACCCATCGCGCGCTCGCCGCTCGGGTCGAATTCGAGCGCTGTGGCGTTGGCGGCGTCGATGTTGAGGTCGGCGATCGCGACCTTGGCGCCGGCGGCGAGATAGACCTTGGCGATGTCCTTGCCGATGCCGCTGGCGGCTCCGGTGATGACGGCGACCTTGTCGGTGAGCATCATGGGCTTACTCCCTATTCTTCAATCGTGGCTCGTGAAATCATAGACGTCGACGCCGTGCGCGTCGGTCGGCGGGGTCAGAACCTCGGGGTGGGCGAGGGTGTGCGTGGCGTCGCGCAGCCCCGCCGCCCAATGCTCCTCCATCGTCCGCCGCGAGAACTCATAGTCCTTCGACTGGCCCTCGTAGGTCGGCGAGCGGTAGATCAGCTGAACGATGTTGAACACCGCGGGGTCCGACGCCCCGGTCAGGATCTTCGCCTCGGCACTTTCGGCGAGTTCGGGCGGCAGCTTGGCGAGTAGCTCGTTGAACACCGCACGGAGTTTCTGCGCCGCGCGAAACGAGTCGGTGGCGGCCCGGGTGCGGCTCGAGAACTGGACTTCCTTCATGCGCACCGCGACTTCACTGAGATCGCGCGGCAGGTCGCCGCGCGCGCTCCACAGGTCGACTTGGAGGACGAGCGTGTCGAGGTCGGAGCGCGACGACAGCACCCAGTCGAGCGGGGTGTTCGAGACCATGCCGCCGTCCCAGTAGAACTCGCCGTCGATCTCGATCGCCGGAAAGGCGGGCGGCAGCGCTCCCGATGCCATGATGTGTTCGGGACAGATCGTATCGGTCGCGTTGTCGAAATAGGCGAAGTTGCCGGTGCGGACGTTGACCGCGCCGACCGAGAAGCGCGTTTCCTTCGCATTGATCCGGTCGAAATCGACGAAGCGCTCGAGCGTCGATCGCAGAGCGGCGGTGTCGTACCAGCTCGTCGCGGCGAGCGATCCGTTCGGGGAGAGGTATGGCGGCGGGAAGCGCGGCTTGAAGAACCCCGGCACGCCATTGGTCATGATCTGGCCAGCCGCAATCTGGTTGACCAACCCGCGCGCGACATCGCCCGACATCAGGCCCGACCAGAAGTGGCTCATGCCGCCGTCCCCGGCATCGCTGACGAATTCCCAAAAGCCACGCAATTTGGCGATGCCCTCGGCGGCGTCGTTCCCGGCGATGATCGCCGAGTTGATCGCGCCGATCGAGATGCCCGCGATCCAAGTCGGGCGGATACCGTGGCCGACGAGCGCCTCATATACCCCGGCCTGATATGCACCGAGCGCGCCGCCGCCCTGGAGGAGAAGTGCGACGCTCTCGAATGGCGTGCCGTTGGGACGTGCTGTGTCGCGCGACGCGACGGGGCTATTCACGCTCGGGGACGGGGACGTTGAAGCCGTTGAGCGTCGTCGAGACGAGGCTGTAGAGGCCGACGAGATAGATCATCTCGTTCAACGCGTGCTGGCCGAAGGTCTTGAGCGCGAGCGCATAGATCGGCTCGGGCAGGGTGCCGCCGCGAACGAGCGTGAAGGCGAGGTCGAAGGCGATGCTCTCCTCGGGCGACAGGTCGGTCGGCTTGAGGTCGGCGGTGATCGTCGCAAGGCGTTCGGCAGCCATGCCGTCACGTTCGGCGACCGCAATGTGCGCGTAGAGCTCGTACGCCGCGTCGAATCGCGCGCCGACGACGAGGATGACGATCTGGCGGACGTTGTCGGGAAGCACCGCCTGCGCGGTCATCGCCAGCGTCAGGTCCCAGATCGCCTTGCCGATCACGGGTTCGTGGAGCCACGGGTTCCATGGACCCATCAGCGCGCCGTCTTCACGTTCGACCTTGAACGCATTGAAGTTGCTGGCGATACCTTTGCGCATGTCGTCGTAGAGCGGCTTCTGCTCGGGCGACAGGTCGGCGGGGGCGATCAAGGGCAAGCGCATCGGCGACTCCTAGAATTATGACGCGGTGCACCATAACCGATCGCTGCGACAAGTATGCTACAGTTAACGCGCGATCGAACCGCAGTTAGACCGACGCGCGAAGCGTCGCGCGCACGCCGACATAGGCCGGGTCGTAGACGAGGTTGGAGCCCAAGCTCGCCGCCATCGCGCCGATCAGCTTCGTGCCGATCCCGGTGCCGGTCGGCAACTTCGACGCGGGCAGTCCGGCGCCGTCGTCCTCGACGCGGAGGACGAAGTCGCGCGCGCCGTCGAGCGCCAGTTCGATGCGGATCTCGCCAGGCTGGCCCTGCGGATAGGCGTATTTGCACGCGTTGCTGACGAGCTCGTTGACGATCACCCCGAGCGACACCGCACGGTCGGTCGCCAGCCGGATCGGCGCGGCGATCAGGCGGAGCGCGCGCGGCGAGGCCGGGGTCGACCACGTCTTTTCGAGCTCGCGGACCAGCGCGGCGAGATAATCGTCCATCGCCACGCCCTCGACGTCGTCCGACGTGTACAGCCGCTTGTGGACCTGCGCGATCGCGGTGATCCGCGCCTGCGTGTCGGCGAGCGCGCTCTTCGCGGCGGGATCGGTCAGCGCCTTCGCCTGAAGGTGAATGAACGCCGAGACAAGCTGGAGCGAGTTCGCGACGCGGTGATTAACCTCGTGGAGCAGCGCCTCGAGCCGCGCATTCGACGCGCGCAGCGCGACCTCGGCCTCGGCCTTTTGCGCCTTCAGGGCGACGGCGGTCATCGCGGTGTCGAAAGCGTTCGTCAGCAGGTCGAAGAAATCGTCGCCGATCGTCTTGACGACATAGTCGATCGCGCCCGCCTTGAGCGCGGCGACCGCAATCCGGCTCTCTTCGGACCCGGTGACGTAGATGATCGGCGGGACGTCGGGCAGGGCGCGAAGGGCTTCAAGCGTGCTTAAACCATCGTAGCCGGGCATGTAATGATCGACCGCGATCAGGTCGAACACGGTCTTCTTGACCTCCGCGACCCCGTCGAGGCCGTTGGTCGCGACACTGACATCATAGCCGCGCTTGCCGAGCGCGCGCGAAACCAGCCGGCAAAGTCCCTCGTCGTCGTCGATATACAGGATGCGCGGACGCTCGGTCACGCGTCGTCGCCGACCTCGGGCACTTGGATGACCGACAGGAACAAGCCGAGCTGCTGTATCGCCCGGGCGAAATTCTCGTAGTTGACCGGCTTGGTGATGTAGACGTTCGCACCGAGATCGTAGCAGCGCTGGATTTCCTGCTTGTCGTCGGTCGTGGTCAGCACGACGACCGGCGTCCGCTTGAGCCGCGGATCGGCCTTGATCTTGCCGAGGATGTCGATGCCGCTCATGTCGGGCAGGTTGAGATCGAGCAGGATCAGCGCCGGGCCGTTGTTCGCCGGGCCGTCGGGGGCGTGGAACAGATAGTCGAGCGCGGTCGTGCCGTCGACGAAATGACGGATCGCATTGGCGATGCCGGCGCGGCGGATATTCTTTTCGATCAGCCGGGCATGACCTTCATCATCCTCGATCATGATGATGTTGACGCTATGTTCGCTCATGCGGGACTTTCCTCGCGCAGTTCGGCCTTCAGCGCGTGCGGCAGCGATAGCCGAAAGGTCGCCCCAGCGCCAAGGTCGGAGATACAGGTGATGACGCCACCCAGGCGATACGACAAGGCGCGAACGTGCGCGAGGCCGAGCCCTTCGCCGGGCTGGTCCTGAACCCCCGAGCGGCGGAACAGCTCGAAAATCCGCTCATGGTCGGCAATCGCGACCCCGCGGCCGTTGTCGGTGACGTCGATGATGACACGCTGTCCTTCGCGCCGCGCGCTGACGACGATCCGCCCGGGACGGCCCGGCTGAAGATATTTCGTCGCGTTTTCAATGAGGTTCGACAGGATTTGCTCGAGCGCGAGCCGGTCGGTAACGATCGTCGGCATTGCGGGGGCGATCGCGATCTCGGCCTTTAGTTCGTTGAGCCGGAACTGGAGGCTGTCGCGGATCGACTCGGCAAGCCCGGCGATATCGACCCGTGCCGGGGCCAGCGTCCGCCGTCCCTCGCGCGACAGCCGCAGGATCGCGTTGATCAGCCGGTCCATCTTGTTGGTCGAGGTGCGGATGAAACCGATCGCTTCGGGGAGGTCGGCGAGCGCTTCGCGGGCATCGCTCTGCATCAGGTCGGGAGCGCTGTGGTCGACCCGGTCGGCGAGCCCGGTCAACGGACCGATCGCCGCCTCGAGCTCGGCGGTGAAACCCATGATGTTGACCAGCGGCGACCGCAGGTCGTGGCTGACGATATAGGCGAAGCGCTGAATCTCGTCGTTGGCGCGGCTGAGTTCGACCGTGCGCGCGGTCACCGCGTCTTCGAGCCCCGAATTGACGCTGCGCAACGCCTCCTGCGCGACATTGAGGTCGGCGGTGTAGCGCAGCACGATCCACGACGCGCCGCCCATGATCCCGAGGATCAGAAAGCCGACCACGCCGAGGATGATATTAAGGTCGGACGACGCCTTGTCCTGCGCCGCCCGGCGGATGGCCAGCAGCCGCTTCTCCTCGGTCTCCATCACCGACGTCATGTTGCGCAGCGCGACCATCGAGACGAAGCTGCTGTCGACGGCGAAATCGGCCATCGCCTGCATCGCCGGGTTCGGGTCGGCCAGCCGTGCGAAGGTCTGCTGCGCCGAATCGAGATGAAGCTTTGCCTCGGCGCGCAGGCCGACGATCCGCGTCTGCTGCGAGGCGTTGTCGCGGGTCAGCGATTCCAGGCGATCGAGTTGATGCGGGATCGCGGCGGTCGTCCGCCGATACGTGTCGAGCGACGCTTGGCGATGGTGGAGCAGATATCCGCGCCGGGCTGTTTCGAGCTGTTCGGTCAGGATGCTGAACTTGTCGAGCGCGCGCTCGACCTCATAGGTATGCACGACGAGCGCGGTGCTGCGCTGCCGTTCGCCGGCCGCAAGGACGACCACGCCCGCAGCGATCAGCAACAGCACGAGACCGCTCGCCATCGCCGCGAGGACCAGCCGTTGAAAATTTCGGTCTGAAATCGTCACGTCCGAGCGATAGCGGACCAAATCACATCGCGATAGCGCGATTGGCGCGCCCCGCCAGTTCGATGACGAACTGCCACGCGACCCGGCCCGAGCGGTGGCCGCGCCCCACCGCCCATTCGAGCGCCTCGGCGTCGGTGAAGGCGAGACCATGCGCGGCTGCATAGCCCGCGACGATCGCCAGATATGTAATCTGGTCGCAGTTGTGAAACCCGAGGCTGAGCCCGAAGCGATCGGCGAGCGCGAGCCGGTCGTCGATGACGTCGCGCGCGTTGATCGCGCTCGCCGCCTCGGTATCGGCGTGCTCGCGCGCCACGAGGTGCCGCCGGTTCGACGTGACGGCAAGCCGGACGTTATCGGGTCGTGCCTCGATCCCGCCGTCGAGGATCGATCGCAGCGCCTTGTACTGGCGCTCGTCGGCCTCGAACGAGACGTCGTCGGCATAGACGATGAAGCGGCGGGAGGTTAGTCCGAGCACGCGGAACAGGCCGGGCAGGCCGGTCAGATCGTCGCGCGCGACCTGGATCAGCGCGAGCGCCGGCCCAGTCGCCTCGGCAACCACCGCCGCATGGACCGCGCGAACGAGCGAGCTTTTGCCCATCCCGCGCGCGCCCCACAGCAGGACGTCGTGCGCGGCTGCTCCGGCGGCGTGGCGCCGGGTGTTGGCGAGCAGGGCATCGCGCTGGGCGTCGACCCCGGCAAAACGAGCGAGCGGCTGGGCCGGCGGCGGGGCGACCGCGCGCAGAACGCCGCCGTCGAAGACGAAGGCATCGCCAACCGCGGGATCGGCGGGCACGGGGAGCGGCGGCACAAGGCGATCGAGCGCGTCGGCGATGCGGATGAGGGGGTCGGTCATCGGCGCGATGTACCCGATCCACCCCGCAACGGGGAGGGGCAGGATCGCCAGCAGCGCCGCGACCATTTGCGCGCTACCTCGCATCGGCTATAGAGCCGCGCAAACCTACCCCACGGAAGAAACTTTCATGTTCTCATCCCCGGCCTATGCCCAGACGGCAGCGGCCTCCGGCCTCCAGGGCAACCTGCTCCTGTTCCTGCCGTATGTGGCGATTTTCGCGATCTTCTACTTCCTGATGATCCGCCCGCAGCAGCAGCGCGCCAAGGCGCATCGCGCCGCGATCGACGCGGTCAAGCGCGGCGACGAGGTCGTCACCGGCGGCGGGCTGATCGGACGGGTGACCAAGGTCGCCGACACCGAGCTCGAGGTCGAGGTCGCGACCGGCGTCAAGCTGCGCGTCGTCAAGGGCACGCTGTCCGAAGTCCGGACCAAGCCGCTCCCCGCCGCCGCCAACGACACGAAGAACTAGCATGCTCGGCTTTCCAAACTGGAAAGTGTGGACGATTCTGGCCACGCTGGTCCTCGGCGTGATCTTCGCGATCCCCAATTTCATCCCCGCGGCGACGCTCAAGTCGCTGCCGTCGTTCGTGCCCACGGGAACGCTCAATCTCGGCCTCGACCTGCGCGGCGGCAGCTACATGATGCTCGAAGCGGCGACCGACGACGTCCGCAAGCAGAAGCTCGACGGCCTCGAGGAAACTGCCCGTACCGAACTCGCTGGAGCCGACGGCGGCGCGGTCAAGTATCGCGACCTCGGCATCACCGGCAGCGCCGTCGCACTGACGGTGACCGACCCGACCCAGCTCGACCGTGCGGTCGAAACGCTGCGCAAGGTAACGCGCCCCGTCGGCAACCTCACCGGGCAGCGCGATGTCGAGGTCGCCGTCGTCGACGGCAACCGCGTGACGATGACGCCGACCGACGCCGGCATCACGTCGGCGACCAACAGCGCGATGGAGCAGGCGGTAGAAGTCATCCGCCGCCGGATCGACGAACTCGGCACCCGCGAGCCGACGATCGTCCGCCAGGGCGACAACCGCATCGTCGTCCAAGTCCCCGGCCTGCAGGACCCGTCGGCGCTTAAGGCGCTGCTCGGCAAGACCGCCAAGCTCGAATTCAAGCTCGTCGACACCGACGCCGACCCCGCCGAAGTCGCCGCGGGTCACGCCCCCGCCGGCAGCCAGATCCTGCCGTATGCCGACCAGCCGGGCACCGTCGCGGTCAAGCGCCGCGCGATGATCACCGGCGACCAGCTCGTCGACAGCCAGGTCGGGCAGGACGACAACGGCTCGCCCGCCGTCACCTTCCGCTTCGATTCGACCGGCGGCCGCCGCTTCGCCAAGGCGACGCAGGAGAATGTCGGCAAGCCGTTCGCGATCATCCTCGACAACAAGGTCATCTCCGCGCCACGGATCAATGGCGCGATCCTCGGCGGCTCGGGCATCATCTCGGGCAACTACACGACCGCGAGCGCGAACCAGTTCGCCATCCTGCTGCGGTCGGGCAAGCTGCCGGTCGAGCTGAAGGTCGTCGAGGAACGCACCGTCGGTCCCGACCTCGGTGCCGACTCGATCCGCGCCGGCAGCCTCGCTGCGGGCACCGCGGTGATCGCGGTCGCGCTGCTGATGATCGTCACCTACGGCCGCTTCGGCGTCTATTCGGTGATCGCGCTGATCCTCAACATGATCCTGATCATCGGCGTGATGTCGGTCGTCGGCGCGACGCTGACGCTGCCGGGGATCGCGGGCCTTGTCCTGACGATCGGCGCGGCGGTCGACGCCAACGTCCTGATCAACGAGCGCATCCGCGAGGAGCAGCGCAAGGGCCGGGGCGTCATCGCGAGCGTCGAGGTCGGCTTCCGCGACGCGACGCGGACGATCTGGGACGCGAACTCGCTCAACATCATCGTCGCGATCATCATGTTCATGTTCGGGTCGGGGCCGATCAAGGGCTTCGCGGTGGTGCTGTCGATCGGCATCGCCACGAGCGTCTTTACCGCCGTCACCGTCGTTCGTCTGATGGTCTCGCGCTGGCTGACGAGCGCCCGCCCGAAGGCGCTGACGATATGAATTTGATCGAAATCCTCCCCGTCTTCGGGGAGGGGGACCATGCCCTTGCATGGTGGAGGGGCGGGCGTACGAGCTCGCAGACCGCATGAGCGGCGTTCCGCGCAACGTCGACACGGCCCGCCGGCTGCGCCGCGACATGAGCCTTCCCGAAGTCCTGCTCTGGCAGGAACTCCGTCTGCGGCCGGGTGGGCTGAAGTTTCGCCGCCAGCATGCGGTAGGTGAGTACGTGCTCGACTTTTATTGTTCAGCCGCGCGGCTGGCTATCGAGATCGATGGTCGCTCGCACGACCATGCCGATCGGCCGCAGCGCGATATCTCCCGCGATGCATGGCTCGCAACGCAAGGCTTGCGCTGTATCAGGATTCCCGCCGCAGCGGTTTTGAGCGACGCTTCCGGTGTTGCCTCGTGGCTGAGCGCGCAAGCAGTGAGCCCGTTCAACCGCCCCTCCACCATCGCAAGGGCGATGGTCCCCCTCCCCGAAGGCGGGGAGGATCAAGGAAGCCAGTCATGCCGTTGAAGATCGTTCCTGACAACACCAACATCGGCTTCGTCAAGCTTCGCTACTTCGCGTTCGCGCTGACGCTGCTGCTGACGCTCGGCTCGATCGGGCTGCTCGCGACGCGCGGGCTCAACCTCGGCGTCGATTTCGTCGGCGGGTTGACGATGGAGGTCGCCTTCCCGGTGGCACCGCCGCTCGACCGGCTGCGCGGCGAGGTTCGCGGCCTCGGCGTCGGCGATGTCTCGCTGCAGGAATTCGGCTCGCCGAAGAACATCCTGATCCGCCTGCCGCTGCCGCCGGGCGACCAGACCGCGGTGCAGAAGGTCGTCGCCAAGGTCCAGAGCGACCTCAAGGGCAAATACGGCAATGTCAGCTTCCGCCGCACCGAGTCGGTGAGCGGCAAGGTCAGCCAGGAGCTGATCCACAAGGGTGCGCTCGCGGTGCTGCTGTCGATGGCGGCGGTAGCGCTGTTCACCTGGTTCCGCTTCGAATGGCATTTCGGCGTCTCGACCGTCGTCGCGCTCGTCCACGACGTCACGGTGACGCTCGGTTTCTTCGCGCTGACACACCTCGAGTTCGACTTGAACGTCGTCGCCGCGATCCTGACGATCATCGGCTACAGCCTCAACGACAAGGTCGTGATCGATGACCGGATTCGCGAAAACCTGCGCAAGTACCGCCAGATGGACATCGGCCCGATCATCGACCTCAGCGTCAACGAGACGCTGCCGCGCACCGTGATGACGTCGCTGGCGATGATCACCGCGCTGACCGCGATGCTGCTGCTCGGCCCCGACGTGATCTTCGGGTTCACCGCAGCGATGCTGCTCGGGATCGTCGTCGGCACATATTCGTCGATCTTCGTCTCGTCGTCGCTGCTGATCGCGCTCGGCGTCAAGCCGAAGATCGAGCCGCTGGCGAAGAAGGCCGGCCCGTCGATCAACGTCGAGCGGGCACGCCGCTGATCTTACCTTTTGTAGGATTTGGCGGTGCAATCTTGACATTGCGAACCAATTAGGCTATGGGCGGGGATGGACACTTCCCCGCCTCGTCGCCGTCGTCGTCGCACCGGGTGGACCCCGGCGCGTCAGCGTCAGTTCGTCACCGACCTCGCGACCTCGGGTAACGTCCGCGAGGTCTGTGCGCGGATCGGCCTGTCGCGGACAAGCGCGTACAAGTTTCGCGATCAGCCGCACAATGCCGCCTTCGCCCGCGCGTGGGATGCGGCGCTCGACCGCTACATGGCCGACATCGCGGACGAGGCAGCCGACCGCGTGTCCGAGGGCGAGACGCGGCCAGTGAAGTACAAGGGGGCGATCGTCGGCGAGCGGGTCGTCGTCACTAATCGCCTGCTGACCGCGCTCCTGCTCTACCGTTCGAGCCCGCGGACAAGCCGCGCCAAACCGCCGAAAACGTCAACACTGTCAACTTAATGCCGTGACCGCAGGACGCGATCACGGCGTCGAAATTGCCAACTCTGTCAACTTAAGCAGAGCGTCAGACGACCTGCCCAAGCCCGTCGCACGACAGGTCGAACGCGGCGAGGCCGCCTTCGAGGTACGCCGCAAGCATCGGCAGATCGAGCAGGAAGTCCGCAGCGTCGTCGACCTCCTCGCTGGCGTCGTCCATCGCGTCGGACCACTCGCTCGCATCGTACGTCCCGCGGCCGACCAGCGCGAGGGCAACGAGCTCGGCCTTCTCGTCGTCGGCGAGGTCGTCGATGATCGCGCGCAGCTCCTCCTCGGTCGGGTTGTCGCCGTCGTCCTCGATCTCGTCGGCGGCGCCGTCATCGGTCGGGTTCGAGCCGTCGTCGGGATCGGTGTCGGGCACCAGCGCCTCGAACTCGCGGGCGCGCAGGATGACGCGGCAGACGGTCTCGAGCGGGATAGTCAGTTCCATGGGCGTCTCTCCTGTGTCGAACCGCAACGACGCCGGTGCATCGGGGTTCCGCGCTCCGCCGTGACGGTCTGAACTACGCCGCCACCGCTCGCAACGGCGCGATCCCGATCCGGCCGCGGGCGCTATCATACTCGCGGCGCAGCTTCGCGATGAACGCCGCCGCTGGCATAACGGCATCGATCGCGCCGATCCCTTGGCCGCAGCCCCAGATTTCCTTCCACGCCTTGGGCGCGGCGCCGCTGCCGAAGTCCATCGTCGAGACGTCGCCCTCGGGAAGGTGGTCGGGGTCCATTCCGGCAAGCGTGATCGACGGCTTGAGGTAGTTGCCACTGACCCCGGTGAACAGGCTCGAATAGACGATGTCGGATGCCGAACTGTCGACGATCATCTGCTTGTAGCGCTCGTCGGCGCGCGCCTCGGTCGTGGCGATGAACGCCGAGCCGATATAGGCGAAGTCGGCTCCCATCGCGGTCGCCGCAAGCACCGACGCGCCGCTGGCGATCGACCCCGACAGCGCGAGCGGGCCGTCGAACCACTTGCGGATTTCCTGGATGAGCGCGAACGGCGAGGTCGTGCCGGCATGGCCGCCCGCCCCGGCGGCGACCGCGATCAGGCCGTCGGCGCCCTTCTCGATCGCCTTGTGGGCGAAGCGGTCGTTGATGACGTCGTGCATGACGATGCCGCCGTACGAATGAATCGCTTCGTTGACGTCGACCCGCGCGCCGAGCGACGTGATGATCACCGGGACCTTGTACTTCACGCACAAAGCGAGGTCGTCCATCAGCCGGTCGTTCGACTTGTGGACGATCAGGTTGACCGCATACGGCGCGTCGTCGGGGCCAATCTCAGCGTTCAATCGGACAAGCCACTCCTCGAACTGCGCGAGCGGGCGCGCGTTAAGGCTCGGGAAACTGCCGATGACGCCCGCCTTGCACTGCGCGATGACGAGGTCGGGGTTCGAGATGATGAATAGCGGCGACGCAATCACCGGGATCGACAGGCGGCGGCTGAGGGCGGCGGGGATCGACATCGGCGAGGGCTCCTGGTGCGCGAAATCAGTCTGACGTTCCGTCATCCCCGCCTTCGCGGGTATGACGTTGATTGTAGCCACTCTATCTTACCCGGCCAGCGGTGATTTGAGCGCTACTGTATTGTCTGCCAGCAATGCCGGGTAGCGGGCAAGCCCCGCGAGGCGGTTGCGGGAACGGCAACACCACGGCGGGAGCAGCTGTCGAAGCCGCTGTCCTACACCCCCCGGATCGCGGTAGGCTCCCTCGTCGCCACCGGGCGGCACGCGTTCTTTCTCATTGGTACAGCTTCATCATGCGTCGTCGTCGGAATCGGCGCACAAGAAAGCGACCGACGCCTACATTGCCTTGACCCGCACGACGGTCGCCCACACGCTCGAACCATGCTGTCCATCCTTGCCTTTGGAGCGGTGCTGCTCGCGGTGACGGCGCTCGCCGACGCCGGGTCGGGGCGGCTTGGCGTTCCGCAGTCGATCGTGCTCGTGCTGACCGGCGCGGCGATCAGTATAATTCCGGGGCTGAAGCCGGTCACGATCAAGCCCGACTTCGTCATGCTCGTGCTCCTGCCGCCGCTGCTCTATAGCGCTGGGGTCGGCATGAGCTGGCGCGGGTTCCGCGATAACCTCCGGCCGATCCTGCTTCTCGCCATCGGCTGCGTCCTGTTCACCGCGTCCGCCGTCGCCGCGGCGTGTCACTTCCTGCTCGGCATGAACTGGGCGGTCGGCTTCGTCCTCGGTGCCGTCGTTGCGCCGCCCGACGCGGTCGCACCGATGGCGATCGCGCGGCGGCTGCACATGCCGCAGCGGCTGCTGACGATTCTCGAGGGTGAAGGGCTGGTCAACGACGCCACGGCGCTAATCCTGTTTGCCTTCGCGGTCGGCGCGGTCACGAGCGGCGGCGTCTCGGTGTCGACGGCCTTGGCCTCCTTCGCCGCGATCGTCGTCGGCGAACTGGCGTGGGGGCTTGCCGTCGCCTGGACCACGCTGCGCATCCGCCGCTGGGCGAAGAGCCCGCAGTCGGAGATCATCCTCGCCCTGCTCACGCCGTTCCTCGCCTTCTGGCCACCGCATGCGCTCGGCGGGTCGGGCGTGCTCGCTGCGGTCGCCGCCGGACTGTTCGTCAGCTGGAACGGCCCGCGGCTGATCGCCTCGGCAACGCGACTCCAGGGCTATTTCGTCTGGGGACTGGTCACCCACGCGATCGAGGGTCTGCTCTTCATGCTCATCGGTCTGCAGGCCAAGGCGCTCGCGAGCGGGCTATCGGGCGGAGGGTGGCAACGGCTGGCCGAGGCGGCGGTGGTCGTCACGGTGGTGGTCGTGGTCGTCCGCTTCATCTGGGTTTTCCCGGCGACATATCTGCCACGGTTGATCCCGGCCGTCGGCCGTCGCGATCCGAATCCGCGCTGGCAGATGCCATTCCTGATCGGCTTCACCGGCATCCGCGGCGTCGTCTCGCTCGCCGCCGCGCTCGCCATCCCTCGGCAGATCGGCGACGTGCCGTTTCCCGAGCGTGACCTCATCCTGTTCGTGACCTTCGTCGTGATCATGGTGACGCTGATCGGGCAGGGTGCGCTGCTGCCGCCGGTGATCAAAGCCTTAGGGCTGGCCGATGAGGGCAGGCGCGAGGCCGCCGACGCCAAGAAGGCCGAGGTCACGGCGCGACTGGCGGCGATCGATGCGGTCCTCGCCGAGATCGATCACCTCGATGCCACCGGCGAAGACCCGGCGGCGATCGAGGCGCTACGCCGCCGCCACGGCGACCGGCGCAAGGAATATGCCGGCACTGCCGACGACGCGGTCGAAGGCAGCCCGGTCGCGGTCGATGCGCGACTCCAGGCCAGACTGATCGAGGCCGAGCGTGACGCGATCGCCATCGCCTACCGCGACGATGCGATTACCGACGACGCCCGCCGCCGCATCGAGCGCGAGCTCGACCTCGAGGATGCGCGCAACCTGCACGCGCTCGAGAGCGCGACCGGGGATCGTCTCGCCGACCCCGAGTCCGAGGTCGAGGGCTAGCAAATCCGTCATCGCGACCGGCAGGCGGTCTCGAAGCCTCCGTCAGCGGTCGAGACTGTGTCTCAGGAAGTCACCGACCAGATCGAGTGAGAACCAGCCGCCGTCGCGCCATAGAGGATCGCGCTGCCTGCCACCGCGTCAACCGGCCGGCACCACCAGCCAGGGACTGCTGCCGACCGTTGCCGCTTCGTAGGTCACGCCGTCGGCCTGGGGTGTCTTGCCCATCAGGTCGTCGAACCGGCTGCCTTCCAGTCATCCTTGTGTCCGGGCCGGAGCGGCGCGTGATCAGGCCGCAGCGCCCCTAGAAGCGCGTCCGTATCCCGGCGAGCCAGCGGCGCGGTGCGCCTGGTCCGAGACTGCGGGGGTTGGTCGCCCCGGGCGCCTCGGCGAGCGCGACCTGGCTGGTCTCGGAGAAGGTCCCGAAGCTCGCGTAGCGCTTGTCGAAGACGTTGGTCAGCTCGCCGAACACCGAGACGGGTCCGAGTACGGCAACGCTGCCGCGCAGGTTGAGCAACGCAAATGCTCCGGTGGTGGGTTGGAGATTTGCTTCATCGCCGCTCAGATACTGACCGCTTTGCGCCTGCACATCGCCACCAAGGGTGAATTTGCGCCCGGTGAAGTCAACCGACACGAGCCCGCGATGCTGCGGGATGCCGGGCAAGCGGTCGCCGCGGCGGACTTGAATCTGTCCATCATCGTCGGCCGACGGGTTGTCGGGACTGTTGAGCAGCAGCGCGGTGCGGAAGGTCGCGTCGGTCAGGGCATAGCCGGCGTGAACGGTCCAGGGACCTTGTTTCGCGGTCAGGCTGGCGTCGACGCCCTGCCGCCGGGTCTGCCCGATGTTCTGGAAATAGGCCCGGCCGCGCGTGTCGGCGGCGATGAATTGGATGTCGTCATGATTGACGCCGCGGTACGTCGACACCAGCCAGCTCAGCTGCCAGGGACCGGCATCGAACTTGCCCGACGCGCCGGCTTCCCAGGTCTTGGCGACGACCTGCTTCAGCGGCGGGTCGCCGACGAAGAAGTTGGTGAGGCTGCACGGCGCGGCGGGATCGGCGCATGACAGCTCGGCAGGCGTCGGTGCGCGGTTGGTCTCGGCATAGCCGGCGCGCACGGCAATCGCCGGCACGATCTGGTACGCGAGCTCGACGCCGGGATTGACGCGGTGGAAGCTGTGCCGGCCGTTCAGCGCCGTGCCGAGCTGGTCGTCGAGTGCGACCTCGGCAACGTTCCAGCGCACGCCGATCTCGGCAGTAAGGCCGGGCAACAGCGGCAGCCGGTCGGACAGGAACACCCCGGTGTAGCGCGTTCGTGCCAGCAGCGCGACCGGAGCAATCGAGCCGTCGGGCTGGTCGATGATCGTGCCGAGCCCCTCGACGCTGCGGTCCTGGGTCAGCGCGCCGAGCTCGGTCGCCGACTCGAAGCTGGTCCGGCTGCGGTCGTGGCTGAAGCCGATCGTCAGTTCGTTGTTGCCGCCGAGCAAAGCGCGCGTGTCGACGAGCTGGACCAGCGCACCCGCGGACGTCGTCCGGGTCGTGCTGCGATTGAGGACGCCATAGGCACCATCGAGGGTGTCGGCCACCGCGGCACCGTTCGCGCCGATCAACGGGTTCTGGTTGCCCGCGGTATCCTCGAGGCACAGCTGCCCGGCCGCGTCGTCACAGCCTTCGACATCGGCGGCATCACCGTTGACGGTGCGCTGACGCAGATGCTGGAGGTACAGGCTCGCCTCGATGCGGATGGTCGACGACAGCTTTACCCACGGATGCAGGCTCACCCGGCCATATTGGTTGCGGGTGTTATCGGGGTAGGTGAACACTGCACGTCGGTCGGCGGCAAGCAGTTCGACCGGGGCCGACCCGTTGCCGGTCAGGTCGCTGTCGGCGCCGACGAGCTTAAGGTGGATGCCGGCGTGCTCGCCGTCGAAGCCGAGGTCGGCGTAGCCATTGTATAGCGTCGAGGGCGAGTGCCGCCGCCATCCGCCGTCATGATTTCCCTCGAGCGCGACATAGGCGCTGTACGGTCCGTCATTCCAGCCGGCCTCGACCGAGCCGTTGGCACGGTCATAGCGCCCGCCCGCTCCGGACATGGCGAACCCCGGCGCCGTCCGCCCGGTCTTCGTGGCGACGATGATCGCGCCGCCGAGCGCGTTCAGGCCATAGACAGGGCTGGCATCGCGGATCGACACGCTGTCGATCGCGACTTCGGGGAGGAGGTCGAAGTTGACGGTATCGCCGAACGGCTGGTTGAAGCGCCCGCCGTCGAGGTAGACCGCGAGGCCTTGCGCATTGCCCTGCAGCGGCGAGGCGACGAAGCCGCGATAGACAAGGTTTGGTTGGTACGGGTTGCTCTGCGCCTCTGACAGCGACAGGCCCGGCAGCGATCGCGCCAATCCGCCGAGCAAGTCGGCATGCCCGGCGCGCGCCAGGTCGGTCGACGTCACCATCAATGCGTCATCGTTATAGTCGCGGCCGCCGGGGGCGGTGACGATAATGTCTGCGACAAAACCAGCCACAGGCTGCGATGACTGCGCCAGCAGCGGTGCCGAGGCGGCGATCAGGCAGCCGGATGCGAGAAACTTGAGGCACGTCACGGAGAGCCTCATCGCGACACGACCATGGCGATGTCCTGCGGTCGCTGTCTCGCGGCGCGTCGCGCCAGCAGTTTCATCAAGGCGCTGGCTGAAGCAATGTCATGGAGTGAGGCGTTAACACTGTGGCCAGTCTTCGCAAACTCGGTTGACCAGCAAGACCTGCAGTCGCCTCGGGTCTGTTCGGGCGGCACGGCACTCCGTCCTGCGACGCTCAGGTCCGCGTCGGCCTTGTGCGCGGAGCCGACGGCGGATGCTACACGACTCGGGGTTACTCAACTGTCGATCGAGCAGCGTTGATCGGTCGCCTCTGGCGCGTCTGCCATCCGAAGTGAAGCACGCGCGCAGACCGCTTCTTCATCCAGATCAGGATGCCGGTGAAACTGAGCGCGACCACGGCGAGGCCGAGCACGGCCTCGAAGATGCGATACGGCAGCCCGATAATCGCGGCGCGGTGGATCATACCGAACCAGATCGTCGCGGCGTCCGCCGTCGTCGCGCCGAGCGGCGGCACGAATCGGATGAGCCGACCGTCGATACCGCTGAACCAGACTTGGGTCGATGCGTCCTTCGTCGACACGTCGAGGCTGGTCCATGCCGAATAGAGGTAGGTGGCTGATTCCGGGATATAATAAAGGAACCCGTCGCGGCGCACAGTGAAGCTGTGCCGTCCGGACTCGGCGGCGATCAGCGCGCGACCGCGCGCCGCTGCGGCAGAGAGGCCGATCGGCGGGTCGGCGATCGGAGCCGCCAGCGGCGCGGGATTTACGTCGGGCGACGCGCCGAGTGCCGCCATAACCGGTCGATGGACCGCCGGCAGGTTGAACCCGACGCTCGACCACGCGAACACGAGGAGCAACGGCCAAAGCCACAATCCTCCGGCCCGGTGCAGGTCGAAATGGAACCGGTAGCCGCGCGATGCTCCCTTGATCCGCCATGCCGCGCTCCATTTCTTCCCCCAGCCCTTGCCCGGACCGGGAGCGGTGGAGCGGGGGCGCCGGGCGGGTAGCGTCAGGTAGAAGCCGACGACACAATCGAGCGTCCAGATCAACGCCGCGCACCCCAGCGCGAACGTGCCCCATTGGCCGAGCGCGAGGCTGTGGTGGACCTTATAGAGGAACGGCATGATGTTCTCCGGCCCGTCGGCGAGGACGCCATCACGCGCGCGGAACTGGATGCTGCCGTCGTAAGGATTGGCCCAGACCGTGTCGTAGTCGAGCGCGGGGGCACCGGGACGTGCGCCGACAAAAAGCTGTAGCGGCCGATCGGCCTCGCGATCGAGCGGCACGAACGTCACCTTGGCGCCGGTCGCCGCCTCCACCCGCTCGGCGATGATCGTCCCATCGAGCATCAGCGTGCCGGGGCGATGCAGGGCAACCCGGGCGCTCGCCCGGCTCGTGGCGCGGGTCAGCTCCTCACGGAACGTCAGCAGTGATCCCGTCGTGCCGGCGACGATCAGGAATAGGGCGATCGTCAAGCCAGCCCAGCGATGCGCGACAACCCAGAACTGGCGGCCGGTCGGCACATAGCGCTGTGCATCCTGGCGCAGCCGCCCCCCGGCGACGACCGGCGCTGTCACGACGGACGTTCGACCGGATGTCGTGGTTCGGTTAGCCGACATGGTCTCGCCGCTTCGCGGTCAGAACTTGTAGCTGACTGTTCCCTGGACCGTGCGGCGATTGCCGTACCAGCACCAATTATAATTGACGTAGCAACCGGTGAGATAGCGTTTGTCGAACAGGTTGGTCGCGTTGACGGCGACCGTCATCCCCTTGAAGCGGTCCTTGAAGCTGCCAAGGTCGAACCGCATCAATGCATCGACCAGTGTGTAAGACGGCGAATTATTGTCGCCATAGGCGTAGACCTGATCGACGTGACGGACTGCGCCGCCGAGCGTCAAGCCCTTCAACGGTCCCGCCACCGGTGCCCAATTCAGGACCGCCGACGTGCCGCCGCGGCCGACGGTCGGCGGGCCGTGACCGACGTTCTGGGGATCCTGATCCTCGAGGATCCGCACGCCTTGCCGGCTGAAGGCGACATCGACGGAGAAACCATGCGGCAGCGGCGCCTTGGCTTCGATCTCGACGCCGCGCGACCGGACCTTGCCCGATTGATAGGCGAGGAACGACACCGGATCGTAGGTCAGGACATTGGTCTGTTCGATGTCGAAATACGCGCCGGTGAGCAGGATGTCGGTGCCGGGCACCTGATATTTCACGCCGCCTTCGATCTGCCGGCCGAGCGATGGCTTCGCGAGTGATCCGTCGGTAAGCGTCGCCGCCTGCGGCTGGAACGACGTCGAATAGGTGACGTACGGCGCGATGCCGAGCGCGGTCTTGTACAATGCGCCGACGCGGTAGGTGAACTTCTGGTCATTCTGCGCGCCTGTGCCGTTGACATCCTGACGCGCCCAGTCCTGCCGTCCGCTCAGTGTCAGCCGCAGTCCCTGCCACGAGATCTGGTCCTGAACGGAAACCCCCTGCTGGCGCTGGTGAGTTACCGTCCTGGAGGGAAAACCGCCGGGCACTTCGTCGGGTGTCTGCGGCGTCGGCATCGTGCCGTAGACCGGGTTGTAGGCGTCGATCGACGTCGCCGTGCCGAACGCGGCATTTTCGTCGAAATGGAGAACCTGCCGGTCCGCGCCGATCAGCACATCATGCTCAAACGGACCGGTCGTGAACTTGCCGGCCAGCTGGGTATCGTAAACCCAGTCGTTATTACTCTCGTCGGTCGAATACGAGCCGCGTGAATAGACCGTCGACGGCGCGACGGTCGGGTCGATTGCGGCACCCGAGATGTAGACGATGCCGAGGCGGCTTTTGACATACTGATAGCGGCCGGACGCCTTGAACGACCAGTTCGCGCCGAAGTCGTGCTTGAACAGGGCCGTGGCGCTGAGCTGGTCACGTTTGAAGAAATCGTTCGGTTCGCCGTTGTAGAAATTCGTCGAAATGCCCTTGCCGCCGGCCGCGGGGTTGGAGAACAGCGTGCCGACCGCCGGAAAGACGCCGTAATTGCCGTTGCGCGGATCGTGCGAATAATTGGCGAGCAGGGTGAGGGTGGTCGCCGTGCCTGCGCCGAGCGTCGTCGCGGCGGAGATCGTCTGGCGCGCCCGCGTGCCATATTGCTGCTGGTCGTGCCCGCCGTTGACGCTGCCATAGATGCGCCACAGTGCGGTGTCGGAAAACCGCCCGCCGAGATCGGCGTCGGCCCGGTAAAGATCATAGCTGCCATAAGTGCCGGAAATCGCTCCGTAGAGATCGCGGTCGAGCGGCAGCTTGCTGTTCTGGACGACGAGGCCGCCCGGACCCGATCGGCCGTACAGCGCCGACGACGGTCCCTTGATCACCTCGACACGGTCGATCCGCGAGATGTCGGCCTGCGCGGCAGCATAGCCGGTACCATCGGTCTGATAGACATAATATAGCCCATCGAGGAACACCGGCGCAGCGAACCCGCGCAGGGTGAAGAGGTCGTAGACGTCGGCAGAGGCACCGCGCTGTTCGGGCGTGACCCCGGCGACGAAGCGCAGCGCCTGATCGAGATTCTGCAGACCGAGCGTGTTGATCTGCTCGCTCGAAATGACGCTGATCGACTGCGGTGTTTCGGCGAGCGGCGTCAGCGTCTTGGTTGCGGCGAAGGCATCGTTTGGGGGCAGACGCCCGGTAACGATGATGTCGGACATGTCGGTTGCCGCGTCGCTCGCCACGTCGCCGGCCCACGCCGGACAAGCCAACGCGACTTGTCCCAAAATCATCGCGGTTCCCACCGCCTTCAACCTGAACATCATATTGATTCCCGCTTTCAAGCGAGCGCTTAGCAATGGTGATAATGTCTCGCAATAGCTATTAGCGCGGCGCTACGCGATGCCGAAGGTCATCATCGAGTCTTGATGGCCCCTGCCAGGCAGCAAGCGCGCGTCAGTGGCCAACGCGAACATCGTCACCAAGCCGTAACCTTCATCTGCAATCGTTAACCTCGACGGGGGTCGCACTTATCGCTGCCCTCCTCGCATCTGCAGAGGATAGATCATGAATCGCATCGTCAAAGCGACCTTCGCCGCGCTCACCTGTTTTGGAGCGGTCGTCGCTGCGCCAGCGTCTGCGGACACGATCGCCAACCCAGCGAACAGCTACGGCTCGCCCTATCTTTCCGGCAGCCTCACGGGAGGAAATCAGACCCAATATTTCGGCGAAACCTTCACCGCCCCGATCAGCGGCAACCTCACCGATTTCCAGTTCACGCTGAACACGTCTACGCTGCAATCGGTCTACGGCATCGTATTCGCCTGGGACGGGACCGGCCCCACGACAGAACTTTATCGCAGCGCGGTCCGCTCGGGAGCAGCGGGCCTATTCGACTTCGCCCCAACGGGTGTGTTGCTGACTCAGGGGAAGACCTATGTCGCTTTCCTCAGCACATTTGGGCTGACCGGCAATTCCGGTCTGGCCACGGTCGGATCGTGCCTTCCGTTCGTCGGGTGCGCTTCGAACTCGATCCCCAACCTCGGCACGCTGGTCATCGGCAACGTTCTCGGCGACGGACCCGTGTTCAACTCGCTGAGCTATCTGGATGCGACTTTTTCGGCGACCATCACCGCTGCAGCCGTTCCGGAGCCCGCGACTTGGGTATTGATGATCGTTGGGATGGGCGCGGTCGGCTACGCGTTGCGTCGCCGGCAGAGGCTTGAGACGCCCCAACGCCAACCGGCAAACGGCTAGCCCCTACCAACTTACAGCGTCCGATTTCGCGAACGGCGGGCAGGTCGAGTGTCGCCCTGTCAGCCGTTCACGAAGCAACTGGCCATGACGGGCTTAGTTGGCTTCCTTCTCGAGTGCGGCGTTGAGTTCGGCCCCGAGAAGCAAGACATAGGCTGATAGGTACAGCCACAGCAGCAGCACGACGACCGCGCCGAGCGAGCCGTAGGTCGCGCCGTAATGACCGAAGCTCTTGGCGTAGAGGCCGAACCCGAACGTCACCGCAAGGAAACCGATCATCGTCAACAGCGATCCCGGCGTAATCCATTGCCAGCGCGGCTGTTGTCGGGCGGGGGCGTAGCGGTACAGGAGCGCGACCGCCGTCAAGGCGATTGCCGCCGTAGCCAGCCATGACGCACCTTTGATCAAGGCGGTTGCTAGCGGGGTCAGCCCCGCAGCCGACGCGCCGAGCGCAGCAAAGACCGATCCCGACGCCAGCGCGACGACTGCGACCAACACAGCGCCAATGGTCACGGCAGCGTTGACCAGCGTCGTGCGGACGAAGCTGCGATTCTCGGGAGCTTCATAGGCGACGTTGAGCGCGATGACGACCGCTCCCGCCCCCTTCATCGCGCCGTACAGCGCCAGCACGAGCGCCAGCGCGAGGCCGAGGCCCTTCTTGCCGGTCGCACTCGCGACCACTCCGGTCAGCTGCTCGTCGATCAACTTGGCGGCGTCGGCCGGGACATGTTGGACGATCGCGCGCATCTGGGTCGCGACCTCCCCAGGATCGGTGACGAGGCCATAGGTTAGGACCAGTGCGCCGAGTGCCGGGATCAGCGTCAGGAAACCGTAATAAGCGACGCCAGCGGAGATCAGCCCAAGATTGTCCTTGTCCGACTCCTTGTAAACGCGGAGCAGCGTCCGGCCCCAGCCAGTCAGGCGCAATTTAGTGGTGGTCGGGGGTGCGCTCGTCGACATTGGGCCATCCTGTTGTCAATGCTATCCCAACGCACAAAGGTCGGCGATTGTACGGTGAGCCTCATTTTTATGGCAATGCGCGTGGTGAGTAACGTCGGAGCACATCCGCGGTTCGATGGCTGGCGTCCGCGACTGACGGCGATCGTCGTCGCAATGCTCGTGGCGTTGGGATCGCTCGCACCGCGCGAGGCGATAGCCACGACTTCTCCAAACACCATTCCGGTTGCAGCGGTGGGCGTGGCGCCAACGCCGACCGCGGCGGGCAACGGATTGCCGGCGGTGGTCCCGGCCGGCTTTGTCGCGCCGGTGCCGGCGTCGACGGTTGATGTCGATCGCGCAAACCTTGCGACGGTGATCCGCAATGTCGCGCTGCTGCAAAACCAGGCCGTCGGCGCGAGCACCGATGCGAGCATGGCGAGGCTTCGCGAGCAGACGACGTCGGCCCAGTCGGCCGCCGACAGCTTTGCCCATGCTCGCCAAGGCGAGATCGTGCAGATCGACGTCAAACTCCGCGCGCTTGGCACGCCGAACGGCAAGGCGCGACGACGACTGGACGCCGCCGATCAACGCGAACGGCATCTCCTGATGGAACGCCGTGCGCTTCTGGTCGCCGAGCTGGCGCAGGCGCGCGCTGCCGCAGTCGCCGCCAACCGCCTCTTTACCGAAGTATCGCAGCGGCGACGGACCGCGTTCGATGCGCGAACCCTCGACCGCACCGCGTCGCCGCTCGAAGCCGACTTCTGGAGTTCGCTGACGAAAGCCCTGCCGGGTGACATGCAGCGGCTCGGCGAGCTTGGCGACGAGGCGGTTGCGACGGCGCTGGCAGCAGCTGAGCCGGCGGCGGGGCTCACAATCATCCTGTCGCTGGTCATCGCGGTCGTCCTCGCGTGGCCGCTGCGGCGCATCGCCATGCGCTTCATCTACCGCTGGACCGTTAGGCCAGGCCAATCGGCGCGGTTCCATCATTCAGCCCGTGCGCTGGTGGCAGTCGTGGTCGGCACCGTGCTGCCCGGGGTCGGAGCGGTCGCTCTCAACCTCGGCCTGCAATGGGGTGGCGTGCTGTCCAGCAAGGCCACAGCACTCGCTCAGGCGGTCGTCGTCGCGGTGGTCTGGGGGGCGCTCGTCGTCAACCTCGGCCGCCAGCTAGCCGGGGGCAAGGGCGCCGATGATCGGCTGCTGACAGCCTCGGCAGCGCTCGCCAGCCGCATCCAACCGCTGTCGTGGCTGGTCGCATTGATCACCGGTGCGGGCTTTATCGTCACCCGGGTCAATAGCGTGGTCGGTGCCAGTCTTGCTGCGACGGTTGCGGCGAACTGCGTCAGCGCGGTCGCCTACGCCGCGGTGTTCGGCCTGATCCTGCTCGCGTTGAGCGAGGATCGGCCCGCGGTCGACGATACCGAAAGTGACCTGCCACCGGCGCGGGGAGCCACGATAACGCTCGTGGCCTTGACGCTCACACTGGCGATCATCGTCACGCTTGGTGCAGTCCTGACCGGCTATACGACGCTGGCGATACTCGTAGCGAGCCAGACGTTCTGGATCAGCGTCCTGGTTGCGACGACTTATCTGCTCCTGCGCTTCACCGACGACGCTCTCACCGAACTCTACAAACCCGGCGGCTGGGTTACCCGGCTGCTGGTCAATGTCATCAATTTGAGGACATCGACCGTCGAGCAGCTCGGTGTGATCACGTCAGCAGTCGTACAGGTGCTGATCGTCCTCGGTGCGCTCAGCCTTGCATTGACGCCATTCGGCCGGAACGGCGATGTCGTGGCGTCGAGCCTCGCCGGCACCAGCCACGCGATCCATCTCGGCTCGCTCGCGGTTTCGCCGCGCTCGCTTGCTGTCGGCGTGGGGTGTTTGCTGCTCGGGCTCGGCATCGTGCACCTTACCCAGCGCTGGCTCGACCAGCGTTTCCTTCCCGTCACCGAATGGGACGTCGGTGTCCGCAATTCGGTCAGCACTGGCGTCCGGTATCTCGGTGTCGGGCTGGTCTTGCTCTGGGCGCTGACCGCGGCTGGTCTTGGGTTCGGCCAGATCGCCCTCATCGCCAGCGCCCTGTCGGTCGGGATCGGCTTCGGCCTGCAGCAGATCGTCCAGAACTTCGTCTCGGGCATCATCCTGTTGATCGAGCGGCCGATCAAGGTCGGCGACCTCGTCACTGTCGGCGGGGTCGAGGGCGATATCCGCAACATCCGCGTCCGTGCGACCGAGATCATGCAGGCCGACCGGACGACGTTGATCGTGCCCAATTCGGATCTCATCACCAAGCCGGTCCAGAACAAGACGCTCGGTGACCCGCGGGGTCGCGTCCAGCTCCAGCTTACCATTGGCAGCGCGGCAGACACGACACGGGCAATCACGATCCTGCGCGAGGCGCTGGATGCCAATGTCGATGTGATCAAGAAGCCGGGTCCGACCGTGCTCGTCGACTCGCTGACGCCAAGCGGCTCGGTAAACCTGGTCGCCTTCGCCATCGTCGCGTCGCCGCGCGTCATTCCGCGGGTCCGCAGCGATCTTTATGTTGCGGTGATAGCCGCGCTCGGAGAGGCGAAGATCGGCTTCGATGGCTCGAGTGGCCAGAAAGTCGTGGTTGAGCCTGGACCGGAATTCAAGGCATTCACAGCGGCGCTAAGCGATCAGCTACCTGCGCGGCGTGATGAGACCGATCGCCACCCGGACGATGCGGCACCTGACGTAAATTAGACGGGGCTGTGCGGTGTTAGTCGGGGCGGGCAACGCTTTCACGTGCCCGCCCCGAACTTTCCTTACGAAGCGCGATCCGACGACAGCGGCTTCTTGGTGACGTCGAAGCGGTCGGCGTTCATCACCTTTACCCAGGCGGCGACGAAGTCGCGGACGAACTTCTCCTCGTGACCGTTCTCGGCATAGACCTCGGCAGTCGCCCGCAGCTGCGAGTTCGAGCCGAAGACCAGGTCGGTGCGGGTGGCGCGCCATTTCTCGACGCGTCCGCCGCGGGTGTAGCCGATGAACTCCTCGTCGCTCGACGGGTCGACGAGCTCCCAGAAGGTTTCCATGTCGAGCAGGTTGACGAAGAAGTCCGGCGTCAGCTGCCCCGGCCGCGTCGTCAGCACACCCTCGGGGATGCTGCCGTGGTTGACGCCGAGGACACGCAGGCCGCCGACCAGAACCGTCAGTTCGGGTGCCGACAGACCGAGCAAATGCGCCTTGTCGAGCAGCAGCTCCTCGGTCTTGATCGCCTGCCGGGTCTCCAGATAGTTGCGGAAACCATCAGCCTTGGGCTCCATTGGGGCGAAGCTGTCGACGTCGGTCCAGTCCTGCGTCGCGTCACCACGACCGCCGGTGAACGGCACGGTGATGTCGACGCCGGCGTCCTTCGCCGCCTTCTCGATGCCGACCGACCCGGCCAGCACGATCGCGTCGGCAAGCGAGAGGCTGCCGCGCAGTTCGCCGAGCTTGTCGAGCACGACCTTAAGCTGCTCGGGCTCGTTGACCTTCCAGTCCTTCTGCGGAGCCAGCGCGATGCGCGCGCCGTTGGCACCGCCCCGGTGGTCGGACTTGCGGTAGCTCGACGCCGACGCCCAGGCGGTCTTGACCAGCTGGCCGACGGTCAGCCCGCTTGAACGAACCTTGTCCTTGAACGCCGAGACTTCGGCCTCGGACGGCGCGGTGCCGACGGGGATCGGATCCTGCCAGATCAGGTCTTCGGCCGGAACCTCAGGCCCCATATAACGGGTTTTCGGCCCAAGGTCGCGGTGCGTTAGCTTGAACCAGGCACGCGCGAACGCATCGTCGAGTGCCGCCTGATCGTCGCGGAAGCGCTCGGAGATTGCCCGGAATTCGGGGTCCATCTTCAACGCCATGTCCGCCGTCGTCATCATCGTCGGCACGCGCTTGTTCGGGTCGCGCGCGTCGGGAGCCATGTCCTCCGGATCGGGATTGATCGGCTGCCACTGGCGAGCGCCAGCGGGGCTTTCGACGATCTCGAAGTCGTACTTGAACAAGAGCCGGAAATAGTCGCCGGTCCACTTGGTCGGGTTCGGCGACCATGCGCCCTCGATGCCCGAGGTCGTGATGTGGCCCTTGTCGATCTCCTCGGAGTCGGTCAGCCAGCCGAGGCCCTGCATGTGCACCGCCTCGCCCTCGGGACCATTGCCGAAGTTGTCGGCAGGCTTGGCACCATGGGCCTTGCCGAAGGCATGGCCGCCAGCGGTCAGCGCGACGGTCTCCTCATGGTTCATCGCCATGCGCTCGAACGTCACCTTCATGTCGTGCGCCGACTGCAGCGGATCCATGTTGCCGCCGCGACCCTCGGGATTGACGTAAATCAAGCCCATCTGGATCGCTGCCAGCGGCATTTCGAGGTCCATGCCCTTGTCCGGCTGGATGCGCGTCTCGACGTTCTGGTTGACCCACAATTCCTCGGCACCCCAATAGGTGTCGCGCTCGGCCTCGTAGACGTCCTTGCGGCCGCCGCTGAACCCGAAGATCGGGCCGCCCATCGACTCGATCGCGACGTTGCCGGCGAGGATGAACAGGTCGGCCCAGCTCAGCTGCGAGCCATACTTCTGCTTGATCGGCCACAGCAGGCGACGCGCCTTGTCGAGGTTGCCGTTATCCGGCCACGAGTTCAGCGGCGCAAAACGCTGCTGCCCCGAAGACGAGCCGCCGCGACCGTCGGCAGTGCGGTAGGTGCCCGCCGCGTGCCATGCCATGCGGATCATGAACGGCCCATAGTGCCCGTAATCCGCCGGCCACCACGACTTGCTGTCGGTCATCAGCGCGGTCAGGTCGGCCTTCAGCCCGGCATAATCGATTTTCGAGAATGCCTCGGCATAGTTGAAATCCGGCCCCATCGGGTCCGGCGATGCGCCACCCTGATGGAGAATTTCAACCGGCAGGCTGTCGGGCCACCAATCCTTGTTGGTCCGTCCAAGCAGTGAGCGCGCGGCGCCCGGTGCACCCATCGGGCACTTGCCCGCGGATTCGCCCTCTTCATAGTCAGCCATGGTCAGCAGTCCTTTCCCAAGATCTCGCACTTATACTCGTCCCCGCGCCGATTGCCGTCCAATCGATTTATTCGACTTTAGTGATCGGAGGCGCGGCTGCTCGGTTATATCAATCGTGCGCGGCAGGTTCGTCGGCGGGCACGGTAGCCAATGATATTCGCGTCACGATCGTCGTTAGCGGCGCTGCCATCAGGCGTAATAGTCGTCGTCAGGGATATCGTCGGGATAGAAACCGCTGTCATCGGTCGCCGGCTTCGCAGGGGTGGGCGACGAAGCGGGCAGCTCCGGCAGGTCGCCACCGAAGCTCACGCGGATGACGGCAACACCGCTGCTCGCAAATTGAAACACCGCGCGGATGTCGTCCCCTTGGGCAAGGCGGGCGCCAATCCAGCCACACCGCTCCGCCGACAAATAGCCGAGCTGAATGCCGCGCGCACTCAACACGGCGACGGCGGACGGATCGATCGGATTGCGCGGCTCCCGGACAAGCTGCACCGGCTCACCCGGGAGGCACAGGGCCATCTCGAACAAGCGGTTGCTTCCGTCCTTGTTGGGATGGAGGCCGCCGACCACGGTGAGACTCATGTCTGGGCGTGCCATGCCTGCCGTCTAACCGAGACGTTCGGATCATTCCAAGCGGTCCGCGTCAGGCCGCCAGCAGTGACTTGAGCGGCACTGTATTGTCGGCCAGCGATGCCGGGTCGGCAGCCAGCCCCGCCTCGACGAGCGCCTTGCCCTGGACGAAATCGCGCGCGCTGTTGATGCAGTCGAGCGCGATGACCCGCCCGCCGCGGAGATAGATCAGGCTCCACGACCGCGACTCGGGGGTGCCGCGAACGACGGTGGCGTCGTGGCCGGCGCTCAGCCCGACGGTCTGAAGCTTGAGGTCATACTGGTTCGACCAAAACCACGGCACCGCATGATATGGGCGCGGTGTACCAAGGATCACCCCGGCAACGACCTTCGCCTGGTCGATCGCGTTCTGCACCGATTCGAGCCGAATGCCGGCGCCGTCGGCGAAGGCGTTGGCGTGATGGGCACAGTCGCCGATCGCGAAGATGTCGGGCAGCGAGGTGCGGTTATGGTCGTCGACCTCGACGCCGTTGTGCGTCACCGCCCCGGCGGCAGCGAGCGCCGCGACCGATGGGACGAGGCCGATGCCGACGATGACGACACCGGCCGGAATCGTGCCGCCGGTCGTGCGGACCCCGGTGACGTGCGCGGTCCCCTCAAACGCCTCGATCCCCGCGCCGAGGCGGACGTCGACGCCGTGGGCGCGGTGCTCGGCCTCGTAGAAGCGCGACACGGGTTCGCCGGCGACGCGCGCAAGGACGCGGTCGAGCGCCTCGAGGATCGTCACGCGCTTGCGCGTCTTCGACAGCACCGCGGCGGCTTCGAGGCCGATATAGCCGCCGCCGACGATGACGACGTCGTCGGTCCGCGCGAGATCGGCGGTCAGCGCGTCGACGTCGGCGCGGCTTCGGATCGAGTGCACGCCCGCGAGCGTGCCGCCCGGGACCGGCAGCGCGCGGGCATGGCCCCCCGCCGCCCAGATGAGTTTGCCGTAGCCCATCGTCGAGCCCGATGCTGTCGCCACGCAATGTCGAACAGGGTCGACCGCGGTGACGTGCTGGCCGGGGAGGAGGGTGACGTTGCGCTCGCGCCAGAATGCCTGCGGGCGGAGCGCGAGGCGGTCGGCGGTCTTGTCGCCGGCGAGATAGTCCTTGCTCAGCGGCGGGCGTTCGTACGGCGGGTCGATCTCCTCGCCGACGATGGTGATCGAGCCTGTGAAGCCGCCTTGCCGCAGCGAGATCGCCGCCTGCGCCCCCGCTTGTCCGCCGCCGACGATCAGGACGTCATGGACCAACGGCTAGGCCTCGTCGGCGTAGATGGCGACGCGCGGCGGGGTCGTCGACGTGACCGAGCCGCGGTACATGCCGCTGGTGTTGCACGTCCAGGTCGCGTCGCCGGCGGGGGACATGGCGATGACCCCGCCGGCGCCGCCGACCGCGCCGACCTCGGCGATCAGCGTCCGCGCTGCATCGGCGACGCTCTCGCCGAGCAGCCGGACGCGGGCGCAAAGCTCGTGGGCGACGCCGAGGCGGATGAAGTCCTCGCCCGACCCGGTCGCCGATACCGCGGCGGCGCGGTCGTCGGCGTAGGTGCCCGCGCCGATCAGTGGCGAATCGCCGATCCGGCCCCAGCGCTTGCCAGTGACGCCGCCGGTCGAGGTTGCGGCGGCGACGTGGCCGTGAATGTCGCGGGCGACCGCGCCGACGGTGCCGTATTTCATCGCGCGGTCGAACGTCGTGCCCGCCTCGGCGAACTGGCGCGCGCGTTCAGGGGTGCGGAACCACGCCGGGTCGACCTGCTCAAGCCCGGTGGTCAGCGCGAACGCGTCGGCGCCGATCCCGGCGAGCATGACGTGCGGGGTCTGCTCCATCACCGCGCGGGCGAGCGCGACCGGCGAGCGCGTGCGTGTCACCCGCGCCACCGCCCCGGCGTGGCGGGTGGTGCCCTCCATGATCGCGGCGTCGAGCTCGACCGTGCCGTCGGCGGTGAACACCGCGCCGCGCCCGGCGTTGAATTCGGGCGCATCCTCAAGCGACTGGACCGCCGCCGCGACCGCATCGAGCGCCGTGCCACCGGCAGCGAGGACCGCCGCCCCGGCGTCGAGGGCGGCCGATAGCGCGGCGCGCGCGGCGGCATCAGCCTCGGGTGTCAGGTTGTCGCGGCTCATGCCGCCGGCCCCGCCGTGGATTGCGAGCGACCAGTCGGAGTGAGGAGCAGCGGACATCGGAAAGGGTGGTAGCGGCTGCATCCGGCGGCGGCAATCGGCGACGTATTCGCTGTCCTACAGGCGGCGGTTTACGATACGTTTGCCGAGTCGCCACTGGGCGGCACCTGTTCTTTCTCATCGGTGCACAATCGTCTCGCGTCCTGCAGAAAGGGCGACGCGAAAACACATGCTTTTGTGTGAACTTATTTTGAACTTAGCGCTCCGCGACCCGGCATTGACCCGCAGGGGCTCTCGCGACTATATCGCGCCTCCCGCACGTCGGGTCGGGCCGGGCGGGGTAGCTCAGCTGGTTAGAGCACGGGAATCATAATCCTGGGGTCGGGGGTTCAAGTCCCTCTCCCGCTACCGCCCGACAGGAACGCCGCCGTGACCCCTGGAACGACCGCCGACATCGCGCCGATCCCGCTCAGCCTCGTCGAGACCGACCCGGCAGCGGCCGCAGCGGCATTCGGCGACGCCTTCGGTCGGACCGGGTTCGCGGTCGTGTCCGACCACGGCATCGATGCCGCGCTGATCGACCGCGCGCTTGCCGCTACCAAGGCGTTCTTCGCACTGCCCGAGCCGGTCAAGCGGCGCTACCACATCCCCGGCGGCGGCGGGCAGCGCGGCCTGACGCCGTTCGGCATCGAGACCGCCAAGGGCGCGAGCGCCTCGGATCTCAAGGAATTCTGGCACATGGGGCGCGACCTGCCCCCCGGCGACCCGCTCCGGGCGACGATGCCCGATAACGTCTGGCCGAGCGAGGTCCCCGACTTCCACCCCGCCGTCGCTGCGCTGTTCGCCGCTCTCGACACCGCTGGCGGCCGCGTCCTCCGCGCGATCGCGCTCCACCTCGGGCTCGCGGCGGACTTCTTCGAAGGTCCGACCCATGATGGCAATTCGATCCTGCGGCTGCTGCATTATCCGCCGGTGACCGGCACCCCGGCGGCGGTCCGCGCGGGGGCGCACGAGGATATCAACGTCATCACGCTGTTGCTCGGAGCCGACGAGGCTGGGCTGCAACTGCTCGACCGCACGGGGGTGTGGCGCGACATCGAGGCTCCCGCGGGGACTCTGGTCTGCAACATCGGCGACATGCTCGACCGGCTGACCGGCGGGGCGCTGCCGTCGACGACGCACCGGGTGGTCAATCCAGCTCCCGAGCGGGCCCGCGTCGCGCGCTATTCGACGCCGTTCTTCCTGCACTTCCGGCCCGACTATCTGATCGAGCCGCTGGGTGGGGAGGGGGTTGAGCCGATCACTGCCGACGCCTTCCTGCGGCAGCGGCTTCGCGAAATCGGGTTGATCTAGCGCGAGGACGCGACCTCGGCGTTGCTGCTCATTACGCCGTACGCGACGACCCCACCGGCGACGACACCCGCTGCGATCCCCAGAACCCACACGAGGTTCATTCGGGCGAAACCGCGGCTCGGTCGGTTATGCAACACGGGTCTCCCAAGGACATGGACCCATCGGCGGAGCGGCTCCATCGTTAACCATCAAGCAAAGGTCATGCCAGTTGTTGACTGGTGGGTAAGTCACTGGAGTCGTGCAATGGCGTTCGAACTTTACCGCTCGGGTGTAAAGTCAGCCGACACTTTGGCGTAGGTGGCGGCGACGAAAGTTAGCCCTTCGGGGGGCGCGTTAACCCCAAGTGCGAGGCGGTTGCGTGCCGCCAATGCCGCAGCAAGGTCGCCCGCCGACCAGCGGCCTTCGCCAACGAGCCGCAGGCATCCGACCATTGACCGGACCTGATGGTGGAGGAAAGACCGCGCCGCCGCCGCGATCGTGATGACCGGTCCGTCGCGTTCGACCATCAGCAGGTCGAGCGTCTTGACCGGTGACCGCGCCTGGCAGCGGACCGAGCGGAAGGTGGTGAAGTCATGCCGCCCGACGAGCAGTTGTGCCGCGTCGTGCATCGCCGCCGCGTCGAGCGGGACCGCGACCTGCCACGCCCGCCCGCGGTCGAGCACCAGCGGCGCGCGGCGGTTGACGATACGGTAGCGGTAGCTGCGCCCGATGCAGTCGAAGCGCGCGTGGAACGCGGGGTCGGCGACTTCGCACGCGACGATCGCGACGGGCAGCGGCCGGAGGTGGGCGTTCACTGCCTCCATCAACCGGAAGGCGTCGATCGCCCGCTCGACATCGACATGCGCGACCTGGCCTTCGGCATGGACGCCGGCGTCGGTCCGGCCGCAGCCGGTAACGACGACGGTCTCGCCCGTCGTCTTGAGGATTGCCGCCTCTATCGCGCCCTGGACGCTCGGGCCGTGGTGCTGGCGCTGCCAGCCCATGAACGGGGCGCCGTCATATTCGACGGTCAGCCGGAAGCGGGTCATCCGAGCCGGGTGCCGGTGGGGAGCGGCCAGCCCCCAAGCGCCGTTCCCGGCGCGACTGGCCAACCGTTGAGCAGCGCCGCCGCCGCCATCGCCGGCTTGCCCGCGCGTTGAACAAGAGTCGGGCGGATCGCCCCGGTGCCGCAGGCGATCGTTAGCCGGTCGTCGAGGATCGTACCGGGAGGGCCGTCGCCGTGGACCACGTCCGCCGCAAGGAGCTTGAGCCGCTCGCCGCCGATCTCGATGAACGCGCCGGGGAAGGGGTTGAATGCTCGGATGCCGCGCTCGACTGCGGCGGCGGGGAGCGTCAGGTCGAGTCGCGCCTCGGCCTTGTCGATCTTGGCGGCGTAGGTCGCGCCCTCGGGCTGGACGATCGGCGCCAGCGCATCGAGCCGGGCGAGCGCGTCGACGATCAGCCGGGCACCGATCGCGGCAAGCTCGGCGGTCAGCTCGCCGGCGGTCTTGCGGTCGACCGGGGTCGCCTCGACGAGGAGCATCGGCCCGGTGTCGAGCCCGCGCTCCATGCCCATGATCGTCACGCCGGTCGCCTCGTCACCGGCGAGGATCGCGCGTTGGATCGGCGCGGCACCCCGCCAGCGCGGCAGCAGCGATGCATGGATGTTGAGGCATCCACAGCGCGGCGCATCGAGAACCGCCTGCGGCAGGATCAACCCGTAGGCGGCGACCACGGCGAGGTCGAGATCGAGCGCCGCGAACGCTGCACGGTCGGCATCGTCCTTGAAGTTGACCGGGGTCAGGACCGGAATCCCCAGCGCCTCGGCTCGGAGGTGGACCGGCGAGCGCGTCACCGCCCTGCCGCGCTGCGCCGGGCGCGGCGGCTGAGTATAGACCGCAACGACGTCGTGCCCCGCCGCAACGAGCGCGTCGAGCGCGGGCACGGCGAACGCCGGGGTTCCCATGAAAGCGATCCGCATCGGCGTGGGGCTAGGCGAAGGCGGGGTCGCGCGCAACCACCGACCAGACGGGATCGAACTCATGGACCGCAGCGATGGATGCCGCCCAAGCCTTGTCGATAACGATCGTCGTACTGGCGATCGTCCAGCGGCTGTTGAGATCGGTGAGATAGGCCTCGCCGAATGGCAGGCCGCAGGAGAAGCAAGTGTTGGCGAGATAGGTCCGCCCCTGCAATGTCCTCAATCGGATCGGCCCGCGCTGCTTGTCGCGGGGCAGAGTCGCGAGAACGGCCGCTCTCGGGCCTAAATGGTCACTAAGGTGCGACAGCGCCATGTGGCAGTCGTTGGTCCCGGCGCTGACGACGACGCGCTCGACCGCGCGGTTGAACGCGCCGCATCGCAGGCCGTAACAAGTGACGACGATCCCGCCGACCACGATCTTCGCGGCGACCCTGCTCGGGATGCCGAACTTGAGCCGCCGGTCGAACACCGCCGCGAGGAAGTCCGCAACTGGCAAGCCCTGTACCGTCAGTCCCGCCGCCAGCGTGCCGCGAACCCGAACCGCGGGGACGTCGGGGTCGATCGCGAAGCCAGGTCGCCGGAACAGCCACAAGGCGCGGACCCCGCTCGCGGCGTAGCGCGCCTGTCGTCGCGCGGTCTCGTCGTCGGCCTGCCCCGACCATTGGACCTCGACTGCGACGCGATGCTTCCCCCGCGTCGCCAGCACGTCGGCGCGCCACGGCTCACCGCCGGAAGTGGTTCCCGAAACCTCGGCTTCAGCGGTCCACCCGGCAGCGCGCGCAGCGGTGATCGCCAGCGCCTTGAGGTGAAGATGTTCGGGCGACTCGTCCCCCGAAGCGCAGCCGCCAAGTGCGAAATGCGCAAAGAAGCGCGTGCCGAGGCGCGACGTCTTCAGCGCAACCGGCGACCCGCAACAGTGCATCCGCAGGTGCCGGACATGGCGGTTGGTTGCGGTCAGCGCCGCCCACTCCAGGGGGGACAACGCCACTGCATCGAGGCTGCGATCGGCATCGTCGAGGCAGCGGAGCGGCATCATGCCACCGTAACGACCTGCGGCGCGACGTCGAGAGTTGCCGGACCGCACGTCCCCCGCCATATCGGTTAGCGATGGCCGCTCCCGAAATCGACGCGTTGACTCAGGCGCTCGCCCGCCTGCCGGGGCTCGGCCCGCGTTCGGCTCGGCGCGCGGTGCTCCACCTGCTGAAGCGCCGCGAAACCGCGCTGGTCCCGCTGATCGCCGCGCTGACGACGGTCGAGGCGCGGCTGGCGACGTGCTCGATCTGCGGCAACGTCGACACGCGCGACCCGTGCTCGGTCTGCACCGACCCGCGCCGCGACCAGACCAGCCTGTGCGTCGTCGAGGAGGTTGCCGACCTGTGGGCGCTCGACCGGGCGCGGCTGTTCCCGGGGCGTTACCACGTCCTCGGCGGCCGGCTGTCGGCGCTCGACGGCGTGCGCCCCGAGGACCTCAGCATCGACGCGCTCGTCGGGCGGGTCGCCGGCGGCGGGATCGACGAGGTCGTGCTGGCGATGAACGTCACGCTCGAGGGGCAGACGACGATGCACTTCATCGCCGACCGGCTCGCCAGCCTGCCGGTGCGGGTGACGCAGTTGGCCCACGGCATGCCGGTCGGCGGTGAGCTCGATTATCTCGACGAGGGGACGCTGGCGCAGGCGTTGCGGGCGCGGCGTCCGGTGCAATAGCGCGATTCTTGACCGGCTGGCCGCTCGATCCTATTTCAGCGCCATGACAATCATGCCGATCATCGAAGCCCCCGACCCGCGCCTCCGCGTCATCTCCGAACCTGTCGCCGTGGTCGACGATGCCTTGCGCGCTCTGATGGATGACATGCTCGAGACGATGTACGACGCGCCGGGTATCGGGCTCGCCGCAATTCAGGTCGGCGTGCCGAAGCGCGTGCTGGTGATCGACCTCCAGCGGCCCGGCGAAGTCGTCGAGGAGGGTGTCGAGCCTGCCGACGTCCGCAGCCCGCAATATTTCGTCAATCCCGAGATCGTCTGGGAGTCCGACGAGATCGGCCTGTACAACGAGGGCTGCCTGTCGGTGCCCGAGCTGTACGGCGATGTCGCGCGTCCGCTGCAGGTTCGCGTAAAGTGGCTCGATTACGACGGCGTCGCGCACGAGGAGGAACTCGACGGGCTGATGGCGACGTGCCTCCAGCACGAGATGGATCACCTCGAGGGCATCCTGTTCTTCGACCATCTGTCGAAGCTCAAGCGCGACATGATCGTCAAGAAGCTGACCAAGGCGAAGCGCGGCAAGATCGCGGCTTAGTCGCTCTCGATCCTAAGCCCGGTGGCGGCTGCCGGTGGCGAAGTCGGTCGCGAGCAGCCCGACGAGCATATCCGCGACCGCTGAGGGCGGCTTGAGCGTCGTCTGGTCCTCGCCCGGGAAGGCGCGCGCCCGCATCGTCGTCGCCGTCGCGCCGGGGTCGACGATCGCGACACGCACCGCGCTGACGTTGCGGACTTCCTCGCCATACGTCAGCACGAGGCTATCGAGCGCGGCCTTGGTCGCGGCATAGGTGCCCCAATAGGCGCGCGGAGTCGTCGCCACCGACGAGGTCAACGTCACCAGCCGCCCGGCATCGCTCGCGCGGAGCAACGGGTCGAACGCCCGGATCAGCCGCCAGTTTGCGGTGAGGTTGATCGCGACGACGAAGTCGAAATCCTTGGGCGAAATATGCGGCACCGGGGTTAGGGTGCCGAGGGTCGCCGCGTTGAGGATGAGCATATCGAGCTTGCCCCACCGCGCGTGGAGCGCCGCCGCGAGCCGGTCGACCGCATCGCCATCGGTCAGGTCGAACGGGGCGATCGTCGCGCTTCCGCCTGCCGCGTGGATCCGGTCGTCGACCTCGATCAACCCAGCTTCGGTCCGCGCGGTCAGGATCACATGCGCGCCCGCGGCCGCGAGTGCCTCGGCGGTGGCGGCGCCGATCCCGCGCGATGCGCCGGTGACAAGCGCGAGTTTGCCGGTGAGGGTGGTCATTTAGCTTTCTCCTCCCCTCCCCTTCAGGGGAGGGGCCGGGGGTGGGGAACGAGGGCGCGGCCGATTTCGTCTGCAGCAACGAAGGCCCCACCCCCGGGCCGTCGCAAGCGCGACGTCTCTCGCCCCTCCCCTGAAGGGGAGGGGAAGACGGTCAGATCATCCGCTCCGCCAGCATCGAGAGTTGGTCGGGCACCTCGATGTCCTCCTGGTCGGTCAGCCGGGTCGGGTAATCGCCGGTGAAACACGCGTCGCAGTGCTGCGGGGCCGAGTCGTCGCGCATGTCTTCGCCGAGCGCGCGGTACAGCCCGTCGATCGACAGGAAGGCGAGGCTGTCGACCTTGATGTATTCACGCATCCGCTCGACGTCCATGTTGGCGGCGAGCAGCTTCGAGCGTTCGGGGGTGTCGACGCCGTAATAGCAGCTGTGCCGCGTCGGCGGCGAAGCGATCCGCATATGGACTTCCTCGGCCCCGGCATCGCGGAGCATCTGGACGATCTTGAGGCTGGTCGTGCCGCGGACGATCGAGTCGTCGATCAGGACGATCTTCTTGCCGTCGATCAGCGCGCGGTTGGCATTATGCTTGAGCTTGACGCCGAGGTTGCGGATCTGGTCGCCGGGCTGAATGAATGTCCGCCCGACGTAGTGCGAGCGGATGATACCGAGCTCGAACGGGATGCCCGCTGCCTGGGCAAATCCAATTGCCGCGGGAGTTCCCGAGTCGGGGACGGGGACGACCATGTCGGCGACGCACGGGCTTTCGCGCGCCAGCTCGACGCCAATCTGCTTGCGGACCTGATAGACGCTGCGCCCGTCGACGACCGAATCGGGGCGCGAGAAATAGACGTGCTCGAAAATGCACGGGCGGGGGCGGGTGACACCGAACGGGCGGAGCGAGCGCAGGCCGCGCGCGGTGATGACGATCAGCTCGCCGGGTTCGACCGAGCGCAGGAAGGTCGCGCCAACGACATCGAGCGCGACGGTCTCCGAGGCGAGGATGTACGCGTCGTTGAGCCGGCCGAGGACGAGCGGGCGGACGCCGAGGGGGTCGCGGCAGGCGATCATGCCCTCGCCGGTCAGGCACAGCAGCGAGTAGGCACCCTCGACCTGCTTCAATGCGTCGATGAACTTGTCGAGCAGCGTACGGTAGGTGCTGGTGGCGACGAGGTGAATGATGACCTCGGTGTCGCTCGTCGACTGGAAGATCGACCCGCGCCGGACGAGGTCCTTGCGCAGCTTGACCGCGTTCGAGATGTTGCCGTTGTGACAGATCGCGAACCCGCCCGAGGCGAGTTCAGCGAACAGCGGCTGGACGTTGCGCAGCGCAGTCTCGCCGGTCGTGGCGTAGCGGTTGTGGCCGATCGCGACCTCACCCTTGAGCCGGGCGATGACGTCGTCGGAGTCGAAGTTGCCGGCGACATGCCCCATCGCGCGATGGGTGTGGAAGTCCTTGCTGTCGAAGCTGGTGATGCCGGCGGCTTCCTGCCCGCGATGCTGGAGCGCATGGAGGCCCAGCGCGCACAACGCCGCCGCGCCCTCGGCGCCATAAACGCCGATAACCCCGCATTCCTCGTGGAGATGGTCACCGTCGAAAGGGTCGGTCGTAAAGTCGTCCATCGGGACTCCCCAGGGCGGCAACTTGCGGCGCATATAGGACCGAGTGGCGCATCTGTCTCCCCTTCGCCGTCACTAAAGTGCCACAGGAGCAACGAATTGAGCGACGCGAGCCGCGAAACCGGAACAACCCTCGATCCGCGATGGGACGATCGCGGGCTGATCCAGACGGTGACGACCGACGCCGCGACGGGTGAAGTCCTGATGGTCGCGCATATGAACGCGACCGCGCTCGCCGCGACGCTCGCCACGGGAGAGGCGCATTACTGGAGCCGGTCGCGGCAGGAGATCTGGCACAAGGGCGCGACGTCGGGCAACACGCAGGCGGTGGTCGAGCTGCGGATCGACTGCGACCAGGACGCCTTGTGGCTGCGCGTGACCCCGGCAGGACCGGCGTGCCATACCGGGGAGCGGTCGTGCTTCTACCGCGCCGTGACCGGCGACGGGTCGCTGGCGCGAGACTGAGGCGTCAGGGGACGATCACGAGGAACAGGAACAGCGCGAGGATTGTCAGGTGGACCGCGCCCTGCAGGACCGTCGCCCGGCCGCTGCTCAGCGTCATCGTCGTCACGACGAAGGTCAGCGCGAGGAACACCAGCCCGGTGTCGCCGAGCCCGAGTTCGAGCGGCTGTCCCGTCCATAAGGCGACAGCGGCGACCGCCGGGATCGTCAGCGCGATCGATGCCAGCGCCGAGCCGAGCGCGAGATTGACGCTCGTCTGGAGCCGGTTGATCCGCGCCGCGCGGATCGCCGACACTGCCTCGGGCAGCAGGACGAGCGCGGCGACGATGACGCCAACCGCTGCGGCGGGCTGGGCGACATGCGCCGCGCGCATCGCCGCCTCGAGCTCGGGCGACAGTTTCTTCGCGAGGAGGACGACCGCGCCGAGCGCCACGACCAGGAGCAGTGCGGCAACGCCGGTCGCGGCACCCGATGGCGGCGGCGCGTGCGCGTCGGGGGTGACGTTGCCGCCGACGGGGAGGAAATAATCGCGGTGGCGAACGGTCTGGACGAACAGGAAGACGCCGTAGAGGACGACCGCGACAATCGCGACGAACACCAATTGCGCGGGTGAGTAGACCGGACCTGGCGCGGTGTGGGTGAACTCCGGCAGGACCAGCGCGGCGGTCGCGAGGACGGCGAGCACCGCGAGATACGACGACGCGGCGCGGGCGCGGAACAGCGGTTCACCGAAGCGGATGCCTGCGACGAGCAGGCAGATGCCGAGCACCCCGTTGCACGCCAGCATGACCGCCGCGAACACCGTGTCGCGCGCTAGGCTCGATTCCGCGCCTTTCGCCGACAGCATGATCGAGACGATTAGCGCGACCTCGATCACCGTCACCGCGAGCGCGAGGACAAGGGTACCGAATGGCTCGCCGATCCGGTGCGCGATGACCTCGGCGTGATGAACCGCGGCGAACACCGTTGCGAAAAGGACCGCGCCAAGCACCGCGACCCCCCAGCCCGCGAAGGCGGCCGGCGTGATGAGGGAAAGGCAGAGCCACGCCGTCGCCGGGACCGCCCACGACCAGATCGGGATGACACGCCTCAGGTCGGATGGAACGATCAGGTCGGGCAGGTCGGCATCGGTTGGCATGCCCGCCAGCCTATCCGCGTAAGACACGGCAGCGCAACTCGACGATGACGATATCGCCTTGCGGTTGACGCGCACGTCAACTACATCAAGGCCATGATCGAACCGCCGGTTTTCGCCCATGTCGTCGTGCCGCCGCCGCCGTGCGGAGCGGAGACGTTTACCATCACCGACCTTAGCACGGGGTTCAATGTCACGCCCCGGGCGATCCGCTTCTACGAGGATCAGGGGCTGATCGCGCCGACACGGAATGGCCAGAACCGCGTCTATTCGCGGCGCGACCGCAACCGGCTGGCGTGGATCCTGCGCGCGAAGAACGTCGGCTTCAGCCTTGCCGAAATCCGCGAGATGATCGACCTGTACGACCTTGGCGACGGGCGGGTGCAGCAGCGGCGGGTGACGCTCGAGAAATGCCGTAACCGGATCGCGCTGCTCGCCGAACAAAAGGCAGACATCGACGCGACGATCGACGAACTGCAATCATTTTGTGCGCTGGTCGAAGACGAGCTCGCCAATCCATCCGGCGAGCGCGAGCTCGGCAACCACGAGAACCACATTTAATGCCTAGCTATCGCGCCCCGGTCAAAGACACGCAGTTCGTGCTGAGCGCGGTCGTTGGCCTCGAGAAATACTCGAACCTGCCGGGCTTTGCCGACGCCACCCCCGACGTCGTCCAGGCGATCCTCGAGGAAGGGGCGAAGTTCTGCGAGGGCGTCCTCCAGCCGCTCAATCTCAGCGGTGATCAACAGGGCTGCACGCGCAACGCCGACGGATCGGTGACGACGCCCGCCGGGTTCAAGGCGGCGTACGACCAGTTCGTCGAGGCCGGGTGGGGGACATTGGTCGCCTCGCCCGAATACGGCGGGCAGGGGCTGCCGCATGTCGTTGGCACCGCGATCGCCGAATATCTGTCGAGCGCGAACATGGCGTTCTCGATGTACCCCGGACTCAACGACGGCGCGCAGGCGGCGATCGCCGCGGTCGGGTCCGACGAGCAGAAGCGCAAATATCTGCCGAAGATGGTCGAGGGCCGCTGGACCGGCACGATGAACCTGACCGAGCCGCAGTGCGGAACCGACCTCGGGCTGATCCGCACCCGCGCCGCGCCGCAGGCCGACGGCACCTACGCCGTCACCGGCACCAAGATCTTCATCTCGGCGGGCGAGCACGACCTGTCGGACAATATCATCCACCTCGTGCTGGCGAAGACGACCGGCGCGCCCGACAACGTCAAGGGCATCAGCCTGTTCATCGTGCCCAAGTTCATTGTCGGCGACGACGGCGCACTCGGCGCGCGTAACGGCGTCAAGTGCGGCTCGATCGAGCACAAGATGGGCATCCACGCCAACTCGACGTGCGTGATGAATTACGACGGCGCGACCGGCTATCTGATCGGCGAGGAGAACAAGGGCCTCCGCGCGATGTTCATCATGATGAATGCCGCGCGGCTCGGCGTCGGCGTGCAGGGGCTCGCGCAGGGCGAAGTCGCTTACCAGAACGCCGCGATCTATGCCCGCGACCGCGTTCAGGGCAAGGCGCTGACCGTCGCGGGTTCAGCGACCGTCGCACCGGCTCCCGGCCCCGTCGTCGTCGCGAGCAAGGCCGATCCGATCATCGTCCACGCCGACGTCCGCCGGATGCTGATGGACGGCCGTGCGTTCAACGAGGGCGCGCGTGCGCTGATCCTGTGGGGGGCGCTCCAGGTCGACCTCGCACACAAGGCGGCGACCCCCGACGAACGGCAGGTCGCCGACGACCTGATCGGGCTGCTGACGCCGGTGATCAAGGGCTATTGCACCGACAAGGGCTATGACATCGCAACTGCGTCGCAGCAGGTCTATGGCGGCCACGGCTACATCGCCGAATGGGGCATGGAGCAGTTCGTCCGTGACGCCCGCATCGCCCAGATCTACGAAGGCACCAACGGTATCCAGGCGATGGACCTCGTCGGGCGCAAGCTCGGGATGAACGGCGGCCGGGCGCTGCGGACTTATCTGGGCCTGCTGGCAGAGACCATCACCGACGCCAAGGGCGACGAGCGGCTGGCAAAAATTGCGGGCGGGCTCGAGAAGGCCAGCGGCGAGCTCCAGGCCTCGACGATGTGGCTGATGCAGAATGGGCTGTCGAACCCCGACAACGCCGGGGCGGCGGCGACCGCGTATCTCCACCTGATGGGCATCGTCGCGCTCGGCCAGATGTGGCTGATCATGGCGAAGGCAAGCCACGCAGCGCTCGACGCGGGCGCGAGCGACGCCGCCTTCTACGAGAACAAGCTGATCACCGCGCGCTATTTCGCCGAGCGCTTCTTCCCCGACGCGGGCGCGCTGCGGCGCAAGCTCGAGGCGGGGTCGGAGAGCCTGATGGCGCTGCCCGCCGAAGCTTTCTGATCGACCCACTAGACGCTGCGACAAAATCCTTGGGAGACGAGCCATGGCCGAAGCACTGATTTACGACGCGGTCCGTACCCCGCGCGGCAAGGGCCGCAAGGACGGCAAGCTCCACGAGATCACCCCGATCCAGCTCGCGACGCAGGTGCTCCAGAGCGTCCGCGACCGTACCGGCATCGACACCGCCGACGTCGACGACGTCGTTCTCGGTTGCGTCGCCCCGGTCGGCGAGCAGGGCAGCGACATCGCGCGCGCCGCAGTCCTCAACGCCGATTATGCCGAGTCGGTCGCGGGGGTCCAGATCAACCGCTTCTGCGCGAGCGGGCTCGAAGCGGTCAACATGGCCGCCGCCAAGGTCATCTCGGGCGAGGCGATGTTCGCGATCGGCGGCGGCGTCGAGAGCATGTCGCGCGTGCCGATGGGGGCCGACGGCGGCGCATGGCCGATGGATCCGGCGGTCGCCTACAAGACCTATTTTATGCCGCAGGGCATTGGTGCCGACCTGATCGCGACGAAGTATGGCTTCAGCCGCGCCGACGTCGACGCCTATGCGGTCGAAAGCCAGAAGCGCGCTGCCCGCGCATGGAGCGAAGGCCGCTTCAAGAACTCGGTGATCGGCGTCAAGGACGTGATCGGCGAGATCGTCCTCGACCGCGACGAACATATGCGCCCCGGCACCGACATGCAGTCGCTCGGCGGCCTCAACCCGGCATTCGAGGCGATCGGCGAGGGCATGCCCGGCTTCGACGCGATCGCGCTGCAGAAGTACCCCGAGGTCGAGAAGATCTTCCACGTCCACCACGGCGGCAATTCGAGCGGCATCGTCGACGGTGCGGCAGCGGTCCTCGTCGGCAACCGCGACATGGGCGCGAAATACGGCATCAAGCCGCGCGCGAAGATCCTCGGCATGGCGTCGATCGGATCGGAGCCCGCGATCATGCTGACCGGCCCGACGCCGGTGACCGAGAAATTGCTCAAGCGCCTCGGCATGACCGTCGCCGACATCGACCTGTTTGAGCTGAACGAGGCGTTCGCGAGCGTCGTCCTGCGCTACATGCAGGCGCTCAACATCGATCACGACAAGATAAACGTCAACGGCGGCGCGATCGCGATGGGGCACCCGCTGGGCGCGACCGGGGCGATGATCCTTGGGACGGTGCTCGACGAGCTCGAGCGGACGGGCAAGTCGACCGCGCTGGTGACGCTGTGCGTCGGGGCCGGGATGGGCACCGCGACGGTGATCGAGCGGATTTGATTTAGGTGCGTGTCATCCCCGCGAAGGCGAGGACCCAAAGTCACTGTCGGTGATCTTGGGTCTCCGCTTTCGCGGAGCTGACAGCAGAAATTTGGGGACTATCGCCATGACCACGCTCCACCACGACCTCGACGCCGACGGCATCCTGACCCTGACGATCGACCTGCCCGGCCAGTCGATGAACGTCATTAACGCCGATTTCACCACCGACCTCGCCGCCGCGATCGAGACGATCAAGTCCGATGCGGCGATCAAGGGCGTCGTCATCACCAGCGGCAAGGCATCGGGCTTCATGGCCGGGGCCGACCTCAAGGGGATGGGCGGGCTTGTCGGCGGTGCCCGTTCCGACGGCGGCAAATCGCGGATGGCCAAGCTGTTCGACAATGTCTTCCGCTTGAACCAGCTGTTCCGCAGCCTCGAAACATGCGGCAAGCCGGTCGCAGCGGCGATCAACGGTCTCGCGCTCGGCGGCGGGCTCGAACTGACGCTCGCGTGCCACTACCGCGTCTGCAGCGACAACCCGAAGGTCCAGCTCGGCCTGCCCGAAGTCCTCGTCGGGCTGTTCCCCGGCGCGGGCGGAACCCAGCGGCTGCCGCGCTTGATGGGCGTCCAGCCGGCGTTGATGTATTTGCTCCAGGGCAAGTCGATGAGCCCCCAAGAGGCGCTCGGCTTCGGTGTGGTCCACGCCCTTGCCCCCGCTGCCGACGTGGTTGCCAACGCGAAGGCGTGGGTCATGGCGAACCCGACCAAGTTCACCCAGCCGTGGGACGAGAAGAGCTTCAAGTTCCCCGGCGGCGTCGGCGCGATGAACCCGAACTTCGCCCAGACTTTCATGGCGGGCAATGCGATGGTGGCCAAGCAGACCAATCACAATATGAACGCCCCGATCGCGATGCTGTCGGCGGTGTACGAGGGCACGCAGTTGCCGATGGACACCGCGCTTCGCGTCGAGTCCAAATACATGGCGAAGGTCGTTTCCGACCCGCAGGCAGGAAACATGATCCGCTCGCTGTTCGTCTCGAAGCAGGCGGCTGAAAAGGGTGCGCGCCGCCCGAAGAACGTGGCCGCAATGCCGCCGAAGAAGATCGCGATGCTCGGTGCCGGGCTGATGGGCGCGGGCGTGGCGATGGTCGCCGCGCAGGCCGGGATCGACGTGGTCCTGCTCGACCGCGACATAGCGGCTGCCGAGAAGGGCAAGCAGTACACCGCCGACCGGCTGGCGAAGAAGCGCACCGACCCGGCCAAGATGGAGGCGTTGCTCGCGCGGATCCACCCGACCGCCGATTACGCCAACCTCGCGGGTTGCGACCTGATCATCGAGGCGGTGTTCGAGGATCGCGGGATCAAGGCCGAGGTGACCAAGCACGTCGAGGCGGTCGTCGGTGCCGACACGATCTTCGGTTCGAACACCTCGACGCTGCCGATCACCGGCCTCGCCGAGGCTTGGTCGAAGCCGGCGAACTTCATCGGGATCCACTTCTTCTCGCCGGTCGAGAAGATGCCGCTCGTCGAGATCATCGTCGGCAAGGAAACCGGCCCCGAGGCGATCGCTAAGGCGCTCGATTTCGTCGCGGCGATCCGCAAGACGCCGATCGTCGTCAACGATAGCCGCGGCTTCTACACCTCGCGCTGCTTTGGCACCTATGTGCAGGAAGGGCTGGCATTGCTCGCCGAGGGCGTTGGTCCGGCGCTGATCGAGAACGTCGGCAAGCACATGGGAATGCCGGTCGGCCCGCTCGCGGTCAACGACGAGGTCGGACTCGACCTGTCTTTGAAGGTCGCCAAGCAGACCCGCGCCGATCTCGGCGACGCCTACAAGTCGAGCCCGAGCGAGGAGGTCATCGCGACGATGAACGAGCTCGGCCGCTTCGGGCGCAAGAACGGCAAGGGCTTCTATGTTTATCCCGAAGCGCCGGCGAAGAAGTATCTGTGGCCCGAACTGTCGGCCACCGTCGCAACGCCAGGCGAGCATAGCGACGCGACCCCTGAGGCGATCCGCGAGCGACTGTTGTATCGCCAGATGGTCGAATGCGCACGGTGCTTCGCCGAGGGCGTGCTCGAGACGCCCGAGGACGGCGACCTCGGTGCGATCTTCGGCTGGGGCTTCGCGCCGTTCACCGGCGGTCCGTTCAGCCACATGGACACGCTCGGGCTGGAGACCGTCGTCGCGATCCTCGACGGGCTGACGCAGCGCCACGGCGACCGCTTCACCCCGCCGCAATTGCTCCGCGATATGGCGGCGAAGGGCGAAACATTCTACGGACGCGCGGCAGCGAAGCTTGCGGCGTAGCATCTGATCGGCGAGGAGGTGGCGTGCGCCGCCTCCTTGCCTGCCTCCTTCTCGCCATCCTGCTGCTCGCCGCGTTCGTCATTGCCGGATGGCACGAAGCGACGCGCGTGCCGGTCGTCGTCCGCTACGACGTCGCGGTTCCGAAATGGCCGGTCGGGCAAGCCCCGCTCCGCATCGTCCAGCTCAGCGACACCCACGCCGGGCTGCCCGACATGCCGATCGACCGGCTGTATGCGATCATCGCGCAGGCGAACGCGCTCAAGCCCGACCTGATCGTGCTGACCGGCGACTATCAGGGCGAGAAGCTGTTCGTCAGTACGCCGACCAACCTCGACAAGGTCGTCAAGCCGTTCCGCGCGCTGCGGTCGCGGCTTGGGACATTCGCGGTGCGCGGCAATCATGACGACGCCTTCTGGTCGCCGATCGTCCTGCCGCGCTATCGGATGACGTACCTCCGGAACCGCTGGGCCGATGCCGGTCCGATCATCATCGCGGGGGTCGACGACCTGACGACCGGCAGCCCGAACGTCGCCGCCGCGCTCGCGGGCATCCCGCCGGGCAAGCCGGTGATCCTGCTGATGCACGAGCCCGACAATTTCGTTCAGGTTCCAGCGTCGGTCGCGCTGACGCTTGCCGGGCACACCCACGGCGGCCAGATGAGCTGGCCGTTGATCGGCGCGCCGTGGATCGGGACCGAGTTCGGCCGGGAGCACCGCCGCGGACTATTCGTCGAGGGCGGACGGCGGCTGATCGTCTCGTCGGGCGTCGGCACGACGACGGTGCCGATCCGCCTCGGTGTACCCCCCGAGATCGTCCTCATCACCCTCCACGGGTGGAGCCTTACTCGGTCGGCAGGAAGTCCGGGACCGACAGATAACGCTCGCCGGTATCGTAATTGAAGCCGAGGACGCGCGACCCCGCCGGCAGTTCGGGGAGCTTCTGCGCGATCGCGCACAAGGTCGCCCCCGACGAGATGCCGACGAGCATGCCCTCTTCCTTCGCCGCCCGGACCGCCCACGCCTTCGCATCGTTAGGGTCGACCTGGATGACGCCGTCGAGGATCTGCGTGTGCAAATTCTCCGGGATGAAGCCCGCGCCGATGCCCTGGATCGCGTGCGGCCCCGGCTGGCCGCCCGAGATCACCGGCGACGTCGTCGGCTCGACCGCGAACACCTTGAGCTTCGGCCAGATCGGCTTGAGTGCCTCGGCAACGCCGGTGATGTGGCCGCCGGTGCCGACGCCGGTGATCATCGCGTCGATCGGCATTTCGTCGAAATCCTCGAGGATCTCGCGCGCGGTGGTGCGGACGTGGACCGCGACGTTCGCCGGGTTCTCGAACTGCCCCGGCATCCAGCTGTTCGGAGTCGAGGCGACGATCTCGTGCGCGCGTTCGATCGCGGCTTTTACGCCGCCCGCGCGCGGCGTCAGGTCGAAGGTCGCGCCGTACGCGAGCATCAGCCGCCGCCGCTCGATCGACATCGAATCGGGCATGACGAGGATGACCTTGTAGCCCTTGATCGCGCCGACGAGCGCGAGGCCGATGCCGGTGTTGCCGCTGGTCGGCTCGACGATCGTCCCGCCCGGCTTGAGCGAGCCGTCGGCTTCGGCGGCCTCGACCATCGCCAGTGCGATGCGGTCCTTGATCGACCCGCCGGGGTTCGACCGCTCGGACTTGATCCAGACTTCGTGGTCGGGAAACAGCCGCGCCATGCGGATGTGCGGCGTGTTGCCGATCGTGGCGAGGATCGAATCTGCTTTCATCGCGCTGTCTCCGCTTGCTCGGTTTCAATAGCAATTTCGATCGCCGCGGGCGAGGACGTTTCGGGGGCGACGAAGCGGTCGGCGCGGCGAAGCGCCGGGAATTGCCACGCCCAGATCAGCGTCACCGCGACCGCACCGACGCCGCCGGCAACGACCGCCTCGACCGGGCCGAGCCACGCCGCGGTCAGCCCGCTCTCGAACTCGCCAAGCTCGTTCGATGCCGAGATGAAGACCGACGACACCGCCGACACCCGCCCGCGCATCGCGTCGGGGGTGTGGAGCTGGATCAGCGACGAGCGGACATAGACCGAGATCATGTCGGCCGCACCGAGCACCGCCAGCGCGCCGAGCGATAGGTACAGGTCCTTCGACAGGCCGAAGACGATCGTCGAGATGCCGAAAAGCGCGACGCAGGCGAACATCTTGACCCCGACATGGCGCGTGATTGGCAGCCGCGTCAGCAGCAGCGCGGTGATCGCCGCGCCCGCCGCCGGGGCGGCGCGCAACGGCCCCAGCCCGGCGACACCGACATGGAGGACGTCGCGGGCATAAACCGGCAGCATCGCGGTCGCGCCGCCAAGCAGCACCGCGAACAGGTCGAGGCTGATCGCCCCGAGGACGATCTGGTTATGGCGGACATAGCCGAGCCCCTCGAGCGTCGCGCGCCACGGGCTCAGCAGCGACCGCGCAGGGCGCGGGACGGGGGTGATCATGAACAGCGCCACGAGCGCGATCGCGAATAGGACCGTGGCGAGAAGATATGGCGCGGCGGGGGAGGCCGCATACAGGAACGCGCCAAGCGGCGGCCCGACGACCCCGCCGCCCTGCCAGCCGATCGAATTCCACGCGATTGCGGTCGGCAGCATCTCGCGCGGGACCAAATTGGGGGCGAGCGCCGACAGCGCCGGGCCGATAAATGCGCGCCCAACGCCGAGCAGGACCGCGACGACGAACAACGCCGTCAGCGTGACGTTGTGCGCGAGTGCGAGCCCGCCGAGCAGCGCCGCACAGAACAACACCAGCGCGGTCGCGGCACGCGCGATGTACCGCCGGTCTACCCGGTCGGCGACGTAGCCGACGACGAGCGTCAAGGCGAACAGCGGCAGGAACTGCGCGAGCCCGATCATGCCGAGCAGGAACGCCGCGTCCTTGGTCGACATCGTCAGCCGCGCGATGTCGTAGACCTGCCAGCCGATGACGATGACGAGCATCGCGCTGGCGACGTTGGCGGCGACCCGCGCGGCGAAGAAGGCGCGGAAGTTGGGGATGGCGAAGGGGTTCACGCGGAGGGTGTTAAGGTAGCGACGGGCGATAGGGCAAGAAACCATTGCGTCCCGAACTCTCGTTCTCGTCCGAGCCCGATGGGCAGAGGAAGTGACGGACGCGCGCAACCTCGCTATCTCCCCGCAATGACTCCCCCTCGCTTCGCCTTCACCATTGCTGCAACCGACGGCGCGGCGCGCACCGGCTCGATCGCCCTGCGCCGCGGTACGGTCCGCACCCCTGCCTTCATGCCGGTCGGGACCGCTGCCACCGTCAAGGCGATGCGCCCGGCGGAGGTGCGCGCGTCGGGGGCCGACATCATCCTCGGCAACACCTATCACCTGATGCTTCGCCCGACCGCCGAGCGGATCGCGCGGCTCGGCGGCCTCCACAAGTTCATGGGCTGGGAGCACCCGATCCTGACCGACAGCGGCGGCTATCAGGTGATGAGCCTTGGGAGCCTGACCAAGATTACCGAGGAGGGGGTGACCTTCGCCTCGCACCGCGACGGATCGAAGCATGCGGTCACGCCTGAACGCTCGATCGAGATCCAGCGGCTGCTCGGCTCCGACATCGTCATGGCGTTCGACGAGCTAGTCGCGCTGCCCGGCACGCCCGAGGCGGTTGCTAACGCGATGCGGCGGTCGATGCGCTGGGCGAGACGCTCGCGCGACGGCTTCGATAGCGGCGGCGCGCACGCCGAGGCATCGGCGATCTTCGGCATCCAGCAAGGCGGACTCGACGAGGCGCTGCGCGGCGAGTCGGCGGCGGCGCTGACCGAGATCGGCTTCGATGGTTATGCGATTGGCGGGCTCGCGGTCGGGGAGGGGCAGGCGGCGATGCTCGGCGTGCTCGACTTCGCCTGCGCGCAGCTCCCCGCCGACCGCCCGCGCTATCTGATGGGCGTCGGCAAACCCGACGACATCGTCGGCGCGGTGCTACGCGGGGTCGACATGTTCGACTGCGTCCTGCCGACGCGCTCGGGGCGGACGGGGCAGGCGTTCACCCGCGACGGACCGCTCAACTTGCGGAACGCAAAGTATGTCGAGGATCAGGCGCCGCTCGACGCCGATTGCCCGTGCCCGGTGTGTGCGAGCGCGAGCCGGGCGTATCTGAGCCATTTAGTGCGAAGCGACGAGATCCTCGGGGCGATGCTGATGACCGAGCATAATATTTGGTTTTACGAGACGCTGATGGCGGATTTGCGGGGGGCGATCGGGGAGGAGCGGGTGAAGGCGTTCGCCGCTAAGTTTCTCGCGCGCTACTCTTCCCTCTCCCCTTGAGGGAGAGGGACGGCGCGCTTGCGCCAGGGTGAGGGTGAGTGGCTCGTAATACGGAGACCTCACCCTCACCCTGGTTGCGCGAAGGGCGCAACCGTCCCTCTCCCTCGAGGGGAGAGGGAGTAGTCTACTTCCCGCCGAAAACGGCTTTCCGCTTCTGCAGGAACGCCGCCACCCCCTCGCCGAAATCGGTCGACCGCCCGGCACTCCGCTGATTGCGCCGCTCGATCGCCAGCGCCCCGGTCAGCGATGCATCGAGGCTGTCGCGAATACCCTGCCGGATCAGCGCGTACGTCTTCGTCGGCCCTGCCGCGAGGCGCGTCGCCAGCGCGTTCGCCGTCGCCATCAGGTCGGCGTCGGGAACGACCTGCCAGATCATCCCCCAGTCGAGCGCGGTCGCTGCCGGGATTTTCTCGCCGAGCATCATCATCCCCTGCGCGCGCGCCTTGCCCGCGAGCCGCGGCAGCAGCCACGTCGAGCCGACGTCGGGAACGAGGCCGATGTTGACGAAGGCCTGGAGGAAATACGCGCTGTCCCCCGCAACGACGATGTCGCCCGCGAGCGCGAACGAGCAGCCCGCCCCCGCCGCCGGGCCGTTGATCGCGGTGACGAACGGGACCGGAAGCGCGAACAGCCGTTCGAGCAACGGATTGAAATGAGTTTCGAGGCGGTGACCGGCGTCGATCGGGCCGCGCCCCTGCGCCGATCCGGTTGCGCCGCCGGTGGCGAGGTCGGCGCCACTGCAAAACGCGCGGCCCGCGCCGGTCAGCAGCAACGCCCGCGCGGTCCCCTCGTCGCGGACGCGGTCGACCGCGTCGATCATCTCGGCGATCAGGTCGGTCGTCAGCGCGTTGAGCGCAGCAGGGCGGTTGAGCGTCAGCGTCGCGACGCCGTCGGCTTCGGTGAACAGGATATGCTCGTAGTCCATGGTCGCTCCCCGTGATTTTGTCGCGATCCTAGCCGCGAATCATCGCGCGAGAAACCGCTGTCCTACAGGGGGCGGACGCGACTAGCGTCCCGCCCCGAACGTCGACCGAAGGAGAGTTATGAATTCACCGCCGCTCACTACTCTCAATCGTCGCGCCGGGCGGCGGCGCGGACCTGCAGCTTTTCTACGGAATCGCCGAAGTCGCAAAACATCGACTTTAGTGTGAACTTAATTTGAACTTAGCGACCGAAGCGGCCTATTTGGTTAGCTGCTCAGCCGCGCGCCTTGACCAACATGAACGCCGGGACGTCGTTACCGAAGCCGATCTCGCTCGGGCCGTCGTCGTTCGAGTGGCGGCGGCCCTCATCACGGCGGCCCTCATCGCGACGTTTGTCGTCGCGGCGGGGTTCGCGAGACTGGCGCGGCTGCTCGCGGGGTGCGGTCGCGCGGGTGGGTTCGGCAGCGCGGGCAGGTTCGGCGCTACGGGGTTCGTTCGCACGCGGCTCGGCGGCCTTCGGTGCGGCGCTCGTCGGCTCGTTCGCCTCGGTCTCGGAGCGCTGGCCCTCGGGCTTGCGGCCTCGTCCGCCACGGCGGCGGCGCGGGCGTGGGGCGTCGCTGCTGCTTGGCACCGCGGCCTCGCCGGCAGCGTGTTCGGCTCCATCGACGTCGTGAGCGGCCTCGGCGACCGGGAGCGCGTCGACCGGGACCGCGATCGTCTCGGCGGCATCTTCGACCTCGTCGGGGACAGCGGCGTTGGCAGCATGACGCGGGACCTTGTGCCCGATCAGTTTCTCGACCTCGTGGAGATTATCGGCCTCCTCAGGTGTCGCGAGCGTATAGGCAATGCCGGTCAGCCCGGCGCGCCCGGTCCGCCCGATGCGGTGGACATAATCCTCGGCATGGTGCGGCACGTCGTAGTTGATGACGTGGCTGACGCCGGGCACATCGAGCCCGCGCGCGGCGACGTCGGAGGCGACGAGGACAAGGATCGCGCCCGACTTGAAGCGGTCGAGTTCGCGAATGCGGTCGCCCTGATCCATGTCGCCGTGGATCTGCCCAGCCGACAGCCCGGCCTTCTTGAGCACGTCGGCGAGCTCGCGAACGTCCTTCTTGCGGTTGCAGAAGACGATGGCATTCTTGACCTCGGGGTCGCTGAGCAGCTTGCGCAGCGCCGCGCGCTTACCGCGCGAACTCGTCTCGACGATGAACTGCGCGATCGAGGCATTGGTCGACGCGGGGCGAGCGACTTCGATCGTCTTCGGGTCCGACATGAAGCGGTCGGCGAGCTTCTTGATCGGCCCCGGCATCGTTGCCGAGAACAACAGCGTCTGGCGCACGGCGGGAAGCTTGGTGCAGATTTCCTCGATGTCGGGGATGAACCCCATGTCGAGCATCCGGTCGGCCTCGTCGATGACGAGCAAACCGCAGTTGTTGAGCATGATCTTGCCGCGGCCGAACAGATCCATCAGGCGGCCCGGGGTCGCGATCAGGACGTCGACGCCCTTCTCGAGCGCGGCGAGTTGGTCGCCCATCGACACGCCGCCAATGAGCAGCGCCATGTTGAGCTTGTGGTACTTTCCGTACTTGACGAAATTCTCGCTGACCTGCTGCGCCAGCTCGCGGGTCGGCTCAAGGATCAGCGATCGCGGCATCCGCGCGCGGCCGCGGCCCTGCGCAAGAATATCGATCATCGGCAGAACGAACGAGGCGGTCTTGCCGGTACCGGTCTGGGCGACACCTATGATGTCGCGCCCCATCAGCACGCTCGGAATCGCGCTCGCCTGAATCGGCGACGGGGTCGTATACCCGCTATCGCCGACCGCGCGGAGCAACTCCTCCGACAAGCCCAGTGCTTCGAAACTCATGCGGGTCCTTGGGATCCAGGGGGCGGTCCAACCGCGATCGCCCACGCTTCGCCCCGCGCTTGGCGCGCTTTTGCGTCGAAAGTCAATGAATGACGCGCGAATCTGGTAGGAAGCGATGATGAGCGCGCAAAATAAAGGGCGGGGATTGCTCCCCGCCCTTTATCGTCCGGCGCGTTGGATACTAGAACTTGATACCGCCGGCGATGCCGTAGCGCCGCGGCTCGAGGGTGAAGATGTTGGTGAACAGGCCCGACGACTGGTCGGTCACATACAGGCCGGTCGTCGCATTGTTGTTGGCGATGTTCTGGATGAAGCCACGAACGAACCAGCGGTCGTCCTTGCCGTTCACCTGAACCTGCGCGTTCATGATGTAGTACGACGGGATGCGGTCAGCATTGTCGTTGAAGATGCTTCCCGTGCTTTCACCGGTCAGGGCGATATCGAACCGCGGAACCACGTTGATGCCGCCGGTGCCGAGATCGATAGTGTACTGCGCGCCTGCCGAAGCCTTGAACTTAGGCGACTGTGGCAGCTGGTTGCCACGAACATTGACCTGCACACCATCGTTGGCGACGTTGACGCCACCGAACAGCGTGCCCACCGTCGCCGCGTTTGCAGCAAGCGCACTGCAGATGCCGAACGCGCCGGTGGTGTTGCCCTGGATACCGCTGCCCGTCGGGAACGGTGTCGGACCGTTGAGGCCGATCCCGCTGTTGATCGCGGTGACATATCCCTGTGCGCCAGCCGCGTTGCCGGCGACCTTCGGGACGACGGCGCAGTTGGCGGCGGTGGTGATGTCCTTGATGATCACCGCGTCGCCACGACCGCCCGACGGGTCGCGGGGATTGGCGAAGAACGAGTCGCCGACGACCTTGGTCTTCAGGTAGCTGAAGCCGAGGTTGACCGCGAAGGCACGGATCGGCTCGATGATCGCATCGGCTTCGACACCGTAGATGTCGGCGTTGATGTTGTCGTTGACCGCGGTCCGCTGAACGATGCGGCTGATCTGCAGGTTCTTGTACTTATAGTAGAACGCCGCGAGGTTCAGGCGAACCGTACCGTCGAGGAAGGTGTTCTTCGATCCGATCTCGAACGAGTCGATAAACTCGGGGCTGAAGGCGACCGGCACGCCGGCCCCCGGCGACAGCGGCGGGTTGATGCCGCCCGACTTGTAGCCGCGCGAGTAAGACGCATACAGCAGGTTCTGGTCGGTGATCTTATAGTCGAGGACGGCGCGTCCGGTGACCTCGGAGAAGCCCACCTTCGCGGTCTGGAAGAGCTGGTTGCCAGCGTTGACCGCATCATAGTCCAGGTTGCCGTAGTTGAAGGCCTGGGTGATGTTCGAGGAGCCGTATGGCACGAGGACCGCGGTCCCAGCCGAATCCGAGAAGAGCGTCGTACGCGCGCTGACCGTCTTCTGGTCGTTGTTGTAGCGCAAACCGACAGTCAGCTTGAGGCGATCAGTCGCCTGCAAATAGGCCTCACCGAACAGACCGTACGACGTCAGCTTATAATAATTGGTATTGTTCCGATAATAAGGCGACGCTTCGTAGCTGCTCGGAAAGGTCGTCTGTCCCGCCAACTGCCTGCCGATTGTATTCGCCAGGCCGAGGACAGCCGAACCGTAGTCGAGCCCGAAAGCGTTGACGTAATAGCTGTTCTCGCTGGTCTTAAAGCTGTTGTAGATGCCGCCGAACAAGAAGTTGAGCTTGCCGTCGAACTGCGTCGTCAGGATCGCTTCGCCGGTATAGCCCTCGTCGCGCTGCACCGAGCGGTCGGCGTTGAGCGGGACGGCCCCGCAGACCGAATGGCCGCCGAAAGCGCCGGTCCCGGTCGTATCGAACGGGGTCGAGGTACAATATGGCCCGCCGACGCCATTCGGGATCAACGCCGACAGAGCGGGCTTGATCTGCGACAAAGCAGCGGCAAACGGGGCCAGCGCGGGCGACAATGCACCGGCACCTCCGGCACCGTAGATCGACGCGACGGTCAGGCCCTGCGCGGCAAGCGTGCCGCTGTTGAGCGCGAGGTCATAGTCCTGGCTCGAGTCGACCGAGTTGCGCTGGTAGAGGCCCGAGACGTCGAGCTTAACCTTGCCGAAATCGTGCTCAATCTTGATCGTCGCGTTGATCTCGTCGGAGAAATAGCTCGGCTGGTAAGCGGTATAGACCTGCCGAGGATCCTGCGGGTTTATCGCGGCCCCATAGGCATCGGGGCCGTAGAGGTTGGCGATCGCCAGCGGCTTGAGCGCGGGGGCCAACGCGCCGAAGATCGCCGGCGAACCGAGGAACTGCTGCGACACGAAGAGGCTCGCGATCGTCGCATTGGCGTTGGTCACGCCGTTCTGTCCAGAAGCCGTCGTCAGCCCGCCGGGCAAGCAGCCGAGGACGCCGGTCGGGTCGCGCAGGCACTGCTGCTTCTGGTTGCGCAGGCGGCTATCGTTCTCGTGGAAGTAATAGCCCATCAGGTCGATCGTGGTGTTCGGCTCGGGGCGCCAGCGCACCGAGCCGCGCAGCGCATATTCGTCGCGGCCGTCGATGCCCGTGTTGTTATAGAGGTTCTGGGTATAGCCGTCGCGCTTGAGATAAGTACCGGCAAAGCGGACACCCAGCGTGTCGGTAAGCGGCACGTTGATCATGCCCTTGATGCGGATGTCGTTGTAATTCCCGTACTCACCCTCGACCGAGGCGTGGAGCGCCTTCAAGTCGGGCTTGACGGTAATGAAGTTCACGACGCCGGCGGTGGCGTTGCGGCCGTACAAAGTGCCCTGCGGGCCGCGCAGCACCTCTACCCGCTCGAGGTCGAAGTAGTCGGTTTCGAAGATGCGCGTGTTGAACAGCGGCAGGTCGTTGACGTGGATCGCAGTCGCCGAATCGCAGGTGACGCCGACGCACAGGTCGCCGACGCCGCGGATGGTGAACACGCCGGTGGTGAAGTTGCCTTTGGTGAAGGTGATGTTCGGCAGCGTCAGCTGGAGATCCGACGAGTTGTTGATCTGCTGGGCGGCGAGACTTTGCGCGGTGAAAGCGGTCACGGCAATCGGCACGTCCTGCAGGCTTTGCGAGGTGCGCTGCGCGGTGACGACGATCTCGTCGATGGCGTTGTATCCGCCCGAACTGGTCGGCGCGGTGGCAGTTTGTCCGGGATTGGCGGGGGCGCTTGCGGCGCTTTGGGCTAGTCCCGCGCCCGCGTTGAACAAAGCCAGCAGCGATACGCCGGAAACCAAAACGGTCCGCGACGCGACAGCGATCGAGCGCATGATTTTCTCCCCAAAGTTATGTCCTTCGCCGCCGGCGGTTGTTCCCGCCGATCAGCGTCCCCACGGCATAAGACTGCGCGGGTTGGTGATCATCTGAACAGGCGAAGCGCGGCTTGTCCACACCGCGATGGTGATTTCTGCGCCCGGCCGACAAGTCTATTTCGGCGTGGCGTATTTGTCACAGTCGAGCCCTATCGGCGGGCTGCGGCGACCTTAACGATCGTATCGATCGGGCATTCCCCGCCCGACCGGGCAATGACGGCGTCGCGCCCGGCGCACAACTGGCCAGCGACCGCGCGACGGTAATAAAAACCCTGGTAGAAGCTTAGCGCCGGGCAGGCCTGGGCGAAGGTCATGCGCCAGCGGGTACCGCCGTTCATCGATAACTCGACGGCTCGGTCGCCGAAGACGACCGCGCCGGCAACGTGGTCGACCCCGATGCACCGCGTTTTCGCAGCACGCACGGCGGCTTTCGCGGCGGCATTGCCATGATCGGCTTGCGCGCGAGCGCGGGCGGCGTGCGCCGGCTGGCTCGCCTCGGCGCTCACACCGAGCGCAGCAACGCCCAGCGTAACGTACAGAACACGCAGGAACATCAGACTGATACAATTATAGCTTGTCACGAATCAGCGCGTTGCCTGTTTCCGTTAAACTCGGTGTCAACCTGACGATCGATCCCGGGAGGGTCAATGTCCAGCGATGCTTTCGCGTCGGCACCGTCAGGCTTATGGTCCTGGTGTGGTAAACCAGTCTCACCCGTTCGACGCGATCAAGCAGGCTGCGGGCGACGGTGCGTGGAGCGACGATCCGGCGGTGCTCGCCCCGCACCTGGTCGACTGGCGGGGGCGCGTCCACGGCACCGCCGGGCTGATCGTCTGGCCGCGAACGACGGCGGCGACCAAGGCGATCGTCCGCGCGGCGGCGGCGGGCGGCATCGCGATCGTCCCGCAGGGCGGTAATACCGGCCTTGTCGGCGGTGGGATTCCCCGCGCGACCGGCGATAGCGTCATCGTCTCGCTCGCCCGGATGGACACGATCGACCCGCCCGACCGCGCCGGGTTGACGATGGTGACCGGCGCCGGCGCGATCCTCGAGCACGTCCATGCCGCTGCGCGCGCCGCGGGGTTAGTCTTCCCGCTGAGCATCGCCGCGAAGGGCAGCGCGACGATCGGCGGGCTCGTCGCGACGAATGCGGGCGGGGTGCAGGTCCTGCGTCACGGGACGATGCGCGCGCTCGTCGCGGGGATTGAAGCGGTGCTGCCGTCGGGGGCGGTGCTCGCCCAGCTCGATCCATTGATAAAGGACAATAGCGGCTATGACATCAAGCAGCTGCTCATCGGAGCGGAGGGGACGCTCGGCATCGTCACCCGCATCGCCCTGCGGCTGGTCCCGGCGCCGCGCGATACCGCAGTCGCTTGGGCCGGGGTGGCGAGCCCGGCGGCGGCGCTGGCGCTGCTTGCGATGCTGCGCGACCGTCTCGGCGACGTCGTCGAAAGCTTCGAGCTGATCCCGCAGGCGGGAGTCGACCTGCTCGTCGCGAACGGCCTGCGCGCGCCGCTCACCGAGGCGCACGACTGGCAGGTGCTGATCGAGCTGACCTCGGTCCGCGCCGACGCTGGACTGGCGGCGGCGTTAACGGACGTCCTTGCTGAGGCGGGCGTCGCCGACGCGGTCATTGCTCAGTCCGAAGCTCAGGCCGCGGCCCTGTGGCGGCTCCGCGAAACCCTGCCCGAGGCCGAGCGGCGCGACGGGGTGGCGGTCAAGCACGACATCGCGGTGCCGGTCGCCCGGATGCCTGGCTTCATCGTCGAGGCGACGCCGATCATCGAGGCGCGCTGGCCCGGCAGCCGCGTCCTCGCCTTCGGTCATCTCGGCGACGGCAACGTCCACTTCAATGCCCGCGCGCCCGCAGGGAGCGACAGCGCGGCATGGGCCGATGCGCACGGCCCCGCGATCACGGCAGCAGTCAACGACCTCGTCATGTCGCACCATGGATCGATCGCCGCCGAACACGGCATCGGCAGTGTCAAGCTGGCGGAACTGGCGCGTGTCGCCGACCCGGGCAAGCTCGCCGCGATGCGCGCGATCAAGGCGGCGCTCGATCCGCTCGGTATCATGAACCCGGGCAAGATCGTCGGCTAGGGCGCGGCCCGCGCTTGCACCCGCGCGCGTCGCTCCGTACAGCGGCGTCCTTACGCGGACCCGTGGGGGGTGCCGCCGTCCCTCGCGAAAGTCTTGTTCATGGCTTCCATGCCCGCGTCGCAATTGCCGCTGTTCTACAATTCGCTCGTGCCGGTCTCGACCCAGTTCCATCAGGACTATGGCCTCGCGGTGCAGACCAGCCTGGCCTGGACCTCGATTACCCACGCGATTCCGCTGACTGTCGACGAGTTCTCGGTCGCCCAGCGGAGCTTCCCGATCATCTTCGGCATGGGCGAGAACCCCGCGCCGCTCGCATTGCTCAGCCTGACCGACGGCCTCAACCTGTACGTCGACCGCGACGGCAAGTGGGAGGACGGCGCGTATCTTCCGGCGATCGTCCGCCGCTATCCGTTCATGCTGGCCAAGCTCGGCCCCGACGCCACCGAATTGTCGCTCTGCTTCGACGACACGACCGGCATCGTCAGCCCCGACGCCGAGGACAAATTGTTCGACGGCGACCAGCCGACGGCGACGACCAAGCGCATCCTCGAGTTCTGCGAGCAGTTCGAGCAGTCGGTCGCGCGGACCCGCGGCTTCATGGAGGAGCTTGAGAAGCTCAACCTGCTGACCGACGGCGAAGTCACGATCCAGCAGCCCGACATGCCCGAGCCGAGCGTCTATCGTGGTTTCCGCATGGTCGCCGAGGAGAAGCTGCAGACCCTGCGCGGCGACCAGGCGCGCAAGATGATCCAGAACGGGATGATGGGCCTGATCTACGCGCACCTGTTCTCGCTGTCGCAGATCACGCATCTGTTCGAGCGCCAGCGCATCGTGATGTCGATCGCACCCGCGCAGTCATAAGGTCTCACGCGTCACGCCTGTCTGTTGATGCTCCCTTTCCCCTGAAGGGGGATGGGGAGAATTGCAGCGCGCTTGCGCCCGCTCGGGGGGCTTCCCGGGCAAAAGTGTCGCGCCGGCTCGCCTATCCCCGGCCGCTGCCCTGAACGGGAGGGGATGAGCAAATTCAGTGACTTGGGCGTATAGCAGATGCTAAGTTCAAAATAAGTTCACACAAACGCATGTGCTTTGACGTTTGATCGCTCCCGGATTTCGTGGGACTTTCCGTTAGAGCAACGCCCGTAAACTCAAGAGATTACGATCGCGCACAGCCGCTATCACCCACACGATTCAAGAAAGATCGCTTCGCCTCGCATCTTAACGAGCTGAGGAAAAAGACCGGCCAACAATGAGAAAGAGCACGGCACGCAGCGTCTGGCCAACGTGACCCGACTCGAAGTCGGACAGTAACCCATTCACGGCCGTGTAGGACAGCGTGACGCGCGGCTAGGCCGTGGAGGGTAACGTCCGGCTCCGCCTACGCGAACGCCGCCATCAGATCGCGGTCTGCGGCACCACCCGCTTCGGCGATGTCGCGGCAGTGAATGACCATCTCGCGCAGATTGCCTGCAACCTGATCGGCGTCGGGTGACTCCTGCTCGTTCTCGCCGCGCCGCCACAACCCGACCGTCACCGGTACGCCGGGGAGCCGATCGTGGAGCCGCCGGAGCAGCGTCCGCAGGTGCGCTGGGTTGCCGTCGAGATCGAGGTACGTCACCGCGACGGCGAGGACGCCCGACACGTCGAGTTCGGCGATGCGGTCGCGCGAGACCTCGGCGTAGGTTGCCGTCCGCGAGCCGAGGTCGTGCTTGTCGAGCAGCTGCGCGAGGATCGATGACCCGACCTCGTCGAGCGGCCCACGACCCGCGACGCACAGGATCGCGCCATTGGCTTGCCATGCCGCGGTCAACGGATGCACGGCGGCGATTGGTGCCGCGGTCGCGGGCAAGGCCTTTTCGGCGAGCGTCCGGACGTTCGGCGCGGTGCCGCGCGCCGGGGGCGGATTGCTGTCGTCGTGTCCGGCGAGGTCGGCGATCAACGCGCGCGCGGCACGGCGCACCCGGTCGAGCCGTGCGTCGTCGAGCACGCCGCGCAGGCAATCAGCAGCCGCCATCTGCAGCCCCTTGACCACGACCTCGTCGTAATAGCTCGACAGCGACCGGTCGCGGAGCAGCGCCTCGGCCTGATCGAGCGCCTCGTCGGGGTCGCCGGCGAGCATCCGCTGGTAGAAGCTCTCGACCGGGGTCAGCGCCGGGCGGTCGCCGAGCATGACGTCGAGGAATTCGAGCCGTTTGACGTGGCGCCCGAGGACGACGAGGCACAAGGTCAGCGGGGTCGACAGGATCAGCCCGATCGGCCCCCACAACCATGTCCAGAAGATCGCCGAGACGATCACCGCGACCGGCGAAAGTCCGGTCGAATGGCCATAGACCATCGGCTCGACGACATAGCCCATGATCGGCTCGACGACGAGGAACAAGCCGATAACCCAGAACGACATCGCCCAGTCGGGGCCGACCGCGGCGGCGAGGATCAGCGGCGGGATCGCGGCGAGCACCGGGCCAATGTACGGCAGGAAGCGGAGCAGCCCGGCGAGCACTCCCCACAAGGCGGGAGAGGGCACGCCGATGAAATACAGCCCGCTGCCGATGATCGTGCCGAACAGCGCATTGATCGCGACCTGCGTCAGGAAATAGCGGCTCAGTCGCGACGCGGCATCGTCCATCGCCGTCGTCGTCCTGTGGAGGTCGGTCGCGCCGAAGATGCGGATCAACCGGTCGCGCAGATCCTCGCGCTGGAGCAGGATGAAGATCGCGACGATGACAACGATGCCCGTCGTTTCGAGCGGCCCGATGACCGGGGCGAGAACCGCACGCATCAGCGCGATCGGCGACAAGGGCGGGGTGCGCACCTCGACCGGCAGCGGCGGCGGTGCCGTCCGCAGCGCGCGCGGGCCGCTGACGACACGGACCGGGTTGGCAAGCCCGCCGCTGGCGCGATCGAATTGCCGCCCGAGCGCGCCGATCATCGCCGGCAGCTGGCCGATCGTCGACGACTGCGCCTCGCGGACCTTGTGGCGGATCGTCACCGCATAGCGCGGTGCATCGGTCGCAAGGCTCGCAACTTGCGTCCCCATCACCGTCGCGAGGACCCCGGCGACGCTCAGCGCGATGACGACGGCGAGGACGACCGACGGAACGCGCGGCAACCGCAGCCGCTGGAGCAGTTCGACCACCGGCGACAGGATGAACGACAGCAGGATCGCAAGCATGATCGGCACGAGGACGTCGCGCGCGAGATACAGCGCGGCAACCGACACCACCCCGACCGCGAGCGACAGCAGCGCCGCGAGGCCGGGAACCTCGGCGGGCACGACCTGGGCGCGCGCAGGCGGGTCGATCTCGATCATCTCCAGCGTACCTCCCGTGGCCAGCGCGCCCCGCGCCAGCCTGCATGCCCCTCCGGATGTACGCTAACGTTTCTTGCGCGAAACCGACACCATCAATCGGCGGGTATTTCTGCGTGCTGCCGGGCAAGGGTCGAGTGAACCGGGGAGCGCTGTGCAGCTCCCCGGAAGGCTCGGTCTAAGACTTTGGATCAAATGGTGGGCACGGCTGGTATCGAACCAGCGACCCCTGCGATGTCAACACAGTGGGACGGAGCATCAACGACGGAAAACTGCGGTTTTAGTCGTTCCAACGACGAGAACATCAATCGAACATACGTCGAACTTCGGTCATTTTCACCCGAGTTTCACCCGAGTATCAGCGGAACGCACCACGAAAATCGTATGAGCGAACAATGCGACCTGAGTTGAGCTTCTCCTTCGCATACGCGGCACGGTGGTCCCAAACCCGACGCGCAATCGCCTCTGTGCTGCGATACCGAGAAACCATGCTTTCGCTTAGTGGGAAGCGTTCGATTAGTTCGACAGTGACGTGGAATCCATCGCCATAAGTTCGCCAATAATCGAAAAAGAGTTCGGACGAGAGAGCCTGGAGGACCAGACCGCGATCCTGCTCGGACGCGACTTTGATAGGAATAGTGCCGGGACCGGCAGCCTCATAGTCTCTGATACCGATGTAGTTGCGGGCGACGCCACCAACGGAGAACACCGGCCGCCCTAACTTGGACAGCAACGTGCGAAGCGGGCGAGCGCTGCCGGCCTCCAACATATGATTGGCAAGCACGTCCGACGCTGGCCGGGGTATCTGCCCACTGGGATCGTCCTCCCTAAACGCGCGAAACTTCGGGACCGTTGAAAGCAGTTCTACCCGCCCGCCAGCCGGCCAGCTTAGCAAGGCGGACGCTTCCCGCGCCGCCGGGTCGGAGCCGCCGATGTTGAGAATGGTGCAACGCTGGCTGTTCGCCCGGTTGGTGTTGGTGCTGTCAGGTTTGCCGACCTTGAAGAGACAATCTGGAATGTTGTCGTAGCTGGACGCGCTAATACCCATTCCTGCTGATCGTATCGCGGACCGCAAGTCCGCATAATCACGGCTGAAACAAACCGAGAGGGGCAGAATGAGACTAACGCCCTTACAGGTGGGATAGGTGAGCATCGCTTCCACGAAATCCGCATACAAATTGCGCCAGCGAGCACCGCGAATATTAGCAATGAATGGAGGGTTGCCCACGAAAACAGCGTTCGGGATGGCGCTTGCCCTCGACCATTCAAGGAAGTCACTTTGAGCAGGACCGATGTAGTCGAAGCGTGCTCCAGTCACATGCTCGACAGTACGCAGGCGCTCGGAGAAGAACCTGAGCGCAGCTAAGTTGATATCCACAACGTGGAAGCGCACGCTGTTGAGGTTTTCAGGCGTAGCCCCGAGCAGAGCGGCCTTCCTCAGGAAGCTAAACACGAACATGCCCGAGCCGGCCGATGGTTCTACTAGTTCGTGAGATGCCGTAAAAGCCAGAAGCGAACGAACATCCGAAATCCGGTGATGTCGGAAGAACAAGTCCCAAAAATGAGAAGCAACATCCGCTGGAGTATAAAACGAGCCGCTTGCTTTACGCTGCTCGGAAGGGTCATTCTCCCCTTGCCTGGACAGTTCCATCTCAGCTGCCTCAGCCGATGATATCGTTTGGTCGAGAACGGCCAACCAATCGCATTGCGCAACCTGCTGAAAGCTGTGCGCGGCGGATACCGTCACATTCATGCTGGCCTCCCTAATCCGCCCTTCGGGGGCGAGTTCACTCGTGCTTGCTGCCATATGTTCCGCCTTTGTTCAACGAACATACGTCCTGATAGCGGTAGTCGTTTCCATTATGGAGCAAATATCACTGCCCTTACCCGCGCTTGATCAAGAGCGGCCCCATCCGCATACCGTTCGAGCGCAAGCAATCCCGACAGTCGTTTCACCTTCACCGTCGTTTCGGGCAAGCCGGCAAGGTCCACCTGGCCGTCCGACCAGAAACCCTCCTCATGCTCGGGGCCGGGGACCACGAATATGTTGTAAGTCCGGTCGAGGCCACGGTCGCGTGCGGCATCTGCAAGGCATCGCTGATACCAGAGCTGCTTGGCCACGTCGTTCACGCCGGGCTGGCCCTGAAGGAGGGGAGGCATGGCTAGCCTGTAGTATTTAGCATCGGCTATCAGCAGATGCTCTCCAAAGTCGTCCTTAATGCGGGTCACGATGTCGGGCTCGAAGGTGTCAGCCTCCTGCTCGCGTCCATCGGCGGAGCGCCACTTAGGACGGGGGATATGGATTTGCCACTGATCCCGTTCGTTGCCGAGCGCCAGCGCACACGCTTTCTCCCAAACGTCATAGAACGAAGTCGTGCCGTAGAGTGCAAGGCCGGCGCTCTCGGCCTTGTCGATTGCGGTCAACCACGCAAGCAACATGGGCAGAAGCTGCATCGCACGGTCGGAAAAGGCTTCGCGCATTTCCTGCCGGATACGAGCCTGACACAACGACAGCGCCGGCATCTCTCCGAACGGCTCGAAAGGTTCATGGCCGAGGTTGAGCGGCGCGTAGCCTAGAAGGTGCCCGAACGACCGTGCGCTGCTTTCCACGATCTGCCGGTGCAACCGGCTGACAAAGTAATCACGATCCCGAGCGATCGAGCGTGTAACGGTATCTACATAGACGGGCCTTCCGGCCGACATAATGGGGGTCATGCGCTCGATCGTGCGACGCCAGCTAATTTGCCCCGAACCGCTAATCTCCTCGCGATCACGAAGGCGTCGATAGATGCCGGCGCTTAAATAGTCTCGTATCAGCCAATCGGCGATCGCGAGCGCGTTAAGTTCAGTATTGGTTGCGGTCGGATCGAGGAAGGGAACTTCGTCCTGGCGCTGGGGCTGCCATCGCGCGTGGCGGCGCAACGCGCGAACGACCTGGCGCATCGTGGTGGCGACATTTGTAGATGACACCGAGAAAATTTTCGGCAGAACCTGGAAGCTGCGTCCCCCGGCGACCGCCACGCCGACGAAGCGCACGCGCAACGCGCCGTTCTTGTCGGGAACAAGCACACCGTTTCGAAGCAGCGTGTCTCTTAACTCCGCAGCGGGGAACAACGCCGCTAGGCGAGCCGGCGGGAGGACCTCCTCTTCGGTGAGCAGTTCAGCTTCCTTGGTCGACTGCACCGAAGTCTATCCCTTCGGCAAAAATTGCCTCGCCGCGTTCATAGGCATCAGCGAGCGCACCATAGCTAAGCGATGCGCCCCTAAACAGGGCTTCAGGATTGTGGCGAACGACGTCGTCGCGAAGGTATAGGAGCAACTTGTTCCTGAACGCCTGCCCGCTCTCCAATTCCTCCTTACGCATGAAGAACGGGCCAAGAAGTCGGTCTTCAGGAACCTCTCGGGTGCGCAGGTGATCATTGATCGCGGCTCGAAAAGCGTTCCACGGCACACTACCGCCAAGGAAGGTCAGCTGAATCATCCAACCAGCGGTCACGGCCTGAGACTCGTTCAGAGGCACATATTCGAAGGTCCAACGCCGCTTGAACGCTGCATCCAGGGGCATGACGCCCTGATCTGCGCTGTTCATCGTGGCCCATAGGTAGAGGTTGGCAGGAAGGCGGACCGACACCGGCAATCCGTGTGACCTCAGGTAATCACGCGCCTCGGTCGGCATCGTAACCGGGAACTTGCCAAGACCTTGATTATCGCGGTCGAGAAGCTGAAACACCTCCCCGAATACGGCTGGCGCGTTCGCCCGGTTCAGTTCCTCGATGACGAGCACGAACTTGTGGTCCGGATTTTTCATCGCGCGGACCAGCAAGCGAAGGAAGGGACCAGGAACAAAGGTATAGTCGATTAAAGGCTCGTGCTTGCCCGCGTCGGTCACCTTGTCCGCCGCGACAAGCGAACCTGAACTCTCGCGGTAGATCGGCACCGGCCGGTAGGCGCCGACGAACTGGCCGTATGTATAATCCGGGTGGAACGTAACCCGCTCATGCAACGATTCATCGCCGAAATATGCACCCACCTCGCCGTCGAGGCGGTGGCTCTTGCCGGTGCCCGGCGCACCGTAGAGTATCCGGTTGCGAGGGAGATTGGCTGGAACGGCATTCGCGGGCACGTCCACCCTGTCGGCTGTCTCGCCTCCTCCACGCGCCGTAGACTCCTCCGGCTCCCCATCCAAGGATGCCTTGATCAAATCCTGGTTGACGACAACACGATCGTGAAGGTCGCGCATGTTCTCGACATAATAGGCAATTAGGTCGGCCTGAAAGCAACAGACCAGCCGGCCCTTGCCGTCAATCGACTGGCCGAAGCCATTCCTCATGGCGTCCGCCAATGCCGGCACACGCACGTAGCAACTGCTGGGCTGTGCGTGATTGCGATAAGCGGCAGCATCCCATGCCGAAACGATTGTCTTGTCGTCGCGGGTGTACATACCGAGCAATAAACACCGCTCAGGTCCATCGTTGGACAGTTCGAACTCGCGCTTGTGCTCGGAATAGTCACGGCTGAGCTGAATGCGCTTCTCCTCGTCGGACCGGCTTGCGTAGGCGAGGTTGGGGAAGACGAACACATTCAGCTTGTAGGTCCGGCCCCCGCGCGAGACCTGCATAACGGTCCGTCTTTTGGACTCGTCGGACGCCATGTTGTCGATCTTCCAGCCGCGCGCTGCGAAGCCGTCGCGAAGCACAGCCTCTCGCTGCTGCATCGTAGGGTGGGCGGGGTCGAAGTCATCGACCATGCGTCCGTCCGCCGTAGCCTGCTTGCTGATCTTCGCCATACTATAGCTGCTCGATCAGGTGACGGACCATCGCTTCGCCCAATAGGCAGGGCACGGCGTTCCCAATCTGCTTTTGAACCGAGCGACGGCTGCCAACAAACTTATAATCCTTCGGGAACGTCTGAATGCCAGCGATCTCTGGCACGCGCAGACGCCTGCTAGTCCAATGAAATGGGCCGACCCAAGGCCCGGGCTGAGCGGCGATGGTGATCGAAGGCTCGTCGGGGTGGAGTTTCTGGAGAAAGTTCCAGAATCGACCACCCGCTCTAAAGGTGCGGCCGCGATATCCCTCAAGCTGGGCAAGGGCGATATAATTGCGACCTGGCGGCACACTCGCCAGTTCATGCGCGTAGGTCCCTTCCGTAGTGACCTCACTAGGCTCAAAATACTTCTTGGCCTCGAAACCTTTAATAAACTTCTTAACGCCCTGATGCGGCTTCAATCCGTCCAATTCAGGCGTAGCGGAATGGGTTGGTTTCGGGGCAGGCGGCGTGGCCCGCCCATACTTGCGGACGCCGAAGATGAACACTCGCTTGCGCTTCTGGGGAATACCGTAATCGGCCGAATTGGCTCGATGCAGGGTGCAGCGGTAGCCGAGCGCATCAGCCGTAGTGAGGAACGCCTCAACGACATGCTTGTTGGTGGGATGCATCAAGCTGTCGACATTCTCGAATAAGAAGCCGGTTGGCTTGGCGTCCTCTACAGCGCGAAGAAACTCTGACAGCATGTTTCGCGGATCATGCCCGATTAGACGATTGACGTTCTTCACCCAGTAACCGTTCTTCGAGAATGGCTGACAGGGCGGTCCGCCGATAATGATCTTGGGCGTTCGACCCTGATGCTCGCGGAAATCAAGGGTAGCGATGTCGGCATGATCTATACGCAATTCAGGGAAATTGGCGCGCAGCGTCAGCACCGAGTCTCGATCGAAATCGACGCAGCGGATGACGCGTGCTCCCGCCTGCTTCGCGCCAACATCAAGCCCGCCGGCTCCAGAAAAAAGTCCAATACAATCAACCACTAAGTTCTTACCCTATCGCTTGTCAGCCCGCAGCCGAGGCGAAGCCGGACCTCGAAGCTACAGACGTGCAAGCCCCAGGACAGAAGGTCAAGTTCATAGGGCACCAAGCTCGAGGTCCAACCAGCCTCCCATGTCTCCTTCCAGGGCGGCGGACTTCATCTCAAAAAAATTTCGACCGAACATTCGAGTGGGCATGGGCAGACGCCTGGCTCATCATCAGTTCATGCCGAACCCCAGGTCGATTTCTTCGTCGAGCGCCGCGGTCTGAAAGCCGTTGCGCAGGTCGGTTGCGATAGTAAGCCGGATGCGATTATCGGTGTAGAGACGGGCCTGATCGCGGGCGCGAGACACTGCGACATAGAGCAACCGGGCGTCGATGCCCTGTCGGAAGCTCTCAAGGTGGGCGAGCACGGTATTGGCTGTAGCCCCTTGGGCGCTATGCACGGTCTGGACCCAGCCCTGGCGGACGTGCCGATCGCCAATCCGCCGCAGATCGAGCGCCTGTTCGGTGCCGTTGGGCATAGCGACCATGACCCCGGCGCGAGCTGGATCAACGCCTGTCACCATCGCTACCATGCCGTTGCGGCGATCCTGATGGCGATCGTTGCGAGCAAACATGAGGCGGTCACCGACGCGGAACTCGGCCTCGACCTCGGCGAACACCTCGGCCGAGGTGGATCCCCAGCTCCCCGGCGTCCAGGCGATGGCCTTGCCAATGGGGTCGATAAGCCGGACGGTCTTGCCGTCCACCTCAGCAACCATGTAGCCGGTGCCGGTGGCGACACCCTTCTTAGGGTAACCGCGGCGGAACGTGATCACGTCGCCGTGTCGGTAGTTGAGCGCGCGCTTGCGGTCGGTGGGGCCGAGGTCGCGGCTCTCCAGGACAGTGGCGGCAACCGCTTCGGCCCCGAGAGCCCCTTCGCGGATTAGGCCGGAGCGAATGGTCTTGGCGAGTTGCCGCCGGCCATCGCGGGTCGGGTCGAGCACGATCGTCTCAGCTCGCTCGCCGGGGCTGAGCTTTAGGAAGTCCCGCGCCAGCAGGACGCGGCGGATTTCGGCCTTGTCATGCTCGACGATCGCGGTGCCCCCGGCTGCTGTGTCGAGACTGGCGAACGCCTTAGTCGCATTGCCGGCGATCAGCGCCTCGACGGCCTTGCGGGTATGCGGGTTGGTCTGGCGGACGATCGTGTCGAGCGTGAACGTTGCCATGCCGTGCTGCTGGAGCTGGTGGAACGCGCGCCCCGCCTCGACGCTGCCGAGCTGCGCCACGTCACCTACCAAGAACAGGCGGTTGCCGGTGCGGCGCGCGTGCTCGAGCAACTTTGCCGTGTCGATGGTCGAGAGCATAGACGCCTCGTCGACGATCTCGACGACCTTCTCGCCTGGGGCCTGATTGAACCCGTGCATCAGAGCATGGGCGACGGTGGTCCCCTCCACTCCGATCGCGTCGGCCAGCGTCGCGGCGGCGGTGGACGTGGGGGCGAGCGCGCGCACTGTATAGCCTTGGGCGCGGGCCGCATCGGCGACGACCTGGATGACGGTGGAGGTCTTCGCGGTGCCGGCATAGCCCTGCAAGCCGGTGATGCGCGACCTAGACTGCAGCAGCCCCTTCGCGGCACTGCGCTGCCCGTCATTCCACTCATGACCGAGATTCTTAGCCCCGATCGCGGCCGCCTCGACGATGCGCGCCGACCCGATCGGATCGAGCAGTGGCGCGATGCGGTTGCGCCCTTCGGCCTCGATCGCGAGCATGGTGCGTTCGCACTCGACGGCTTCGCGGGTCGTGAACCCGGCGCTGCCGGAGGCGGCCCGGGGGGCTCGGCGGCGGAGCAGCGCCCCTTGCGTGGTGGCGCGCATGACGGCGTTCCGCACATCCTGATGGGTGGCCTCGCCCGCCACCATCACGGCGGCCTCGCCTTCGAGATGGGCTGCAGAGAACGTTGCGTCGCGTTCGGCGAGTTTAGCGGCGGCGGTGGCGACGGCCTGGTCAGCGGCGCGTGCCCGTCCCCGGAGACGGAGACGCTTCGATCGGGTGCGGGCCTCTGCCTCGGCAACGGCGCCGTGGCGTGCTTCCGAGTCGAATCCCAGCGCGTCGGCGGTGGTGCGCCATGCAGCGGCCAGCTCCGCGCCATCACTCTTCAACTTAGCGCTGCGAGTCTTGCGCGCGATCATGGTCTTATGTGCGACGGTGGCGCTGTCTCGGGTGTGGCCCTGAGCCTTCAGGTCGGCTTCGATCTGGGCTGAGCGATGCGAGAAGGCATCGACGACGACCTGGGGGACGGCATCAAGCCTGAATGTGCCGTCCTGGTTGAACGTCACCGAATAGCCCAATCGCCCCGCCTCGGCCGCCAGCTCCTGGAGATAGACGCTGCCGATCTGCCGACGCAGCTTCAGCAGATGGTAGTTCTCGGTGCTGCGCCACTCCCCATCAGCGCGCCGGCTCATATTCAGCACGATATTGTGACTGTGGAGCATGGGGTCGGCCGGGGCACTGGGAGTCGGCCGGGCCGTGGTATGAAGGTAGCTGGCGGTAACAGCATTTTCCGTGACTACATGCTCTACCGTGGCCCTGTCGCGTCGGATGCGGACCACGGCGGCGTGCCGTTCGGCATAGCCCATCGCCTGCGTGACGGCGCTCAGATGCGCCTCGATCAGCCGCTGGTCGCCCGCGACCAGGGCCATCACTGACACCGACTTCGGCGCGTTGAGCACCACGTCGGTTCCGGGCTTGTGTTCCCGGACGTCGCCACGGACGGTGCCGAGCACCGTGTCGTCAACATGGCCATCGAGCAGGCGGGCGAAGGCGGTGGAATCGACCTCGCCGCGAAGCCCCAGCTCCTCAGCCCCTTGGCCGAGCCAACGGGTCTGCCGGTTGGCGTCGGCCTCCCAATAATCCAGATTAGCATCTTCGGAGAGATACTCGATTACGCCGTCGGCATGGGTGAGCACGAACATGCTAGCGACCATCAGAATGCTCCCACCTTGGGAAGCCAGTCGTCGCCGTCCTCGATGCGGGGCGAAACAGGAAGAGCTTCGGCGATCCTGATTTTGGCGGTGGCCTCCGGGGCGTCGACGAAGGCGGGTGCCATGAAGACGGCGTCAGCTTCGACAGGGGGTGGTAGCTGGATGCGCGCTACCGGATAGCCGGCTATCCGCAGAAACGCCGCTCCGGTCGGCAGCATGGTGAGGTCGCTGTCCATCAGCAGCGTCTCGCGGTGGCGATCGGGAGCGATTGAACCCCGGTCGCCCTTGGCCTGCGTGTCCAGGCTTATGGTGGGGCGCATTCCTTCGACCTCGGCCTGGCCAACAAGCCTGGCCGCCCATTCTGCAGACGGCGAATCGCCGAGCCGCATTAGGAGCTGGGTTGAGGTCTGGCCGGTGATGACTTGGGCGGCCGCCTCGCCATATGCGATGTTGAGCTGGGCCAGCGACTGGAACGCGATCGTCACGCAGGCGCGATACTTGCGCCCCTCGGGCATGAGGTTGCTCAAACTCTGGACAGGCGGCAGCGAAGCCAGCTCGTCGATGATCATCCAGACGTTGGTGCCGCGATCGGGGGGGCGCTGGAGGATCGCGCTGGCGGCGGCATCGAGCCACGCCGCGACGATGGGAGTGCCGAGGTCGCGGTTGCGGCGCGGGCAGCATAGGAACACGAACGGCTTGGGACCGTGAGCCTGGTCGAGCGCCACGATGAACCTGTCGAATGAGAAGGCGGCGGCATTGCGCGACACGGCTGCGAGAGTATGGACGCTGCGCGCCGCGATGCCGATCATGAACACGACCGATGCGGTCGCCTTGTCGCCACCTGCAGTGAAGATGGTCGCGGCCGGCGTGCCCCGCACGATCGCGCGCAGCCGGTCGAGATAATTTTCGTTCAAGTCGACACTGCCGCCGTTGAGTAGGTCGGCGAGGTCGTCGAGCGTACCCCCGGTGGTGGCGAGATGGTAGAGGATATGGGCGAGCAACAGCCGGGCCTCGTCCCACCAGAAGGCGGACTCGCCAGCGTTCGCGGGCTTGGGGAGTAGGATCGCGGCAACGCGGTGGGCGTCGGCGAGCGTAGCGATGTCGTCGATGAGGGCCCAGCGGGCGGTGCGCCGATCCCAGCAGTTAAGGATCACGTCGCCGCGATCGGGGTCGTAAAATCGGGAAACGTAGCTGCCATCGGGATCGTAGAGGAACACCGCTTCACCGCGTTTCGCGATTTGGTGGACGAGGTCGATCAGGAAGCTGGTCTTGCCGGTGCCGGTCGCGCCGATCGCGAGCAGATGGCGGTTCTCGATCCCGGCCGGAAGGGCCACGCCTCCGATCATAATCGGAGGCGCGCCCGTCACTCGCTTCCCGGCCGGGGCGAGCATCGCGGCGAGCTGTTTGGGGGTGGCGCGGCGCGCGCCTCGGCGGACCTCATCCATGGCCGCCTTCTCGGCGATCGAAATCCAATTGCGGCGCTGCAAGGTAGTGAGGCCGCCGGCGAACAGGATGGCGAGGCAACCGCCGCTGATCGCCATCCGGCGGGCGAGCAGGATCATGGCGGCATGGCCAGGGTCTTCGACGATCGCCCACCCGTCCACTTCCATCAGCTGGGACTGGACCTGCGCACCGGGGATGATGGCGGTGCGGATGGTCTGTTTGGCCTGGGTCAGCACGTAGCGGATGGCGATTTGGTGAACGTCGGGCGCGACGGTGGTCCAGGCCAGCGCTATGCCTGCCGCGGCTCCGAGCAAGCCGGTGGCGCCGGCGACCTTCGCCAGCGCAAAGCGCGACTGATAGCGGTGAGCCTCGATGGCGCGTCCGCGTGCGGCCTGGTCCGTGCGGCTCATGACAGCTTGCCCTGAACCTTAGCGACGAAAGCCTCCTGCTGGGCCGCAGGCAGCACAGTCAGCGCGTGCAGATGGGCGGTGACGTAAGCGGCGCGAGCCAGCTGCCGGGTGCTCTGGCTGACCTCCAACAGGTTGTCGGTGCGGGCGAGCAGCATCCCCAACGTTTCGCCGATCTTGACGAGTAGCGGATCTTGGTCGGGCACCTGCGTGCCGGCGAGCGCCGCTTCGAGGAGGCCCCGCAGGGCCTCAGCGCGCGTGATGTTTGCGGCACTGGCGCGCTGGTCGATGGCCTCGACAAGGGCGGTGGTGAGGCGGGTCTGGACGTGGGTCGTGGACATCAATGCTACTCGACGAATACGCTGGTGATCAGCGGCTGCAGATACGAGGCGATACGGGTTTTCACCTAGGGCACTGAGGTGCGTTCCGTGTCTTACCTAACTACTCTTCCTACGCGGGGGCCTGTGCCTTGCGACGCCGACGCGGCATTGGAGCCGACCGGTCATCAGCCGCCGGCAGCCACTGCCTACCGATCTCGGCTGCGTAGTCGAAAATGCTCATCTGGATCGGGCGCTTGAGCACGTCGACGTGAGGTGGCTCCTTATGCGCCTGGGCAAGAGGTGAGCCGCCCGCCGCGTTCGCTGCCACCTCGACGATTGTGGCCTCGGAGGTGGCGGTGTCGATCAGATTATTCCGGGGTTTCATTTTCAACTCTCCTTGGATGATGCTAGGGCTAGCATAACCATAAATATGATGATAGGGCTAGCCTTATGTTGCATGTACCTACCCACTTTGGATCACGAGATGTCGAGGCAATCCTCGGCAAGTTCCTCGGCATCTCTGAGGAGGGCTCGAAGGCATTTGCTGGCCGAATGAAACATCTGATCCGGCAAAAATTCCCGGACGGTGTGGACACCGGACGCGGCGTGCCGGCGCGATATTATGCCGATCAGTTCTTTCAGGTCGTTGTCGTCGTCGAACTTTGGCAGTGGGGTGTTCCACCAGCACGCGCAACGCGGATGGTGACAGAGGCTTGGCCTGTCCTTCGCAAGAGCGTTCGAACGGTCTGGCGCGCAGTCGAGTGGGCAGAGCGCAACAATAAACCAGAAATTGAGGTCGAGCCCATATTTTGGCGCGTTCCTGTGGAAGCGTTGGCTTACCTAACAAGAGAGCGCCGTCCGTGGCGGGGCCCTGATGCAGACAAACTACTCGTCTTGACCACCGAAGAACGCGAAGCCGTTGAACAGGAAATGGACGGTCGTGATTGGCGAGTCGCCTATATTGAGGCGCACAAAATGCTTGAACTGTTGTTCAGATATCTAAAGTTGGGGGAATTGATGCCCTTTGAAAAGGTCACATCATTAATGAACACCTTCCCACCCATGCTCGACGATGAGCGTGCAACGTAGTCCGGCAAGATTGTTGATCGATCTGGACCGCAAGGTTTCCAGTGCGATGCAATGCGGTCGCGGGATCAAGCTGTCGTCTGAACAGCTCGATGCCCTCGCAGTTATCGGCCTCGTAGCGATGTTGGCGGAAGCTAAAGCGACGATTTTGATGGAGGAAGCTCGATGCCGGCAGACAAGGGTGGGGTCTACCAACGTGGCGGCTACTGGCTCGACCTTGATAGAGGTGCCGGCGGCAAACCCAATAGCCGTAACTGGTACATCTTCTGGTATGACTCTTCAACGGGACACCAGCGCCGAACGAGCACGCGCACGAGCGATGTTCGACTAGCCTGTAGCAAGCTGGACGAGCACTATCTTGCTGTCCACAAACCAACCGTCGCCGATCAAGATCACTATGCCGTACCAAGCGCACTTGCCGATTACTGGCAAGAGCACGGCTCAAAGCAGGCCAGCTCGGAAGCCATCAAGGCACGTTTGAAGTTGCTGACGCGGTTTCTTGACGTCCAGGTGCACACAGGTCGCCTCGTCGACCCCATCCTCCCAGACGATATCGACGAAAGTGTCTTGGGCCGCTTTCGATCCTGGGCTCAAATCGATCCTATCGTTGCCAGGAAAAAGGACGACGACGGTAATTGGATAGACGGCGCGTCGCGCACTCGATCCGCGTCCACGGCCGAAGAGAGCATCATCGCGCTAAAGGCTGCCCTCAACCACGCCGTTGGTAAGCGCCGCATCCGTTACGCACCTGCACTGAAGCACAAGACTCGAGATCAGGTCACCCCGGCCCGGTCCTATCGCCTCTCCGTTGAAGGTATAGGGGAACTGCTTGACTTCACGATGCGAGGATCAGGCAAATCCGCTGGCCACCCGGCCCGCCTGATGCCGCTGCGCCGCTACCTCATCGGTGCGATCTGCACGCTGGGTCGACCAGACGCCATTCTGGACATGAGCGTCTCTCCCAAACGCGGTCAGTGGATGCAGGACGCTCATTGCTTCGCCCTAAATCCGGAAGGCCGGCTACAAACCAATAAGGTGCGGCCTGTGATTCCCGTAGTGGGAGCCCTAGAGGCGTGGCTTACAGCAAGCGACGAGTGGCTTGTGTGCCGCGAGACAAGTTCATCAGACGAGGATCAGCAGATCGAAGTCGTAGAGCAGATCCGCGTCGCCAGCGTACGGTCGGCTTGGGACAGTGCCCGCGAAGCACTTGGTATCCCGGACGGCTGGGGCCCCAAACTGATCCGCCACAGCATGTCGACTATCCTGGCAACGCGAAGAGTCGACCTTGTCGAATTGGAGATGGCCCTCGGCCACCGGGTACTTGGCAAAACAAGTAGTCGCTATGTGATCTTCGATCCGCGCTACCTCGGTACAATCCGCAGCGGGTTGGAAGACGTTGTCGGGGATCTCGCGAAGCGATCAGGGAATGCCCTTCACCCGAAACTCACCCGAGATCATATCAACGTTGTGCCGATGCGAGCATAAAAAAGCCCTCCTAAGCCATTGGCCTAGCAGGGCTTTTGTGGTGGGCACGGCTGGTATCGAACCAGCGACCCCTGCGATGTCAACACAGTGCTCTACCACTGAGCTACGCGCCCACGTCAGAGCGTGTTAGGCGAGGGCGCGGCGCGGCGCAAGCCCGAACGCGAGGCACCGGCGGTGACGCTCGAAATCCGCTGGCGGGTTGCCGGACGACACCATAAAGCCGGACGATGGCCGATGCGCTGCTGCCCGGATTCACGATCACGCCCGCGACCGGCCCGACGCCGCCGATCGTGCTCGCCTCGCCGCACAGCGGGCGCGATTACCCCGCGGCGTTCCTCGCGCAGACCCGGCTGACGCTGGCGCAGTTGCGGCGGGCGGAAGATGCCTTCGTCGCCGAGATGCTGGTCGGAGCCGCCGGGCTCGGAGTGCCGTTGATCGCGGCGCGCTACGGGCGGGCATGGCTCGACCTCAACCGCGACGAGGCCGAACTCGACCCCGCGATGTTCGTCGACCCGCTCGAGTCGCATCCCGCGCAGTCGAGCGACCGCGTTATCGCCGGGCTCGGGGTCGTCCCCCGAATCGCTGCAGCGGGCCTCGAGATCTATCCGGCCCGGGTGCGCAGTGCCGACGCGGCGGCGCGAATCGAAGCGGTCCATCGCCCGTATCATGCGGCGCTTTCGGCGCTGCTCGACGATGCCTTCGCCGCGAATGGCTTTGCGGTGCTGCTCGACTGCCACTCGATGCCGACCCCGCCGCCGGTCCAGGGCGGCGCGCCGCAGATCGTCATCGGCGATCTGTTCGGCGCCGCCGCCGCCTCGCCGCTGGTCGGCGCGATCGAGCGCTATTTCCGCGCCGCGGGGTTTCGGGTCGCCCGCAATGCTCCCTACGCCGGCGGGTACACGACGGCCCGGCATGGGCGGCCTGCCGAGGGCGTTCATGCCGTCCAGATCGAGATCGACCGCGCCTTGTACATGGATCCGGCGCGGCTGGTCCGGCACACCGGGTTCGACCGGATCGAGACCGCGCTCACCCGGCTGGTCGCGCACCTGAAGGCGGAGGTGGGCACGATGGACCTAGGGCCCTTCGCGATCGCCGCCGAATAAAAAAGGGCCACGCCCGTGGGCGTGGCCAGAGTTCAGGGAGCGCGGCGGCGTAAGGGGGGAACGCCGCCGGCAAAACTACAAATAGTGCGCTGCAGCACCGGTTCAAGCGTTATCGCTACCATGACCGTGTCTATTCTCTCGCGCCTCACTGAAAAACGCCTCGAAAGCCTCGTCCGGGGGCTGGCGGCGGGCGATGCGCTGATCGATTTCGCCACCCCGCCGGGCGAAGCGGCGGTCGTCTCACCCGAGTCGGTGTCGTGGCAGGTCTTCCGCAACCCGCTGACGATGGTCATCGGCGGCATCGCGGCGGTCCTTCTCGAACTTGGCGAGCCGCGGGTGCGCAGTGGCGTTTGGACGCACTCGAGTTTCCGCGCCGATCCCGCGCGGCGGCTCCGCCGGACCGGGCTCGCGGCGATGGTGACCGTTTACGGCGCGCGCAGCCGCTTCGAAGCGCTCGCGACTCGGGTGCGGGGGATGCACGCGCGGGTCGCGGGAACGACGCGCGGCGGGGAAGGGTATCGTGCCGACGATCCCGACCTGCTCCGCTGGGTCCACGGTACCGCCGCCTTCGCCTTCCTCGAAGCCTATCGCATCTACGTCCGCCCGGTCGCTCCCGCCGACCGCGAGCGTTACTATGCCGAGGGCGGGGCGGGGTCGCGGCTTTACGGCGTCGTCGAGGCCCCGGCTTCGGAGGCTGCAACCGCGGCGCTGTTCGACGCGATGCGCCCCCGCCTCGAACCCTCGCCCGAGCTCGACGAGCTGATCGCGATCCTCCGCGCCGCGCCGATCCTGCCGCCGCTGCTCCGCCCGCTCCAGCACAGCCTGATCCGCGCCGCGGTCGACCTCCTCCCCGCCGCCGAGCGCGAGCGGTTGCAGCTCGGCCGGCACGGGGGATTGCGCTTCGGCGAGGCGGCGCTGCTGCGCTCGGCGGCGCGGATGCTCGACGGGATCGCGGTGCCGTCGTCGCCGTCGGCGCAGGCGTGCGTCCGCGTCGGCCTGCCGCACGACTGGCTGGTGCGGCACCCGCTCCCCGGCTAGACGCGCAGCCATGATCGCCGGTGCCCCCCTGTTCCTCGACCTGCTGCGTGCCAACGGGGTCGACTTCGTCTTCGGCAATCCGGGCACGACCGAGCTGCCGCTGGTCGACGCCTTCGCCGCCGAAACCGGCATCCGCTATATCCTCGGGCTCAACGAAGTCGTCGTGATGGGCATGGCCGACGGCTATGCGCAGGCGACCGGGCGGCTCGCAGTCGCCAATCTCCACGCCGCGCCGGGCCTCGGGAACGCGATGGGGATGCTGTACAATGCGGCGAAGGCGGGGGCGCCGATCCTCGTCACCGCCGGGCAACAGGACACGACGATCGCGCTGACCGAGCCGCTGCTGTGGGCCGATCTCGCGACGATGGCGCGCCCGCTGGTCAAATGGTCGACCGAGGTGACGCGGATCGACGACCTGCCGCGCACCGTCCACCGCGCGATCAAGGTCGCGCTGACCGCCCCGACCGGCCCGGTGTTCCTGTCGATCCCCGGTGACGTGCTGACCGCGTCGGTCGAGGCGATCGACGCGATGGCTCCGACCCGGATCGGGCCGCGGCTGCGTGGAGACCTCGACGCGATCGCGGCGGCGGCGGAGCTGATCGCAGCGTCGGTGAGCCCGGTGATCTTCGCCGGTGATGCGGTGCCGCGTTCCGGGGCATACGCCGAACTCGCCGCGCTGGCCGAGGCGATCGGCGCGCCGGTCTATCTCGAGGGCATGGCGAACACCGCCGCCTTCCCGTCGAACCACCCGCTGTATGCCGGGTCGGTGGCGCGGATGACCCCGGCGGTGCGCGCGCTGACCGATGGCCACGACCTCGTCATCTCGATCGGCGCCGACCTGTTGACCCAGTCGCAGGCGGCGGGGGTCGAGGCGCTCGCGCCGGGGAAGCCGTTGATCCACCTCGACGACGATGCGTGGGAGATCGGCAAGAACTTCCCCGCGACCGCTGCGATCCTCGGCGACCCCAAGGCGACGCTGCCCGACCTGATCGCCGCGGTCCTGCACCGGATGCCGGTCGCGTCGGCGCGGCGCGCGGCGACCGAGGCGAACATCGCCGGACGCCAGGCGGCGCTGATCGCCCGCGCCGAGGCCGAGGCCGACACCCTGCCGCTGCGCCCGCTCGCCGTCCTCCACGCGATCGCCCAACTGTTGCCCGACGACGCGATCGTCATCGAGGAGACGCTGTCGACCGGCATGAACACCGTCCGCCAGTTGATGCCCGCGACGCGCCCCGACAGCTGGTTCGGGATGCGCGGCGGCGGCATCGGCGTCGCACTGCCGCAGGCGATCGGGATCAAGCTCGCCCACCCCGACCGACCGGTGATCGCGCTGAGCGGCGACGGCAGCGCGATGTATTCGATCCAGGCGCTGTGGACCGCGGCGCATTACCGGCTCGGCATCGTCGCGATCATCGTCAACAATCGCTCGTACCGCATCCTCAAGCAGCGGACCCGCGCGCTCGGCGGCCCGTCGGCGGCGAGCGGTTCGTATGTCGGCATGGACCTGACCGACCCGGCGATCGACTTCGTCGCGCTGAGCGAGGCGCAGGGCGTCCCCGCGATCCGGGTGTCGACGCTGTCCGACCTGCGCGATGCGGTCGCCCGGGGACTGGCCGGGCCGGGGACGTTGCTGATCGAGGTCGAGATCGACACCGAGGTCTGAGCGAGTCGAATTTGGGCCGAGTGTCAGGCTGGCTTGACGAAGTTGATGAACCTGACGCCACGCTGGAATGGAACGCTTACCGTATCGGTGATATTGGTTCTGGATCGCGAACCGGGGCGTCGGACAAGGCAGCGTCATCGTCATCAACGGGAAGGCTAGGCCGGTCGCGAGGGTGTAGGACAGCGGTTTCTGATCGCTGCTGCTGCAGCGCCTGCACACTGCTCAACGGCTCCGACACTTGTTTCTAAAACCGTCATCCCCGCGAAGGCGGGGACCCATCACCACGGACGGTTGGGGTAATGGGTCCCCGCCTTCGCGGGGATGACGACCTAAAACCGGTGTTCCGCTCGACGCCAGCGCATCACGCACCCGGCCCCGCTCCCAGCCACCGACACTGCACTCCTACCGCAGCGCCCACGTCACCGGCAGCGCGATCCCCACCCCGAGCAACGTCCCGCCGAGCAGGTCGCTCGGATAATGATGCGCCGTCGCCACCCGCGACCACGCCAGCGCCAGCCACAACGCGAGCGCGACGAGCCACAGCGACGGCCATGCGAACAGCACCGGGGTCATCGTCGCGCTGAGCGTCATCAAATGCCCGCTCGGGAAGCTGAACACGTCGAGAGGGGCCGATGGCGGGACGAGGCCGGGACGGTGCTCGAACGGGCGCGGCCGCCCGGCGACGCGCTTGATCGCCGGATAGACGATGTGGCTGATCGCCCCGCACAGCGCCGCCACCCCAAGCTCGTGCCACGCCGCATCCCCGGCGAAGCCGACGAGCGCCAGCGCGAGGATCAGATAGATCGTCCCGTTGCCGAGCCAGCTGACGACGACCGCGGTCCGTTCGAGATGCGCACGGCGCGCGGCGGCGGCAGTCCGCCCGACGAGCGCGATCTCCCGGTCCGACAGCCGCAGCAGCCCCGCCCGCGCCGCCGCCATCGCCTCTGCCCATCCCATACGCGCATCGTGCCCGAGATTGGCAGGCGGGTCCATCGGGGCAGCTGGTCGAGACGAAAACCGACGACCGTCGGCACCGTTCGGGCTGGTGACATCGACGCGAACCGGTCATGGCATATGGGTGCGACGAAATTGCACATCCCGACACTGCGGAGCGTCATGAAGCACCATATCCTTGCCAGTCTCGCCGTCGTTTTCGCCGCCGGACCGGCGCTTTCCCGCGAGACGTGGATCGTGCGGACCGACCTGTGGGGCAATCCGGCGTTTTCGACCCTGACGATCGATGGGTCCGGTCAGCTTACCGGCGACCTCGACGGCGACCGGCTCACCGGGCGGCTGGCGAAGCGGAGCATCGTCTTCGACACGACCGACAGCGACCATCGCGTGTCGCATTATACCGGACGGGTCGACCACGATCGCATCGCCGGCACCGTCGCCGAGCCCGATACCAATCATCCCGACACGCAGGTCTCGCACCGCTTCACGGCATGGCGTATTGTCGAACGCCCCGCCGGGGGGCCGCGAACCCTCGACTTCCACCCGGTCGATTACTCGAACACATGGAATGCCGATCGGGCTCCGGTGCTGACGATCTGGCCCGGCGACGTCGTCCATACGACGACGATTGATTCAGGCGGCGTCGACGAGCATGGCGTCACCCGCGCGTTGTTCGGCAATCCCCAGACCGGTCCGTTCTTCGTCGCTGGCGCGGTGGCGGGCGACACGCTGGCAGTCCACCTCAACCGGGTCAGGTTGAACCGCGACTATGCCGACAGCCTCGACACCGTCGTCGCGCGCGCGCTCGGCAATCCGCTCGTGGCTAAGGCGGGTGACCTCGGCAAGCCGGTGCGGTGGAAGCTCGGCCTCGCCAGCGGGCGCGCGAGCCCCGACGGTGCGACCGGCGCGCTCGCGGCGTATTCGGTCGCCGTCCGGCCAATGCTCGACGGGCTCGCGGTCGCCCCGGGGTTTGGCTCGCCGCCGGTCTCGACCGGCGACACCGGGCGCTTTGGCGGAAACATGGATTTCAACGAAGTCGTCGAGGGCAACACCGTCTACCTGCCCGTCCAGCAGCCCGGCGCGCTGCTGTATATGGGCGACGCGCACGCGCTCCAGGGCGACGGCGAGACGTCGCAATACGCGCTCGAAACGTCGATGGACGTGACCTTCTCGGTCGAGCTGATCAAGGGCAAGACGATCAACCTGCCGCGCGTCGAGTCGCCGGCGCAGATCATGGTGCTCGGCCAGGCGGGGTCGCTCGACGACGCGCTCAAGGCGGCGAGCACGGGCATGATCCAGTGGCTACAGCAGGACTACGATATGACCCTGTCGCAGGCGGCGCAGGTCCTCGGCACGGCGCTGCATTATAGCGTCCCCAATCTTGCCGGACGGAGCGTCGGCGTTGCGGCAAAGATCGACAAGGCGGTCCTGCCCGCGTCACACCACGTCGTCAGCACGCCTTAAGCCGCGCTCGCCTCCCGCATCTCCGCCAGATGGCGGCGGATGCGGTCGGCACCCTCGTCGGTCGCGGGGTTGTAGACGATCATGCCGAGGTCGGGGCGGCCGTCGACGGCGAAGGCGGAGAATTCGAGTTCGATCAGCCCGAGGATCGGATGGTGGAGGCGTTTGCGCCCTTCGCCATGCTCGGCGACCTGGTTGTCGCGCCACATTGCCGCGAACTCGGGGCTGGTCCGCGACAGTTCCTCGACGAGCCCGGTGATCTCGGCGTTGGCCCCGGCGCGCGCTGCGTCGGCCCGGAACGCACCGACGACATAGCGCGCGACGGTCTGCCAATCCTCCTGCGCGGCGCGGATGTGCGAATTGCCGAACATCAGCCGCAGGATGTTGCGCCCGTTCGGCGGCAGTTTCGAGTAATCGGTCAGCAGCATCGCGGCGGCGGTGTTCCACGCGACGATGTCCCACGTCGCGGTCTTGATGATCGCCGGGCTGGCATCGAACGCATCGAGGACGCGCTGGAGGCGGGGGGTGACACCGTTGATCGGGGTGTAATGGACCTCGGGCGGGCGGCCGAGACCGAGCATGAACAGGTGCTGGCGCTCGGTCTCGGTGAGCATCAGCCCGGTGGCGATGCGGTTGAGGACGTCGGCCGACGGCGCGCCGCCGCGCCCCTGCTCGAGCCATGTGTACCACGTCGCGCTGATGTTCGAGCGTTGAGCGACCTCCTCACGGCGCAGGCCCGGCGTCCGTCGACGGCCCGGCGCGAAGCCGAAGGTCGCCGGATCGAGCCGCGCGCGGCGGTCACGGAGATAGCTGCCGAGGCTGTTGGCAAGCGCGTGCGCGGCGAGGGTGGCCATATCCATCCTGTTGATCGTTATACCGGGATAAGGTCACTACTTTAACAGCAAGCGACCTAGGTCGATACCCCGTTTCACACCACCACGGAGATCGACCCATGCGCGTATTTCTTACCGGCGCGACCGGCTTTATCGGCTCGCACGTCATTCCCGAACTGATCGACGCCGGGCATCACGTCGTCGGCCTGACCCGCTCCGATGCCGGCGCGCGAAAGCTCGAAGCGGCGGGGGTCGAGGTGCATCGCGGGACGCTCGAGGACCCCGCCAGCGTCGCCGCCGGTGCGGAGACCGCCGATGCCGTCGTCCACGCGGCCTTCGACCACGACTTTAATAATTTCATCGCGAACTGCGAGAAGGACCGGCGCGTCATCGAGGCGATCGGCGACGTCCTCGCGGGGTCCGATCGGCCGTTTCTCATCACGTCGGGGGTCGGTCTCGGTTCCTCCGGGCCGGGGCAGCTCGCCACCGAGGACGTCATGAACCGCAATTATGCCAACCCGCGGCGCGTATCCGAAGTGACCGGCGAGGCGGTGGCGCAGCGCGGCGTCTCGGTCGCGGCCGTTCGCCTGCCGCAGGTCCACGACCCGGTGAAGCAGGGGCTGATCACCTGGGCAATCGACATCGCGCGCGACAAGGGCGTCTCGGCATATGTCGGCGATGGGACCAACCGCTTCGCGGCGGCGCACGTCAGCGACGTCGCGCGGCTGTACCGGCTCGCGCTCGATCACCACCGCGCCGGTGCCCGCTGGCATGCGGTTGCCGAGGAAGGCGTCGCGATGCGCGATGTTGCCGAGGCAGTCGGCGCGGGGCTCGGTGTGCCGGTCAAGTCGCTGACCCCCGACGAGGCGATGGCGCATTTCGGCTGGTTCGGGGCGTTTGTCGGAATGGACATGTCGGCGTCGAGCGCATTGACCCGCGAGCGGCTCGGCTGGAACCCGACCGGCCCGGGCCTGATCGCCGACCTGCACGCGATGGACTACGGGCTCGCCGCCGCGGCGTAGCGTCAGATCGGCTCCCCGGTCCACTCCCAGTGCCACGGCTCGAAAACGTAATTGACGAAGCCATATTGCTTGGCGTGGACCAGCAGCCAGCGGTACGCCGGGGAGGCGACCATCGCCGCGCGGTTGGCGTCGGCGGTCGAATCGGGGCCGTAGCCCGGGGCCTGTCCGACCCACATGTCGAGCGCGAGCCCGGTGCGGTGCGCCGAGCATGTCGCGCGGACGATGCCGTTGCAATTGCCCTCGGCGGTGCAGCGCGCAGCGTCGGCGTCGGGGTCGCGGTAGGCTGAAAAGATCGTCAACGACCTCCGCTCGGCGGCGATCGCGGGATCGTGGCGGGCATCGGCGACCATCGCCCGGTATGCGGCGAGCGCGGCGGTGCGGAGCTGGATCGTCTTGCCGACGAAGCTTTCGCGCGGTGCAGCCGTCGCGAGCGCTTCGGGCGGTGGCGGCGGCGGGCAGTTGGTCTTGCCGTTGATATGCGCGAACGGCCGCGCCGCCTGCCACTTCGCCTTCATCGCAGGGAAGGTCAGCAGGTCGAACACCCCCGTCGGCGCGAGGTGATGGCTCGCCTGCCAGCCCGCGAGCTTCGCCGCGAAGCCCTCGCTCGCCACCGGGCAGGTCGTGCCGATGTCGACCGCGACGCGCGGATAATAAACCGTCCACCCAGTTTCGGGCCGCCCGAACGGGGCCCACGCCATCGTGCCGAGCGAGGCGACGTTCGCCGCCAGCGCTCCGGCGGGAGCCGATATTGTGCAGTTTTCGGGCATTGCCGCGACGACCATCGGAACCATTACCCTGCCGAAACCTTGAGCGCTCGACACAACATAACAGGCGGTTCCGATGTTCCAACGCTGCGTTCTCGCCGTCCTGCTATCGACCGCGAGCGCGGCGGTGGCCGTCGTCCCGGTCAAGCCAGCGCCCGCTGCTCCCGCTGCCGCGCCGCCCGCCGCCGCTCCTGCCGCCGCCCCGGAAGCTGCCGCGCCCGCTGTACCCGCTGCCGCGAGCGAGGCCGCGCCGATCGTCATTCCCGCCGCAATCGCCGCCCCGCAGCGCGCGCTGATCCGCCTCCAGGTCCTGCTCGACCGCGCGCATTTCTCGCCGGGCGTGATCGACGGCAAGGACGGCGGTAACCTCAAGCTCGCCGAGGAAGCATACCGCAAGGCGAACGACGCGAGCGGCACCGACACCGCCGCGCTGACCGACAAGCTCGCCGCCGCCGATGCCGAGCCGACCGTCGAGCATTATACGATCACCGATACCGACGTCGCCGGGCCTTTCGTCGAGCACCTGCCGACCGACATGGCCGAGCTCGCCAAGCTCGACTCGCCCGCCTACGCCAACCCGGTCGAGGAACTCGCCGAGCGCTTCCATATGGACGACGCGCTGCTCAAGGCGCTCAACCCCGGGGCCGACTTCACCAAGGCCGGGACCGTCATCACCGTCGCCTCGGTCACCGCCGAGAAACTTGGCGGCGTGGTGACGCGGATCGAGGTCGACAAGAGCGCCAATTCGGTCCGCGCGATGGGTGCCGGGGGGAAATTGCTCGCGGTCTATCCGGCGACCGTCGGCAGCACCGAACGCCCCGCGCCGTCGGGAACGTGGAAGGTGCGGACCGTGGCGATGAAGGCGACCTATACCTTCGACCCGAAGCGGCTGACCTTCGGCAAGAAGGCCGAGGGCAAGCTGACGATCAAGCCGGGGCCGAACAACCCGGTCGGGACGACGTGGATCGACCTGACCAAGGACACCTACGGCATCCACGGCACCCCCGACCCGCGCCTCGTCGGCAAGCGCGCGTCGCACGGCTGCGTCCGCCTGACCAACTGGGACATCCAGCAGCTCGCGAAATCGGTCAAGGCGGGGGCGGTCGTGGTGTTCAAGGGGACCGAGACGCGCGCGAAGACCTAGACCGCCAACCCCGTCAGCGTCGCCACTGTCAGCACCTGCGGCAAAACCTCGACCCGCCCATCGCGGTGGTAGAACAGATACAGCGGCACCCCGGCGCGGTTATGCGCCTCGATGAAGCGCCCGAGCACCGGGTCGCCGTTCGTCCAGTCGCCGACAAGCGTCTTGACGCCGCCGCGCTTGAACGCCGCCGCGACATCGGACGAGGCGATTGCGCCGCGCTCGTTGACCTTGCACGTCAGGCACCAGTCGGCGGTGAAATAGACGAAAGCCGGGGTATGCACGGCGGTCAATGCGGCGAGCGCGGGCTCGCTGAACTTTGCCGCCGCAAGCCCGGCGGGCGCGTCGACCGTCGTTGCGGTCGAGGTCTGCGGCACCACCAGCGCGACGGCGGCGACGGCGGCAACCGCGGCGGCGAGCAACGGCGGCCAGCCGCTGACGAACGCGCGCTGGCGGCTACCGTACCACCATAAAGCCAGCCCGATCAGCATGGCGCCGCCGATTCCGAGCGTCATCCCGCCCACCCCGGCCTGCCGCCCGAGCACCCACGCCAGCGCGAGCGCGGTCAGGAACATCGGGATGCTGAGGATCGAGCGGAACGTCGCCATCCATGCGCCCGGCTTGGGCAGGCGGCGGCGCAGCGCGGGGACGAAGCCGATCGCGATGAACGGCAGCGCCAGTCCAAGGCCGAGGCCCGCGAAGACCAGCAACCCCGCCGCCGGCGGCAGGACCAGCGCCGCGCCGAGCGCTCCCGCCATGAACGGCCCGGTGCACGGCGTCGCAACGAACGCGGCGAGCGCGCCGGTCCAGAAGCTCCCCGCCGCCCCCGGCTTCGACGCGAGGCTCTGCCCGCCGCCGAAATTGCCGAGCTCGAACAGTCCGGCGAGGTTGAGCGCGATCGCCGTCGTCAGCAGCAGCAGCCCGGCGATGACGCGCGGGTCCTGCAACTGGAACGCCCAGCCGACCTGTGTCCCCGCCGCACGAAGCCCGAGGATCAGCGCGCCGAGCCCGGTGCAGACCACGATCACCCCGGCGGCGTAGGCGAGCGCGTCGCGCCGCGCGTCGGCGGGCGAGCTTCCGCCCTTGGCAAGGCTCAGCGCCTTCAGGCTGAGGATCGGAAAGACGCACGGCATGATGTTGAGGATGACTCCCCCGGCGATCGCGAGGAGAAGTGCAGTGGCGAAGACGGTGGCGGTGCCGTCGCGCTTCCCCGCCGCGCCCGCCGCCGGGACCGAACCGGGGCTAGCTGACAGCGCGAAGCCCTCGGCCTTGCCGCCGCGCTCGATGCGCAGGACGCCATCGATCGACCCGCGCGCCTTGGGGTCGGCCTTGGTCTCGATCCGCAGCAGCTTGCCCGCAACGCTGACGACCTGCGGGCTGGAGTAGTCGACCGCACCGTCGGCGGCGGGAAAGAAATAGGCGGCGGTCACCCCGGCAGGGTCGGCGACCGGCACCCCGAGCGCGAACCGCCCCTTGTCGAGCGCATAATGTGCGCCCGCGAGCGGCACCGGCAGCGCGGCGCGCGCGGCGGCGAAGCGCGCAGCGACGGCAGGGTCGGGCGCGCCGTCGCCGGGATGGAGCGCGACGCTCGCCTCGGCGGACTCGGGGACGCAGATCTCGGTCGTGCAGACGAGGTAGTTGAGCTTAACGCTCACCGGCCCGGTCGCGCCGGTGACGTCGACGAGCAGCGTCGCAGGCGCTTCATAGACGTAGTTCATCAACCCCGACACGAGCAACGTCACCGGCACTGGAAAGCGCAATGATCCCGCAGTCGCCCCGGTCCACGTCGCCTTAGGCGCAAAGCCCGCCTCGCCGGGGTTCGACCAGTAGGTGTGCCAGCCGGGCTTCGGCGTCAGCACGATCGCCAGCGTCACCGGCTTGCCGGGGGCGGGGGCGGCGCTTTCGGCGATGAGCTCGACGCGGACATTGTTGCCGCCGCTCGGAAGCACATCGGCCACCGCCGCGATGGGGGCGAGGAGTGCGAGGAGGAGGCTGAGGAAACGGATCATGGCAGCACCCTATGCGCGTGGGGGAGGGGTCGCGCCAAGGGGAGGTTCGTCGCGGACGGGGTGCGGGTTACGCACCGATTGCACGCTACACATCATGCTACACATGTAGTGGCACCGCGGTTGATAAGCCGAGGTCCGGCGCAAATTGGCCAGTGACTGCGGACATGATCGTTCCCCGTGGGTCTGACAAATCATCAAGTATCGAAAAGTGGGAATGGCCCGCGAGACTCAGGAACATGGCCTCCTGCGCGTGCAGTCCAAGCGCATCTGCATAGTCGCGCGACTGGCGTTTGAGCTCGGGGAGCTCGGCGTCGCCGACGGCCACGATCGCGCTAGCCCCGGCGCCAATCTTATACATCGGACTGAACGACTCAACTTCCGCCGGGGAAAGGCGCAGCTTTTCATTCAGCCAGGAAAGAGCGATCGGCTCCAGCTCGAATAACCCGCTGATCGAAAGCGTGCGTGTCACCGCTGGATGCTCGCGGTGAAGCGCAGCCAGTTGGCCACCGGCAGAATGTCCGCAGAGGCAGACCGGCTTTGCGCGAAACCCGATGTCGCCCTTGCCATCGCTGAGGAAGTCGAGCAGCAACCGGATCTCGCCGACGATGCCAGTCATCGATGCCTCTGGTGCAAGCGTATATTCGACGAGCGCAACATTGAAGCCGCTCGCCAGGGGACCAGCGGCAACGAAGGCCAAGTCGTCCTTTGCGTAATTTTGCCAATAACCGCCGTGGATGAAGACGAAGGTTGGAGCCTCCGCTCTACCGCACGACATCCAATCGAAGCGCTGGCGCGGTTGGGTGCCATAAGCAATGTCGCGCCTCACGGCCGCATCACGATAAAGCGCGTTGCTCCGTGCCTTGAAGTCGGCCAATCTCGCTTGGTAGTCCAGGTCGGCCCTGACATTGTTATAGGCGGTGTCGAGTGCAGCTCGATCCATTCCGCGGTAGGACGCTATCGTCATCGATCCGACTCCAGTTTGGACGACGAAGCGGGGAGCCCTTTTTCGGTCTCTGCGAGCATCGACTGGGAGGCGGCAGGGGCATCTTTGACGGTTGGGGTGTGGATAAGGGACATTGCGCCTGCTCTTGGTCGGGGTGAGCCATTGCTGACCCGGCACAAGCAGTTAGGCCCTTCCGTGAATCGTCGGGAGAGTGTGTTCGTGAAACCCAGGCTTACATAAATCGAGAGGCTGCATTGCCTGACTGTCGCCCTTTACGGTGCAAGGCCGCCGTGGGGTAGGTTTGGAAAGCATAGCGAGGGTCGCGGCAAAGCCGCGCCCTTCGTCGGACGGGTTCGGCGGGGGAGACCCGCCGCCCCGCCGGCCGGCTCGCCGGGAGTCGCGAAAAAGGGCACGAACGCGAGGTGCGTTCGTGCCCTATTTTCGTCGCCGCGGCTTCGCGTTACCGCTTCGAGAACTGGAAGCTCTTACGCGCCTTCGCCTTACCGTACTTCTTCCGCTCGACGACGCGCGGGTCGCGCGTCAGGAAGCCGGCGTGCTTGACGACCGACCGGAGCGAGGGTTCGAAGCGGGTGAGCGCCTGCGAGATGCCGTGCTTGACCGCGCCGGCCTGGCCCGACAGGCCGCCGCCCTTGACGGTGCAGGTGACGTCGTACTGGTCGCGGCGCTCGGCGACGTCGAACGGCTGGTTGATCACGAGGCGGAGCGTCGGACGCGCGAAATATTCGGTCTGGTCGCGGCCGTTGACGAGAATCTTGCCCGAACCCGGCTTGATCCAGACGCGCGCGATCGCGTTCTTGCGCTTGCCGGTGGCGTAGGCGCGGCCCTGCGCGTCGATGATCTGCTCGCGCAGCGGCGCGGCGGAAACACCGTCGTTATGCAGCGCGGCGGCAGCGGTCGTCGCGTCGTGGACCTGAAGATTGCCCAAATCGGCGAGCGACTGGCGGTTGTCGTCGATCATGCTTCACCCGTGGTGCTGGTTGCGGCGGGGGTCATCGTGGACCCGGTCCGGCCGATGGTGTTCTTGAGGTTCATGCCCGCGACGTCGAGGACTTCGGGGGACTGTGCGGTGTGCGGATGCTCCGAGCCCTTGAAGATGCGCAGGTTACGCATCTGCTGGCGGCCGAGCGGGCCGCGCGGGACCATCCGCTCGACGGCCTTTTCGAGCACACGCTCGGGGAAGCGGCCGTCCAGAATCTTGTCGGCGGTAATTTCCTTGATGCCGCCGATATAGCCGGTGTGGCGGTAATAGATCTTCTTCTTCGCCTTGTTGCCGGTGAAGCGGACCTTCTCGGCGTTGATGACGATGATGTTGTCGCCACAATCGACGTGCGGGGTGAAGCTCGCCTTGTGCTTGCCGCGCAGGCGGTTGGCGATCAGCGACGCGAGACGGCCGACGACGAGGCCATCGGCGTCGATCAGCAGCCACTTCTTGTCGACTTCGGCGGGCTTCGCCGAGGCGGTCATCCGGGAGAGCATGGGGGTGTCCGATAATTAAGGTGCGCGGTCTATCGGTGAAACGGTCCCGGAATGCAAGGAAATTGGCGCGTTTAGCCGGTGGTATTATGATACCGCAGGTTCGGCATGCGCCTGGAGGTGCCCGAGCAGGATGACTTCGAGCGCGCGTTCGTGGGTCGCTTCGAGGATCACGCCGGGGGCGAAACCGGCGACGCGCGCCTCCTCCCACCGTGCCGCGCACAGGCACCAGCGGTCGCCGTCGTGGAGTCCGGCGAAATTATATTCGGGGCGCGGGGTCGACAGGTCGTTGCCCGCATCCTTCGAGAACGACAGGAAATCGTTGGTCACGACCGCGCAGACGACGTGGAGCCCGCGGTCGGCGGCGTCGGTGTCGCAGCAGCCGTCGCGCTTCCACCCGGTCAGCGGATCGGTCGAGCAGACCTCGAGCGGGCCACCGAGAACATTGCGCGCGGTCATCGGCGCGCGCCCCGCAGCGACCGGTGCCCGCCGCGCAGCGACCAGTGAGCGGTCCAGATCGTGCTCGCCAGCAGCAACGCGGCGCACGCCTGGTGCGCGGCGGCGAGGGCGATCGGGACGCCGTGGACGATCGTTGCGATGCCGAGCGCGACTTGCAGGACGATCAGCACGCCCATCGCCATCGCGCGGCGTCCCGCCCCGGCGCGGAAGGTGACGGTGGCCACCGCGAGCGCGGCGAGCGCGACGGCGTAGGCGAGGGTGCGGTGGACGAACTGGACCGAGACGGGGTCGTCGATGATGCTCGCGAGGGGAGGGACCCACTGGTCGAACATCAGCGGCCAGGTGTCGGAGGCGTGTCCCGCACGGAGGCCGGCGGTGAAGGCGCCCCAGACGATCTGCACGGTAAGGAGTGCGAGGAAGGGAACGATCCAGACGGTTGGACGGGCTGCAACCGGGTGCCGTTTGACGGGCACCTCAAGTACGCTCTCCCGCAGGCTCAGCGCGGTCCAGATACACCCCGACATCAGGATCAGCGCGTTGACCAGATGCACCGCGAGCCGCTCGTGTGTGACCGACGGCCGGTCGACCAGCCCGCTCGCGACCATCCACCAGCCGACCGCGCCCTGCAGCCCGCCGAGCGCGAGCAACGCGACCAGTCGCCAGCCATAGCCGCGCGGAATCCAGCGCAGCGCGGCGAAGGTCGCCAGCGGTACGGCGAAGACAATGCCGATCGACATGCCGAGCAGCCGGTGGAGCCACTCCCAGAAAAAGATGCCCTTGAACGCCGACAGCGTCATGCCGCTGTTGACCAGCTGATACTGCGGGCTCGCCTTGTACAGCGCGAACATCGCGTCCCATTCGGTGCGGCTCAGCGGCGGGACCATGCCGCCGATCGGGTTCCATTTGACGATCGAAAGTCCCGACTCGGTCAGGCGGGTGATGCCGCCGACGACGACCATCGCGAACACGAGCGCGGCAACCGCAAATAGCCATGCGGCAATGGCTTTCGGGTGCGCGCGCGTCGCGGGTGCGGTCGCGGGGAAGGGCAGTGCAACAGTAGCCATGCGCGCCCTATGCCCCCGCCGCCGCGCGCCGCCAAGCCGTCACCGCGTCGCGGTTCGGCTTGTGGGTGAGTTGCGGAAGCGCTGCGGAAGGCCGATATCGTGGGTAACAGGATCCTGCCATGCTCACGACCGTCACCACCGCCGAAGCTCATCACGACCACGCCGGCCCGGAACTCGCCGCCGCCGCCGCTGCCGCCGTCATCAAGGGCGGCGAGCAATGGACCGATATGCGCGCGACGGTGTTCGAAATTCTCGCGCGGTTCGATCAGCCCGCGAGCGCGTACGACATCGCCGATGCGGTTTCGGTCGCGCTCGGGCGGCGGATCGCGGCGAACAGCGTCTACCGGATCCTCGATCTCTTCGTCGCGACCAACGTCGCGAGGCGGGTCGAAAGCCGCAACGCCTATCTCGCCAACGCCCACCCCGATTGCCGCCACGACTGCATTTTCCTTGTCTGCGATACCTGCGGCCGGACGACGCACATCGACGACGACCGCGCTGCCGACCAGGTTCGCGGCGCAGCGTCGGCGGCGGGGTTCACGCCCACGCGGCCAGTCATCGAGGTGCGCGGAACTTGCGCTGCATGTGGCTGAGTCGCATCGGATCGCGGTGAATCCGCGGAGCCGCGACCCGATCGGGTTCGACATTGCGGCCGCGAGGCGCTACCCGGAAATTTACCTTGGACCTTTTCGCAGGTGCCCCGCGTGAGCCAACGCCCGATTACACCGCTTCTCGATACCGTCGACACGCCTGCCGATCTTCGCCGTCTCGACAGCGCCGACCTGACTCAATTTGCCGCTGAACTGCGGGCCGAACTCGTCGACGCGGTCAGCGTTACCGGCGGGCATCTCGGAGCCGGACTCGGCGTCGTCGAACTCACCGTCGCGCTGCATTATGTCTTCAACACGCCCGAGGACACGCTGATCTGGGACGTCGGCCACCAGGCGTATCCGCACAAGATCCTGACCGGCCGCCGCGACCGTATCCGTACGCTCCGCGCGCCGCAGGGCCTGTCGGGCTTCACCAAGCGGTCGGAGAGCGAGTACGACCCGTTCGGCGCGGCGCATTCGTCGACCTCGATCTCGGCGGCGATCGGCTTCGCCGTGGCGAACAAGCTCGCCGATCGCCCGGGCAAGGCGATCGCGGTGATCGGCGACGGCGCGATGTCGGCGGGCATGGCGTATGAGGCGATGAACAACGCCGAAGCCGCGGGCAACCGGCTCGTCGTCATCCTGAACGACAACGACATGTCGATCGCGCCGCCGGTCGGCGCGCTGTCGGCGTATCTCGCCCGCATCTATTCGTCGCGCCCGTTCCTCGAGCTCCGCGACCTTGCCAAGCTGCTCGCCAAGCGTACGCTCGGGCCGAACATGCAGCGCACCGCGAAGCGCGCCGAGGAATATGTCCGCACGCTCGCGAGCGGCGGATCGCTGTTCGAGGAGCTCGGCTTCTATTACGTCGGGCCGATCGACGGGCATAACCTCGACCACCTGATCCCGGTGCTCGAGAATGTCCGCGACGCCGCCGAAGGGCCGATCCTCGTCCATGTCGTGACGCAGAAGGGCAAGGGCTATGCTCCGGCCGAGGCGGCGGCGGACAAGTATCACGGCGTCCAGAAGTTCGACGTCATCACCGGCGCGCAGGTCAAGTCGAAGCCGAAGGCGCCGCAGTACCAGAACGTCTTCGCCCAGCAGCTGATCGCAGAGGCCGAGGTCGATCCGATGATCGTCGCGATCACCGCGGCGATGCCGTCGGGAACCGGGCTCGACAAGTTCGAGGCGAAGTTCCCCGACCGAACCTTCGACGTCGGCATCGCCGAACAGCACGCGGTGACCTTTGCCGCGGGCATGGCGGCGAAGGGGATGCGCCCGTTCGCGGCGATCTACTCGACCTTCCTTCAGCGCGCGTACGACCAGGTCGTCCACGACGTCGCGATCCAGAACCTGCCGGTCCGCTTCGCGATCGACCGCGCCGGCTTGGTCGGGGCCGACGGCGCGACCCACGCCGGGTCGTTCGACGTGACGTATCTGTCGACGCTGCCGAATTTCGTCGTCATGGCGCCGTCGGACGAGGCCGAACTCGTCAACATGGTCCACACGATGGCGCGCCACGACAGCGGCCCGTCGGCGGTCCGCTATCCGCGCGGCGAGGGCACCGGCATCGCCTTGCCCAACCCGCCGGTCGAACTCGAGATTGGCAAGGGTCGGATCGTCCGCGAGGGCAAGACCGTCGCCATCCTGTCGCTCGGCTGCCGCTTGCAGGAAGCGATGGCCGCTGCCGACGACCTCGACGGGCGCGGCTTGTCAACCACCGTCGCCGACATGCGCTTTGCCAAGCCGCTCGACGAAGCACTGATCCGCAAGCTCGCGCTGAGCCACGACGTCCTCGTCACGATCGAAGAGGGCGCGATCGGCGGCTTCGGCGCGCACGTCCTGACGTTTGCCAGCGACGAAGGCCTGACCGACGGCGACCTCAAGATCCGCACGATGCGCCTGCCCGACGTGTTCCAGGACCAGGACGGTCCGGTGGCGCAGTATGCGACTGCGGGGCTCGATGCCGAGCACATCGTCAGCACGGTGTTGTCGGCGTTGCGCCACAACAGCGTCGGCGTGGTCGAGGGCGTTCGGGCTTAAGGGTCGACGTCGCGCAGCGGGATCGCGATCATCTTGGTGCGCGGTCGCTAGTCGCTGGCGATCTGCGCATCGCGCAGCGGAAACCTCAGCCGCGTGATCGTCCCGGCGTTGCTGGTCATGCTGATCTGTCCGCCGAGTTGCGTCGCCAGGCCCTTGAGGATGCGCGTGCCGAGTCCGGCTTTGGGCGACTGATCGCCAGCGGCGATCCCGCAGCCGTCGTCTGTAATCGTCAGCTCGAGTTCGGTCGCGCCGAGCCGATGCAGCCCGATCAAGATCGTGCCATCGCTCCGGCCGCCGAACGCGTGCTTGAGACAGTTGGTCACGACTTCGGTGGTGATCAGCGACAACAGCATCAGCCGATCGATATCGAAGCGGACGGGAAGAACATCGAACTTGCAGGTGATGCCCGTAACGCCTGAGGCGTCGATGACCTCGCCGAGAACTTCGGCGAGATATGCGCCGAGCAGCGTATCGGCGGCGGTGGCGTCGTAGAGGCGGCGATGGACGCGGGCCATGACCTGAATACGGCGCGAGGCCTCGTCGAGTGCTCGGGCGGCATCCGTAGCATCGTCCGGCATGTGCTGCCGTTGTAGATGGAGCAGGCTGGCAACGAATTGCATGTTGTTCGCGACCCGATGCTGCAGTTCCTGGAACAGCACGCGTTCACGTTCATAAAGCTGCGTCGACTTTCGCCGCTCGGTGTCGAGGCGCTCGCTGACGACCCGCATGTGGCTGAGAACCAGCACGATCAGACCCGCCACCAGCACGAACAACACCAGCGCCAGCGCGGTGCCGGTGTCGAGCGCGAAGCTATTGTACGGTTGCGTGAACAGGTACCAGACCGCGACGGTACATAGCCCGGTGCACGCCAATCCCGGCAGGGTGCCGGCAAAATATGTCGTGACCATCACCGACGGGAAAAACATCATGAACGGAAAGCCGACCGGGAAAATCCGGTCGAGCAGGCGTCGGAGCGCGATCGACAGCAGGCATGATGCGAGTGCGAGGATCAGCCCCGCCCAGACACGACTCCGCAATGCCGGGATCAAACCGGCAAGGACTGCTGGATTTGTGATCGGCCCGTCCCCCGCCGGCTTAGCTCTCGAGAAATAGCCGTCTTCATTGTCGCGATCGGTCCAATACCGCACCCCGCGCGGTCGGGTATCTGCTAGCCGGGCACCGTGTTTCGACCTGGCGATTTCGGGATCGGTCTGACTGGACCGGCCCGAACCGCTATTTCCGGGTCGACTACTCAGTACATGCCCTCACCGTGCGCCGGCATGATCTTCTTCAATTCCTTCTGCGCCCACACCGAATTATGCCCGCCCGCCTTGTGCTCGTTGAGCGGGACGGCAACCTCGTAGAAGGTGTTGAGGCCGGGATGGGCGACGGCGAGGACGAAGACTTTCTTCGAGATCAGCCCGGCAGTGTAAAGCCGGGTCGTGTCGATGAAATACGACGATACCCGCCGGCAATGACTGAACAGCGTGTCGGCGACGATCTTGTCGGCGTCGAGCAGGTGCAGATAGGTCCGGAGCACGGTCTCGTTGCGCGCCTGCGCGACGCGCCACAGCTTCGCCAGCGCGACGATCGATTCGCGCATTTCGGGCGCGGAATAGCGGTCCATCAGCTGGAGATACGCGTTCGCCTCGCTGCCCTGCGCCGACTTGCGGACCTGGCCGAGCGCGCCGAACGCCGCCGTCGCCGATGCGGCGGCCGAAACGGCAGCGGCGACGGTGGCGAGGTTCGCGATCATGGCGGCAGTGTAGCGCAGGATTTTCGGCGCTGCACAGCCCTGTGCGGTCGCTGGCAGAACCACCCCCGACCGGCTATCAAACGTCCATGACCCACGAAACCCCCGCCGAGCGCGGCCGCCGCAAGTTCGTCTTCGGCGTGCTCGAACAGATTTCGAGCATCCTTGGGGCAATGGCTGCGAGCGTCCTTGGTGTCGGGCTCGTGCTTCCGATGATCGCCGCCTTCGCCGGGACCGGAAATCTGCCGCGCGCCGCGCTCGTGCAGGTCGCGGCCCTCGTGATCGGCTTTGCCGTTTTCGCCGCGGTCACCGCTGCAATCGTCCGCGGTCTCGCGCGCGGCATCGACGACGACTCGCGTCCGCTTCTCCGCCGCGCCCGCCGCGACGAAATATTGAGCGGCGACGTTTGATGCCGATGATGGTCGCGACGCATGTCGCGTTTGGCCTTGCCAGCGGCTTCGTCGTCGTCGCGCTTGCCGCCGCGATCGGCCTTTATTTCTGGGCGCGGCCGCGGCGTTGAGCCGGCGATGAGCAAGACCCGCGCCGATCAGTTGCTCGTCACCCTCGGCCTTGCCGAATCGCGGACGCGCGCGCAGGCGCTGATTCTTGCCGGGCTGGTCTTCGCCGGGGACCGCAAGGTCGACAAGGCGGGGCAGGTGGTCGCCGACGACGTCGTGCTGACGGTCAAGGGGCGCGATCATCCTTGGGTGTCGCGCGGCGGGGTCAAGCTCGCACACGCGCTCGACCATTTCGGCTGGGATGTCGCGGGGGTCACCGCGATCGACGTCGGCTCGTCGACAGGGGGGTTCACCGATGTGCTGCTGACGCGCGGCGCGCGCCACGTCTTCGCGGTCGACAGCGGGACCAACCAGCTCGCGTGGAAATTGCGCGACGACGCGCGCGTCACGGTGCTCGAACAAACCAGCGCGCGCATCCTGACGGCCGAGCATATCCCGGTGGCGGTGGACCTGATCGTCTGCGACGCGAGCTTCATCGGACTGGCGAAGGTGCTTGGCGTACCGCTGACCTTCGCCGCTCCCGCCGCGCGACTGATGGCGCTGATCAAGCCGCAGTTCGAGGCGGGGCGCGGCGAGATCGGCAAGGGCGGGGTGGTCCGCGATCCCGCGATCCACGAGCGGGTCTGCGCCGAGGTCGCGGCGTGGGTTGCGGGGCAGGGCTGGCACGTCGATGGCATCGTCCCGAGCCCGATCACCGGGCCCGAGGGCAACGTCGAATTCCTGATCGCCGCACAGCGTGCACCGCACAACGTTGACGATGGCACCTCGGACGCCCAAATACCCGACGAATGAGGAGTGACGAGATGCAGTCGCAAAACCGGGTTTTCGAGGATCTGTCGAAGGTCGCCACCTCGGCGATGGGAACGATGGCGGGCGTCGGCCGCGAGGTCGAGACGATGATCCGCGGTCGTGTGCGCGAACTTGTCGGCGGCTTCGACATGGTCGACCGCGACGAGTTCGAAGCGGTCAAGGCGATGGCGGCGACCGCGCGCGCCGATGCCGAGGCGCTCAAGGCCGAACTCGCCGAGCTTCGCGCCGCGATGGGGTCGGCGAACCCGTCGCCGGCAGCCGCTCCCGCCGGGGGCAGCGCGCCGATTGTCTAGTTACCCACATCATTTGGTGGGTCGCCGCGATTCATTGCTTGCATCATGTGGCGGGCCCCGCCAGCGTGCCGGCACGGCGGCGAGCAGGAGCTGGGGCGCATGACGCAACTCGATGTCAGCTTTGAATCCGCGCCCGCCGCGCCGATCGACATGCTCGAACATTATTTCAACGCGCACGGCTGGGCGTTCGAGCGGACCGGTGACGAGGAAATCACTGCATCGGTCGCCGCGAGCTGGGCCAATTTCCAGCTGCGCGCACTGTGGCGCGAGGACGAGCGTGTCCTTCAGTTCATCGCGATGCCCGACATCCGCGTCCCCGAAGCCAAGCGCGCGGTGATGTACGAGACGCTCGGGCTGATCAACGAGCAGCTGTGGATCGGCCATTTCGAGATGTGGGCGGCCGACGGCACCGTGCTGTTCCGCCACGCGACGCTGCTCGACAGCCTCGAGGACGACGAGGACGTCGACCTAACGATCGGGCAGGCCGAGATGCTCGTCGACGCTGCGATCGACGAGTGCGAGCGCTTTTACCCCGTGTTCCAGTTCGTCCTGTGGGCGGGTAAGTCTCCCGCCGAGGCGATCGAAGCGGCGCTGCTCGACACCGTCGGCGAGGCGTAACGCCGCTGGTTGGCGCGGACGCGGACCTGTCGCGTTCGTGATTGCCGCATTCGCAGCGGTAATGATCAAGTGTAGGACCGACTCCATGGACATTCTCGACGCCTGGATGACGGTGATCGCTCGCGACGGTTGGGCGGGCGCGCGGATCGATGCGGTCGCGCTCGTAGCCGGGGTGTCGACCGGCGCGGTTGCCGCGGTCGCTGCCGACCGGTGGGAGGCGCTGCGCCATTACGGCCGAGGCCTCGACAACGCCGCGCTCGGCGAGGCCGGAGCCGATTCGGGAGCAAGCGTCCGCGACCGGCTGTTCACGCTGCTGATGGAGCGCTTCGACGCGGCACAGCCGCAGCGCGCGGGTGCGATCGAGCTGGCCGACGCCGCCCGGCGCGACCCGGGCCTCGCCGCGTTCATGCTGCTGTCGCTCCCGGTATCGATCGCGCGGATCGCCGATGCCGCCGGAGTCGCGACGGGCGGGCTGCTCGGGCCGTTGCGCGTCCAGGCGCTGACGGCGATGTATCTGACGGTCGCGCGGGTCTGGCTCGCCGACGACAGCGCCGATCTGTCGGCAACGATGAAAGAGCTCGATACGCGGCTCGCGCAGGCAGAGACATGGGCGCGGCGGCTACCGTATCGCGCCGCGCCGGTCGTCGGCGAACCGGCTATTCCGCTACTTGCAGCGCCTCGATCAGCGGTCGATCTCCCGGCGGTATAAGCCCGGTCAGCACCGTCCAGAAGCCGCTGACCGCCGCCTGGCCGGCGTGGCCATAGGCCCGCGTGACACCGTCGCGCAGACATTCGAATAGCTCGGTTTCGAGCGCGATTCCGGCCGGGGTCAGCCGCAGCATCCGCTGGCGACGATCGCGCGTGCCGACCGTCTGGGCGACGAGTTCGCGCATCTGCAGGTCGGCGAGAACCCGGCTTAGCGACTGCTTGGTGATATTGAGCAGGTCGAGCAGGTCGCCGACCGGCATCCCCGGGCGCCGGGCGATGAAATAAAGCGCGCGATGGTGTGCGCGGCCAAGGCCGAGTTCGGCGAGCCGAGCATCGGCGCCTTTGACCATGTTGGTGTAGCCGAAGTAGAGCAGTTCGATGCCGCGGCGGATTTCTGCCTCGCGCAGGAACAAAGGGGACGCCCCGACCGGCGCTGCCCGAACAAAGTTTACGTCAGCCATCTTGACGTATATGGCACTGAATGTTACGCACCACAACGAATAATTGTAATAATATGCGCCGGGGAGGCGTTATCCGCGATGCTTGAACCCACTTTCGATGACCGTGACGGCTGGATCTGGTTCGACGGCAAGCTCGTCCCGTGGCGCGACGCCAAAGTCCATGTCCTGACCCACGCGCTGCATTATGCGAGTTCGGTGTTCGAAGGCGCGCGCTGTTACGATGGTAACGTCTTCGCGCTGTCGCAACACAGCCAGCGGCTGATCGACTCGGCGAAGATGCTCGGATTCGACCTGCCGTGGTCGCGCGCCGAGATCGACGCGGCGGTCAACGAGACTGTCGCTGCGAACAATCTCACCGATTGCTACGTCCGCCCGGTCGCGTGGCGCGGGTCGGAGCAGATGGGCGTCGCGGCGCAAAAGACCAAGCCGCACATGGCCGTCGCGGTGTGGCAGTGGGGCACCTATTACGGCGACGAGGCGCTGACCAAGGGTCTCCGGCTCAACATCGCGCCGTGGCGGCGTCCCGCGCCGTACACGGCACCGGTCCACGCCAAGGCGGCGGGGCTGTACATGATCTGCACGATGTCGAAGCACGCCGCGTCGGACGCGGGCTACGACGACGCGTTGATGCTCGACTGGCGCGGGCAGGTAGCGGAAGCGACCGGGGCGAACATCTTCTTCCTGCGCGACGGCGTCCTCCACACCCCGACCCCCGATTGCTTCCTCGACGGCATCACCCGGCGGACGGTGATCGGGCTGGCGCGGGCGCGCGGAATCGAAGTCGTCGAGCGCGCGATCTGGCCCGAGGAACTCGAGAGTTTCGAACAGGCGTTCCTCACCGGCAGCGCCGCCGAGGTCACGCCGCTCGCCGAAATTGGGCCGTGGCGCTTCGAGGTCGGGGCACTGGTCCGCGGCATCGCGGCGGACTATCGCGACCATGTTCGCGGCATCGGTCCGGCGCAGCGCGGCGTCGTCCAGCCGATTGCCGCCGAACGCCGGGGTTGATCGGAGCGCCTCGCGGCGGTACTATTCTTTTGCGTGTTCACTAGGTTGCAACATCTTTTTGGCATGAGTGTTTACGAATGTTGCAGTGGTGCCGGGGGGAGGCCGCTGCGAATTAGATGGATTCGCATGAAGCAACGACTGTCTTCGAGTGCAGCGATCGCCGGCCTTGCGGCGGTGATGTGGATCGTTCCGTCGGTCGGAACCCAGGGCATGGGCACGATCGGCCAGCGGTTTATCCACCCCGACACCGTTCTCGTCGATCCCGTGGCTGACACCGACACCGCACGCCAGTCGGCCCGTATCACGCTGCAGGCTGCCGATTCGGCGACCGAGACGGCACTGGGCTATTAGCCCGCACGACACGCACGTCGCGGTCGCTGGCTGCCGCGCGGTCGATATGGGTTGCGCCGCACGGCGCTTTGGGTTGTAACGCCGCCGCATGGGCATCCTGTCGATCTTCACCTGGTGGCACGGTCCGGGACTTGGGACGCGGCTCGTCGGCTGGCGCACCGGGATCGAGGTCGGCCGCGACGACCAGGGCAACGTCTATTATATGTCGAAGCCCGGCCGCCGCGAGCGCCGCTGGGTGATCTACAACGGCATGCCCGAAGCAAGCCGGATCCCGCCCGAATGGCACATCTGGCTCCACAAGACGATCGCGACGACGCCCGCCGAAGCGCCGCTGAAGGCGCGCGTGTGGGAGAAGCCGTGGATCCCCAACGCGACCGGAACCCCGCTGGCGCATCGCCCGTCGGGCAGCCTCGCGGTCGCCGCGACGCGCGCGAAGACGACCGGTGATTACGAAGCGTGGAGCCCCGACTGATGCGCGCGTTGTTTAAGGAAAACGTCGTCGAATCGATCGTCGGGCTGGTCGTCGTCCTTGTGGCGATCTGGTTTGTCACGACCGCTTATGCGCGGACGTCGGGCGGCGGCGGTTCGGGCTATCTCGTCACCGCGCGCTTCCCGAACTCGACCGGCGTGTCGGTCGGCACCGATGTCCGCGTTTCGGGGATCAAGATCGGGACGGTCGCGACGCAGCGGCTCGACCCCAAGACGTTCCAGGCGGTGCTCCAGCTTCGCGTTGCCAACGACGTCAAGTTCCCGACCGATTCGAGCGCGGCGATCACGTCGGAGGGGATCCTCGGCGGCAGCTATATTTCTCTGCTCCCCGGTGGCGACACGACGATGCTCAAGCCCGGTGACGAGATCACCGATACGCAAGGTGCGCAGGACCTGATGGGCCTGATGGGGTCGTTCATCAACCGCAGCGGCGATGCGTCGAAGGCGGCTCCGGCGGCAGCACCGGCAGACAGCGCGGCTCCGGCGAAGTGATGATTGCGCTTGCGGCGGCGGCGGTCGTCGCGGCTGCGTCGCCCGCCGCTCCGGTGCCAAAGCCTTCCGCACCCGCGGCGCGCCCGGCGAAAGCACCCGAGGCCGCCACCGCTGTCACGCCGATGGCAGAGCGCGTCGTTGTTCTCGCCGCGCTCAACAAACGCAACGGCACGACGCAGGACTTTACCGCGCACCCCGGCGACACGCTCAAGTTTGCCACGCTGACGATCCGCGTCCGCGCGTGTGAAACGACCCCGCCGTGGGAAGCGAAGCAGACCGCGGCGTATCTTCAGGTCGATGATGCCCCGGCGCAGGTTCGGACAGCGACCGCGGTCAAGGTCAAGCGCGTCTTCTCAGGCTGGATGTTCGCCGAAAGCCCGTCGCTTAACCCGCTCCAGCACCCGCTCTACGATGTCTGGGTCAAAAGCTGCACGATGCGTTTTCCCGATACGGGTCCGGATACCTTGGTCGTCGGTCGCGCGGTGACGTCCCAGTCCAAGGCGGCGAAATCTCCGGATGTCCCCAAGGCCCCTTCGAGCAAGACCTTATAGGCGGCGCGCGGCACTTCGACGGTGCCGAAGCGCGCGAGATGTTCGGTCAGGAACTGGGTGTCGAGCAGGCGGAAGCTGCCCACGCGCAGCCGAGCGACCAGCGCCGCGAGCGCGCATTTTGAGGCGTCGGTGACGCGGGTGAACATGCTCTCGCCAAAGAATGCTGCGCCGAGCTTGACCCCGTACAGCCCGCCGACGAGCTTGCCGTTCTGCCAGCATTCGATCGAATGGGCGTTGCCGCGCGCGTGCAGGCCGCGATACGCGGCGACGATGTCGGCGTTGATCCACGTGTCGGGGCGGCCGGGGACCGGCGCGGCGCACTCCGCCATGACATCGGCAAAGGCGCGGTCGGCGGTGATGCCGAAGCGTTCGGACTTGAGCACGCGCGCCAGCCGGGCGGGCAGATGGAAGCCATCGAGCGGCAGCACCCCGCGCTTTTGCGGCTCGACCCAGAAGACGTCGGCGGCATCGCGATTGTCGGCCATCGGGAACACCCCTGCGGCGTAAGCGCGGAGCAGGAGGTCGGGGTCGAGCCGTCGTGTCACTGGGTTCCCCCTGTCAAAGCGCGCCGCCGACCCAGATCGGCGGACGCCGGTGGTGCCAGTCGATCTCGCGCTCGAGTTCATAGGCGAGTTCGAGCAATTTGCGCTCGCCCCCCGGCTCGGCGGTGAATTGCATTCCGATCGGCATCCCGTCGCGCGAGAAACCCATCGGCAGCGCGATCGCCGCCGCGCCCGCCGCATTTTCGATCGGCGTATACGCAACGTACGTCCGCAATGTATCGGCGAGATCGGCGTAACGCCTGGTCGGATCGAGCACCCCGATCGCGAGCGGCGGCGACCCGAGGACCGGGGTCAGCAGCATGTCGTAGTTGGCGAACTGCGCCGCATATTGCCGTTCGAGGAGCTGCAGCGCCGCCGTCGCACGAGCGATGTCGGCGTCGCCGTAGCGAGCCCCTGCCGCCGCCCAGCTCAGCGTCAGCGGTTCGATATCGCGCGCGGTCGGCTTGTGGTGGATGAACGCCTCCGCCGCCTTGATCCGCCCGGCCGCTCCCGCGCTCCACAGCGTTTCGAACGCCGCTGCCACCGCCGAGCCGTCGTAAACTGGCGGCGCATCTACCATGCGGTGGCCGCGTTTCTTCAACTCGTGGACGGTGAGCTCGAACACCGCGGCGACATCGGGATGCGGCTCGTGTCCGGTCGCCGATGCGCGCTGGAGCCCGATCCGAAGGTGCCGCCCCTCGAACCCGGTGACCAGCCCGACCGGGGGGTAGACCGCGTCGCCGGCGGGGCGCTCCATCGCCGCGAACCACGCCGCAGTGTCGCGGACCGTCCGGCTGAGGCACGACTGGACGGTGAAATCGGTGACGGCGCGCCCGGTGTCGCCGATCATCCGCGCGCGGCTCGGCTTCAATCCGACGAGCCCGCAACACGAAGCCGGGATACGGATCGAGCCGCCGCCGTCGTTGCCGTGCGCGACCGCGACGACCCCCGCCGCGACTGCCGCCGCCGACCCGCCCGATGATCCGCCCGCCGATCGGTCGAGCCGCCACGGATTGCGCGTTGGTCCGGTCAGCAGCGCCTCGGTTGTCGGCAGCAGGCCGAATTCGGGGAGGTTCGACCGCCCGATCGAGACCAGTCCGGCGCGCGCGATCGCGGCGACACCGGGGGCGTCGGTGACGCCGACGCGGTCGCGCAGCGCGCGGCAGCCGCTCGTCCACGGCAGGCCTGCCTGCTCGATATTGTCCTTGATCAGCGTCGGGATGCCCGCGAGCGGCCCGTCGGGGTTCTTGGCCGCGGCGGCGCGGGCGCGGTCGTAGTTCGGATGCGACACCGCGTTGATCAGCGGGTTGGCGCGGTCGAGGCGGGTGATTGCCGCCTCGGTCAGCGCAGCTGGCGTCGTCCGCCCGCGGTCGAGCGCCGACGCCGCCCCGACCGCATCGCGCGGCGGTTTGCGCTTGCCCTCGACGCCGGTCAGCGGCGCGAGCGCGGCGAGCACCGCTCCCGCTTCGAGAAAGCGCCGTCGTGTGACCGTTGTCATGCTGGTCCTCCCGCCTCCAGACTAATAGACCACCCGCGCCGTGCAACCTATCGCCGTGCGTGACGCTTGGTGCCCGCCAATCGCGAAGGACCTATCGATGCCCGACTCCCGCCTGTTCGCCCCGCTGCACCTCGGCGGCCTGACGCTGCCCAACCGCATCGTTATCGCGCCGATGTGCCAGTATTCGGCCGACGGCGAGGGCAGCGCGACCGACTGGCACACGACGCATCTCGGCAGCCTCGCGCAATCGGGCGCAGGGCTGCTGATCCTCGAAGCGAGCGCGGTGGTTCCCGAAGGGCGGATCAGCCCCGACGACCTCGGCCTATGGTCCGACGCCAACGAGGCCGCCCTTGTTCCGGTACTCGCAGCGATCCGCCGCTGGTCGCCGATGCCGGTCGGCATCCAGCTTGCCCATGCCGGACGCAAGGCGTCGACCAAATTGCCGTGGCAGGGCGGCGCGCAGCTCACCCCGGGCGAGCCCGACGGCTGGCAGACCGTCGCGCCGTCGGCGCTGACCTATTCGCCGACCGAGCACCCGCCGGTCGCGCTCGACGCCGCCGGGCTGGCGCGGGTCAAGGACGGATTTGTCGAAGCGGCGCGGCGGGCCGATCGGCTCGGGATCGACCTGATCGAGCTCCACGGCGCGCACGGTTACCTGCTCCACCAGTTCCTGTCGCCGCTGTCGAATGTTCGCGAGGATGAGTATGGCGGCAGCCTCGAAAACCGGATGCGCTTCCCGCTCGAGGTGTTCGACGCGGTCCGCGCCGCGTTCCCGGCGCACAAGCCGGTCGGGATCCGCGTCTCGGCGACCGACTGGGCTCCCGGCGGCTGGAACGTCGAGCAGACGATCGCGTTTGCGAAGGCGATCGAGGCACGCGGCTGCGATTATATCCATGTCTCGAGCGCCGGGCTGACGTCGGTCCAGAAGATCACCGCTGGGCCAGGCTATCAGGTGCCGTTCGCGCGCGCGATCAAGGCGGCGGTGTCGATGCCGGTGATTGCGGTTGGGATGATCACCGAGCCCGAGCATGCCGAGGCGATTGTCGCAACCGGCGATGCCGACGCGGTCGCGCTCGCTCGCGGGATCCTGTTCGATCCGCGCTGGCCGTGGCACGCGGCGGCGCACCTCGGGGCGAAGGTCCACGCCGCGCCGCAGTACCTGCGCTCGCAGCCGTCGCGGTTTCGGACGCTGTTCGACTCCTGACGACAAGTAGAGCCGCGTGGCGAGGGACATCGTGGAATCCCTCGCTGCTGGTAACATAATTACCCGATTTTAGGATGAACCGGACTCGAAACGCGGTCATCGGAATAGATTGTCGCATCTGCTCGAGAGTGTTTCATGTATTATGAGGTACTGCCGGGGAAGATCGAATGATTTTCCCCAAACCGGACTGCCGCGTACCAGTATCGATAATGACACTGTTAATGTCGCGGCCATCTTTTCGAGGAGTATGACGATGAAAGCCAATCTTATTATTGCCGGTATCTTGATTGCCGGCGGCACGATTGCCCACGCCCAGTCGACTGCACCGATGACCGCCGTCGCCCCCGCCGAGCAGGCCCCGCCTCCGAGCGTGACCGCGGTCCCGGCAGAATCCGCGGCGCAGGCTCCGGCCCCCCTTGCCGCCGAGGCGGCGAGCACGACGACGGCGAGTGCGTCTGACGGCGTCACCAAGGAGGGCGGGAAGTACGTCAAGGACGGCCGCCCGGCGACGAAGGTCGAAATCGCCAGCTATAAGAACGCTGGCAAATCGCGCCACGAATAAACCGACGATCGGCCCCCTCCCAATAGAGGGAGGGGGCGTTTCCAGCAGAACTCTGCCCGCAAAACGCGATTTAGGACTGTTCGACGAGGCCGCCGGTCGCTAATTTCACTGCATGAGCCAGCCCCAGCCGAACCCCCGTTTTCGCTCTCGCGGAGGACGCCGGTTTGACATCACGGGAATCGCGATCATCATGGCTTCACTGCTGGCGTCGTCGGCCATCGCCGCGACGCCGCGCGAGGTGACGATCGTCGATGGCGCGGTGACGCTCCACGGCACGATTCTGCTGCCCGACGGCGATGCGAAAGTCCCGGGCGTCGTTCTCATTGCCGGGTCGGGACCGACCGATCGCGACGGCAACAGCCACATCCGCAGCCAGACGCTCCAGAATAACAGTCTCAAGTTGCTCGCCGAAGGGCTGGCAGCGCGGGGCATCGCTTCGCTGCGCTACGACAAGCGCGGGATCGGCGAGAGCAAGGTCGTCAACCTTGACGAGTCGACACTGCGCTTCGGGACCTATGTCGCCGACGCTGCCAAGTGGGCCGCAACCCTTGCCGCCGACCCCCGGATTAGCCGGGTCGTTCTGATCGGGCACAGCGAGGGCGCGCTGATCGCGACGATGGCAGCGGAGAAGGCCACGGTTGCGGGTGTCGTGTCGATTTCGGGGGCGGGCGAGCCTGCATCTGCCGTCTTGCGCCGCCAGTTTCATGCGGGTGCGATGCCCGCGGCGCTGATCGCCCCCGCCGAAGCGACGCTCGACAGCCTATCTGCTGGCAAGCTCGTCGCCGCGCCGCCCCCCGAGCTGCTCGTGCTGTTCCGGCCGAGCGTCCAGCCGTACCTGATTTCATGGCTGCCGCTCGATCCGGCGGCGGAGCTGGCGAAGCTGAACGTGCCGGTCCTGATCGTTCAGGGCGCGACCGACCTCCAGATCAGCAAGCGCGACGCCGGTCTGCTTGCGGCGGCGAAGCCCGATGCCAAGCTCGTCATCGTGCCCGGTATGAACCATGTGCTCAAGACTGCGCCGCTCGACCGCGCTGCCAACGTCGCGACGTATAGCGACCCGTCGTTGCCGCTCGCGCCGGGGCTGCTTGACGCCGTCGCCGGGTTCGTCGAGGCGACTAAGTAAGCCTTACTCGCGGCGGACGCTGACGATCTTGACCGGCTTGACCAGCATCTGGCCGCGCATCACGCCGACGCCGGTATCGCCGACCGGCTCGTCGAGGATCTGCCGGACGACGTCCATGCCATCGGTGACATGCCCGAACGCGGCGAAGCCAGCGTTGTCTCCGGTGTCCTGCGGGTGCGCGTCGAGCGACGACAGCGGGCCGGTGGTGATGAAGAAGTCGCCGCGTGCCGACCCGGGAGTCGTCCGTGCCATCGAGATCGTTCCCTCGCCATGCGCCAGCCCGGTGGTCGTGGTCGGCTCGTGCGCGACCGGCGGCAGGACGCGCTTGGGGTCGCCACGCACGCCGCCCTGAACGAGCCCGATGCCGGGGGCGACCTTCGTCGCGCGGTAGAAGGTCGTGCCGTCGAAGCGCTTCTGGTCGACGTAGCGGAGGAAGTTTGCCGTCGTCAGCGGAGCATCCTTGCGGTCGAGCTCGACGACGATCGCACCGTCGCTTGTCGTGATGCGGACGGTCGTCGTGTCGGGCGTCGACGCGGCACCTGCGGGAGCGGCGGCGAGCAGTGCCAGTGCGAGGGCAAAGCGGATCATGCCAGCGGTCCGCCGAGCGATGCCCAGTCGCGGTCCCCGCCGCCGTCGGCGATGATCTTGTCCATCCGCGCGATCAACATTCGGGCAAGCGGCAGTTCGGCGTCAGGGGCGGCGGCGATCCCGAACGCGACGTCCTTGCGGCCGAGGCGCATCGCGAAGCCGACCGGCTCGAACTTCTGCGCGGCGATCATTGCACCGTATGCCCCGATGATCCGGCTGCCGAAGTTGGTCTCGTTGAACAGGTCGAGCATCGCGTCGCGCTCGACCCCGCGCGCACCTGCGATCGCCATCGCCTCGGTGACCAGCTCGGTCAGCGCGGCGATGCCGAAGTTCGCCGCGAGCTTCGCCGCCGCCGCCATACCGGGCTCGGCACCCATGATCAGCAGCTTCGGCCCGAGCGCTTCAAACACCGGGCGTGCGGTGTCAATGTCGGCATCGGCCCCGGCGGCGAAGACCACCAGCTTGCCTGCCGCCGCCGCATCGGGCCGTCCAAGGACCTGCGCCGAGACGAAGCGCTGCCCGGCCTCGCGGTGCGCTGCGTCGAGCCGGTCGGTCAACGCGACGCTGACGGTGCTGCACGAGATGTGGAGGACGTCAGGCCTCGCCGATAGGATGCCGTCCGCGCCGAAGGTCACCGCCTCGACCGCGTGGTCGTCGGCGAGCATCGACACGACGATCCCGGCCTTCGCTGCTTCGGCCGGGGACGCAGCGATGGTCGCGCCTTCGATCGCCTCGGCTTTCGCGACGTCGCGGTTCCACACTGTCACCGCATGTCCCGCCGCGATCAGCGACTTCGCCATGCCCGAGCCCATTTGCCCAAGGCCGATAAACCCGACGTGCATGTGCTGTGTCCTGCGGTGATGCCGAGCGGTAACCGACAGCCGGGCGCGGGCGTTCCCTACCCCTCCGCGCGCTGCGCCAGCCAGCGTTCGAGCCACTTGATCGAATAATCCCCGGCGATGAAGTCGGGATCGTCGAGCAACGCCTGGTGGAGCGGGATCGTCGTCTTGACCCCAGTGATGACATATTCCTCGAGCGCGCGCTTCAGCCGCATCCGGCACTGCTCGCGGTCGTCGCCGAAGACGATCAGTTTGGCGATCAGGCTGTCGTAGTGCGGCGGGATGCGGTAGCCGGCATACAGCGCGCTATCGACGCGGACGCCCGGGCCGCCGGGGGCGTGATAGTCGATCACCCGGCCCGGCGACGGCGCGAAGGTCGCGGGGTCCTCGGCGTTGATCCGGCACTCGATCGCATGCCCGGCAAAGCGGATCTTGTCCTGCGTCACCGACAGCGGCATGCCCGCCGCGACTCGGATCTGCTCGCGAACGAGGTCGATGCCCGTAATCGCCTCGGTCACCGGATGCTCGACCTGGAGGCGGGTGTTCATCTCGATGAAGTAGAATTTCCCATCCTCGTACAGGAACTCCATCGTCCCCGCGCCGCGGTACTTGAGCTTGGCGACGGCGGCGCGGACGACTTCGCCCATCTCGGCGCGCTGCGTCGCGGTGAGTGCGGGGGAGGGGGCCTCCTCCAGCATCTTCTGATGGCGCCGCTGGAGCGAGCAGTCGCGCTCGCCGAGGTGGATCGCGCCGCCCAGCCCATCGCCGAACACCTGGAATTCGATATGGCGCGGCTCGCTGAGGTATTTCTCGATGTAGACGGTGTCGTCGCCGAACGCGGCCTTCGCCTCGGCCTTGGCCTGCGCCATCAGGCTGGCGAGCGAGGCGGCATCGGGGACGACCTTCATGCCGCGTCCACCGCCGCCGCTCGCTGCCTTGACCAGCACCGGGTAGCCGATCTTGTTCGCCACCGCGATGCCCTCGGAGGCGTCGGCGACCGCGCCGTCGGAGCCGGGAACTAGCGGCAGGCCGATCGCGGCGGCGGTGCGCTTCGCTTCGACCTTGTCGCCCATCTGGCGGATGTGGTCGGGCGACGGCCCGATCCAGACGATGTTGTGCTCCTCGACGATCCCGGCAAAGCGCGCGTTCTCGCTGAGGAAACCGTAGCCGGGGTGGATCGCGTCGGCCTGCGCGACTTCGGCGGCCGAGATGATGTTGGGGATGTTGAGGTAGCTGTCGGTCGCCGATGGCGGTCCGATGCAGATCGCCTCGTCGGCGAGGCGGACGTGCATCGCGTCGGCGTCGGCGGTCGAATGGACCGCGACGGTCTTGATGCCCATGTCGTGCGCCGCGCGGTGGACGCGGAGTGCGATTTCGCCGCGGTTGGCGATCAGGATCTTCTTGAACACCGCGGTTACTCGATCACGATCAGCGGCTCGTCGTATTCGACCGGCTGTTCGTTGGTGATGAGGATGCGCGCGACGGTCCCAGCCTTGGGCGCGGTGATCGGGTTCATCACCTTCATCGCCTCGATGATCAGGAGCGTCTGGCCCGCCTTCACGGTCGCGCCGACGGTGACGTACGGCGGGCTGGCGGGGTCGGGGGTGAGGTAGGCGGTGCCGACGATCGGCGAGCGGACGAGGCCGGGATGCTTGCGGACATCGTCGACCGCAGGGGCTTCGGGTGCGGCGGACGCGGCTGCGGCAGGAGCGGCGGCGGTTGCTGCCGGAGCTTGGGCATACATGGGCGCGGCCGCGACCGGCGCGGGAGTGCGGGCGACGCGAATCTTGCGTTCGCCGTCCTGGACCTCGATCTCGGTCAGCCGTGTCGAGTCGAGTAATTCGGCAAGCTCGCGAACCAGCTTGGTGTCGACCTGCATCGGTCCGGTGGAATCGGTCATGGTTACCCTCGGTCTACCCCGAAGGCTTAAGTGTCAGAACGTCGCCGCCGCGTCCAGCGCAAGCACGTAACCGAGCGGTCCAAGCCCGGCGATCGTCGCGCGCGCGACCGGGGCAATCCAACTTTTGTGGCGGAATTCCTCGCGCGCGTGCGGGTTCGACAGATGGACCTCGATCACCGGCACCGGCACGCCCTTGATCGCATCGTGGAGCGCGATCGAGGTGTGCGTCAGCGCGCCCGCGTTGAGGATCACCGCACGAATTTCGCGGCTCCCCGCCTCATGGAGCCAGTCGATCAGGTGCCCCTCGTGGTTCGACTGGCGCAGGTCGATGGTGAGACCAAGCGTCGCTGCACGGTCCTCCAGCATCATCGCGATGTCGTCGAGCGTATCGTGCCCGTACACCTCGGGCTCGCGGCTGCCGAGCAGGTTGAGGTTCGGGCCGTTGAGAACATAGACGAGGGTGCTGGCATCGGTCATGCCCGGGACTATATGACCTCCCATTCAACCCGTCATCCCCGCGACGGCGGGGACCCATCACCCCGGCTATGTGGGTGGGTCCCCGCCGTCGCGGGGATGACGATCAACGAGTGACACCGATGATCGACATCACCCTCAACGGCGACCCCCGCCACGTCGCCCCCGGCACGACGATCGCCGGCCTGCTCGCCGACCTGTCGCTCGATGCCGCCAAGGTCGCAGTCGAGCGCAACCTCGTCATCGTCCCGCGCTCGACCTTCGCGAGCCAAGCGCTCGGGGCCGGGGACAAGCTCGAAGTCGTCCACTTTGTCGGCGGCGGCTCGGATGGCGGCGAACCCGACGATGGCTGGACGGTCGCGGGCCGCCGCTTCACCTCGCGGCTGATCGTCGGCACCGGCAAGTACAAGGACTATGCCCAGAACGCCGCCGCCGTCGCCGCGTCGGGGGCGGAGATCGTCACCGTCGCGGTCCGCCGGGTCAACGTCACCGATCGCGGCAAGCCGATGCTGACCGACTTCATCGACCCGAAGAAGGTGACGTATCTCCCCAACACCGCGGGCTGCTTCACCGGCGACGAGGCGGTGCGGACGCTGCGGCTGGCGCGCGAGGCGGGCGGCTGGAACCTCGTCAAGCTCGAGGTGCTGGGGGAGGCGCGGACGCTGTATCCCGACATGGCCGAGACGCTCATCGCGACCGCGACCCTGGTCAAGGAGGGTTTCGACGTCATGGTCTACTGCGCCGATGACCCGATCGCGGCGAAGAAGCTCGAGGACCTCGGCGCGTGCGCGATCATGCCGCTGGGTGCGCCGATCGGCTCGGGGCTGGGCTTGCAGAACCCGGTGATGATCCGGCTGATCGTCGAGGGCGCGAAGGTCCCCGTCCTCGTCGACGCCGGGGTCGGCACCGCGTCCGACGCCGCGATCGCGATGGAGCTCGGCTGCGACGGCGTCCTGATGAACACCGCGATCGCCGAGGCGAAGGACCCTGTCGCGATGGCGCGCGCGATGAAGCTCGCGGTCGAGGCGGGGCGGCTGGCGTATGGTGCGGGGCGGATGGGTCGGCGGCGGTATGCAGATCCGAGTTCGCCGCTGGCGGGGTTGATTTGAGGGGCGAGGCGGGCGTTGAGCGATAGAGCGCTTGACGACTGGATCAGCCGTTAGCTCGTCAGTCCTCGCGAGAACCCGAAAGGTAGCCCGGCGACTGCATCGAGCACGTTCTGCCTAGACCCGAAAAATGCAATCGGATCGATCAGATTTTTGGCCAGAGTTTGCGATGTCACCGGGTTTTGACTTAAAACTACAGTAACTCGATCCAGATGCTTTCGACAAAGATCAGAAATAATATCAATAGCAATCGGCAGCTGACGGTATAATCGATCGAGCGTGGGCTTGTGAAATTGAACTCTTTTTGTCGCAGCACCTATTTTCCAGCCATCTTCTATCTCGACTAGAAAAAGATTCTCATGATGCCAGATAGCGTCCGCCACATCCTCTTCTAAATAGACGTGAGCAATCGCTCTATTCCTGATTTTTAACAATATCTGATGATCATCTCTCTGATTATCATCAAGCTTGGAATTTATATCTATAGGCCCGCGTTCGCTCATTTTTCCACTGGTCGAAGTGCCGCGAGCGTAGAGCGTTATCGCATTAAAAAGGAGCGAGCTTTCTATTGACGACCGCTCGATCGTTCCTCTTTTGCGTGGGCTTAAGAGCAATTGTTTCAATGCGTCGCAGCAGCTAAGTGCTTGAGACAGATCGCTTTGACATGATTGTGCCTGCGCTGCTTTTCTTAAGGTTGTGAGCAGTCGAGCATAGCGGATATCGTCACCGACATCACGCGCAACACCGCGTAGGTCGACAAATCTTCTTTGTCCATTCTTCATGCTCGGAACATAGCGCTAAGCTAGCGGTCGGCAAAGCCGCCGCTGTCGTCGGACGGGTTCGGCGGAGAAGCTCCGCCGCCCCGCCGGCCGGGCTCGACGCGAGTCCGCGATAAGCGCGGGATTGCAAAGGGCAATCCCACGCTTATCGCAGGCCGCTTACGAGCTGTAATACATATCGAACTCGACCGCGCTCGGCGTCATTTCCCAGCGCATCACGTCCTGCATCTTCAGCTCGATATACGAATCGATCTGGTCATCGGTGAACACCCCGCCCTTGGTGAAGATCGCGCGCGAGCGATCCAAAGCCCCCAACGCCTCACGCAGCGACGCGCACACCGTCGGGACCTTTTTCAGTTCACGCGGCGGCAGGTCGTACAGGTTCTTGTCCATCGGCTGGCCGGGGTGGATCTTGTTCTCGATGCCGTCGAGGCCCGCCATCAGCAGCGCGGTGTAGCAGAGGTACGGGTTCGCCATTGCGTCGGGGAAGCGGACTTCGACGCGCTTTGACTTGCCGCCGGTGCCGTACGGAATGCGGCACGACGCCGAGCGGTTGCGGCTCGAGTAAGCGAGCAGCACCGGCGCTTCGAAGCCCGGGACCAGCCGCTTGTAGCTGTTGGTCGATGGGTTGGTGAAAGCGTTGCAAGCCTTGGCGTGCTTGATGATGCCACCGATGAAGTACAGCGCCATCTCCGACAGGCCGGCGTAACCGTCGCCGGCGAACAACGGGGTCTTGCCGTTCCAGATCGACAGGTGGGTGTGCATGCCGCTGCCGTTGTCGTCCTTGATCGGCTTCGGCATGAACGTCGCGGTCTTGCCGTAGGCGTGCGCGACCTGGTGGACGACGTACTTGTACACCTGCATCCGGTCGGCGGTCGTCGTCAGCGTGCCGAAGGTCAGGCCGAGTTCATGCTGCGCGGCGGCGACCTCGTGGTGGTGCTTGTCGCACGGCAGGCCCATTTCGAGCATCGTCGAGACCATCTCGGCGCGAAGGTCGACCGCGCTGTCGACCGGCGCGACGGGGAAATAGCCGCCCTTGACGCGCGGGCGGTGGCCCATGTTGCCTTCGTCATACTTGGTGCCGGTGTTGGTCGGCAGTTCGATGTCGTCGAGCTCGTAGCTGCCGACGTTGTAGCCGAGCTTCCAGCGGACGTCGTCGAAGACGAAGAATTCGGCTTCCGGCCCGATATAGATCGTGTCCCCGATGCCGGTCGACTTGAGATACGCCTCGCCGCGCTTGGCGGTCGAGCGCGGGTCGCGGCCGTACAGCTGGCCGGTCGACGGCTCGACGATGTCACAGATCAGGATGAGCATCGGGGTGGCGGAGAACGGGTCGATGTACGTCGCGTCGAGGTCGGGCATGAGTATCATGTCCGACTCGTTGATCGCCTTCCAGCCGTCGATCGACGAGCCGTCGAACATGAAGCCGTCCGACAGCATGTCCTCGTCGACGACGCCCGCGACCATCGTCAGGTGCTGCCACTTGCCCTTGGGGTCGGTGAAGCGAAGATCGACCCACTCGATCTCCTTTTCCTTGATCATGTCGAGGACGGATGCTGCGGTTTCGGCCATGGTGTTCCCTCGCTCAGGTGTGGTGTTTGACGGATGAAAGATTAGATCGCGTCGGAGTCGCGCTCTCCGGTGCGGATGCGAACGGCGGCGTCGATCGTCGAGACGAAGATCTTGCCGTCGCCGATGCGCCCGGTGCGCGCCGCGTTGGCGATCGCTTCGACGACGCGGTCGGCCTGGTCGTCATCGACGACGACTTCGAGGCGAACCTTCGGCAGAAAGTCGACGACATATTCGGCGCCGCGATAGAGCTCGGTGTGGCCCTTCTGGCGGCCGAAGCCCTTGGCTTCGGTGACAGTGATGCCGCTGACGCCGACCTCGTGGAGCGCCTCCTTAACCTCGTCGAGCTTGAACGGCTTGATGACGGCTTCGATTTTTTTCACGCGCGCGGGTCCACCCTTTACCATAGCCTAGCACAGGCCGTGCCAGCCGGTGAACGGGGGATTTCGCGGGTGCAGCACGATTTTTCAGCGCGATATCATGCCTAACGCGGCGGCATGTGCCTGATTTTCGGGCTTATGATCGCCGAAGCCGGGGACGATCGATCAGACCGTCGTCGCGTACCCGCCGTCGACCGCGATGATGCTGCCGCAGACGAAGCCGCTCGCCTTCGAGCCGAGGTAGAGCGCAACGCCGGCCATGTCGGTGGGATTGCCGATCCGCTTCATCGGGGTCGCCGCGACCGAGGCAGCGGCCCACTCCTCGGGGATCGCGGCGGTCATCTTCGACGGGAAATAGCCCGGGGCGATCGCGTTCACGGCGATATGGCGGCTCGCGAGGTTCTTCGCCATCATCTTGGTCAGATGGAGGACGGCGGCCTTCGACGCGGCATAGCTGTACGTCTCGATATTGCTGACGTGCATCCCGTCGATCGAGCCGATGTTGATGACGCGGGCGAAGTCGTCGACGCTCCCGGCGGCTTCAAGCAGTTTGACGAGGCGTTGGGTGAGGAAGAACAGCGACTTGACGTTCAGGTCGACGATCTTGTCCCAGCCGCTTTCGGGGAACGAATCGAACGGCGCGCCCCAGCTCGCCCCGGCATTGTTGAACAGCACGTCGATCCTGCTTTCGCGGGCTTCGAGCGCGGTGGCGAAGCGCTCGATCTCGTCCATCTTCGATAGGTCGGCGGGGATCGAGATGCACTCGCCCGACTTCGACAGCTCGGCGGCGAGCCCGTCGCACACCGCCGCGTTGCGCGCGGTGATGTAGACCTTGGCACCGTTCTCGACATAGGCGCGGGCGATCATCTCGCCGATGCCGCGGCTGCCGCCGGTGATGACGACGACCTTGCCGGCAACGGAAAACAGGTCTGCGATCTTCATGGTCTTGGGTCCTTTAAATCGGTTCGCCGGCGGCGCGGGCGCGCTCGACGCGGCTTGCCTCGGCAGCAGGAAGCCAGCGGATTGCGAGTACGATGCACAGCCAGACGATCGGCGCGCCGCCAAGCGAGCATAGGATGGCGAAGCGCAGGTCGCCGGTCGCGTCGCTGATCAGGCCGACCATGTACGGGCCGTTGCCGAGCCCGAGCAGCGTCGTGCCCATGAAGAACATCGCTCCCGCCGTCCCGCGCATCCGCGGCAGGACGAGGTCCTGCATCGTCGTCGTGATCCCACCGAGCCAGAAGGTCCCGATCAGCCCATAGAGCGCGTAGCAGACGTAGAACACCGGCAGCGACGTCGTGAAAAAGGCGTAGGCGACGATCGGCAGCGGCACGATCGAGGCGAGCAGCGACACCTTGAGCCGGCCTGCGGGATCGCGCTTGCGCCACGCATCACCGACGATTCCGCCCATCGACGTCCCGATCAGCCCGCCGAGCGCGCCGCCGAGGCCGAGCGCGATGCCTGCCGCCGCCGGGGTCGCGTGGAGCATGCGGAAGGCGTAAATGTAAACCCATGCCCCGATCGCATAGCTGCCGAACGAGATCAGCGTCCCCGCAAGCGCGGCCAGCAGTAAGGTGGGCGTCTTCCAGACGAGCGTATAGAGCGGCTTGTCGCGCACGCTGAGCGACTGCGACCAAGCGAAGACGCCGTAGACGCCGAGCGCCATTGCCGCCCACTGGACCGCGTTCGAGGTGATCGCGGTGCCGCCGACGCTAAACAAGATCTTGAGCTTGGCGGCGGGAACGAGGCTGTCGGTCCAGCGCGTTAGGACGATCGCCGCCGCGATGGCGAAGACGATGGCGAGGAAGTTGGCACCGACGACGCGGCCCGTCGCCCCGTCGCGGCGGAGCGTGAACAGCGTGAACGGCGGCAGGATCGTGCCGAGTTCGGCGAACATCTTGAGGAACGGATGCGGCTCGCGCGGGCCCTTGGTCAGGATCCCGTCGGCGAGCCCGCGTGGCGGCTCGCGCAGCGTCATCACCAGCGCGGCGAGGAGCAGGCCGGGGATGCCGATGATGAGGAACGCCGCCTGCCACCCCGACAGGCCGAGCGGGGCGGCCCCGCCGGCATACGCCTTGTTCCACCCGGCGACGACGACGCCGCTGATCGCGAAGCTGAGGCCCGCGCCGATGAAAATGCCGCTCGAATAGATCGACAGCGCGGTCGCGCGCTTCTCACGCGGGAACCAGTCGCCGATCAGCGAATAGGCGGCGGGCGACGCGCTCGCCTCGCCGACGCCGACGCCGACGCGCGCGGCGGCGAGTGCGCCGAAGCTCGTCGCGAAGCCCGACAGCGCGGTCATCCCCGACCAGATCGACAGGCCGAGCGCAATCGTCCACGTCCGTACCCACGTATCCGCCAGCCGCCCGAGCGCGAGGCCGAATAGCCCGTAGAACAGCGCGAACACCGTCCCCGACAACAGCCCGATCTGGCCATCGCTCAGCCCAAGGTCTTTCTGGATGTACGGCCCAAGGATGGTGAGGATCGAGCGATCGATGAAGTTGAAGACGTAGACGACCATCAAAACGATGAGGACGTACCAGGCATAGGGTCCGCCGACGCGCTCGGTGCGATCGGCGATCCGTGCGGATTCCGGCATTCGTCTCTCCCCGAGGACCGCCGTCGTCGCGGCGTTGCCCTTGGCTAGCAGGGGTGGGGCGGAACGGGAAGGGTTGATCCTCCCCGAAGCCGGGGAGGATCGGAAGGCTATTCGACTCCGAGCAGCTCGACGTCGAAGATCAGGGTCGCCCCCGGCGGGATGTCGTCGCCCGCGCCGCGCTCGCCGTAGCCCTGGGCTGCCGGGATGATGAGGACGCGCTTGCCGCCGACCTTCATCCCCGCGACGCCTGCGTCCCAGCCGGGGATGACCTGCCCGCCGCCGAGGGGGAAGCTGAACGGCTGGCCGTGGTCGCGCGACGAGTCGAACTTCTTGCCGCGCTTGCCGGCGACGTCGAGCCAGCCGGTGTAATGGACGGTGACGGTCTTGCCCGGCACCGCGAGCGCGCCGGTCCCGACCTTGACGTCGGTCGCGACGGTGCCGCCGGGAAGGGTGACTGCGGCGGTCGCAGCGGCGACGAGAACGACGGCGGCGATCACGCTGCGGCCATCGTCGAGGTTGCCGGACGGCGGCGGAGCGCGGTGCCGACCAGCCCGAAGCCGGCGATCATCAGCGCCCAGTTCGCGGGCTCGGGAACGGTGCCGATGCCGGTGATGTGCGCGACCTCGCGGAAGATCGCCGCTTGGATCGGCGCGATCGGATGGATGCCGTCGACCGAGAAATACCCGCTGCAGTCCTGGGTTGCGGGCGGCGACAGGTGGTTGAAGCAGCCATCGGTCGGGAGGTGCGTGAACGGCGCGACACCGAACTTCTTGGGATCGGCCTGAAGCTGCGTGAAGAAGCTGTTGTAGCTGAATCGTTCGAGCGTCGTGCCGGTCAAGCCCGGCTCGATCGCGTCGAGACGCGCCTGGACGAGGGCGTCGAGGGCGAAGGCGGTCGCGTCGTCGTTCGGGATCCCGGTGACGAGGATGTGCGTCGCGCCCGTCGCGCTCAGCGTCGCGATGCTTCCCGCGAGCGTGTCGAGCAGCGCATTGGTGTAGTCGGTGACGTTGGCATAACCGCCGATGTTGCCCGCCTCGATGCCATAGACGTCGTTGCCGCCGTCATTGATGATGTAGAGCGCGTTCGGATCGGCAACATGCCCAGCGGCCGCGAGATAGCCGCCGACCTGCAAGGCCAGGTCGGGAATCGCGTCGCCGTCGTTGACGATGCGCGCGCCGCCGAACGCATAATTGGTGCCACCGCGCAGCGACGGCTTCGACAGGCTGCCGTAAAGCCGCTGGCTCAGCAGGTCGGTGTAGTCGGGGCCGTTGGTGAAGCGACCCGGGAAGTAACCCTTCGACGGCGGATCATACGCCCCGTTGGTCAGAAACGAGATGTTGCCGGCATCGACAAGGCTGTCGCCGAAGACAAATATCTTGTCGGGCTGCTGCGTGGCGATCGCCGGCGCGGCGGCTCCGGCAAGCATGGCGGCAGCAAGCAAAGCATGGCGTAGCGACATCAGGCGACTCCCCAAGATTATGATTGTCTTGGTTAATGCCGGAGCTACTGCCGTTTGGCCACTGCCAAATGTCACACGGTAATCGAGGTCCCGCGGTAAATTCGCGCTCGGTAGCGGCTGTCCTCGGCGTCGGGCAGCGGAGCCCCCGCGAGCAGCACCGCGCGGGCGAAGCGCCGGACCTCCTCGAGATGCTCCTCAAGGTTGCGCGGCTCCTCCGACCGCACGCGGCGGGTGAGGTTGATCTGGTTGACCGGCACGTCGTGGACCAGCCGCTCGTTCTCCACGGCCAAGGTGGCCGTGAACGCGTGGAGCGTCGTCTTGAAAAAATTGGCGAGTGCGAACGCCGGGCCCTTCTGCTCCATCGGCACGTCGGGAGAGACGAGGACGAGCTGGGCGTGGTCGATCAGCGACGCCTTGCGCGCGACGCGGAAGTGATGGGTCAGATTGCCCTCAACCAGTTCGGAAAAGGCTTCGGGAGGCAATGAATTGCCGAGCTCGAAAAGATAGTCGGGCAGTCCGGCAAACGGGGTCGAGACGATCGTCGTCGGCGCGCCCCACACCGTCCGCGCGTCGTCGAGGCACACCTCGATCTCGCCGTCGCAGATTTGGCTGACGATCGACCCCTGCGGCAGGTCGGCGAGGTGTGCCGTGATCGCCGCCGCGCCCGCCGCCGTCCGCGTCACGAGCACGACCTTGGCGACGCCGCATTGTTCGACGAAGGCGCGCGCGGTCTCGGCGAGATAGTCGACGAGGTGCTCGCCGATCAGCCACACCGTCCGCCCGCGCATCTGGTCGAGGCGCTCCTGCTTCGGTGAGCCGAACAATTCACGCTCGGTATTTGAGCGTTCGACGTTGAGGCCCCCCGACGGCATGAAGGTCTCGCCGCTGACCGCGCGGTCGGCGAGGAAGAATACCGTGGCCTGCGCGACTTCTGACTCGGTCGGCATCTTGCCGAGGTGGAGGAGCGACAGCACGCCGTTGCCGACCTTCGCCGCCTCGACCGCGATCTGCTTCGGCGGCAGGAAGGCAATATCGTCGGGGGGTACGCGGAGCAGCCAGCCGTCGTCGGGCTTGCCCGCGAGCAGCGGCGAGTCGAGGAAATGGCTGCCGAGCCGGAGCCGCGCGACGAGGCGCCTGGCCATGCTTTCGGTCATCAGGAAGCGGCCCCATGTGCAGTCGTCGGTCCCGGCGCGGGCGCAGTCGAGCGCGAGATCGCGGAGTTCGCGCGGGTTGTTGGTGTCGTGCGCCATCTGGGCGATGTCGTTGCGCGCGAGCCGCGACAGCACCGCCTCGACCCGGACGCCGCGGCGGATCGCCTTGACCGTCGCGGCGTGGACCGAATTCAACCGCTTGTTCTCGAGGATCAATTTGCCGCGCCGGTCGAACAGCCCCGGACGCCCGCCGACCCCGGCGAGCCGGTCGCCGTCGACCGGTCCGGGGGCGATCGCGTTGATCTGGACCTCGGGGCCGAGGAAGCGCCCCATCGTCTCGGCCATCGCCCGCTGCCCCGACTTCGACACGGCGTAGTCGGCGCGGTTGGGATAGGCGACCGCGAGATACTTCTCGCCGCCGAAGTAGCTCGAAACGTTGAGGATATAGCCGTTGCCCTGCGCCTTCATGCCGGGCACGACCATGTGCATCAGCGCATAGTTCGAGATGAGATTGGCGTTTAATGTGTACCGCCACGCATCGACGCTCATGTCGACGACCATCTCCTCGGCCCCCGACACCCCGGCGTTGTTGATGAGGTAGTCGATCCGCCCGAACGCCTTGATCGTCTCGTCGACCGCGCGCTGCAGCGTCTTGAGATCGCCGACATCGATCCCGCTGAGCGTCCGCACCCGGCGTTCGACGCCCGAGAAACCGACGTCCTCGAGCTCGCCGACGATCCGCGCGCGGGTGGTCGCCAGTTCACTCTCGCGGCGGGCGACGATCATCACCTTCGCTCCCGCCAGCGCGAGGAGGCGTGCGACCTGCCCGCCGATGCCGGCCGAGCCGCCCGTAATCAGCGCGACCTTGCCGAGGTGGAGCCCCGTGATGTTCTCGCTGAACCCGACCATCGCCTTGCGCGCGCCGGTCGCGTCGCCGATCGACGGCGGCAGGTACAGGTTGACCGAATGAATCTTGCGCTCCTTGAGCAGGGTCCGCGCCGCCTGTCCCGCCGCGAACGGCAGGTTCTCGGGCTCGGTGTTGCCGAAGCGGACGATCTGGTTACCCCATTCGAGCTGACGGCGGCGACCGTGGCTGACGTCGACCTCGCTCTCGTCGCGCCAGACGCGGACCAATTGCTCGATCATCGCGCGGTGGAAGTTGGTCCAGATGTCGTCCGCGCCGTCGCTGCCGTTGCCCATGAAGATGAAGCGCGGGTCGTGGACGAGGCTGTCGTGGCGCTTCCAGTAACGGCTCAACGTCCGCGCGACCGCGATCGACCCGACCAGTTCGTCGTCGACGAACGCGTCGACCGCCGCGTCGCTGGCGTCGGCGAGGGTCCCGGTGAAGTGGTCGGCGCCGTACGCCGGGAGGACTATCGCGCCGGTGATCGCGCAAGCGCGCTCCGTGAAGGCGTCGAGTTCGCGGTCCATCATGTCGTGGTCGGCGCGGTCGAACTGGACGACGGTGATCTTCGCCGCATCGCCGAGCATCCGGCGCGCATCGATCGCCTCGACCTCGCGAATGAAGCCGAGCAGGACGTCGGCCCCGCAATCGGCGTGAACGCGGGCGACCGCGACCGCTTCGGCGACCTGCGTCCCCGCGGTGACGACGACGCCTAAGCCGCCGCCGTCGATCGAGCGCATCGTCGGGCGCGACAGGTACGTCGAGCGTGATTCCTTGCGGACGGTCATGCCGTGAGTGACCTCGAAGTCGTGGCCATTGAACGCCGCGCTCTCGTCGGAGCCGAGGAAGACGCACGTCATCGCGATGTCGCGCGGGGTGGGGAAGGTCTTGGCGCGGGGGGCACCCTCGACGCTGCGCTCGAAGCTCATCAGGTCGAAAAACTGGCTGGCGGTGGTCCCGGCATCGTCGCCGCGCATCGTGTCCATCGCGGCAAAGACCGTGCGGATGCGCTCGCTCGCGATCGGCCCGGGGAACACGAGGTTGACGCGAATGCCGCGCGGCCCGAGCTCGAGGCTCAGCTCGCGTGACAGGGCGTTGAGCGCCGCCTTGGGCACGGTGTACGCGGTCCGCCCGTAATAATGCGTCCGGCTGAATATCGTCGAGACGTTGATGATCGACCCGCCCTCGGCCATCGCGCCCGCCGCGGCGCGGACCATGTTCCACGCGACGCCGAGGATGTTGCGCGCGGCGTCGCCGACCGTCTCGGTGTCGGTCGACCCCTCGGCCTGAAGCGCTTCCAAGTCGGCGCGGCTCAGCGGCAGGCGTTCGAGCGGCTGCTTCGGTCCTGCCGACCCGGCGTTGTTGACGAGGATGTCGATCCGGCCGTGGCGCTCGAGAATCTCGGCGATCCCGGCACGGCACGATGCGGCATCGGCCCCGTCCATGACGATGGTCGAGGTCGCGCTCTCGTCGGCCCCGGTGTCGGCACGTGCGGCGGCGGCGGCGGCGTCGATCCGCGCCTGCGTCCGCCCGGTGAACACCACCGTCGCGCCCTCGTTGAGGTAATGCCGCGCGATCTCCCCGCCGAGGTTTCCGGCTGCCCCGGTGACGAGTGCGACCTTGCCGGCGAGGCGGCCGACGCGGAGGGGCATCGTGGTGGGGGCGGTGGTGGTCTTCGTGGCCATCGGACAATCCTCCAAACTTCGTTCGTCATCCCCGCGAAGGCGGGGACCCATCGCCCCAACCGTTCGTGGTGAGGGTCCCCGCCTTCGCGGGGGTGACGGCTATTGAGCGAGCTGCGCCGCCCACGCTTCGAGCAGCGCATCTTTCCCGCGCAGCCCCGCCTCGGGCAGTGCGTGGTTGACGACGTACGTCGCGCCGCTGTGCTTATTGTCCCACATCGCCTGATGCGCGGCGGGGAGCCCCTCCCACGGCACCATCGTCGGCTCGGTGACGTCGAGCAGCCCGGCGGCGATCATGTCGTTCATCCGCGTCACCTCATAGGCATTGCACAGATGCGTCCCGCGGATTTCGGCCGACGGCATCACGATCCGCCGCTGCCGCGTCCACACCTGCGGCGCGTAGAAGGTGTAGCGCCTGTGCGCCATGTCTTCGGCATAGACGACGCGCCCGGTAAACGGCTTGACCAGCGCGGTCGTCACCCCGAGCGTATCCTGCCCCGCGCGCTCCATTACCAGATCGGGGGCACCGCGCGGATTGTCGGGCGAGCGCAGCAGCTTGCCGACCGCCGATCCGAACGGCTTCAACGTCTTGTCCTGATAGTCGCGAACGGCGGCGCGGAACGCCTCGATGTCGTCGCGCGCCTGCGGCAGGCGCGGCATCGCGTCGGGCCACGCGAAATTGCCGCCCTCGCGCCGCTTGATGTCCTCAAGGCTGACGACCCCGGCGAGCGCGTCCTCGAAGCCAAGCGACTGGATGAACTCGCGCTGCCCGTCGGTGGTGGTGACGACGACGGTGCGCGCCTGCACCGTCCGAGCCGCCTCGATCATCTCGAGCCCGACCTCGTCGAGCAAGGCGGTCGAGCGCGGGCCGTAGAACAGCAGCACCGCCTCGCCCGCGCGGATCTTCGCGCGGTGCAACGCCGCCTCAGGAGCGATGCTGCCCGACTTGCCGACGAAGCTGAAATGGTAGCCCGACGACGCGCCGTAGAATGCGAGTACGCCGCCCTCGGCGAGGAGCTGGAACGAGCGCGGGAAGGCGGTTTCGCCGGCGTGGCTGACGACGTAATCGGCGAGCTTGCCGTCGTTCTGCGCGCGATACTCGTCGACCAGCGGCTGGCCGGCGGCCTCCCACGCGACGGGGTCGTCCTCCGGCACCATCGTGTAAAGCGCGGCGAAGCGCGGGTCGGTGCGGTTAAGCGCGGCGGTCGCGCCCGCGCTGCGGACGTAATCAGCGCGGGCCTCGGACGAGACGAGGCCGGTCACCGCCAGCCCCGACTTGACTGCGGTCTTCATCGCGTCGTGCCCGGTCCCGGTCGCCGCGCCCTCGACGAACAAGGTCTTGCCCGGCGCGATATCGAGCGTCGTGAACAGCGCGCGATACACCGTGCCGAGGTTGAGGATGTACGACCCCGCCTGTTCGAGCGTCAGGTCGCCGGGGACGGAGTGGAGCTGCGGTGCCTGCACCGTGAGGAACTGCGCATGGCTCCCGGTCGGCGTCTCGTACCCCTGGATCGCGAAGTCGGCGAACATCGGATCGCGCCCGACCTGGGGGCTGAGCAGGTCGTTGGTCCCCGAATAGACCGCGACGAGGTCGCCAACCTTCAACCGCCCCTCGGCGCGCGCCTCGGAGCCGAGCGCCGCGACGAGCCCGACGCCGCCCGATCCGGTGGTCTGGTAGTCGTTCTCATGCCCCTCGAACGGCGACACCGGAATGCCGGTCAACGCCCAGATATCGTTGAAATTGACCTCCGAGCTCAGCATGTAGACGAGCGCGTCGTTGGGCGCGGGGCGGTCGACCGGGACGATGAGTTCGCGCTCATGGCTCGCGGGGTGGCCGAAGCGCGGTGCGCCGGTGTCGGCGTCGCGGGCGATGCCGAAGGCGTATTGGTGGCTAGGGATTGCCTGCACCCCGGGGAAGAACGCCGCGCCGACGGGGAGCAACTGGTTCATCGCCTCGAGCGCGCTGCCACGGCCCATATGCTCGCCGTCGACGAAGACGCCGTCGCGGCGGATCGGGAGGGGCGGCGATTTCTTCTCGAGGAATTCGCGGATTCCGGTCTTGCCGCCGTCCGGGTCGACGACCGCGGTGGCGAAAGCGTCGCGCTCGGCGGCGAGCCCTGCGGCGATGCCGTGCGTCAGCCCGGTGCGGATCGCGTGGATCGCTGCGTCACGCGCCGCGCCGCGCCCGGCCCAGTCGAGTTGGCGAGCGATGCGCTCGACGAAGGGGTCGGCGAGGGCGGTGTCGAGGTCGAGGTCCGACGGCTTGGCCCAAGCAGTGCGGGCCTCGATCCGCGTGGCGTGAGCCTCCGCGACCGCGCCGCCGCTCCCCTGCACGAATTCCCGCACCAGCGCGTGCGCCCGGCTGAGCGCGCTGTCGCTGCCGTCGGTTACCTTGTCGATCGCTCCGATCGCCAGTGCCGCCGCGGCGTCGATACTCCGCCCCCCAAGGATGAGGTCGAGCGCATCGCGCAGCCCCTCGGTCCCGCGCCGGTCGCCGAGCAACCGCGGCAGGCGCTGCGTCCCGCCATACCCCGGGATCAGCCGCAGCCGTATCTCGGGCTGGCCGAAGCGCGCGGTCGGCTCGGCGATCCGGTAATGGCACGCGAGCGCGAACTCCATGCCGCCGCCGAGCGCGACGCCCTGGATCGCGGCGATGCACGGCTTACCCATCGCCTCGATCTTGTTGAATGCGAGTTGGGCGTTGTTCGGCAGGACGCGGGCCTCCTCGACGGTGTGGATTTCGTCGAGGAACTGGCGGATGTCGGCCCCGGCGACGAAGCTCGCGGTGCCGTCGCCGGTAAATATCACCGCGACGACGTCGTCGCGCCGCGACAGGTGCTCCACGACGATGTTGAGCTCGTCGAGCGCGCGTTCGTTGAGCGCGTTGACCGGGGGGTTGGTGACGAACACCGTCGCCACCTTCTTGCCCGGCGCCACCGTGTTGTACTGGATGCGGAAATAACGGTAGCGCTCGAACAGTTGCTGGTCCTCGGACAGCTTCTGCTTGCGCTGCCACGCGTCGATCACGGTTTTCAGCGCGACGAGGCTGCCGGGGTTCTTGAGCGTCGAGGTGTCGCCGACGTCGGTCCCCTCGACCAATGCCCGGACCATCCGGCGGACGTATTTGCCCGAGCGTGTCTCGGGGAACTCGGCGACCTCGAGGAAATCCTGCGGCACCGCGACCGCGCCTTTCTCGGTGCGGACGAGGTCGGTCAGGCGGCGGCGGTCGTCCTGGGTGATCTTGCGACCGGGCGACGGCACGACGAAGGCGATCGGGGTCAGGCCTTTCTCGCGGTGCGGCGCGCCGACGACGAGGACGTTGCCGACCGGCGAGTCGGGGTCGAGCGCCTTGTCGCGGAGGATCGCGCCCTCGATCTCCTCGGTTCCCATGCGGTGGCCGCTGACGTTGATGACGTCGTCCGACCGCCCGTGGAGCGAGAACGAGCCGTCGGCGTGGCGCATCGCGAAGTCGCCCTGGGTGTACGCCCACGCCCCCGCCCAGCGGGTCCAGTAGCCGTTCTCCCAGCGGTCGGCATCGCCGCGCCAGCCGGGGGCAACGGTGTTGTCGGTGACGCTGAAGCTGTCCGAGCTCCACACGGTGCGCGCGAGATAGGGGTAGGGGGCGGCGATGACGACCTCGCCCTTTTCACCGGTTTCGGCGGGGCGGTGGGGGGCTCCGCCGAGGGTGGTGCGGGGGAAGGGGATAGCAGAGTTGGACTCGCCCTCGACCCAGACGTCGCCGACGATCCACGGCAGTGGGTAGGTGTGCGCATCGGGGCGGAGCGGGAAGTCGGCGTTGCCGTAGAAATGCGTCCACGCGATCCCGCCGTGCTCGGTCGCCCAGTACGAATTGATATACTGCGGCGTGACGTTGGCCATGCCGAACGCCTGCACCGCGGGGCTGGTCGGCTCGGCGCAGAAGGTCGCGACGCGCAAGCTACCCATGTCATAGGCGCGGATGTCGTTTAGATTCTGCGCGTCGGACATGACAAACTTGAGGAAGGTCACTCCCGCCTTGAAGATCGTCACCTTGTGGCGCTCGATCGATGCGGCGAAGCGCCCGGCGTGCGGGAAGACCGGCGCGCCCTCGCAGATGACGGTCGTGACCCGCGTCGTCAGCGCCGCCGAGATCAGGTAACTCTGTCCGGTAATCCAGCCGGGGTCGGCGACGACGTAGATGACGTCGCCGGGGCGCGCGTCGAACGCGACCGGCATCGTCGCGGCGATCCCGGCGGTATAGCCGCCGTGGACGTGGACGACGCCCTTCGGCTTGCCGGTCGAGCCGCTGGTGTAAATGAAGAACATCGGGAATTCGGCGTCGAGCGGGGTGACCGGCGCAAGGCTCCAGATCGCGGCGACGAAGTCCTGCGCCGGGAGCGTGAGCATCTCGGCCTCGGTCGCGACGCCTGCCGCGGCGAACAGCTTCGCCGCCGCCGGGTCGGTCAGCGCGTGGCTCCAGACGTCGCGTTCCGCGCGCCAGACGAGGTCGGGTTGCGCGGTGTGGCGGACGACGACGACTCGGTCGACGCGCGGTGGGGTGGCGACGAGCGCCTCGGCGACGGCGATGCGGACCCTGGCGGCGGCGGCGGCGTCGAGCTTGCCCGATTTGCCGAGTTCGGCGAGCGCGCGCCCGACGCCGCGCATGACGTCGCTGCGCTCGACGGTGACCTCGCCCTTGAGCGTGTCGGCGACGGCGGCGTCGATCGTCGCGGCGTCATCGGCGTCAAGGTCGAGCGAGGCGAGGCGTTCGGACACGATCGCCTTCGCCGCCGCGACCGGTGTGTAATTGTCGAGCGCGGGGTCGGTGTAGGCGGTCTTGAACGGGATGACCTGCGCGTTGCGGTAGCCGCCGTCGGCGGTGATGACGACGCGCGCACCGGCGTCATGGATACGGTCGCTCAGCGTCTTGTCGCTGAACCCGCCGAACACCGGGGTGTAGAGGATGCCGAGGCGCTTCGCCGCTTCGGTCCAGTAAATCTGCGCCGGGATCGACGGCATGTTGAGCGCGATGCGATCGCCGGGCTTGAGCCCGAGTTCCTGCAGCGCCAGCGCGCACTTCGCGGTTTCGAGGAGCAGCTTCTTGCGCGACACGGGATAGCAGTCAACCGGCGCGCCGCGGCCGTTGTCCGCCGCCATATCCCAGCGGTCACCCTCGAAGATCAGCGCCGCCTCGTCGCCATGGCCGGCCAGCACGTGGCGGTCGACCTCGGCGAAGCAGGCGTTCGTCAGCCCGCCCGAAAACCATTTGAAGAACGGCGCGTCGCTCGCGTCGAACGCGGTCGTCCACGGCGCGAAGTCGGCGGGAAGGTCGGCGGTCACAGGGGCGGCGGTGACCGCGTCCCACCCGCTCCATACGCCGTCGGCGTAGTTGAGCCATGCGTTGACGGAGGGGACGAACCAGTGGAGCGTCTCGCGCGCCATGTTGCCGTGGAACTTGCCCGGGTCGGCGAGGACCGCGGCGCGCATCGCCTCCCAGTCGGCGCGGGTGCGGACCGGATTGCTGACCGGGCGCGGCGCGACGATAGTCGCGGGCGAGGCTACGGGGTCGGCAAGCTCGATCATCACGCCTCGCTAGAATTGTACGGTATGGTTCGTTTGTGAGGGTCTATGGTAATTTAGTTCTCTTATCGAGCATTTTGAACATATATTATTACGCCGTGCAAGCGCTGCGGGCCGAAATTCCGTTGTGGTAGCGCAACCAAACAGGGTATTTATTAACCCGACGCTCTGCCGATTGCGACAAACCGTCCCATGTCAGAGGTCAGCGGGTGGCGGTTAGCGCAGTCACCACAATCGGAGAGATACCCCGGACGATCACCGCGACCCCGCCCGGAGTCGGATGCAGTCCGTCGCCGAGCTGCATCCCGCGCACCCCGGCGACCCCGTCCATGAAGAACGGATACAGGGGAACCCGATGCGCCTTCGCGAGCGCCGGGTACATCGCATCGAACGCGCGGACATAATCGCGCCCAAGATTCGGCGACGCGCGCATTCCGGCGAGGACGACCGGGATGCCGCGGCGCGCGAACTCGGTAAGCATCGCATCGAGATTGGCCTTCGCCGTCGCCACCGGCTCCCCGCGCAGCATGTCGTTCGCGCCGAGCTCGAGGACGACGAGGTCGGGTTTTGCCTTGAGCCCCGTCAGAACCCAGTTGAGCCGTGCGCGTCCCTGCGTTGTCGTATCGCCCGACACCCCGGCATTATGGACGCGGACGTCGTGCCCCTTCGCGCGCAACGCCGCCTCGAGCTGCGGCGCGAAACCTTCGCCGGGCTTGAGCTGGTAGCCCGCAGTCAGCGAATCGCCGAACGCGAGGATCAACTTGGCCGGGGCCGCGCTCGCCGCCGCGCCGGTCATCGCCAGCATAGCGGCGACGCACAGGTAGCAAAACGCGCGCCACGCGCCATATCGTGTCGTGCCAGTCCGCATCTATCGTTTCCCGGGAATTGCATGACCGACCATATCGTCATCGCCGCGCGCGATGTCACCCTGCGGCTCGGGAGCGGCGATGCCGCGGTCGAGGTGCTGCGCGGGATCGACCTCGAAGTTGTGCAGGGTGAGCGGCTGGCGATCCTCGGCGCGTCGGGATCGGGCAAGTCGTCGCTGATGGCGGTGCTGAGCGGGCTCGAACGCGCGACCTCGGGGTCTGTCCGAGTCGCCGGAGCTGATTTCTCCGCGCTCGACGAGGACGGGCTGGCCCGGGCGCGGCGCGGGCGCATCGGCATCGTCCTGCAGGCGTTCCATCTGATCCCAACAATGACCGCGCTCGAGAATGTCGCGGTGCCGCTCGAACTCGCGGGCATCGCCGACCCATTCGGGCGCGCGCGGGCCGAGCTGACCGGCGTCGGCCTCGGCCACCGTCTGTCGCATTACCCTACGCAGCTTTCGGGTGGCGAGCAGCAGCGCGTCGGCATCGCGCGCGCCACCGCATGCCGCCCGGTCCTGCTGTTCGCCGACGAGCCGACCGGCAACCTCGACGCGACGACGGGCGCCGCGATCGTCGACCTGTTGTTCGCTCAAGCCGCGGAAACCGGGGCGACGCTGGTTCTCATCACCCACGATGTGTCGCTCGCGGCGCGGTGCAGCCGGGTGATCGAGATGAAGGATGGGCGGATCGTATGATCGCCCTCCGCCTCGCCTTGCGTGAACTTCGCGGCGGCCTCGCCGGGCTGCGGCTGCTTGGCGTCTGCCTCGTCCTCGGCGTCGCCGCACTCGCCGGTGTCGGCAGCCTGAGCCGCGCGATCACCACCGGGCTGAGCGATCGCGGCCAGTCGATCCTCGGCGGCGACATCGCGGCGCAACTGACCCAGCGCCGCGCGACCGACGCCGAGCGCGCGGCGCTGGCGAAGCTCGGACCTGTTTCGGAGGTGGTCAAGCTGCGCGCGATGACCGGGCGGGCGGGGTCGGACGACCGCACGCTTGCCGAGGTCAAGGCGGTCGACGCGGCGTATCCGCTCTATGGCGCGCTGCGCCTAGCGAACGGCATGGCGCTGGTCCCCGGCAGCGTAGCGGTCGCCCCTGTGCTAGCCGACCGCTATGCCCTCCACGCCGGCGACCGGATCGCGATCGGGTCCGCAACCTTCAGCGTCGCCGGGGTCGTCGCCGACGAGCCCGACGCGACCGGCGACGGCTTCGCCTTCGGCCCGCGCGTGCTGATGCGGACGGACGATCTCGCCGCGACCGCGCTGCTCGAGCCGGGCAGCCTGTTCCGCGCCAGCTACCGGGTTCGCCTGCCCGCCAGCGTCGCCCCGAAGTCCGCCGCCGCGAGCCTCAAGGCAGCGCTCCCCGACACCGGCTGGACGCTGACCGACCGGTCGAACGGCGCGGCGGGCACGCGCCAGTTCGTCGAGCGGCTTGGCCAGTTCCTCACCCTCGTCGGGCTGACCGCGCTCGTCGTCGCCGGCGTCGGCGTCGGCAACGGCGTCACCGCGTACCTCGCGGGCAAGAGCACGACGATCGCAGCGTTGAAGGCGATGGGCGCGGGGTCGCGGCTGATCTTCCAGAGCTACCTATTCCAGATCGGCTTCGTCGCGCTCGTCGCCGTCGTCGTCGGCGCGGGCATCGGCGCAGCGGTGCCGTGGGTGATCGTGCAGGCTGCAGGCGACGCGCTACCGGTGCCGCCCGCGCTCGGCATCTACGCCGGGCCGCTGCTCACCGCCGCCGCCTACGGCCTGCTGATCGCCGCCGCCTTTGCCGTCGCCCCGCTCGCCCGCGCGCGCGACCTGCCTGCGGCACGCCTGCTGCGCGATACCGGCGAGGCGGCGCGCTGGCCCGGCTGGGGTCCGGCGGCGCTGATCGCGCTGGCGGGAGCGGGGATCGCCGGGCTCGCGGTCGGCCAGTCCGACAACCCCGAATTCGCCGCGATCTTCGTCGCCGCCGCGCTCGGCCTGCTCGCGCTGCTGACCGCGCTCGCGGCGCTGATCCGCTGGCTCGCTGCCCGCGCGCCGCGCCCAAAAGGAGTCCTAGCCCGCCTCGCGCTCGGCAATCTCCACCGCCCGGGAGCCCTGACCCGGCAGCTCGTCGTCGCGCTCGGCCTCGGTCTGACGCTGTTCGCGACGCTCAGCGTGATCGAGACCAACCTCGCCGGGCAACTCGACAAGTCGATCCCGACGCGCGCGCCGAGCTTCTTCGCGATCGACATTCCGACCGACGGCATCGACAGCTTCCGCGCCCTCGTCGCGCGCACTGCCCCGGGCGCGACGCTACGAACGGTGCCGTCGCTGCGCGGCCCGGTGACCGCGGTCAACGGCGTCCCCGTGGCGAAGCTCAAGGTGCCCGACGACGCTTGGATCCTGCGGGGCGACCGCGGCCTGAGCTACGCCGCCGCCTTCCCCGAACATAATGTCCTGACCGCGGGCAAATGGTGGCCCGCCGATTACGCCGGGCCGCCGCTCGTCTCGATCGATCAGGACGCCGCGACGGCGCTCGGGCTCAAGATCGGCGACACGCTGACGATCGCGGTCCTCGGCGTCGACATCACCGCGCGGATCGCCAGCTTCCGCAAGATCGACTGGCGCTCGTTCGGCTTCAACTTCGCGATCCTGTTTGCGCCGGGAACGCTTGAGGGCGCGCCGCACAGCTGGATGGCGACCGTCGCGATGCCGCCGGCCGACGAGAAAGCCTTTGCCGCCGCCGTCACCCACGACCTGCCGACGACGTCGCTGGTGCTGGTCAAGGACATCATCGGGCAGGTCGCGAGCGTCTTCGGGCAGTTGTCGGCGGCGGTTCGCGCGGCGGCGTCGGTGACCGTCGCCGCCGGCATCGCGGTCCTGATCGGCGCGCTCGCCGCGAGCCGCCAGGCGCGGATCTACGACGCCGTGCTGCTCAAGGTCCTCGGCGCGACGCGCGGGCAGATCGTCGTTGCGACGTTGCTCGAATACGCACTGCTCGCCGGGGTCGTCGCGGGGCTGGCGCTGCTGCTCGGGGCGGGGGCGGGGTGGTACGTCGTCACGCGGACGCTGCAGCTCGAATGGGCCCCGGCGTGGGGACCCGTGGTCGCGACGGTCGGGGTCGGGGCGGTCGTCACCGTCCTGCTTGGGCTGGCGGGGTCGTGGGCGGCGCTGTCGGCGCGGCCGAACACGGTGTTGCGGACGCTTTAGCGGTCAGTTGATATCGACTAGGATACCGCGCAGGGTGGTAAGGATGCCGGCGCTGACGTTGCCGAAGTTGACAGCCGGATAATCGATCTTCGCCGCAGCGAGCTTCGCGACGAAATCTCCGGCGCGGACCGCACCATGCGGATTGACCAGATCGATCGGGATCTTCTTTTGGTACGCCACATAGGCACCGAGCTTGAACATCCCTGGCTCGGTATCGCCGATGCAATAACACCAGGTCGAACTTATCTGTTGCCAGTACAGGATCGAATATGTTCCGAAACTGCCGCTGGTCGATTCGGGCATCGACTTTAGCTTGATTGCCTTTAGCGCGGTGCTAGAACTATACTTGAGGCCGCGCTTGATTTGTTTGGCCATCGAATTGTTGATACGCGAGAACGGGTGCGCAAGTTGGCTACGCCAGAATGTTGCGGGCGCGACGCCGCCTGGATGATCGACAAAGTGGCGTGAGTTGCAGGTGATGATCTCGACGTTTCGTAGACCAGGGTTGATGTCACGCCACGCCTTGATGAGCGCGATCATCGCCTGCGCGTTCCTGCCGCAAAGCGCGGTATCGTTGCCGTGCCCCCATAAAACCAATGTCGACAGCCCCGCCACGACGGCTGGGACGACGGTGATGATGTCGGAGACAGCGTCGTGCGCCAGCGAATTCATCAGCGTGTCGGCCCGGATCTTATGGTCGGCCTCGGACAATATCTGGATCGACGGCATCGACTTTCCCCCTTGGATTTGGCAGCGATCTATCACGGAAGCGTTACGATTAACATCTTCGGGATAGGGTCGAGGCGGCACGGCCGCCTGCTTGAAAACTTGCTCTCAAGCGCCGATATCAGTGTTGTTCGGTATATTGCCGATCCAATGGAGACCATGATGGCCAACCAGTTCGATCCCCGCGCCGCCTACCCGCGCGCGACCGGGCCGGTCGCGGACGGCGTGACGTTCGACGCCGGGCTGCGCACGTATATGCTGTCCGTTTACAATTACATGGCGTCGGGCGTCCTGCTCACCGGCGTCGTCGCGCTGCTGTTCGCGCAGTCGGGTCTGGTCTACTCGCTGTTCAACGAGGCTGGCCGCCCGTCGCTGCTCGGCTGGGTCGCGATGATCGCTCCGCTCGGCGTCGTCCTGACGATGAGCTTCGGCATCAACCGCCTGTCCGAATTCAGCGTCAAGGCGCTGTTCTGGGGCTACGCCGCGATCATGGGCGTGTCGCTGTCGACGATCTTCCTGCGCTACACCGGCAGCTCGATCGCAGTGACGTTCTTCGCCACCTCGGCATCGTTCGCCGCACTCAGCCTGTACGGCTACACGACCAAGCGCGACCTTGGCGCGATGGGCAAGTTCTTGATGATGGGCGTCGTCGGTCTCGTCGTCGCGATGCTGCTCAACGCGTTCTTCCCGTCGAACACCGCGTCGTTGATGATCTCGGCGGTCGGCGTGCTGTTGTTTGCGGCGTTGACGGTCTATGACACGCAGAAGATCAAGAACATGTACGACGTCGTCGGCAACAGCGACTTCCGCGGTAAGTCGATCGTTATGGGCGCGCTTACGCTCTATCTCGACTTCATCAACCTGTTCCTGTTCCTCCTCCGCTTCATGGGCGGCAACCGCAACTAGGCAGTTCGTGGCGATCTCGAAGGGCCTCGCGGGAAACCGCGAGGCCCTTTTTTGTGTCACACGTCCACCGCAGGAGCAAGGAGGGAGTTAGACGCGACCCCCTCTGCCCTACTTTATCTCAAAGATCAGGCACGACGACGTGCCGTGTGCGAGCACCTTGCCCGCAGCGTCGGTTAGCGTCCCGCGTACCGTCCCGACGCGCCGCCCGACGTTAATAACCTCACCGCGCGCGGTGACCGGTCCGGTCGCGTGGGTGATCGCGCGGACAAAGGTGATGTTGATGTCGATCGAGGTGTAGCCGATCCCGGCGCCGAGCATGGTATGAACCGCGCAGCCCATGCAACTGTCGAGCAGCGTCGCCGCATAGCCGCCGTGGACGCTGCCGATCGGATTGTAATGCTCGGGGCCGGGCATGCCCTCGAAGACGATGAAGCCGGGGCCGGCCTCGACCCCGCGCATGTTCATCAACCCACCGATCGGTGCCCCGGGGAGCGACCCGTCGATCATCCCGCGCATCAATTCGAGCCCGGTCATCGCACGGACGGCGTCGAGAGGCAGCGGCGCGCGAGCGACGTCGGTCACGGCTTGTTCTGGCGGCTGCATCGCAAGCTATCCGAGTGAGTCGTGCAACATCGCCGTCGTCCGACTCCACGCCAGATCGGCCGCCGCCTTGTTGTAGCGCTCGGCGGAGGTGTCGTTGTTGAAGGCGTGGTTGGCGTCAGGATAGACAAAGACCTCGTACTTGACGTTCGCCGCCTTGAGCGCGGCTTCGTACGCCGCGATGCCCGCGTCGATCCGCTGGTCGAGGCCGCCGTAATGGAGCAGCATCCGCGCCTTGATCGCGGGAACCAGCGCGACCGGCGGCTGCGGGCCGTAATACGCGACTGCAGCGCGCAGGCGCGCACCGGCGGCGCAGGCGACCGCGTTGACCATGCCGCCGCCCCAGCAGAAGCCGACTGTCCCGACCCGGGCGTTCGCGCCCCGGATCTTCGCCATATAGTCGAGCGTCGCGACGCCATCGGCGACCGTCGCGTCGCGGCCGAGTGCGCCGATCATCGCGCGCGCCTTGTCCTCGTCGGCGGGAGTGCCGCCGTCGGGCGAGAGAAAGTCGGGAGCGAGGACGATGAACCCTTCGAGTGCGAGCCGTCGCGCGACGTCGCGGATGTGCTCGGTCAGCCCGCGATTTTCGTGGATCACCATCACTGCGCCGAGCGTGAGCTTGTTGCTGACTGCCGGGCGGACGAGATAGCCGCTCAGGCGATGGACGGTGCCGCCGGGCCATTCGACCGTCTTGGCGATGACGCGCTTGTCGTCGTCGGCGACGATCGACGCGGCGGCGGGGGAGGCCTCGATCAGCGGCAGGATCGCCGCCGCCGCCGCGGTCCCGCCCGCGAGCCGCGCCAGCCCCGTCATCAGCGCGCGACGGTCGAGGCCCTCATGGGTGAAATGATCGTAGAGGTCGATCATCGCCTGGGTGATTTTCGGCGGGGTCATCGGATTTTCCTGTCGCGGACGGTCTCGAGTTGCATAGCATCAACGAGCAGTGGCTACATCTTGCCGCGCATCTCCTGCGGGAGCAACGCGTCGTCGATCTCGCGCGCGCGGATCGCAGCGGGGCGGTCGCGATGCCGGGCCGCATAAGTCGCGAGCGTCGGCCGATCCGTGATCATGCCAAAGGCGAGCCCGAAGCCGATCTGCGAGGTGACGTAGAGGTCGGTGGCGGAAAACCGGTCGCCGGCGATAAATTCGCGCCCGTCGACCGCGGTTTCGAGCGCATCGAGCGTTTCGGGGGTGCTCGCATAGCCGACCATCGCGCGCCGTTCGGGCGGCGGCACGAAGCCGAGCGATGCGTTGGTCATCGCCGGTTCGACACAGCCGGCGGCAAAGAACAGCCAGCGGTAATAGGCGCCGCGATCGCTCGGCGCGGGGGCGAGCCCGGCTTCGGGAAAGGCGTCGGCAAGATAGGCGCAGATCGCGGCGACTTCGCTGACGACGACGTCGCCGTGCGTGATCACGGGGACCTTCAACATCGGATTGAGCTTCCGGAAGGCATCGGCCTTCATCGACGTCGCATAGTCGAGGATCTCGGTCCGATACGGGGCCCCGACCTCCTCGAGCATCCACCGCACCATCCGTCCGCGCGACCGCGGGTTGGTGTAGAAGACGAGTTCGGTCATGGTCGCAATCCCCCCCTGGGTTCGGCGCAGCTTATCGCCGATGCGTGCGATCACCTATCGCCGATACGGCGTCAGCCAAAGCGCCCGGTGACATATTCGCGGGTGCGCTGCTCGCGCGGCTTGGTGAAGATATCGGCGGTCGATCCGACCTCGACGACCTCGCCGATATACATGAACGCGGTCTGGTCCGAGCATCGCGCCGCCTGCTGCATCGAATGGGTGACGATGACGATGGTGAAATCGGCGCGGAGCTCCGCGATCAGCTCCTCGACCTTGGCGGTCGAGATCGGATCGAGCGCCGAGGTCGGCTCGTCGAACAGCAGCACTTCGGGCTTCACCGCGATCGTCCGGGCGATGCACAACCGCTGCTGCTGCCCGCCCGACATGCCGAGCGCCGAGGTGTGCAACCGGTCCTTGGCCTCGTCCCAGATCGCCGCTTTCTTGAGGCTCCACTCGACGCGCTCGTCCATCGCGCTCTTGCCGAGCCGCTCGTGGAGGCGGACGCCGAACGCGATGTTCTCGTAGATCGTCATCGGAAAGGGCGTCGGCTTCTGGAAGACCATGCCGATCCGCGCACGCAGGTCGGTCGGATCGACCTTGGCGTCGATCAGGTTTTCGCCCTGCATCAGCACTTCGCCGGTTGCGCGTTGGCCGGGGTAAAGGCTGTACATCCGGTTGATCACGCGGAGCAGCGTCGACTTCCCGCACCCCGACGGGCCGATCAATGCGGTGACGCGCTTTTCCGGAAAGTCGAGATTGACCGACTTCAGCGCGTGGTTGTCGCCGTAATAGAAGTCGAGATTGCGCGTCTTGATGAACGGCGCCGTCCCCGCAAGGGTGTCATGGCGGCCGACTGCCCCGGCGAGGCTCGACATTTCGGGCGTCTCGGCCATGATATTCTCCTAGCGCCGGCGGCCGACGGTCAATTGTGCGATGATGTTGATCGCCAGCACGCCGAGCGTGATCAACAGCGCCCCGGCCCAGGCAAGCTGGACGAGGTCCTCATACGGGCTCGACGCGAATTGATAGATCGCGACCGGCAGGCTCGCCATCGGCTTGCCGAGCGAAGTCGACCAGTTGAGGTTGCCGAGCGACGTGAACAGCAGCGGCGCGGTCTCGCCCGCCGAGCGTGCGAGCGCGAGCAGGATGCCGGTCAGCATCCCCGATCCCGCCGCGCGCCAAGCGATCTGTGTCACGACCTTCCACTTCGGCGCGCCAAGTGCCGCCGCGGCTTCGCGTAGTGCGACCGGGACGAGCGACAGCATGTCCTCGGTCGTGCGGATGATGATCGGGATCGCGATAACGGCAAGCGCGACGCCGCCGGCGAACCCCGAATAGGTCTTCGTCGTCGCGACGAGGAGAACGTAGACGAACAGGCCGATCAGGATCGAGGGGGCCGACAGCAGGATGTCGCTGACGAAGCGCGTGACGTCGCCGAGCTTCGAGCCCTTGGCATATTCGGACAGATAGGTGCCGGCCAGAACGCCGATCGGTGTCGCGATCAGCATGCCGATGCCGACCTGTATCAGGCTGCCGATGATCGCGTTGGCGAGGCCGCCGTTTTCGCCGGTCGGGGCCATCGATGTCGTTAGCGTGCTGAAGCGGAGCGCCGGCGCGCCGCGCGCGATCAGTGTCCACAGGATCGACGCGAGAATTGCGAGCGACAGCAACGCCGCCCCCGTCGCCAGCGAGGCAATGACGACGTTGGTCGCCTTGCGTACCGATGTCCGCGCGCTCATCAGCTCACCGCCCGCGGGGCGACGAGCGCGCGCGACGCCGCGAGCACGATGAACGAGATGATGAACAAGGTCAGCCCCAGTCCAAGCAGTGCGGCGAGCTTCATCGTCCCGGCTCCCGCCTCGTTGAATTCATTGGCGATCGTGCTGGCGATCGTCGACCCCTGCGCGAACAGGTTAGGTGACAGCCGCGTCGCGTTGCCGATGACGAAGGTCACCGCCATCGTCTCGCCGAGCGCGCGACCGAGGCCGAGCATGATCGCGCCGATCATCGCGCGGCGGCCGTAAGGGACGGCGACACTGCGGACGACCTCGAAGCGCGTGCAGCCGAGGCCGTATGCCGATTCCTTGAGGACCACCGGGGTCGCGCCGAGGATTTCGACGAACATCGCGGTGATCAGCGGCAGGATCATGATCGCGAGCACGAGCCCTGCGGTGAAGATGCTGTTGCCGCCGCCGTAATCGAGGACCTTGTTGAGGCCGGGCACCGGCGCAGCGAGGTCGGCGACATCGAGGACGAAGTGCGCCGCGAGCCACGGCGCGAGGATGAAGAACCCCCACATGCCGTAGATGATCGACGGGATCGCCGCGAGCAGCTGGATGGCGACACCGATCGCGCGGCGGAGCGGAACCGGAAGGATTTCGGTCAGGAAATATGCGACCCCGGTCGACAGCGGAACGGCGATCACGAGCGCGAGGATCGAACTGACGAGGGTGCCGTAGATCATCACCCCGGCGCCGAACTTCTCGTTCACCGAATCCCACACCGGCGACCAGAAGAAACCGATGCCGAACGCCTTGAGCGCGGGCCACGCGCCGGTCGCGAGCATGAGGATGATTGCGCCAAGCAGCAGCAGGACGATCATCCCGCTGCCGATCACCGTCACGGAGAACAGGCGTTCGGGAACGCGCGACATCGGCAGGCGCGCGACTACGGGGTCGCGGCTGGTCGTCTGACTGGTGGCCACAGCGTCGGGCATCGATACTCCAGGGGGGTGCGGCCGTGGCCGCACCCCGATCAGCCAGACGGGTTTACTTGGGCAGCGACGCGCCGGCGACGCCCTTCCAGGCGGCGCGAACTTCCTGAAGCGCGACCGGCGGCAGCGGCACGTAGCCGAGCTCGACGGCGGTCTTCGCGCCGTTCTTGAAGCTCCAGTCGAAGAAGGCGAGCGCGGCGCTCGTCTTCTTCGGGTCGGTCGGCTTGGCGGGGACGAGGATGTACGTCGCGCTGACGATCGGCCACGTGTTCGCACCGGGCAGGGCGAGCATGTTGGCGACGCCGTTCGGCGCGTGCGCCCAGTCGGCTTGGCTCGCGGCGGCGGTGAACGACGCCGGGGTCGGGTCGATGAACTTGCCGGCGGCGTTCGACAGCTTGGTCATCGTCAGCTTGTTGGCGAAGGCGTAGTTATATTCGACATAGCCGACGCCGCCGACGGTGTTCTTGACCGTGCCGGCAACGCCGTCATTGCCCTTGCCGCCCGAACCGGCGGGCCAGCTGAGGGTCTTGCCCGCGCCGAGCGACCAGCCCTTGGCGGCCTTGGTCATGTAGTTCGAGAAGATCGCGGTCGTGCCGCTCGAGTCGGAGCGATAGACCGGCGTGATCGGCATCGGGCGCAGCGTCACGCCCTTGTTGAGCGCGACGATCGCGGGGTCGTTCCACTTAGTGATCTTGCCTTCGTAGATCGCGCCGATGACGTCGGGTGTCAGCTTGAGCTGGCCGCTGGCGACGCCGGGGAGGTTGACGATCATCACCGCCGAACCGATCACCGCGGGAAACTGGACCAGCCCGTTCGAGCTGATGTCCTCGGCCTTCATCGGGTCGTCCGAAGCGCCGAAATCGACCGTGCGCGCCTTGATCTGCGTCTGCCCGCCGCCCGAACCGATCGCCTGGTAGTTGAGTGCGTTGCCGGTGGCGGCCTTATACGCCGAGCCCCACTTGGCATACAGCGGAGCGGGAAAAGTGCCGCCCGCGCCGGTGATGTCGGCGGCGAATGCGGTGGTGCTGATGACGGCGCTGGCAAGCAGAAGCGCGGCGCGCGTGAATCGGGCGGTCATGCGAAACCCTCAAAATTTCCTGAACCAGCAGTGGCTCGGTTACCATCTGGCAGCAATAGATGACGGTTCGGTGACATAACGGTTCAGGAATGATGTATTGCGCGCCGATTACGGCGGGGCAGGCTCGCAACCGCCCATCGCCGGTCTGCCGATCTCATCCGCGCGCGATCACGGGATTTCGACGGCGATCGTCCCGCGATGCTCGTACGCCGCGCCGCGCGACATCGACCGCGCGAGCGACATCATCAGGATCGTGTCGCCACCCGCCGCCAGCGCCGTCGGCCCGACATCGTCCCACAAGTGGTTGCGCAAATATCCGGGAATCGCGGCTGCCGGGATCAACGGATAGGCGGCAGCGAGCACGTCGAGCTGGGCATCGTCGCCGGCGACGTCGCCAGTCAGGTCGCCGACCCGCTCGAGAAGGCACTTGCTCGCGATCGGAGTGCCGCTCGCGTCACGCATGCACGTCATGATCAGCCCGTCGACGACCTCCGCGCGCCGACGGACGACACCGTTGAAGATGCTGAAGACGAAAGTGCCGGTGGTGACGTCGGTTGCGACGCCGAACAATTTATTCTGCAGCGGCATCGCCCACCCGACGTAGCGGATGTCCATCACCCCGAGGCGGAAACTCATCCGCCCGTCGTCGGAGCAGCGCAGGACGATGTGATCGTGGATGAACTGGCCGGGGGCTTCGGACGAGGGGCGGGTCGTCCGCCAAAAGCCCTCGTAGCTCGCGCCGTGTGCCCGGATCGCCGCCGCCGACTCCGCGAGCATCGGCAGCGGCACCCAGTCGGCGAAACCGCGCGCAGACGATGCCGCCGTTGCCGCGACGACGCCGAACTTGGCGGCCAGCCCGTCGACCCCGGCATCCCAGTCGTGGAGCGTGAAGCCCGGGTGACGTTCGGCGATGCGCGTGGTCAGTCGTGCGAGGTTGAGCGCCGACGGCGTGACGCTTCCCGAACACCAGCGGCTGACCAGCGACTTGTCGACGCCGACGTCCGCAGCAAATTGGCCGCGACTGATCGACAACGCCTTGAGCACCAGTTCAAGTCCATCCGAGAACACCGTCGCCATTTGCCTCGTTTCGCAGATGCAACGGATGCTCGCAACTGGCTTCGCACAAGGTCTCGCACTGCGATGCACAAAGTTGCACGCGAGTTGCTTGCCGGTGCGCGCGGTGCTGCATCTTATTGCAAGGGGCCCGAAGTTCTAACGCCCGGATCGCAGGTGACACCCTTGTTGCCGCGGGGGACTACCATGATACTTCGTCTTCTTGTCGCGTTCGGCACGGCATTGTCGATCACCGTCGCGCTGGCCGTTCCAGTCGCGGCGCGCATCGTCCAGCTTACTGTCACCGGCAATATCACCGCAGGTGACGACAGCGGCACCGACTTCCTCGGCGCGCAGGTAATCAACAATGTCTACGTCGAGTCGTTCGGTCCCGGAAATTTCTTCGGCACGTCGGGCGCGCTCGGCGGCAAATCGGTCGTATTTCGCTTGCTCTACGATACCAATAGCCCCGTTTTGCCTGTCCCAACGGGCGGGGTTTTCGACGACCCGAACGGCGATTGGGCCTATGCGCTGTCGCCGGTCGTCGCCGTCGGCGGAATCCCTCACGACTTCATCGATATCGTCCCGGGCACATTCATCAACGCCGCTACCGCAATGCTCGGCGTAATCGACGGCGCTCCCGACGGGCTCACCGGCAGCTTCACCAACCTGACGTATTCGGGCAACGTCTACAGCGATTACCGCAGCAGCAGCTTTGCCTTCACCGCCGCACTGCCGCCGGGGTTCTTCTCGACCGACACGATCCTGCCCGGGGCGCTCCCTACACCGCATCACGGCTTTACCCACGGCACCGCGATCGGGACGGGAAGCTTCGCCTTTTACCGGCAGACGTGCTTCCTGACGTGCTCGCTGAAGACGGCGACTGCGAGCTTCGACGTCACCAACATCAGCTTCGCCGCCGTCCCGGAACCGGCGGTCTGGGCGATGTTGCTGGCCGGATTTGGCCTAGTCGGCGCAATGGCGCGACGCAACCGGGGAGCCGCGATCGTCGCGGCTTAGCGGCTCCGATCTCCCCCGCGCAACGGTCCGCCGCGCGGGGGAGACAGGTCTTTACGCTTCGACCAACGGTTCGCCGGTCTCCGCCGCGGGAGTGGCATCGGGGCCTGCGCCCTTCTTGACCCGCTTCGGCTTCGGCGCGGCCTTGATGATCTCGAACGCGAGAGCATCGTCCTTGACGTGGACCCGGACCTCGCCGCCGCGGACGAGCTTGCCGAACAGCAGTTCCTCGGCGAGCGGCTGCTTGATCTTCTCCTGGATCAGTCGTGCCATCGGCCGCGCGCCCATCGTCTTGTCGTAACCGCGCGCGATCAGCCACTCCTTCGCCGGCTCGTCGAGCGCGATGTGAACGTCGCGCTCCTGGAGCTGGAGTTCGAGCTGGAGCACGAACTTGTCGATGACGCGCATGATGACCGATGGCGGCAGGCTTTCGAACGGCACGACCGCATCGAGCCGGTTCCGGAATTCGGGGGTGAACATCTTCTTGATCGCCTCCTCGTCCTCGCCCTCGCGTGACGCCGCACCGAAGCCCAGTCCCTCGCGCGCCATGTCCGACGCCCCGGCGTTGGTCGTCATGATCAGGATCGTGTTCCTGAAGTCGACGGTCTTGCCGTGGTGGTCGGTCAGCTTGCCGTTATCCATCACCTGTAACAGGATGTTGAACAGGTCGGGATGCGCCTTCTCGATTTCGTCGAGCAGCAGCACGCTGTGCGGGTTCTGGTCGACCGCATCGGTCAGCAGACCGCCCTGGTCGAACCCGACGTAGCCCGGGGGCGCGCCGATGAGCCGGCTGACCGAGTGCCGCTCCATATATTCCGACATGTCGAAGCGCGTCAGCGGGATGCCGAGGATGTGCGCGAGCTGCTTCGCCACCTCGGTCTTGCCGACACCGGTCGGACCGGAGAACAGATAGTTGCCGATCGGCTTGTTCGGCTCGCGCAGCCCAGCACGGCTGAGCTTGATCGCCGACGACACCCGCTCGATCGCCTTGTCCTGCCCGAAGACGACGCGCTTGAGGTCGGCCTCGAGCGTTCCGAGCGCCTTCTTGTCGTCGGTCGAAACCGACTTCGCCGGAATCCGCGCCATCGTTGCGATAACCGCCTCGACTTCCTTGACCCCGATCACCTTCTTGCGCTTCGCGAGGGGGACGAGCATCTGCGACGCGCCGGTTTCGTCGATCACGTCGATCGCCTTGTCGGGCAGCTTGCGGTCGTTGATGTAGCGCGCCGACAGCTCGACCGCCGCCTTGATCGCCTCGGGGGTGTACTTGAGCTGGTGGTGCTTTTCGTAGCTCGACCGCAACCCCATCAGGATCTTGATTGCGTCCTCGACCGTCGGCTCGTTGACGTCGATCTTCTGGAAGCGCCGCAGCAGTGCGCGGTCTTTCTCGAAGTGATTGCGGAACTCCTTGTAGGTCGTCGAGCCGATGCAGCGGATTGCGCCGCTCGACAGCGCCGGCTTAAGCAGGTTCGACGCATCCATCGCGCCGCCCGACGTCGCCCCGGCACCGATGACGGTGTGGATCTCGTCGATGAACAGCACCGCGTGCGGCAGCTTCTCGAGCTCGTTGACGACATTCTTGAGCCGCTCCTCGAAGTCGCCGCGATACCGCGTGCCGGCTAGCAGCGCGCCCATGTCGAGCGAGTAGATCACTGCGGGCTTCAATACATCGGGGACGTCGCCCTCGATGATCTTGCGTGCGAGGCCCTCGGCGATCGCGGTCTTGCCGACGCCGGGCTCGCCGACATACAGCGGGTTGTTCTTCGACCGGCGGCAGAGGATCTGGATCGTCCGGTCGACCTCGGCATGACGCCCGATCAGCGGGTCGATCTTGCCGATCTTCGCCTTCTCGTTGAGGTTGACGGTGAACTGCTTGAGCGCGCTCTCGGCGCCGCCCTTCTTCTCACCCTTCGTCGGCTTCTCCTCGGGCTCCTCGTCCCCTGAACCCTTGGTGCCCGGACCGCTACCCTTGACCGCGCGGGTCTCCGACTGGCCCGACTTGGCGATGCCGTGAGCGATGAAGCTGACGGCGTCGAGGCGCGTCATGTCCTGCTGCTGGAGGAAGAATACCGCGTGGCTCTCGCGCTCGGAGAACAAGGCGACCAGCACGTTTGCGCCGGTTACTTCCTCGCGGCCCGACGACTGGACGTGGAGGATCGCGCGCTGGACGACGCGCTGGAAGCCTGCAGTCGGCGACGGATCGACCGAGGCGTCGGCCTTGAGGGCATTAAGCTCGGTGTCGAGATACTTGGTGACGTTCGAAGCCAGTTCCTCGACGTCGACCGAGCATGCCTTCATCACCGCGACGGCATGGCTGTCGGCGGCAAGGGCGAGCAGCAGGTGCTCGAGGGTGGCATATTCGTGATGACGACGGCTCGCTTCGGCGAGGGCGTTATGCAGCGTGTGTTCGAGTTCGCGCGTGAAAGCGGGCATGGACTTCTCCCGGGGCGGCCGCTGAGGGGCAGCGCCGCCTGCCTCCACAATGTCACCCCGGTGGGGGCAGAGTGCAAGGGGTTGGTTTTGACGCGGCGGGACGGCAGCAATAGCTCGATTGCTTCGCCCACCTGGATCGGTTGCCCGAGCCCCGTCAGAATCCGAGCCGAACGTATTTCGCGATCGCCACCGGGCTTAGCGCTGACGCGCCTGCTCGATTACAGCGATATGCGTTATAGCTGGATTCAAGCATCAAAGAATTCTCAGGAAAGCAATTTGAGAAGGTTCTCGACCGCTTGGCGCACAACGCTGATAGCATGTACCATGGTCGGAGAGTCCGCAATCTTGGCAACGTTCCCAAGTGCAGAAAGAATGCGTTCATAGAATCCTATGGTTCCTAGAACAAGTCTTTGCCGAGCCGACACGCCGAAAAAACCCTTATTTTGCACTATTTGTGGATCAAAATAAATCTGTTCGGCTTGATCCTTAAGATCTTTTACAATGCGGTCAAATGTGGGAGTAGTGAGGCCCTCGTTGGCGATCTTTGCCAATGCATCGCTTGCCTTCGCTACATTTTCCTCAATCGTTCCATTTGCAATTAGAGAATCATCAACGGATATTTCAGAAAAAAGACGTTCTCGCTCACTGTCCTTTGGAAAATTCGCTACGAATAGTCCGTGAATACGAAATAATTCGCTAATTAGTCCATCTAAGCCAGGTCCCCAGAGTGCAGAATCTTGCCCTCGATATTCTCTTTCAACTGCTGCTGCCGCCACATTTAAAACGCCTAGTATCGGGCCATTTTCATATTCATCTAAATTTTTCTTATAGACGATTAGGCATTTTGATACAATTGGCGGTGTATTCCCTGGCAAAGATTCGATTATTATGCCCGCAATTTGGGATAACGTTAGCGATAGTTCGGCAACTCCAGTATCTCTATTCGAGATGTCTAATTTACGATTGGGGATTGCATTCAGCCGACCTGCGCGAAACTCCACGTCCGGACTTGCAACACGAGCTACCTCGCGGGCGATCTCGCGTTTCGACCGAAGCGGAATCTTATAGCCGATCGCTTGAAGAACCGCGTTAGCGCGTCTAGTTTTGTTGAAGCCAATAAGTGAAGTGTACACGATTTGTCGTGCAAGAAGATTAAGCGCGGTCGGTTGAAACATGAACGCAACAATCTTGCGTTTTAGTCCGCCTGGGTCTTCGTTATAAGCAGCGCTCCATTCGGCTTGGCAATGGTCGGAGCGCTCATATGCTGGCGAATAAATAGCGATCAATTTAGCCGATGTCGCTAAAGCGTGTTGCATCTCGCGAACAAAATTTGCTCCCGCACCGAAGTCTTGAAATTGTGCCGTAATAGAATATCCAGCACCTTTGACGACGTCGAAAACTTCTCTGGCAATATCCGAATCCGAAGAGGCGTAACTTAAGAAAAAATCGAATGACTTCGGTCTGGAGTCGTCGTCGACATCAGACGAGACAGGCTCGGCCACCTGCGGTGCCTTTGTGATGCCGTGCGTAAAAAAGCTGACGGCGTCGAGGCGGGTCATGTCATGCTGTTGAAGGAAAAACACCGCTTGGCTTTCTCGCTCGCTGAACAGAGCGATTAAGACATTCGCGCCGGTGACCTCCTCGCGCCGCGCAGACTGAACGTGAAGGATCGCGCGCTGGACGACGCGCTGGAAGCTTGCGGTCGGTGAGGGATCGAGAGCAGGGTCGCTCTTTAGCGGGTCGAGCTCAGTATCGAGATATTTTGTGACATCGGCCGACAACTGTTCGACATCGACCGCACAGGCTTTAAGCACCGCAACCGCATGGGTATCACCGGTAAGGGCAAGCAATAGATGCTCAAGCGTAGCATATTCGTGATGTCGTCGGCTGGCTTCAGCCAGAGCATTATGGAGGGTATTTTCAAGGTCGCGAGCAAATGACGTCTTAGGCGCGTCGCCAAACTTAACTGGCTCATCCATGGTTGTACCCCAAGTTGCTGACTAAGCCGTGTTGCGCCTCATCGCCAGAGCCTAATTTGCGTCGCCCATCCGCAGCGCGGCGATGAAGGCTTCCTGCGGAATGTCGACGCTGCCGTACTGGCGCATCCGCTTCTTGCCTTCCTTCTGCTTGTCGAGCAGCTTCTTCTTGCGGCTGATGTCGCCGCCGTAACATTTCGCGGTCACGTCCTTGCGCATCGCGGCGATCGTCTCGCGCGCGATGACCTTGCCGCCGATCGCCGCCTGGACTGGAATCTTGAACAGGTGCCGCGGGATGAGGTCCTTCATCCGCTCGCACATGTGGCGCCCGCGCGCCTCGGCGGCGTCGCGGTGGACGATCATGCTGAGCGCGTCGACCGGCTCGGCGTTGACCATGATCGTCATTTTGACGAGGTCACCCTCGCGGTAGCCGATCTGGTGGTAGTCGAAGCTGGCATAGCCGCGGCTGATCGACTTCAGCCGGTCGTAGAAGTCGAACACGACCTCGTTCAACGGCAGTTCGTAGATCACCTGCGCGCGCCCGCCGACATAGGTCAGGTTAGTCTGGATGCCGCGCCGGTCCTGGCACAGCTTGAGGATGCTCCCGAGATATTCGTCGGGGGTGAAGATCGTCGCCTCGATCCACGGCTCCTCGATCAGCTCGATCGTGCTCGGATCGGGCATGTCCGACGGGTTGTGGAGCTCGATCAGGCTGCCGTCGCGGATCAGCATCTTGTAGACCACCGACGGCGCGGTCGTGATCAGGTCGAGGTCGTACTCGCGCGTCAGCCGCTCCTGGATGATCTCGAGGTGGAGCAGCCCGAGAAAGCCGCAGCGGAAGCCGAAGCCCAGCGCCGCCGACGATTCGGTCTCGAAGCTGAAGCTCGCATCGTTCAACCGCAGCCGCCCGAGACTGTCGCGGAGCTTTTCGAAGTCCGCCGCGTCGACCGGGAACAGCCCGCAGAACACCACCGGCTGGACGGTCTTGAAGCCGGGCAGCGCGACCGCCGCCGGGCGCTTGGCGTCGGTGATCGTGTCGCCGACGTTGGTCTGCGCGACCTCCTTGATCTGTGCAGTGATGAAGCCGATCTCGCCCGGCCCGAGCGTGTCAAGCAGTTCGATCTTCGGGCGGAAGACGCCGACGCGGTCGACGAGGTGCTGGGTGCCTTCGGCCATGAAAACGATCTGCTGGCCCTTGCGCAAAGACCCGTCGATGACGCGGACGAGGATGACGACGCCGAGATACGGATCATACCACGAATCAACGAGCATCGCCTTGAGCGGGGCGGCAGGGTCGCCCTTCGGCGGCGGGATCAGCCGGACGATCGCATCGAGAACGTCGTCGATACCGATGCCGGTCTTGGCGCTGGTCAGCACCGCGTCGTCAGTCGAGATGCCGATGACGTCCTCGATCTGTTGCTTGACGCGCTCGGGCTCGGCGGCGGGCAGGTCGACCTTATTGATGACGGGCACGATGACATGGTCGTGCTCGATCGACTGGTAGACGTTCGCCAGCGTCTGCGCCTCGACCCCCTGCGCCGCGTCGACGACGAGCAAGGCGCCCTCGCACGCGGCGAGGCTGCGGCTGACTTCGTACGCAAAGTCGACGTGGCCGGGAGTGTCCATCAAGTTGAGGACGTAATCGAGCCCGTCCTTCGCCTTGTAGTCGAGCCGGACGGTCTGCGACTTGATCGTGATGCCGCGCTCGCGCTCGATGTCCATGTTGTCGAGGACCTGCTCGCTCATCTCGCGCGCGGTCAGCCCACCGGTCTGCTGGATCAACCGGTCGGCGAGGGTCGACTTGCCGTGGTCGATATGCGCGATGATCGAGAAATTGCGGATGCGGTCGATGGGGGCGGTCATCGCCACGCTCTAGCAGAGGGGGCTTGCCAAAGAAACCGCCGCGCCGCCACATGCTGCTCAGGGGAGACACGCCGATGCTGCACGTCGCCATCGTCGGAGCTGGGCCGGCGGGTTTCTACACCGCCGAGGCACTGGCCAAGCGTCTTGGCACCGTCGCGATCGACATCATCGACCGGCTGCCGACGCCGTACGGGTTGATCCGTGCCGGAGTCGCGCCCGACCACCAGTCGATCAAGGCGGTCGACCGGCGGTATGCCGCGGTCCTCGCCGGGGGCGTCCGCTTCGTCGGCAATGTCGAGATCGGGGATGGCGGCGTCTCGATCGACGAACTGACCAGGCTGTACGACGCGGTCGTCCTCGCCACCGGTGCCCCCCGCGATCGCCCGCTCGGGATCACGGGCGAGGATTTGCCGGGCGTCATGGGCTCGGCGGCGTTCGTCGGCTGGTACAATGGTCACCCCGACTTCGCCGATCTCGACGTCCCGCTCGGACAGGCGGGGGCATGCGTCATCGGCAACGGCAATGTCGCGATCGACGTCGCCCGGCTGCTCGCCAAGACCCCCGGCGAGCTCGCCGCATCGGACATCGCACGCCATGCCCGCTCCGCCCTTGCCGCGAGCGCGGTCCGCGACATCCACATCATCGGGCGGCGCGGACCGTATCAGGCGAGCTTTACGCCGAAGGAGATGGGCGAGCTCGGCCTGCTCGAACGTGCGCAACCGCGGGTCAACCGCGCCGACCTACCCGATTCCGCCGGAGATGCCGCGCTCGACCCCGGCCTGCGCAAGGTCGTCGGACATTTGCGGAACTTCGCCGCCCAGCCGCGGACGGACAAACCGGTGACGATCGACTTCGACTTTCTCACTCGCCCGGTCGCGATCGAGCGCCACGGCGAAGCGCTGCGGCTGATCGTCGAAGCGACCCGGCTCGATGGCGACGTCGCGGTCGGCACCGGAGTCATGCGGTCGATTGACTGCGGGCTGGTCGTCGGCTGCATCGGCTACCGCACCGCCGAAATCCCCGGCGTGCCGTTCGACACCGCGCGCGGACGCTTCGTCAACGATAACGGGCACATCGCGCCGGGGCTTTACGTCACTGGCTGGGCTCGACGCGGGCCGAGCGGGACGATCGGCACCAACCGCCCCGACGGCGGCGAGGTCGCCGAGGAAATCGCGACCGAGATTAGCGCGGGTCGCCGTGCTGGGGGCGGGGGCCTCGACGCGTTGCTCGCCGCGCGCGGCATCCGCCCGGTGACCTTCGCCGGCTGGCAGGCGATCGACGCCGCCGAAATCGCCGCCGCGACCCACCCCGCGCCGCGCGACAAGCACGTTACGCGCGCCGCGTTGCTCGCCGCCGCAGACGGCGGTTGCGCTGGCGGAACCACCCCGCTATAGCCTCGCGCCTTGCGTCGGGGCGTAGCTCAGCCCGGTAGAGCGCTGCCTTCGGGAGGCAGAGGCCGGAGGTTCGAATCCTCTCGCCCCGACCATGAATTTAACGATCTATTGCTTATTCCTCTCGCCTTTTTTGGTGATTGTTAAGCCGTCGTTATGGCTCATAACGTACAATCGCACGATGAATATGGAGAATGGGTCCAGTGCGACGCTGGTGGCGCTGTCGATATCCGTTGCGGTTTTCGGCTCGTTTACGGCACTGAACCTCGCGGGCCGCATCGCCACCGCCGAAGCGTCCGCCCGGCGCTGGTGGATATTCGCCGCCGCCACCGCGCTTGGGGGCGGAACGTGGGCGATGCACTTCGTCGGCATGCTGGCGATGGACCTGCCGGCGGTCTACGGCGTCAACCTCACCCTCGTTTCATTTCTGCTGCCGATCGTCGTGAGCGGCATTGGCCTCCATGTCGTCGCGCGCTTTCCCGGGAACCGGGTCGCGCTCGCCTGCAGTGGGCTGTTCGTCGGCTGTGGCGTCGCGGCGATGCATTATACCGGCATGGCGGCGATGAAGATCCCGGGGGTCGTGGTTCGCTACGACGAGCGGCTCGTCGCTGCTTCGATCTGCATCGCCATCGCTGCCGCAACCCTGGCGCTGTGGCTCGCCTTTCGTGCGCGCGGGAGCCTCCAGCGGTTCGTCGCTGCCGTCGTCATGGGCGCGGCGATTTCCGGCATGCACTATACCGGGATGGCGGCGGCGGAGTTCGTCGTCACGCATCAACCTGCAGCCGTTGCCGGCCCGGTCATTCCGCGCGCCGTCGTCGCCTTCATCGTCTCGGGTGCCGCGACGTTCCTGCTGCTGCTCGCGCTGGTGACCGCATTCTTCGATCGCAAGCTCGCTGCGCTGACAATCCACGAGGTCGAAGCGCTCAAGGAGAGCGAGACGCGGTACCGCCTGCTGATCGAAAACGCCTCCGACGTTATCGGCGTTCTCGATAGCAACGGGCGGTTTGTCTACGAAAGTTCGAGCGCATTGTCGGTGCTCGGCTATGCCACCGACGAGATCATCGGCCGCCATCTAACCGATTTCGTTCCCGTCGACAGTCGCGACGCGGCGCAGCGCTTCCTTGGCCGGGTGTTAGAACGCCGCGACGGCCCGGCCACCTCGGAGCTACTGCTTTTTCAGAAATCGGGTGACCGCCGCGTTTTCGAGGTCGTCGCGACCAACCTGCTCGACACCCCGCCGATTTCCGGGATCGTCGTGAACCTCCGTGATATCACCGAGCGGACGCAGCTTGTCGCGCAGCTCGAGGCGCTGTCGGAGACCGATCTCCTGACGGAGACGCTCAACCGTCGCGGTTTCGGCCGGTGTGCCGAACGTGACTTCGAGCGGGCCCGGCGCGACGGCGAAATGCTCACCATCGTGATGATGGACCTCGACCATTTCAAACGGGTCAACGATCTCTACGGCCATGCCGCCGGCGACCTGGTGCTGGCGAAGGTCGCCAGCGCCTGTGCCGGGGAAATTCGGGGCGGCGACCTTCTCGGACGGATGGGCGGCGAGGAGTTCGCGCTGCTGCTCGCCGGCGGCGACATGGCTGCGGCGATACAGATCGTCGACCGTCTGCGAACCTTGGTCAGCGCGTGCACGGTCTCGACGATCCGCGGCTATGTTTCGGTCACCGCAAGCTTTGGAATCGCCCATGTCAGTCCGGCTATATCCGAGCTGAGCGACGCCCTGAGCCTCGCTGATGAAGCGCTGTACGAGGCCAAGAACGCCGGGCGCGATTGCATCAGGATACGAGCCTGACGGCCGGGGCGCTGCTCTCGCCCCGGCTCGCGCGCGTTTACGCCATGTCGAACACGAGCAGCTCGCCGTCGCCCGCGATCGCCAGCGCGGTCTCACCGGTGATCGCGGCTGCGTCGCCCGCGCTCAGGCCGACGCCGTTGATCGTCGCGTCGCCGCGCACCGTCTGGACCCAGACGCGGCGTCCGGCGGCGACGGGCAGAGTGATCGGCGCGCCCTCGCCCGGGGTCGCGCGGTACAGGTCGACATCCTGGTGGATCACAACCGCATTGTCGTGGCGCTGGCGCGACGCGATCAGGTCGAGTCCTCCGGGGCGCGGCGCGGCGATCGTCACCTGCTCATAGCCCGGCGTCAGGCCGCGGCGCTCGGGAAGGATCCAGATCTGGAACGAGTGGATCGCCTCGGTCCGGCTCGGGTTCATCTCGGCGTGGCGGATGCCGGTGCCGGCGGTCATTCGCTGGATTTCGCCGGGGCGGATAATCGTCGCGTTGCCCATCGAATCCTTGTGCGCCATCGCGCCCGAGACGATGTACGACACGATTTCCATGTCGGCATGGCCGTGCTCGCCGAAGCCCGCGCCGCCGGCGATATGGTCCTCGTTGATCACGCGCAGCGGCCCGAAGCCCATGTGCGCGGGGTCGTAATAGTCGGCGAAGCTGAAGCTGAAGCGGGCGTCCAGCCAGCCGATGTTCGAATGGCCGCGCTCGGCGGACTTGCGGACTGTGATCATGGGGGCGTCTCCGGTCGCGCGACGACGGTCGCACGCTTGCCGGTGCGATATGGGACGCCGGAGACGTGGCCGCAATCGGTGTGTCGCCAAACGGTAACAGACTAAATGTAGTGGGTGATCAGTATTGGCAGGCGGATGCTGGCCCGATGGTGACCCTTCCACTCAGAGCCTTCGCGGCGGGCGTCGCAGTCCCGGCGGAAGTGACGTCGGCGACGTCGCGAACATGGACCGCCGACGACGACGACGGCCACCCCAAGCGCAAGCTCAAGTTCCGCACCGTCTGGATTTCCGACACGCATCTCGGCACGTCGGGGTGCAACGGCGACCTGCTGCTCGATTTCCTCAAGTCGATCCAGCCCGAGACGCTGTATCTCGTCGGCGACATCATCGACGGCTGGCGGCTGAAGCGCGGTTGGTACTGGCCGCCGCGCCACAACGACATCGTCCGCCGTGTCCTCAAGCTGGCGAACAAGGGCGTTCGCGTCGTCTATGTCCCCGGCAACCACGACGAGGTGCTGCGCGACTACACCGGGCTGAGCTTCGGCGGGGTCGAGGTCGTGTCGGAGGCCATCCACACCACCGCCGACGGACGGCGGCTGCTCGTCCTCCACGGCGACGAGTTCGACGGCGTCGTGCTGTATGCCAAGTGGCTCGCGTTCCTTGGCGACTATGCCTACGCCGCGCTGCTCAAGTTGAACGTCGGCTTCAACGTCGTCCGCCGCCGCTTCGGCCTGCCATACTGGTCGCTGTCGGCGCACGTGAAGAAGAAGGTCAAGAACGCCGTCTCGTTCATCTCGCGTTTCGAGGAGGCGGTCGCGCACGCCGCCATCGAGCGCGGCGTCGACGGCGTCGTCTGCGGCCACATTCACTCGGCCGAAATCCGCCAGTTCGGCGGCGTGACTTATTACAACGACGGGGACTGGGTCGAAAGCTGCACCACGTTGGTCGAGCACACCGATGGCCGGATGGAGATCATCGACTGGGCGAAACGGACAGCCGCGCGGCGGGCGGGGGCAGAAGCGAGCGAACCGGAGCTGGAGCTGGTTTAGCGGGATTGCCGAAGCCCGCTACCAAAGTGGCGTAATATCGGTATATACGTTGTCAGTATCGCCATGAGGTCGCCATGCCGAAACCGGCTGTGTTCACAATGAAGCTCGAACCTGATCTGCGCGCCGAGTTCATGGCTGAAGCAGAAGCTGCTCACCGGCCCGCATCGCAGGTGGTGCGGGAGCTGATGCGCGAATTCGTTCAGCGACAGCAGGAACGACGCGAGCATACGGCGTTCCTGCAACAGAAGGTCGATACCGCACGTGCTTCGGTTCAGGAGGGCAGGGGCCGGTCCAACGAAGCGGTCGACGCCGAATTCACTGCCCGTGGCGCCCGGATCGCCGACGAGGCGTGAGAATTATATGGACGCCGGAAGCCGAACACGACCGATCTGCGATATGGGATTATCTTGTATCCCGCGACCCTGCCGCGGCAGTGAGGATGGACCAACTGTTCCGAACCGCAGTCGCCCAACTCGCTGACTTCCCGCTCCTTGGGCACGACGGCGAAATCGCCGGCACGCGTGAACTGACACCGCACCGGAGCTACCGCATCGTGTACGAGGTCGCGGAAGACGCAATTTGGATACTGGTGTTGATTCATACCGCGCGACAATGGCCGCCATGCGCCTGACCGTCGTCTCCGACGCGTGGACCCCGCAGGTCAACGGGGTCGTCCGCACGCTGACGACGACCGTCGCGCAGTTGCAGGCGCGCGGCCATGTCGTCCAGACGATCACGCCCGACCGGTTTTTCTCGGTGCCGTGCCCGACGTATCCCGAGATCCGGCTGGCGCTGACGACGCCGCGGCGGGTGGGGGTGATGATTGCAGAATTTCATCCCGAGGCGGTCCATATCGCGACCGAGGGGCCGCTTGGCTGGCTCGCACGGAACTGGTGCCTCAAGCGCGGGGTGCCGTTCACAACGTCGTTCCACACGCGCTTCCCCGATTATGTTGCGGCGCGGACCGGCCTGTCGCCAGCGTGGCTGTGGCGCTGGCTTGTACGGTTTCATGGCGCGGCACGACACATCCTCGTTGCGACGCCGCGGCTGGCGGAGGAATTGCACGGCCACGGTCTCACTGCGACGCGGCTGTGGTCGCGCGGCGTCGACCTTGGGCAGTTCAATCCCGGGGTGCCGCCGCCCGCAGCCTATACCGGGCTCGCGCACCCGATCATGCTCAGCGTCGGGCGGGTCGCGGTCGAGAAGAACATCGCCGCGTTCCTCGATGCGAAGGTGGCAGGGACCAAGGTCGTCGTCGGCGACGGGCCGGCGCTCGCGGCGATGCGCGCGCGGTACAAGGACGTGGTGTTCCTCGGCAACCTGTCGGGGGCCGCGCTCGCCGCAGCTTATGCCGGGGCCGATGTGTTCGTCTTCCCGAGCCTGACCGACACGTTCGGGCTGGTGATGATCGAGGCGCTGGCGAGCGGGGTGCCGGTCGCGGGGTTCCCGATCGCGGGGCCGCTCGATGTCATCGGCGCGGAGGGGAGCGGGGTGGTGCCGGGGTTCGACGCGCGGGTCGGGGCGGTCGATGATGATCTGGCGACGGCGATCGCGGCAGCGCTGATGACGAACCGGGCGGATTGTGCGGCGTATGCCGCGAACTTTCGCTGGGAGGTGTGCGTCGATCAGTTCCTCGCGGGGCTGGCGGATATCGAGGGGCCAATCGATCTGACGCCGGTGTGAGGGTGAGCTTTCTAAATCCTCCCTCGCGGTTGCGGGGGGGACCGCGCCCTTCTTGGGGCGTGGTGGAGGGCGCGGTCCACGCCAAATTTTCGTTGCGGAAGACCCCCTCCACCATCGCAAGGGCGACCGTCCCCCTCCCCCTAAGGAGGGGGAAGATTTAGAGGATGCCCGCCCGATTAAGAGTTTACCCCGCCGCTCGCTCGTACTTCATCGTGATGCTCCCCTTGTACCGCACCGCCCCCGCCTCCACGAACCCGCAGCGGCGGGCGACGCGGATCGATGCGACGTTCTCGCGGTCGATGATGCATGCGGTCTTCGCAAAGCCGTGGGCATCGCCCCACGCCAGCGCGGCGCGAATGCCCTCGCTCGCCAGCCCGCGACCGTGCGCGGCAGCGATGAACGACCAGCCCATTTCAGGGACTTCGATCGGCGGCGCGATTGCGCGCTCGAAATTGGCGAAGCCGAGCTCGCCGAGATAATTGCCGTCGTCGCGGTCCTCGACGGCCCAGAAACCGTAGCCGAACCAGTCCCAGTGCCCGGTGTAGCGGAGCAGCCGCGCCCAGCTTTCCTCGCGGGTGAACGGGCGGCCGCCGGTGAAGCGCGTGACGACGGGGTCGGCCCACTTCGCCGCCGCGGCGTCGAGGTCGCTCGCGCGGTGCCCGCGCAGCCGCAGCCGCGCAGTCTCGATGACGGGAACCTCAACCACGCCAGCCGTCCCGCAACTCGCGCTTGAGAACCTTGCCGATCGCGCTGCGCGGCAGGGCGACGAGCGCGACGATCGCCGCAAGCCGTTGGGTCTTGCCGAGCCGCTCGTTGGTCCACGCCCGCGCGCCCTCGGGATCGGCCCCGTCGCGCATGACGACGAAGCCGACCGGGGTCTCGCCCCAGGCGTCGGATGGGACGCCAACGACCGCGCCCTCGACGACTCCCGGTGCCTGCGCGAGGACGGCTTCGAGGTCGGACGGGTAGATGTTGAACCCGCCCGAGATGATCATGTCCTTCTTGCGATCGAGCAGCGTCAGGAACCCCTCGTCATCGAAGCGCCCGACGTCGCCGGTGCGGATGAAGACCTTGCCGTCGGGACTGGTCCAGCGCGCGTCGGCGGTCTTGCCGGGCTGGCCGTGGTAGCCGGTCATCATCGCGGGTGAGTGGCCGACGATCTCGCCGGTGGTGCCGGGGGGCACCTCGACGCCAGCGTCGTCGATCAGGCGAATGTCGTGCCCGGGCGCGGGCTGGCCGACGGTGTGGAGCTTATCGGGGTACAGATGCGCGATCAGGATGCAGCTGCCGCCGCCCTCGGTCATGCCGAAATATTCGACGAGGCCGCCCGGCCAGCGCGCGAGGACATCGGCCTTGAGCGCCGCCGCAAAGGGGGCGCTGGTGGCGAACTTCATCTGGTAGCGCGACAGGTCGAATGCATCGAAATCGGGCAGCTCCATGATCCGGCGGTATTGGACCGGCACGAGCATTGCGTGGGTGACGCCGTGGGCGACCGACAATTCGAGCGCGCGGCGGGCGTCGAACTTCGCCATCAGCACCAGTGCGCCGCCGTTGGCGAGTGTCGGGATGACGCTGACGAGGGTGGTATTCGAATAGAGCGGGGTCGAGACGAGCGTGACGGTGTCCGCCGCATAGCCGAGCATGGTCCCGCGCCCGACATGCGCCCAGCGCATCGCGTGACTCTGGACGATGCCCTTGGGCGCGCCGGTTGTCCCGCTCGAGTAGATGATGTTGAACGGCATGTCGGGCGTGACGTCGACCGGGGCGGGACTGTCCGCCGAAAGCCACGCGGCGAAATCGGCGAAGGCGGTGACCGGGGCGGGGAGGCGGCGGTCGCCGAGCGCGGCGGCGTTGTCGGCGTCGAGGAAAATCCGCGCGGCACCGCTGTCGGTCATCATCGTCACCAGCGCGTCGTGGGTCGACGACGGCGCGAGCGGGGCGACCGCGACCCCGGCGCGCAACGCTCCCATGAACAAGACGACATAGTCGGCGCTCGTACCCGCGGCGATCGCGATCGACCCGCCGGGGCCGATGCTGTCGCGCTGGAGGCTGGCGGCAACGCGGTTCATCGCGGTGTCGAGGTCGCGGTAGGTCAGCCGCCGGTCGCCGTCGATGATCGCGACGCGGCCGGGCGCGACGGCGGCGTGGGTGGCGATCAGGTCGGCGAGGCGGCCGAACGGCTGGTCGAGGGCGGTGGCCGGGAAGGTGGGTGTGGCGGCGGAGGTCATGCCGCTTTCGTAGCGCGGATTTCGGGCGCTTGCTCCGCCTATTTCATCAATCCCGCCGAGCGCAGTGTGTCATGGATCAGGCCGGTCACATCGAACTTGGGGTGCTTGTGCGGGTTGGCCGGTTGCGGCCGGGGTTCGGCCTTGTGCGGGGCGTGTGCGCGTGGCGCAGCTGCTGCCGCCAAGCCCCAGAATGCCGCGATCCGGGCGCTCGAGCCGATCCCGACATCGAGCATGAACGGCGCGGCGGCGCTGCCATCGAGCCCGTCGATCGGGGTGCCATGTCCCATGCCGTCGACCGTCACCATCTCGACCACCGCGACCCCTGCAGCATTGCGCCAGACATCGCCGTCGCGGGTTGCGCCATGGACATCCGCCCACTGGAGGGCGACCGCGTCGCCATTCCTGACGCTGACGGTGCGGTCGACGTCGCCGTGCCACACCGAGACGATCGGCCAAGGCCCGGTAAACGTTGACGCGGCGCGGACCCGATTGCCCAACAGCCGGGGCGACGTTTCGGTCGGGCGAGCCATCGCCTGCATCGCTTCGGGAACGCCGTGCGCTGCACCGAACGGCAGCCCGGCGATCACCGCACCACCGGCAAAGACATCGGGGTAGGTTGCCAGCATCACGCTCGCCATCGCCCCGCCCGCCGACAGGCCGGTGACGAAGACCCGCGCTGAATCGAGCCGGTGGTGCGCGACCATCGCTGCGACGGCATTGGCGATCGACGCCGCCTCACCGCTGCCCCGCCGGATATCCGACGACTCGAACCAATTAAAACAAGTGTTTGGATTGTTCGCCCGCGTCTGTTCGGGAAAGAGCAGCGCGAAGCCGTGGCGCTCGGCGAGTGTCGACCAGCCGCTCCCGGCGTCATAGCCCGCAGCGGTCTGGGTGCAGCCGTGGAGCACGACGACCAGCGGTGCAGTGTCCGGCAGCCCGGCGGGGACGAAGTTCAACATCCGCAAAGCGCCGGGGTTGTCGAACGATCCCGTAAACTCAGTCAGGGCGATGTTGACCGGCTCGGGCGAAGACGCGCGGCGTCGCGCGGGATTGGGTCGGGGCATCGAAACCTCGTTATGCTGCAATGCAACATAACACGCGAAGCCCTCATAAGTCTCGTTTCAGGCGCGTGCGAAAGCATCTTTTCCCATTGTTGCTGCAACGGCAGCAGCAAGATCGGACTGGTGAAAGGGCTTTGCCAAGCGCGGCATCGTTGGGTCCAGCGTGTCTCCCTCGGCGAATCCGGTGATGATCAACACCGGCAGCCCCGGGCGTTCGAGCCGCAACGCCGCAGCCAGCGCCGCGCCGTTCATCCCCGGCATCAGATAATCGGTAACGACCAGGGAAATGCTGTTTCTGACCAGATGCAGCGCCTCGGCGGCGGCGTCGGCTTCGACGACCTCATAGCCGAGGTCGACGAGCATCGCCGCGGTGACTGACCGCACCAGCGGCTCGTCGTCGACGAGAAGGATGCGCTGCCCGGTGCCGCGCTCCTTGCCACCCTCGTCGGCAGCGGGTTCGCCGTCGGCCGGGCGCGCTGCCGGCAGCCACAGATGCGCGCGCGTCCCTTCGCCCGGCGCGCTGTCGAGTTCGAGCCAACCCCCCGATTGTGCGGCGAGCCCGTGCACCATCGACAGGCCGAGCCCAGTGCCGCGACCCACCGCCTTGGTGGTGAAGAATGGCTCGATCGCGCGGCGCCGTGTCGGTTCATCCATGCCGCTGCCGGTATCGGCGACGGTGATGCGGATATAGTCGGCGTCGGCGTGGCGTATCGGCGCGACCGCGATCGTCAGCGTGCCCACGCCGTTCATCGCATCGCGGCCATTGATCGCGAGGTTGAGGATTGCCAGTTCGAGCTGCGCCGGGTCGACTTCGGCAAAGCTGTCGTCGCCGGCGGTAATCGCGATCTCGATATCGGGGCCGAGCGAGCGCGCGAGCAGGTCGCGGACGCCGTCGATCAGCGCGACGATGTCGACAGACCGCGATGTCAGGACCTGACGGCGCGAGAAAGCGAGGAGCCGGTGCACCAGAGTCTTCGCGCGTTCGGCGGCGGTCAGCGCGCCGTCGATCAGCTTTGCCGCGCGCGGTTCGGGGGTCCGCCGCGAGAGCAGGTCGAGGCTGCCGATGATCGGGGTCAGCAGGTTGTTGAAATCGTGCGCGACGCCGCCGGTGAGCTGACCGATCGTCTCGAGCTTCTGCGCCTCATGCAGCTGGGCCAGCGCGCGCTCACGCGCCGTGACGGCTTCGGCGACGTTCGCCTTGAGCGCTTCGCCGGCGGTGCGCGCGTCGTCGATATCGGTGTGAACGCCGACCCACTCGCGAACTGTGCCGTCGGCAATAACCGGCAGCGCGCGTACCTTGAACCAGCGGTAACTGCCGTCGGCGACGCGGACCCGGTGTTCGAAGACGAACGGCGCGCGTGCGGTGACCGCGACGTTCCACGCATCGACCGTCGCCGCGGCGTCGTCCGGATGGATCGCGGCGGCCCAGCCATAGCCGCGATATTCGTCGGGGGCCTGGCCGGTCAGCGCGCTCCACCCGCGTTGCTCGCCGATCATCTCGCCTTCGGGCGAGTTGGTCCACAGGACGCCCGCCATCGCATCGACCGCAGCGCTGAACCGAGCGACGGCGGCGCTCATTGCCTCGGCGGCAACGCGCGACTCGGTGAGGTCGAAGTTGATTCCGACGACGCGCTCGGGGGCGCCTGCAACATCGCGGATGAGGCGTGCCCGCGCGCCGAGCCAGCGCCAGCCGCCCTCGACGCGGACCCGGAAGTCGGTCGAATATGTCGCGACGCCAACCGTTGCCGGCGACGGTTCGGCGGCCGCCAAGTCATCGGGATGAACTCGTGCGCGCCATTCATCATACGTCGGCGTCGGTGTGTCGGCCGGCAGATCGTAGAGCCCGAACATCTCGCGCGACCAGATCAGCCGCCGGTCGGCGAGGCGCAGTTCCCACGCGCCGGCGTTCGCCGCTTCCATCGCCAGCCGGTTCCGCTCGCGGTCGTCATGCGCGGTAACGGCAGCGGCGCGCGTGCCGGTCAGGTCGCGAATCAACGCAATCGAACGGCGGACGACGCCGTCGTGGTCGGGGACGCATGCCGATGCGACGCGTACCCAGACGATCCGCCCGTCCTTCGTCAGCAGTCGCCCCTCGTGGTTGGGCGAGCAGTCTTCGATGCGCTCGGCGTGAAACATGCTGCTCGTGACCGTGTCGGTCGGATCGATCAGCGAGTCCGTGGTGACCCCCGTCAGCGTCCCCGGTGCATAACCGACGATCGTGCAGAACTTGGCATTTGCGGCGATAATCCGATGCGTGTCGGTCGTGAACCGCACCATCCCGACGTCGGCGCTGCCGAACAACGCTCTGAAATCGCTGGCAAGGGTTGAGTCATCGGTGCCGCCAAAATCAGGTCTCATCCGCCGAAACGCCCTCATGTCCGCGAATGTGGCACGAATATTTCAAAAACGCGCAATGATCAGCCCGGTTCCGACATTTTGACGCCCGCGTGGCGATGCATCCGGTCGACGTGGTTTTACAAGGAGTTCGGGCGCCGCCGATTGACCCGCCGCGCCGCTGTCGCCAGGGTCGACGTCAACGCGAGGGGAGAGACGATGCACGACGCCGTGTCGACCGACGACGCTGCCGTGCAGCCCGAGACCGCAGCGATGCAGGCGCGCCGCCGCACGCTCATCGCGCTGTTGTTCGTCGCGATCACGCTCAATTACGTCGACCGGCAGGTGCTGGCGCTGCTCAAGCCGACGCTCGAGGCCGAGTTCCACTGGAGCGACCAGCAGTACGCCCACCTCGGCTCGACCTTCCAGATCGCGGCGGCGGCGGCATTGCTGTTCGTCGGTCCGTTCGTCGACCGCGTCGGGGTGCGGCGCGCGCTCGGCATCGGCGTCGCAGTATGGAGCCTTGCCGGGATGGCGCACGCCTTCGCGTCGTCGGTCCAGCAGTTCGTTGTCGCCCGGGTCGCGCTCGCGGCGGCGGAATCGATCGGCACGCCGGCGGCGGTCAAGGCGGCGGCGGTGTACCTGCCGCTCAAGCAGCGGTCGCTCGCACTCGGGATCGGAAACATTGCGCCGAACATCGGGGCGATCCTTACGCCGCTGCTGATCCCGCCGCTCGCGCTCGCGTTCGGCTGGCGCGCGGCGTTCATCATGACCGGTGCGCTCGGCTTCGCGTGGCTGGTCGCGTGGATCATCGGCACGCGGCGGCTAGTCCCCGTCGACGCGGTCCCGGCGGTGCGCCCGAGGATCGACTGGAGCGAGACGCTGCGCGACCGGCGGACGTGGGCGATCGTCGGCGCGAAGGCGCTGACCGACTGCGTCTGGTGGTTCGTGCTGTTTTGGATGCCCGATTTCTTCCACCGCGTCTTCGGCATGAGCCAAGGTAAGCTTGGGCTGCCGATCGTGCTGATCTACGCGATGGCGGCGGCAGGGGCGCTGTCGTCGGGGTTGCTGTTCCCCCGGCTGCTCGACCGGGGGTTGAGCGTCGACGCCGCGCGCAAGCGGTCGATGCTGTGCTTTGCGCTGCTGATCCTGCCGATGCCGCTCGCACTGTGGAGCAGCAGTCCGTGGGGCGCGGCGCTGGCGATCGGCCTCGCGCTGTTCGCGCACCAGGGGTTTTCGACGAATATCTTCGGGCTGGCGTCGGATGTCGTCCCGACTGCGCGGGTGGGGACGGTGATTGCACTCGGCGCAGTTGCGGGGAATCTGTCGGGGAGCGCGATGCTCGAGTTGACCGGGTGGTCGCTCGGGGCAGGGCATGGCTATTGGCCGATGTTCGCGATCTGCGCAGGGGCGTATCTGGCGGCGACGTTGTGGGTGCATGTGCTGCTGCCGGTGATCCGGGTCGCGCACCCTTAAGATCCTCCCCCGTCTTCGGGGGAGGGGGTCCATCGCTCTTCGCGATGGTGGAGGGGGTTTCCGAGCCGAAGTCTCGTTGCGGAATGCCCCTCCACCACGCCTGGAGCGGCGCGGTCCCCCTCCCCCGCAAGAGCGAGGGAGGATTTTAGGTCAGAAATTCACTCGCCCCGTCACACCGTAATAGCGGTCCGCATCGCGCGGAATCTGGTACCGGTACGACCCGCCCGGCCCGCCGTTGGTGATCGCCGCGGCGAACGCCTTGTCGAACAGGTTCCGCACCTGGAACGTCAGCTTATACTTGTCGGCGTGGTCGGTGATCCCGGCCTGGAGGTTGACCAAGCCATACGCCCCGATCGTTCCCAGCCGGCGCTGAACCGCGTCGGCGGCGAACAATGCGAGCTCGCTCGACTGGAAGGACCCCTGCGCGCCGACGAAGAAGTCGACCGGCAGACTGTCGGTGCGGATACGATAGTCGGCGCCGAGGCTGCCCTTCCACTTCGGCGCGAAGCCGAGCGGGGTGCCCGGCGCGATGACCGCCGGGGCGGCGGCTCCGGGGGCGACGGCGGGGATCTTGAACTTGTCGACGTGCGCGTCGGTGTAGGCGAGGCCGCCGGTGACGTTGAGGTCGCGGATCGGGCGATAGAGCAGGTCGAGCTCGCCGCCGCGCGTTGAGACATCGCCGGCGTTGGTGAAGCGCGTGACGACGACGCCGCCCGCGAGGTCGGGGTTGTTCGCCTGGAAGTTGTGATACTTGGCGAGGTAGCCGGCGAGGTTGACCGTCAGCTTGCCGCCGAGCAGCGTGTTCTTCAGCCCGATCTCATACGCGTTCGACGTCTCGGCCTCGATCACGTTGGTCCCGGTCGTCGTCAGGTTGTAGAATACGTTATACGCCGGGCCCTTGTAGCCGCGCGCGTAGGTCGCGTACGCCGTCGAGCCGTGGCTGATGTCGTACTGCACGCCGGCCTTTCCCGAGACATTGTCCTTCGACGTGCCGGTGCGGAACGGGACGCCGTTCGGTGCGCCGCCGGCGAACACCCCCGCATCGAAGCTCGGGTTGATCCCCGGTCCGGCGAGCGTCGTGACGCGCGTCTCGAAGACGTCGAGCTTGTCGTGGGTGTACCGCAGCCCGCCGATCAGCCGGAGGTTGTCGAGCAGGCGGTACGTCCCCTGGCCGAACAGCGCGAGGTTCTCGAACTTCGAGCCGAAGTCGGCGGTCCCGGTCGGGAAAGTCGACGGCGCGGCGAGCGGGCTCGTGCATGGCGTCAGCACCGTCGGCGCGGGAGCGACGAGTGCGCCGCAGACCTGGTCGGTGCGGGTGAAGATCCGCTCCGACTTGGCGTTCGAATAATAGGCCCCGAGGACATAGGTCAGCGGCTTGTCGGCGGGCGACGTCAGGCGGAATTCCTGGCTGAACGTGTCCCCGGTCTGCGGCCCGTCGTCGTGGAGTTGGTTGAAGCCGAGATACGCCGCGGGCAGGAAATCGCCGTCGCGGATCTCCTCGTTCTTGTAGTTGCGATACGCGGTGATCGACGTGACGACCAAATCGCCGAGGTTAAGGTCGCCCTGGAGCGAGAAGCCGTAGCCGGTCTCCTTCGTCCGGGTGACGAGGTTCTGGTCGATCGTGCGGCTGTTGACGCCGAGCGGGGCCGGCAGCACCGCGGTCGTCGGGTTGGCGATGACCTGCCCGGCGGCGTTCAAGGGCGGCGTGGCGATGACCTCGGCGCAGCAGTCGTCGTTGTTGCGGTGATAGTCGCCGATCGCAGTCAGCTTGAGGGTTTCGGTCGCGTCGCCCTCGACGATCGCGCGGACGCCGTAATGCTCGAAGCCGTTGACCTTGCGGTTCACCGTCGGCGCGACGTTGAAGATGTTGCCCTTATAGTCGTCGTAGAACCCGTTGACCCGGGCGCGAACGGTCGACGAGAACGGCACGTCGACCGCGGCGCGCAGGCGGTATTCGGCGGCGCTGAAATAGCTCGCCTCGACATAGCCGCCAAGGACGTCGCCGGGCTTGACCGAGACGATGTTGATCACGCCCGCGCTTGCGTTCTTGCCGAACAGCGTGCCCTGAGGCCCGCGCAGGACTTCGATCCGCTCGACATCGACGAGGTCGCTGAACGCCTCGCCGGCACGGCTGAGGACGACGCCGTCGAGGACGGTCGACACCGACGGCTCGCCCGCGATCGAGAAGGTCGCGGTGCCGACGCCGCGCAGGAACAGCGACTGATTGAGCGTCGTCCCCGACTTGAGGAAGTTGAGCGACGGTACGAGATATTGCGCACCCTCGAGGTTGACCTTGCCGGTCGCCGCGAGCGCCGCGCCGTTGATCACCGACACTGCCACCGGCACGTCCTGCAACCGCTCGGGGCGCTTTTGCGCGGTGACGATGATGTCCGCGCCGATGTCGTCGGCGGCGGCAGCCACCGCCGCCGTGGTGTCGACTGCCGGGGCAGGGGTCGCGGCCTGCTGTGCAGTCGCCGCGAACGGCAGCGCCACCGCCCGTATGGTCCCAGCCAGCATCAACGAGCGCAGCGACATTCAATATCCTCCCCGAAATAACCGGCGGTTTGCCGCCTGATTGCGTTGCCGCTTTGGTCGCCCCGGGTCGCGAAAGCAATTCGCTGTGGCGGTAAAGCCTATCTTCGGGCGCGGATTGTCGCTTTGTGGTGACACTGCCTCCCCCTCCCCTTCAGGGGAGGGGCGAGAGACGGCGCACTTGCGCCGGCCCGGGGGTGGGGCTCGGGTGCCGGACGACGCTAACTCGGCTGCGCCCTCGTTCCCCACCCCCGACCCCTCCCCTGAAGGGGAGGGGAGGCGAAAGCAGGAGCGCTAGACTACAACCCCAGCTCCCCCATCTCCACCACGCGGTGCTCGCGCGCGCTGATCTCCGCCGCCAGCCCCATCGCCACCGCGCGCAGGCCGTCGTCGGCGGTGACCGCGACCGGCCCGTCGCCTCGGACGGCGGCGGCGAAGGCCTGGTGCTGGTAGAAGGTCGCGCCGTGGTGCTGGCCGGCGCTCAATGCCGCCGGGTCGACCGCGACGTGGCTGCGCTCGACCCGCTTGGGGTTCATGAAGCCGACGCGGGGTGAGTAGACGATCTCGCCCGCCGGGATCAGACAGTCTAGCCGCGCAGCGTCGCCGACCGCGACGATCTCCTCCTGGTTCTCCGCGCCGTCGGCGAACATGCTGAGGTCGAGCATGGCGCGGACGCCGTTGGCGAAGTCGACCGTGGTGAAGCTATTGTCGATGATGTCGGGGACCTCGCCGCCGTATGTCTCGTCGCGGTGGTTGACCCCCGCCGCGCCCGAACAGAACACGCGCACCGGCTCGCTTTCGACGATGACGCGCATCAGGTCGAAAAAGTGGCAGCATTTCTCGACCATCGTCCCGCCGGTGTTGCGGTTGAAGCGGTTCCAGTCGCCGACCTTGACGAGGAACGGGAAGCGATGCTCGCGGATCGACAGCATCTTGAGGTGGCCGACCCGCCCGCGATGAACCTGCGCGATGAACTCGGCGGCAGGCGGCATGTAGCGATATTCCATGCCGGTCCAGAACACCTTGTCGTACCCCGCCACCCGCGCGGCGATGTCGCGGGCATCGTCGAGCGTCGTCGCCAGCGGTTTTTCACACAGGATGTTGAGGCGCGCATCGAGCAGCGGCCCGAGGACTTCGTGATGCGTGAAGTTCGGCGACGCGATCAGCACCGCGTCGACCGTTCCGCTCGCCGCGAGCGCCGCCGGATCGGCATAGACCGTGACGTCCGCCCCGATCGCCGCCTGCGCCCGCTCGATCGACGTCGCCACCGGATCGACCAGCGCGACGATGCTGCTTCCGGGTGTCAGCTTGAGGTTGGCGATATGCTCGATCGCCATCATCCCCGCGCCGACGATACCCCAGCGGATCGTGTCTCCCATTCGTCGCGTCCCTGTGCCAAAAGCCGGTGATGACCGAAATCATCCTTTCGTCCGAACCGCGCCTTCTCGGCAAGTCCGGGATGCTCGTCTCGCCCCTCGCATGGGGCATGTGGCGGTTTTCCGGCGACGACGTCGCTGCCGCGCGGGTTCGGGTCGAGGCGGCGTTCGAGGCGGGCATCACGCTGTTCGACACCGCCGACATCTACGGCCCCGACAACGCCGAGCGATTTGGCGCTGCGGAGGATCTACTCGGGCGCGTCTTCACCGAAGCTCCGGCGCTGCGCGATAAGATGGTGCTGGCGTCGAAGGGCGGGATCCGGCTGGGCGTGCCGTACGATTCGTCGCCCGCCTACATCATCGAGGCGGTCGACGCCTCGCTCAAGCGGCTGCGAACCGAACGCATCGACCTTTGGCAAATACACCGCCCCGACCTGCTCGCGCATCCGGCCGAGACCGCAGCGACGCTCGAGGAGCTGGTGCTACAGGGCAAGATCGTCAGCGTCGGGGTGTCGAACCATACCCCATCGCAGACGGCAGTCCTCAAATCATATCTGAATATTCCGCTGGCCTCGACCCAGGATGAGTTCTCGCCACTTAGTCTCGCGCCGCTGTTCGATGGACGGATCGACCGGGCGATGGAATACGGGATGGCAGTTTTGGCTTGGTCGCCGCTAGGCAAGGGGCGGCTGGCGAGCAACGATGCCGCCGACGACCGGGTTACCGCAACCCGAGCCGCGCTCGACACCCATGCCGATAAATACAACGTGAGCCGCGCTGCGGTCGCCTATGCGTGGATCATGGCGCACCCGGCCAAGCCGATTCCGATCGTCGGCAGCCAGAAGCCGGCGCGGATCGTCGAGGCGGCGGACGCGTACAAGGTGCGCTTCGAGCGCGCCGAGTGGTATGCGATCCTCGTGGCGAGCCTCGGCGAGCGCCTGCCATGAGCTGCGAAGTCAGCTGGTTCTCGGCGCTGTGCGACGACGACTATGAATTCCTCGGTGTCCCCGACGCGAAGCTGAAGTCGAGCTGGGAGCATTGCCGCGACATCGTCCTCGGCGCCGAGGCGGGCGGATTCGACAACGTCCTGCTGCCGTCGGGTTATGCGCTCGGGATCGACGCGACCGCCTTCGCCGCGGGGATCGCGGTGCTGACGCGGCGGATCCGCCTGCTGCTTGCGGTGCGGGTCGCGGAGACGTGGCCGCCGCAACTCGCGCGGCAGATCGCCACGCTCGACCGGATGCTTGGCGGACGGTTGACGGTGAATATCATCAGTTCCGACATGCCCGGCGAGACGCTGGCGAGTGCGCCGCGATATGCCCGCACCGTCGAATTAATGAGCATTCTCAAGACCCTGCTCAACGGCCAGCCGCTCGATCATCAGGGCGAGCATTGGCAGCTCAAGCTCGACCCTCCCGCCGCGACGACGCTCAGCGGCAAATGCCCTTTGCTGTATTTCGGCGGCCTGTCGCCCGACGCGCGCGAAGCCGCCGCCCGCCAAGCCGACGTCTATCTGATGTGGCCCGACACGATGCCTGCCGTGCAGGCGATTCTCGACGACATGCGCGCTCGCGCTGCGAACCACGGCCGCACGCTCAAGTTCGGCTACCGCGTCCACGTCGTCGTCCGCGACACCGAAGCCGAAGCGCGCGATGCCGCCTCCCGCCTGCTGTCGAAGCTCGACGCCGCGACCGGCGACGCGATCCGCGCCAAGTCGCTCGACTCGCAGTCGGAGGGTGTCCGCCGTCAGGCCGAACTCCGCGCGAGCGCCGGCAACGAGGGCTATGCTGAGGACAACCTCTGGACCGGCATCGGCCGCGCGCGCTCGGGCTGCGGCGCGGCGATCGTCGGCGATCCTGATCAGGTGCTGGCGAAACTGCAGGCGTATCAGGCGATGGGGATCGAGGCGTTCATCCTGTCGGGCTATCCGCACGCGGCGGAGGCGGATCTGTTTGCGCGGCATGTGCTGCCGAGGATGATGCATGGGCCGCTCTGACTCTCCAAGCAGCACGGCGCTCCTTCTCCCCTCTCCCTCAAGGGGAGAGGGACGGCTATGATCTACAAATCGGTCGCGATCGTCGGCGCGGGCTTCTCCGGCTCGCTCCTCGCGATCAACATCCTCCGCCACGCCGGGCCGCAGGCGACGCTGATCGAGCGGCGCCCGGTGTTCGGGCGCGGGACTGCTTACTCCGCGCCGCACCCGTCGCACCTGCTCAACGTCCGCGCCGGCAACATGAGCGCGCTCAGCGACCGACCCGCGCATTTCGCCGAATGGTGCACCGCGCGCGGGCTCGGCGACGGCGGCAGCTTCGTCCAGCGCCAGCAGTACGGCGAATATCTCGGCGAACTCCTTGAACGCTCGTCGGCGCGCGCTGGCGACCGGCTTGTGCTGGTTCGAGACGAGGCCATCTCGGCGACGGTATCGGACGACGGGGTAATCGTCGGGCTCGCCGACGGGCGGAGCCTCCCGGTCGACGCGCTCGTCGTCGCGGTCGGCAACCTTCCGCCGCACGCGCCCCCGGGACTCGATCCCGACGCGTTGCCGGGCGACATCTACGCCCCCGACCCGTGGGACCCGGCGACGGTCGACGGGCTGACCGCCGACGACACGGTGATGCTGATCGGCACCGGGCTGACGATGGTAGACGTCGCGCTGTCGCTCGATGCGGCAGGATTCCGAGGCAAGATCGTCGCGCTGTCGCGGCGCGGATTGCTGCCGCGCCCGCACGTTCCGCCGGGGCCGGCGGGGGATCGTAACGAGAAGCCGACGACGGTCGCCTCCGCGCTCCTCGCCGAAATCCGCGAGCGCGCCGGCGACATCGGCTGGCGCGCGGCGGTCGACGAACTGCGTCCGTTCACGCAGGGCCTTTGGCTGTCGGCGAGCGAAGACGAACGCGCGCGCTTCCTCCGCCACCTGCGCCCGTGGTGGGACGTCCACCGCCACCGCCTCGCCCCCGCTGTCGCCGCCAAGATCGACGCGATGGTCGCGCGCGGGCAGCTGAGCATCGTCGGCGGCAAGCCGTCGGCGTACGTCCCCGAGGGCACCGGCGTCGCGGTCACCTACCGCCCGCGCGGGGCGGACGCCGAAACCACATTGCATGTCCGCCGCATCGTCAATTGCACCGGGCCGCAGGGCGACCTCGCGCGGTCGTCCGAGCCGGTGCTGCGGTCGCTGATCGAGGCCGGTCACGCCCGCGCCGATCCGGCCCGGCTCGGACTCGACGTCGACTCGCAGTCGCGGCTGATCGGCGCGAACGGCGAGGCGCATCCGCGGCTGTTCGGCCTCGGCCCGATGACGCGCGGCGCGTTCTGGGAGATCGTCGCGGTCCCCGACATCCGCACGCAGGTGTGGACCGTCGCGCGGCGGCTCGCGCAGGCTCACTGGGTGGGCGGTGAGGGGCTTTAGCCCTCCCCAAAATCAGTGCCGTCGTCCCCGCAAATGCCGGGGACCCATCACCGCTAAAAGGTGGGATGATGGGTCCCCGCCTTCGCGGGGATGACGATCTTCTAGCGGGCCGCTTATTGCGCGGTCGCCTCGATCCGCTACCCGAACACTTCCTCGAAATGCGCCGTCATCGCGCGCCATGACCTGCGGTTCGCCGCTTCGTTGAACTTGAGCGCCGGGTTTGCGCTGCCGTCCTGGTCGGGGCGGGTGAAGGCGTGGACGACCCCGGTGTAGGCGATCGTCTGGCAGTCGGCCTTGGCGTCGCGCATCTCGCCGAGGAACCCCGACAGCGCGGCATAGTCGATCATCGGGTCCTCGGCGCCGTGGCAGACGAGCAGCTTCGCATGGATGCCGCCGGGGGCGACCTTGGTCGAGGTCTGGAGCGCGCCGTGCATGCTCACTCCCGCGACCATCAGCGGGTTACCGGCGCGTGCGAGCTCGAGCATCACCATGCCGCCGAAGCAGAAGCCGACCGCGCCGATCCGGCCGTCGCAGCGCGTGTGCGCCTTCAACGCCTCGAGCGCCGCGCCCGAGCGCGCGTTGAGCAGCGGGATGTCGCCACGAAGTTCGCCGATCCACTTGAGCCCCTCGTTGAAATCGCCCGGGGTCCGCCCCTCGCCATAGACGTCGGCGGCGAGCGCGACATAGCCGAGCTCGGCGGCGATCCGGTCGGCCCAGCCTTGGTTGTGCGGGCCGACGCCGTTGATGTCGTGGAATAGCGCGATGCCGGGGACGCGGGCATCGCCCGCGGGCAGCGCGATGCCGCCGCGGCAGGTCGTGCCGGCGTGGTCGTAATCGAAGGCGACGGTCATGCTTGGTCTCCTGGAAAGGCCGCCGGTCAATGCCGCCGAACAAGCGACTCGACAAGTCCGCTGCGACGACGGACACTCGCGCCAATCTTTGGGAGGACGTGCCATGGCCGAAACCCTGACGACGCGCGGCGACGCCGAGCCGCAGACCCGAATGACGAACGACGCCAAGCCGCAGATCCGCACGATCGGCACCGCCGACCTGACCGACTCGCTCCGCAAAGGGCTCGACGACTTCAAATTGATGCCGACGTATCTTGTCTTGCTGACGCTGATCTACCCCGCAGTCGGGCTGATCGCGGCGCGCGCGGCGCAGGGCAACGACGTCGTGCCGCTGATCTTCCCGCTGATCTCGGGCTTCGCGCTCGTCGGGCCGCTGGCAGCGGTCGGGCTGTACGAGCTCAGTCGCCGCCGCGAAGCCGGGCTCGACACGCGCTGGACGCACGTCTTCGATGTCCTCAAGGCGAAGTCGATCTCGACGATCATCGGCCTCGGCGTCATCCTCGCGATCCTGTTCGCCGCGTGGCTGGCATCGGCGGTGGCGATCCAGCAGTGGGCGATGGGGGCGCAGAGCGCGGGTGATATCCCGACGTTCCTTCACAATGTCGTCGCGACCTCGGGCGGCCACATGCTGATCGTCGTCGGCAACCTCGTCGGGCTTATGTTCGCGGTGGTGACGCTGGCGATCGCGGCGTTCTCCTTCCCCCTCGCGCTCGACCGCGACGTCTCGCTGCCGACCGCGATCTCGACGTCGGTGCGGGCGCTGGCGGCGAACCCCGGGCCGATGGCATTGTGGGGGCTGATCGTCGTCGGTGGGCTGGTGCTCGGCGCGATCCCGCTGTTCGTGGGGCTGGCGGTGGTGATGCCGATCCTCGGGCACGCGACGTGGCATTTGTACCGGCGGGTGGTGGTCTGAGCGGACCTAGCGCGCATCGCCGCAGTCGTTGTCACAAGGTTTAGCCATGCTAAACCCACCCCCATGAGCAAATATTTCCCCTTCTCCGCGATCGTCGGCCAGTCGGAGATGAAGGCGGCGCTGCTGATCGCCGCGGTCGACCGCTCGATCGGCGGGGTGATGGTGTTCGGCGACCGGGGCACGGGCAAGTCGACCGCGGTGCGCGCGCTCGCCGCCCTGCTGCCGCCGATCCGCGTCGTCGCCGGGAGCCCCTACAACGCCGATCCCGACCGCCGCGCCGACTATGCCGCCGACCCGGCCGCCGCCGACGGCGACGCGATCGACGGCCCAGTCCCGTTCGTCGACCTGCCGCTCGGCGCGAGCGAGGACCGCGTCGTCGGCGCGCTCGACCTCGAAGCCGCGCTGACACAGGGGATCAAGCGCTTCGAACCCGGGCTGCTCGCGCGCGCCAACCGCGGCTTCCTCTACATCGACGAGATCAACCTGCTCGAGGATCACATCGTCGACCTGCTGCTCGACGTCGCGGCATCGGGCGAGAACGTCGTCGAGCGCGAGGGACTGAGTGTCCGCCACCCCGCGCGCGTCGTCCTCGTCGGCAGCGGCAACCCCGAGGAGGGCGAACTGCGCCCGCAGTTGCTCGACCGCTTCGGCCTGTCGGTCGAGGTCCGGACCCCCGACAACCTCAAGGAGCGCGTTTTGGTCGTGAAGCGCCGCGACGCGTTCGACCGCGACCCAGCCGCCTTCGCCGCCGAATGGGCCGCCGAGGATGCCAAGGTGCTCGATCGCATCGCTGCCGCGCGCGCGCTGTTGCCGCAAGTCACCGTCGAGGACGATGTCCTCGAAGCGTCGTCGCGGCTGTGCATGGCGGTCGGCGCCGACGGTCTGCGCGGGGAGTTGACGATGCTCCGCGCCGCGCGCGCGACCGCCGCGCTCGACGGCGATGCGCAAGTCAACGAGGGGCATTTGATCGAGGTCGCGGCGATGGCGCTGCGCCACCGCCTGCGCCGCAACCCGCTCGACGATGCGGGCTCTACCGCGCGGATCGAGCGCGCGCTCGCCGAGCAATTCGGTCTGGGCGAACGCACGAAATCGGCGGCGTGAGCGAGACTGGCGGGTTAGGCGAGGGCGGCGGCGAGGTTCCCCCGGCCGCTCCCGACCGCTGGGCCGACGCGCTACTTGCGGCGCGCTTGCTCGCGGCGGACCCTTTGCTCGGCGGCATCGTCGTGCGGAGCGCGGCCGGACCTGCGCGCGATGCGTGGTTGGAGGCATACCGCAGCGCACTGCCCTCGGAAGGCAGTGCCCGGATCATCCGCCGCATCCCGACGAGCATCGACGACGAACGCCTGCTTGGCGGCCTCGACCTCGCCGCGACGTTGAGTGCGGGACGCCCGATCGTGCTGCGCGGGGTGCTCGCCGAGGCCGATGGCGGCACGATCGTCGTGCCGATGGCGGAGCGGATCGACACCGCGCTCGCGGGGAAACTCGCGGCGGTGATCGATGCGGGCGAAGTCGCGGTCGAGCGCGACGGGGTCAGCCTGCGGCTGCCTGCGCGGGTGACGCTGGTGCTTCTCGACGAGGGGATCGACGACGAGGCGGTGCCGGCGGCGCTCGCCGAGCGGTGCGGGCTGTGGTTGGATTTGGCGGGTGTTGCCGCGCGAAGTGGCCCTGTTGAACTCGATGGACCAGACGAAAATTGTCATCCCCGCGAACGCGGAGACCCAAGGTCACAATCGCCGGCGACCTTGGGTTCCCGCGTTCGCGGGGATGACATCAAGATTGCCGACTCCGCACTCGAAACCCTCGTCGCGACCGCGCTCGCCTTCGGTGTCGACTCCGCCCGAGCGACATTGTTCGCGCTGCGTGCGGCACGCGGCTTCGCCGCGCTCGCCGGGCGTGCTGCAGTAGAGGAGGACGACGTCGTCACCGCCGCGCGCCTCATCCTGATGCCGCGCGCGACCCGGATGCCCGCACCGCCGGAGGCCGAGGCCGAGGAACCGCCGCCGCCGCAAGACACGGATCGCGAAGACGGCAACACCGATTCGCCCGACGACAACGAACTCACCGCCCAGACCGACATCGTCGTCGAGGCGGTGCGCGCGGCGCTCCCCCCCGGCCTCCTTGCCGCCCTCAGCGCGGGCACCGCGAGCGCGGGTAAGCGCGGCGGGGCGGGGGCTAAGCGCAAGGCGGCGACGCGCGGGCGGCCGTCGGGCAGCCGCGCCGGAACCCCCGGCGCGGGGCAAAGGCTCGCGCTGATCGACACGATCCGCGCCGCCGCCCCATGGCAAAAACTGCGCCGCGCCGGTGCGGAGGGCTCGACCCGCGTCATCGTCCGCCGCGACGACTTCCGCATCCGCCGCTTCGTCGAGCGCGCCGAATCGACGACGATCTTCGCGGTCGACGCGAGCGGGTCGGCGGCGATCGCGCGGCTCGCCGAGTCGAAGGGCGCGGTCGAACTCCTTCTCGCTGAGGCGTACGTCAAGCGCACGCAGGTCGCGCTGATCGCGTTCCGCGGCGCCGTCGCCGAGGTAATCCTGCCGCCGACGCGCTCGCTCGCGCGCGCCAAGCGCTGCCTCGCCGACATGGCGGGAGGGGGCGGCACCCCGCTCGCCGCCGGGCTCGACGCCGCATTCGGCCTCGCGCGGGCGGCGAAATCGCGCGGCCGGACCCCGTTCGTCGTCGTCCTGACCGACGGACGCGCTAACATCGCGCGCGACGGCACCGCAAGCCGCGAGCGCGCCGGGGCCGACGCGCTGACCGTCGCGCGGGGCTTCGTCGCCGACCGCATCGCAGCGGCGTTCATCGACACGTCGCCGCGCCCGCGTCTCGAAGGCGCGGGACTCGCGGCGGCGATGGGCGCGCGCTACGCCCCGCTCCCGGCGGCCGGAGCGGTGGCGATGGCGGGCGTCGTCCGGGCGCTGACACAATGATTCCGCCGTCACGCTGGCGGACCGAGGGCGGCGACGGGCCCAACCGCGAGGCGAGCCGCTTCGTCGTCGCGGGCGGGGTACGTTGGCACGTCCAAGTCGCCGGGGAAGGTTCCGTCGTGCTGCTCCTCCACGGCACCGGGGCCGCGTCGCATAGCTGGCGCGATATATTTCCCGACCTGTCTCGTGATTACACCGTCGTCGCCCCCGACCTGCCGGGACACGGCTTTTCGAGCGGCATCGGCGCGCCGACCTTGCCCGCGATGGCGCGCGCCGTGGCGGCGTTGCTGGTGGAACTCGACCTCTCGCCCGCGCTGATCGTCGGCCATTCGGCGGGCGCGGCGATCGGGCTGCGGCTGGCGATCGACGCGCATCCTGTGCCCATCGTCAGCTTCAACGGCGCACTGCTGCCGTTTCCCGGCATCGCGGCGAAGCTGTTCCCCGCGATGGCGAAGCTGCTGTTCGTCAACCCGCTGGTCCCGGCGATCTTCGCGCTCCAGGCGCGCGGCCCGGGGGTCGTCGCTGGTTTCCTCGAACGTGCGACGGGGTCGAAGATCGATGCGCGCGGGGTCGACCTCTACACGCGGCTATTCCGCCGCCGCGAGCACGTCGCGGGCGCGCTGGCGATGATGGCGAACTGGGACCTCGCCGCGCTCGCCGCCGACTTCGAGCGCGTCCGCGCCCCGGTGCAACTCGTCTACGGCGACCGCGACGCCGCGATACCGCCTTCGGTCGCGGCCGAGGTCGCCAAGCGGATCACCGGATCGACGACGCTCGCGATGCCGGGACTCGGCCACCTCGCGCACGAGGAGGAGCCCGCTGCGGCGATCCGCATCATCCGCGACGCGATGGCGGGAAGGGGCTGAGTTCGTGGCGAATTATTACGGCGCGATCGAAGGCGCGATCTTCGCGGTGATCGTCCTCGGCCTCGCCTTCTGGCAGCTCTGGTCGCTCAGGGACCGCAACAAATAGACACTCAGCCCCGCCGCGGCATCCGGAACGGCAGCATCAGCCGCACCACCGGCGACCGGAAGCGATCGAGCGACAGGCTCTCGTGCACCGCGTCGCACGCCTCGCCGAACAGCCGGGTCCGGAGCGCCGAGCGAACGTAGAACGGGCTGTCCTCCCACGTCCGCGCGACCGTCGCCGTCTCCCCCGCATCGACCCGCGTGCCCCGCGCCATCCGCCACCCGCTCGTCGGCAGGCGGAAACGCGGCGGTGCGTCGACATGCTCGACCGTCCCGTCGGGGGCGATCCGCAGCGCGAGCGCGAAGCTCGATCCGTCGCGGCGGACGCCGTCGTACAGCACCACCGTATCGCGGCTGAGGTGCGCGCGCGACCAGTCCCAGTCGGCGAACCCGTCCTCGAGCGCCTCGGTCCCCGCGTTGCTGTCGAGATAGCCCGTCCCCGACCACGATACCCCGGGCTGGTCCATCGTCACCTCGACGCGGGCGCGCGGCGCGATCGGCCGCCAGCGGTGGCGGCCGCCGGGGTCGAGCGCGAGGCTGTCGGCGACAAGCGCCTGCGGGGTCAGCCGCACCGTGCCGCGGACCCGCGACGGGATCGGCGCGCTGACTTCGTCGATCGTCGCGACGAGGGTATCGCCGTCCCAATGCAGAGAGCTCGATCCGATACTCAGCGATCCGGCGTCGCGGTCGAGCGCCGCGCGTCCGCGCTCGGTCATAGTCCAGCGCTTGGTGCCGGGGCCATACAAAGCGACGTTGACCGCGACGTGATTCGCCGGATCGCCGCGTCCGCTCCATACGTAATAGGGTGAGAAGACGCTGCCGATGAAGGCGATCAGCGTCAGCCCGTGGCGTCCGTCGTCGGACAGCGCGTCGATGTACCACCAGCGATAGCCGCCCGGCGCTACCGATCCGTCGAACGCCGGGCCGACAACAAGGCTCGCGCCGCCAGCCGCCCCGACAACGCTGCCATCGGCACCCCCGCCCCTGGATGCGTCGCGCCGCCCGCGAGGTACAGCCCGGGTATCCGCGTCGTCGATCCCGGGCGCTGGAACGACGCCCGCCAGCCGTGCGACGCCCGCCCGTACAACGCGCCCCCCGTCGCCGGGAACAGCGCGGCGAAGTCCGCCGGGGTCGTTCGCACCGTCGCGTCCGCCGTCCGCGCGACCGTCAGCCCGCTGCGTTCGAGCATCGCGAAGGTCGCCGATTCGCAAGCGTCGATCTCCCCCGGCGTCAGGCCCCGCGCGTCGGCGGTGGCGGGTGCATTGACGATCATGTGCAGCCGTTCGCGCTTGTGTCCAGTCGGCTTGTCACCGCGGTCCTCGGCGCAGATGTACACGCTCGGGGCCGCGGGGAGGCGCTGCTGGTCGAAGATCGCGTCGAATTCGGCGCGGTAATTGTCGGCGAAAAAGACATTGTGGTGGCTCAGTTCGAACCCCGAGGTCTCGGCGACGAGGGTCCACGTCAGCGCCGATAGCGAGCGTTCGCGCGCGGGCATCGTGGCCACCGCGCGCGACGCCGCAGGTCCGAAGCGTCCGCTCGCCAGCGCCTGCGGGTCGGCGTTGACGACGACCGCCGCCGCGTCGATTCGCTCGCCCGACGCGAGGACGACGCCCTCCGCGCCGCTGCGTCCGACGACGATTTCGGCGACCGGGGAGGCGTAGCGGAACGTGGTCCCGCGGCTGACCGCGAGGTCTTCAAGCGCTCGCGCAATGCGGTGCATGCCGCCGTCGACCTGCCACAACCCGCTGTTCTCGACGTGCGCGATGAGCATCAGCGTTGCCGGCGCGAGGTACGGCGACGCCCCCGAATAGGTCGCGTAACGCCCGAACAGCTGGCGCAGCCGGGGGTCGTGGAAATAGCCGCCAAGCGCCCCCCATAGCGTCTCGAACGGGCGGATGCTGAGCAGGTCACCGGGGCGCGACAGCCCGATCCGCGCGGTCAGTCCGAGCGGATTTGTCGCAGGCGCATCGAGGAAGCTCGACTCCAGCGTCGTGTAGGTCCGCTTGGCCTCGGCGGCGAAGGCGCGGAAGCGCGTCGCCTCGGCCGCTCCGGCAAAGACGCCGATCGCGTCGGCCGAGGCGTCGATGTCGGCGAACAGGTCGAGTCGCGCGTCGGGGCCCCAGGCGTGACGCGCGAGCGTCGTCACCGGGCGGAGCGTCAGATAGTCGTCGAGGCTCGCCCCCGCCGCGGCGAAGATCGCCTCGAACACCCAGCGCATCGTGAATACCGTCGGCCCGGCGTCGAGCGCGTGCCCGTCGATCGTGAACTCGCGGAGCTTGCCGCCGGGGGTCGCTGCCGCCTCGCAGACGACGACGTCCTCGCCCGTTGCCGCGAGCAAGGCCGCCGCGGTCAGCCCGCCGACGCCGGCTCCGATGATGACGATGGGGCGCATCGCGCGTTCATACGGCGAAGCGGGCGGCGACCGCAAAGCCCTGTCCTACACGCGACGATTCGGCCTAATCTTGTGGCTTGAGGGTGCCGGCATGGGCGGGCGAGCAGGGAGCGAACGGGTTGAAGGCGTCGGCCGCAAATCGAGCTAAGGTAATATTGTGTCAAGGAAGCCCGCGCGAGAGTAACTTCCAAGATGCGTTTAGTGTTACCTCTGTTACCTTAGCCGTTATGGTCCGCCGCCTAGCTCGCTCGATAACTCGGCCGAGTGGTCCGCTGCGATGACCAGCTTCCGCGAGCGGTGGATCCTGTGGCGCAACCGCCGCCTCGGCGATCCGGGGTTCCAGCGCTGGGCGGCGAAGTTTCCTTTGACCCGCCCTGTCGCCCGGCGGAAAGCGCGGGCGCTGTTCGATATCGTCGCGGGCTTTACTTACTCGCAGGTCGCCTATGCCGTGATCGACGTCGGTCTGCTGCCGTTCGTCGCGGGCACGAAACGCTCGCTCGCCGAGGTCGCGGCGCATACCGGCCTGCCGCCAGAGGGGGCCGAGCGGTTGCTCAAGGCGGCGATTGCGCTCGATCTCGTCGAGGCGACGGGGGGCGGGTACCTGCTCGGCAGCGCAGGCGCGGCGATGCTCGGGAACCCGGGCGTCCCCGAGATGATCGCGCACCACCGCTACCTCTACGCCGACCTCGCCGACCCGGTCGCGCTGCTCCGCGGCGAGGCGGGATCGCTTGCGGCATATTGGCCGTATGGCGCGGCGAGCGACGAGCGGACGGCGGCGTATTCGGCGCTGATGGCGGCGTCGCAGCCGATGCTCGCGGGACAGATCCTCGACGCGTATCCGCTGGCCAAGCACCGGCGGCTGCTCGATATCGGCGGCGGGGCAGGGGTGTTCCTCCGCGCCGCTGGGTCACGATTTCCGGCGCTGAAACTGACCTTGTTCGACCTCCCCGCGGTGGCCGCACGACTCGCCGACCCGGCGATCGACGCGGTCGGCGGGAGCTTCATCGACGACCCTCTCCCCGCCGGAGCCGACGTCATCAGCCTCGTCCGCGTCCTCCACGATCACGACGATGCCGTCGTCGTCGCGCTGCTGGCGAAGGTCCACGCTGCTCTGCCGCCCGGCGGGACGATCGTCGTCGCCGAGCCGATGGCCGAGACTCAGGGGGCCGCGCCGATCGGTGATGCCTACTTCGGGATGTACCTGCTCGCGATGGGATCGGGGCGTCCGCGATCGGTCGAAGTTCTTCATACGATGCTGCACGCCGCTGGATTCACTGCGGTTCGCGAACATGCCACCGCGATCCCGATGCTCGTCCGGGTGCTGACCGCCGTCCGATAAATCCTTGTTGACACTCCCGACCGTCAACCTAGACTGACACATATGAACTGTCAGGACAGACTGACAGTCAGCGGCGGTTAAGGGGATCATCCCGGCCGCCCCGGGGTTGGTCGATGCACACGATGGCAGTGGTTTTGGAGGCTCCCGAGCGGTTATCGCTCCGGCCCCTGACCTTGCGCCCGGTGGAGGCGCACGACGTCGTCGTCGAGGTCGACCACAGCGGGATTTCGACCGGGACCGAGCGGCTGCTCTACACCGGCACGATGCCCGCCTTCCCCGGCATGGGCTATCCGCTCGTCCCCGGTTACGAGTCGGTCGGGCGCGTCGTCGCCGCCGGAGCCGAGGCGCAGGGCCGCATCGGCGACACAGTCTTCGTCCCCGGGGCGAACTGCTACACCGACGCGCGCGGCCTATTTGGCGGCGCTGCCCGCCGGGTGATCCTGCCCGCCGCCAAGGCGCTGCGCGTCGACCCGGCGCTCGGCAGCCAAGCGGCGCTGCTTGCGCTCGCCGCCACCGCCTATCACGCCCTCGCCGGGGGCAAGCCCGCCGAACTCATTGTAGGTCACGGCGTCCTAGGCCGCCTGCTCGCCCGGATCGCGGTCGCCATGGGCGGATCGCCGACCGTCTGGGAAACCAACCCCGCCCGCGCCTCGGGGGCGATTGGCTACGCGGTCACCGACAGCGCCGCCGACGACCGCCGCGACTATGCCGCGATCTACGACGTCAGCGGTGCCGCCAACATGCTCGACCCGCTGATCGGGCGGCTGGCGAAGGGCGGCGAGGTCGTTCTCGCGGGCTTCTACGACCGGCTCGACTTCGCCTTCCCGCCCGCCTTCATGCGCGAGGCGACGATCCGCATCGCGGCCGAATTCAAGCCCGCCGACCTCGCCGCGGTCACCGCGCTGATCGCCGACGGCCGCCTCTCGCTCGACGGGCTGGTGACGCATGTCGTCCCGGCAGCCGCCGCGAACGACGCCTACGTTACCGCCTTCAGCGATGCGGCGTGTCTCAAAATGGTCCTCGACTGGAGTGACGTCGCATGAGTTTGGATGTCCTCGACCGCGTCGACGCGCTCCGTGAGGAAGCCGCCCTCGAGCCCGATCCGGTCCATACCGGCGAGGTCACCAAGGAGACGCAGATCATCGCGATCTACGGCAAGGGCGGCAGCGGCAAGTCGTTCGCTTTGTCGAACCTCAGCTACATGCTCGCCCAGCAGGGCAAGCGCGTCCTGCTGATCGGCTGCGATCCCAAGTCCGACACCACCAGCCTGTTGTTCGGCGGCAAGAGCTGCCCGACGATCATCGAGACCAGCGCCAAGAAGAAGCTCGCCGGGGAGGAGGTCCGCATCGAGGACGTCTGCTTCATGCGCGACGGCGTCTTCGCGATGGAATTGGGCGGTCCCGAGGTCGGTCGCGGCTGCGGCGGGCGCGGCATCATTCACGGCTTCGAACTGCTCGAGAAGCTCGGCTTCCACGACTGGGGTTTCGACTATGTCCTGCTCGACTTCCTCGGCGACGTCGTCTGCGGCGGCTTCGGCCTGCCGATCGCCCGCGACATGTGCCAGAAGGTCATCGTCGTCGGGTCGAACGACCTCCAGTCGCTCTACGTCGCCAACAACGTCTGCAAGGCGGTCGAATACTTCCGCAAGATGGGCGGCAACGTCGGCGTCGCGGGCATCCTGATCAACAAGGACGACGGCAGCGGCGAGGCGCAGGCGTTCGCCGAAGCGGTTGGCATCCCAGTCCTGATCTCGATCCCGGCGAACGAGGATATCCGCAAGAAGAGCGCCAACTACCAGATCATCGGCACGCCCGGTTCGCAGTGGGGTGGCCTGTTCGAGGAGCTCGCGGTCAACGTCGCCGAGGCCCCGCCGGTCCGCCCGACGCCGCTGACCGCCGACGGCCTGCTCGGGCTGTTCTCGCCCGAGGACACCGGCGCCAACGTCACGCTCCAGCCCGCGACCCAGGCCGCGATGCGTGGCGTCGCCTTCGTCCCGAAGGTCAGCCTCGAAGTGGTCTACGATGCTGTCTGAGGCCGCCTTGCCTCTGGCTGACGTCGGTTCGGCTCCGGTCGAGGGCGACTGCGCGTCGGGCAGCACGCTCGTCACTGCCGCTCGGGCTGCGGGCAAGTCGGAGGTCCTCGACCGCTATGCGGCGGACTATCCGAAGGGTCCGCACGACCAGCCGCAGTCGATGTGCCCGGCGTTCGGTTCGCTTCGGGTCGGCCTGCGGATGCGCCGCACCGCGACCGTCCTCTCGGGCAGCGCCTGCTGCGTCTATGGCCTGACTTTCACCTCGCACTTCTACGGCGCGCGCCGAACCGTCGGCTACGTCCCTTTCAACTCGGAGACGCTCGTCACCGGCAAGCTGTTCGAGGATATCCGCGACGCGGTCTTCGATCTCGCCGACCCCGCGCTCTACGACACGATCGTCGTCACCAATCTCTGCGTGCCGACCGCGAGCGGCGTCCCGCTCCAGCTCCTGCCGAAAGAGATCAACGGCGTCCGCATCATCGGCATCGACGTTCCCGGCTTCGGCATCCCGACCCACGCCGAGGCGAAGGACGTGCTTGCCGGGGCGATGCTCGCCTACGCCCGGCGCGAAGCCGAGGCCGGTCCCGTCGCCGCCCCCGCATCGCGCCCCGACCTGCCGACCGTCACCCTGCTCGGCGAAATGTTTCCCGCCGATCCGATGGGCATCGGCGCGATGCTCGCACCGATGGGCCTCGCCGCCGGTCCGGTCGTCCCGACGCGCGAATGGCGCGAGCTTTATAGCGCGCTCGACTGCGCCGTCGTCGCGGCGATCCACCCCTTCTACACCGCGAGCGTCCGTGAGTTCACCGCCGCCGGGCGGAGCGTCGTCGGCTCGGCCCCGGTCGGACGCGACGGCACCGCCGCTTGGCTCGACGCAATCGGCGCGGCGACCGGGACGGCGCAGCGACTGACCGACACCGCCAAGAACAAGGTCCTGCCCGCGATCGGCGCCGCGCTGGCGAACGCCCCGATCAAGGGCCGGATCACAGTCTCGGGCTATGAAGGCTCCGAGCTGCTCGTCGCGCGCCTGCTCGTCGAGAGCGGCGCCGATGTGCAATATGTCGGCACCGCCTGCGCGAAGACGCCGTGGTCCGAGCCCGACCGCGCGTGGCTCGAGGCGCACGGCGTCCCGGTCAAGTATCGCGCCAGCCTCGCCGACGACCTCGCCGCGGTCGACGCGTTCAAGCCCGACCTCGCGATCGGAACGACCCCGGTCGTTCAGCACGCGAAGGAGCGCTCAATCCCGGCGCTGTATTTCACCAACCTGATCTCCGCCCGCCCGCTGATGGGCGTCGCAGGGGCGGGCAGCCTCGCCACCGTGATCAACGCCGCGCTCGGCAATCAGGCACGCTTCGACAAGATGAGCGCGTTCTTCGAAGGCGTCGGCACCGGCGACACCGCGGGGGTCTGGGAAGACACGCCGCGCCTCCGCCCCGAATTCAAGGCCAAGTACGCCGGCCAGCGGATCGCTGCGGCGAAGGCCGAGGAGTCGGTCGGGTCATGACGCTGGTTCTCGATCACGACCGCGCCGGTGGCTATTGGGGGGCGGTCTACGCCTTCACCGCGATCAAGGGCCTGCAGGTCATCATCGACGGTCCGGTCGGGTGCGAGAACCTGCCGGTGACGTCGGTCCTCCACTACACCGACGCGCTCCCGCCGCACGAATTGCCGATCGTCGTCACCGGTCTCGGCGAGCAGGAGCTCGGCCGCGACGGCACCGAGGGCGCGATGAAGCGCGCGTGGAAGACGCTCGATCCTGACCTGCCCGCGGTCGTCGTCACCGGCTCGATCAGCGAAATGATCGGCGGCGGCGTCACCCCCGAAGGCACCAACATCGCGCGCTTCCTGCCGCGGACGATCGACGAGGACCAGTGGCAGGCCGCCGACCGCGCGCTGACGTGGCTGTGGACCCAGTTCGGCGCGAAGAAGGTCGCCCCGCTGCGCCCGCTCAAGGAAGGGCAGAAGCCCAAGGTCAACATTATCGGGCCGCAATATGGCTGCTTCAACCTGCCGAGCGACCTCGCCGAGATCCGCCGCCTGATCGAGGGCATCGGCGCCGACGTCCACATGGTCTTCCCGCTCGGCAGCCACCTCGCCGACGTCAAGCGGCTCCCCGAAGCGGCGGTCAACGTCTGCATGTACCGCGAGTTCGGTCGCGGCCTCTGCGAGACGCTCGAGCGGCCGTACCTCCAGGCGCCGATCGGCCTCGAGTCGACGACTTTGTTCCTCCGCAAGCTCGGCGAATTGACCGGGCTCGACCCCGAGGCGTTCATCGAGCGCGAGAAGCACACGACGATCAAGCCGGTGTGGGACTTGTGGCGGTCGGTGACGCAGGACTTCTTCGGCACCGCGAGCTTCGCCGTCGTCGCTACCGAGACCTACGCCCGCGGCATCCGCGCGTTCCTCGAGACCGATCTCGGCCTGCCGTGCACCTTCGCCTTCAGCCGCACCGCCGGGGTCAAGCCCGACAATGCCGCGGTCCGCGAGGCGATCCGGACGACGCCGCCGCTTGTCCTGTTCGGCAGCTACAACGAGCGGATGTACCTCGCCGAGCTCGGCGGCCGGTCGATCTACGTCCCCGCGAGCTTCCCCGGCGCGGTCATCCGCCGCCACACTGGCACGCCGTTCATGGGCTATTCGGGCGCGACCTTCATCATCCAGGAAGTCTGCAACGCGCTGTTCGACGCGCTGTTCAACATCCTGCCGCTGTCGACGACGATGGACGCGGCCCGGCCCGCTGCCGACGCAACGCTCTCGCGGATCCACAAGGAACTGGCGTGGGACGACGCCGCCCGTGCCGATCTCGATGCGCTCGTCGAGGCGCAGCCGGTCATTGTCCGGATCTCGGCGGCCAAGCGGCTCCGCGATGCCGCCGAGCGCAGCGCGCGGGCTGCAGGCGAGACCGAGGTCACCCCCGCCCGCGTCGCATATGCCGCGCGCCTCGAGGCGCAGGCAGCATGAGCCACGGGCACACTCTTTCGGCCGCTACGGCCAACCCATTCTTCGCGGCGGCTGGCGCCGCGTTGAACTCCGCCTCGCCGGCTGGTCGGCGACCCTTTCAGGCGGGCATCAAGGAGGCGACGAATGATTGAAAAAGACGACGGGATCGGGGTGCGGACATACCTCACCGCCGAGGAGGCAAAAGACTTCCACAAGCTGTTCATGATGAGCTTCATCATCTTCACGGTGATCGCGATCATCGCGCACTTCCTCGTGTGGCAATGGCGCCCGTGGCTGCCCGGCCCGAACGGCTACGCAACGCCGACCACCACCGCGAGCGTCGTGACGCCCGCCGCTGCAACCCATAGCTAAGGGGATCGACCATGTGGAGAATGTGGCAGACCTTTGACCCGCAGCGCGTCCTTGCCGCGCTCGGTATCTTCCTGTTCGTGCTGGCGCTGTTGATTCACTTCATCCTGCTCAGCACCAACCGGTTCAACTGGCTCGACGGTCCGAAGGCCGGTCCGGCGGCGATGGGCGTCGCTGCACAGGCCGACCCGGCGGCCGCGACCCCGGCTGCAGTCGTTGCTGCCGATCCGGCCGCTGCACCCGCGGCTGCCCCGGCGGCGGTCTCGCAGTAGTCGACCAAGCGCGACGGGTGGGGACACGGTGGTCCCCACCCGCCGCTTAACCCTGAAGGGGTTGGAGATCAGGCATGGCACTGCTGAGTTTCGAGCGGAAATACCGCGTCCGTGGCGGGACGCTGATCGGCGGCGATCTGTTCGACTTCTGGGTCGGACCGTTCTTCGTCGGGTTCTTTGGCGTCACGACGATCTTTTTCTCGATCCTCGGTACTGCCCTGATCTTTTACGGCGCATCGATCGGCGACACGTGGAATCCGTGGCTGATCAATATTGCGCCACCTGATCTCAAATACGGTTTGGCGCTGGCACCGATGACCGAAGGCGGCATCTGGCAGATAGTAACCATATGCGCGATTGGGGCTTTCAGCTCGTGGGCGCTGCGTGAGGTCGAAATCTGCCGTAAATTGGGCATCGGCTATCATGTGCCGTTCGCCTTTGCGGTTGCAATCTTCGCCTATGTCAGCCTCGAGGTGATCCGCCCGATGCTGCTTGGTGCGTGGGGCTACGGGTTTCCGTACGGTATCTTCAGCCACCTCGATTGGGTGTCGAACACCGGCTACCAATATCTCCATTTCCACTACAACCCGGCACATATGCTCGCGGTGAGCTTCTTCTTCACCACGACGCTCGCGCTTGGTCTCCATGGGTCGCTGATCCTGTCCGCCGCCAACCCGAAAAAGGGTGAGGTGATGAAGGCTCCGGAGCACGAGGACACCTTCTTCCGTGACCTGATTGGTTATTCGGTCGGAACCTTGGGCATCCACCGCGTCGGTCTGTTCCTTGCGCTCTCGGCCGGGTTCTGGAGCGCGGTTTGCATCATCATCAGCGGACCGTTCTGGTCACGCGGCTGGCCCGAATGGTGGACGTGGTGGCTCGATCTGCCAATCTGGCGCCAATAGGGGAGGACCGAGACATGGGTTATCAGAATATCTTTACCCAGATCCAGGTTCGCTCCGCGCCTGAGATGGGGGTGCCGCTGCCCAAGGGTGACTGGGCGCGTGACGGTCGGCCGGGCGACTCTTACCTGATGGGTAAGCTCGGCGAGGCGCAGATCGGCCCGTTCTATCTTGGCCGACTTGGCCTCGCATCGCTGTTCCTCGGCTTTTTGGCTTTTGAGATCATTGGCTTGAACATGTGGGCCTCGGTCAACTGGGACCCGGTGCAGTTCCTGCGCCAGCTGCCGTGGCTCGCTCTCGAGCCTCCGGCGCCGAAGTACGGTCTTAAAATCCTGCCGCCGCTGGCGGAGGGTGGATGGTGGCTGATCGCCGGTTTCTGCATGACCGCATCGGTTCTTCTGTGGTGGGCGCGAACGTTCGTTCGTGCACGCCGGCTCGGACTGGGGACGCATGTGGCTTGGGCTTTTGCCAGCGCGATTTTCCTGATGCTGTCGCTCGGGTTCATCCGGCCGGTGCTGATGGGGAGCTGGTCGGAGGCGGTACCGTTCGGGATCTTCCCGCACCTCGACTGGACCGCTGCATTCTCGATCCGCTACGGCAATTTGTTCTACAACCCGTTCCACTGCCTTTCGATCGTGTTCCTATACGGTTCGACCCTGCTGTTCGCGATGCACGGCGCGACGATCCTGGCGGTCGGGCGCTACGGCGGCGAGCGCGAGCTCGAGCAGATCACCGATCGCGGGACTGCGGCAGAACGCGCCGGGCTGTTCTGGCGCTGGACGATGGGCTTCAACGCGAGCTATGAGTCGATCCACCGCTGGGCATGGTGGTTCGCGGTGCTGACGACGCTGACCGGCGGCATCGGCATCCTGCTAACCGGGACGGTTGTCGACAACTGGTTCCTGTGGGCGCAGCAGCACGGCTATGCACCGCATTATCCGAGCACCGGGGTGGTCGACCCGGCGACGCTTCCGGGGGCACCGAAATGAGCAACGCGCGCGTGAAGACGGCGATCGGGATCGCGGCAGGAACGGCAGCACTGCTGTCGGCTTGCGGCGAAGCCCCGCCGATGAAGGGCGCCCAGCTCGGGTTTCGCGGCACCGGCCTCCAGCAGGTGTCGAACCCTCGGCTTGAAGCGGCGCTGCGCCCGGACAATCTGATCCCGGCCACGCCGTACGCGCTCGACCCCGACACCGGTGGCGAGCGCGCAGGCCACGCCTACCAGAACGTCCAGGTTCTCGGCGATCTGAGTACCGACTCGTTCAACCATCTGATGGCGTCGATCACCCAGTGGGTCGCGCCGCCAGCGCAGGGGTGCAACTACTGCCACAACCCTGAAAACATGGCGTCGGACGCGATCTACACCAAGGTCGTCGCGCGCAAGATGTTGCAAATGACGCGGAATATCAACGCCAACTGGACGAGCCACGTCCAGCAGGTCGGCGTCACCTGCTACACCTGCCATCGCGGCAACGCGGTGCCGAAGTATGTCTGGAACGAGGATCCCGACGTCGTCCGAAACGCTGGCCAGCTGCGTGGCAACAGTCGCGGGATCGCCCGCGCAGGCCAGGCTTCGGTCAAGTTCGCCTCGCTGCCATACGACCCGTTCACGCCGTATCTGCTCGGGTCGTACCCGATCCGAGTCCAGTCAAAGGTGCCCGATGGCGGTCCCGAGGTGCCGATCAAGGCGACCGAGGCGACCTACGGCCTGATGATGCACATGGCAGGGTCGCTCGGGGTTAATTGCGACTATTGCCACAACAGCCGGGCATGGTCGGATTGGTCGCAGAGCCGGCCCCAGCGGGTCACCGCATGGTACGGCATCCGCATGGTTCGCAACATCAACAACGTCTATATCAACAAGGTCGCGTATGCGATGCCGGCGAACCGCAAGGGTCCGCTCGGCGACCCGTACAAGGTCAATTGCAACACCTGCCACCAGGGCGTGAACAAGCCGCTGTACGGCGTCAGCATGCGCAAGGAGCATCCGCAGCTCTGGGGGCCGGTGACGGCCGACACGAGCCACCAGATGGCTCCCGGCGTACCCGCGGCTGCGGTGCCGACCCCGACCGGGGCCGCGCCGAAGGTTGCTGCGGTAACCGCTCCGGCTAAGGGCGCGACCGCTGCCGCGACGCCTCAGGCGAATGGCAAGACCGCGTCGGCTCAGGGAGCTGTTCCGGCAGGCTGAACCAAATGGTAACTATCCGGGCCGGTCCGCCGATATGGCGGGCCGGTTTTTTTGTGTCTGGAGGTTCCGCCGATTCTCCAAACCGGCTGAGAGCGGACGGTAGAATGCGCGCTATCGGCAGGTCGTGTAGCTTGGGCCGTCGCGCGCACATGGTGCCGCACATGCCCGCACGTCGTCGCGATCAGCCTGCTCGCGCCAAGGCACACTTCGCGCGAGGCGATTTGAGTTAGGGCAGGGTTTCCTGAACCAGCGAGGCGTTATCGGAGCGATAAACGAATTTGCTAAGCGTGTGGGCTTCAAGACGGACCGGGTCCTGGCTTTCGCCTGGATGACGACGTCGCGCGAGTTCGTACGAACCGTCGCGGGCGTCGGATTCGAGCACGCCTCACGGACTTGCCTCCATCTGCGCAGCACGTCCAAGGCGCTAAGTTAGTATGTAGCGGTCATCCCGCGTAGGCGGGGACCCATCACGAATGTTGGAATTATGAGTCCCCGCCTTCGCGGGGGGGATGACGATTTATGGATTGCTTGTCGGGCCTCGTAGCGAACGGCAATCCGCCTCTACCTCACGCGGCGGCGGCGACCCGGGCCAGCGCGCACTGGCTCCAAATTTCCGACAGCGCGCGGACGAGCTTGTCGATGTCGTCGTCGCTGTGGACCGGCGACGGCGTGATGCGAAGCCGCTCGGTGCCCTTTGGAACGGTCGGGTAGTTGATCGGCTGGACGTAGATGCCGTGGTTGTCGAGCAGCCAGTCGCTGATCATCTTGCAGTGGCGCGGGTCGCCGACCATCACCGGGATGATGTGGCTGGGGTTGTCCATCACCGGGATGCCGATCGCGTTCAGGCGGCGGCGGACCTTGGCGACGCGCTCCTGGTGGGCAGTCCGCTCGGCGGACGACGCCTTGAGGTGGCGGACGCTCGCGGCGGCGCCGGCGGCGATCGCCGGGGGCAGCGCGGTGGTGAAGATGAAGCCACTGGCGAAGCTGCGGACGAAATCGACCATCGGCTTCGACCCGGCGATGTAGCCGCCCATGACGCCGAACGCCTTGCCGAGCGTGCCCTCGATCACCGTCAGCCGGTCCATCAGACCTTCGCGATCAGCGATCCCGCCGCCGCGCGGGCCGTACAGGCCGACGCCGTGGACCTCGTCGAGGTACGTCATCGCGCCGTGCATGTCGGCGACGTCGCAGAGTTCCTTGATCGGGGCGATGTCGCCGTCCATCGAATAGACGCTCTCGAACGCAACGAGCTTGGGCAGCGACGGGTCGAGCCGCGACAGGCGGCGGTCGAGATCCTCGGGGCTGTTGTGGGTGAAGACCTGGCGTTCGGCACGGCTGTGGCGGATGCCCTCGATCATCGAGGCATGGTTGCCGGCGTCGGACAGTACGACGCAGCCGGGCAGGCGCGCGGCGATCGTCCCGAGCGCGGCCCAATTCGATACGTAGCCGCTGGTGAACAGCAGCGCCGCATCCTTGCCGTGGAGGTCGGCAAGCTCGTTCTCGAGGAGAACGTGATGATGGTTGGTGCCGCTGATGTTGCGCGTGCCGCCAGCACCGGCGCCGCACTGGTCGAGCGCGGCGTGCATCGCGTCGAGGACGATCGGCGACTGGCCCATGCCGAGATAGTCGTTCGAGCACCAGACGGTGACCTCCGACTGCTCGCCATCGAGGTGGCGAGTCGCGCGCGGGAACTGGCCGTTGCGTCGCTCGAGATCGGCAAACACCCGGTAGGCGCCTTCGCCGCGGAGGGCGTCGAGCTGATCCTGGAATAGTGCGTCGTAGTTCATCGCAATCCCCATTCTTGTTCTTACTTGGCTTGTCCAGCCTTAGATGTCATCGCCCAACGCCAAAGTGCCGCATCGGGCAGCGGCAGTACCAGAAACCAGTGTTCGAGAATCGCCAACGCGACGAGCGCGAACAACAACGTCAGGCCGACGGCTTCGGCCCCGGCAGAGACCGCGCCGAACGCCGCTTCCGCCAACCCGACCGCAACGATCGTCGACGCGACGATCGACACCGGGAACAGCCAGTTGAAGCGCTTGGTGCGGAAATAGCTCTTCAGATAGCCGAGGTGGTCGGGCAGGAAGTCGACCGTCAGGTTCGGCACGCCGATGAAGATGTTGAGCTTGGTCGACAGCCGCATGACGAACAGGATCGCGAAAGTCGCGGCGGCGGTCTGGTTGGGCTTGCCCCAGCTCAGCGCAACGAGCACGGCGGCGGTCAGGGCGAGCGCGATCTCGTGGTAGATCAGCGTCGCGGCGGCGAGCTTGAAGCGCGTCCAGCCGGTCGCATGCGGCGGGCAGGGGGCTTTGCGCGGGCCGGTGATGATGCCCATCAGGAAGCTCATCTCGTGCCAGCCCCAGACGGCGAGGGCGCAGGTGAAGCCGAGGTACGCGCCCATCGCGCTCGGGTCGGCGGCGCTGCGGGCGACGCCGAACAGCGCGGCGACGGCGACGACGCTCGCGGCGGCAAAGCTCCAGCGGAAGGTACGCTTCGGCAGCCCGTCAAGCCAGATGATGACCCCGGTGCTGACGAACCAGATCAGCAGCGCGTAAAGCACGGGAAGGCCGTCGCGTGCGGCCATCAGTAGGCCGGCTGCAGGCGGATGGTGGCGGGAAGCGGGTTCTCGACGCTGCGCGAGGTCATCAGCCGGACGAAGGCGGCCCCAGCGGCGAGCATCCAGCCAGCCCGCTTGACGGCACCACCGATTCCGCCCTGCGCCTTGGCGCGGCCAAGGCCGTCCGACGCACGGAGCATCGCGTCGAGCCCGGCGCGAAACGCGGGGGCGTCGGCGTCGAGCGTGATCGGGAAAACCTGGCGGCTGATCTCGGACGTCACGCGGAAAACCTTATAGTCGTAATCGTCGATATCGACCCCGAGTGCCGTGTGGAATGCCGTCCGGCCATGATCCCGGACAAACATCGTCGCGTAAACCGATACGAGGAAGAAGCGGACCCAGAAGCGGTTGAACCCGGTCAGCAGCTTCGGGTCGGCGCGCATCAGCAGCGCGAAAGCGTCGCCGTGGCGGAACTCGTCGTTGCACCACCGGTCGAAGAACTTGAAGATCGGGTGGAAGCGATGCTCGGGATGCTGCGCGAGGTGGCGGAAGATCGTGATATAGCGGGCATAGCCGATCTTCTCCGACAGATAGACCGCGTAGAAGATGAATTTCGGCCGGAAATACGTGTATTTCTTGGTCTTGGTGAGGAAGCCGAGGTCGACGCCGATGCCGGCGTCCTTGAGCGTGTCGTTGAGGAAACCGGCGTGGCGCGCCTCGTCGCGGCTCATCAGCTTGAACAGGTTGCGGATGTCGGGGTTGGTCACGCGCTTGGCGATCTCGGCATAGAGGATGCAGCCCGAGAATTCCGACGTCATCGACGAGACGAGGAAGTCGATGAATTCCTTGCGGAGTTCGGGCTCGAGATTGTCGAGGACGCCGTCGAATTCGGGGGTGCGGCGGAAGTGGCGCTTGTTGGTGTCGGTCCGCATCTCGGCGATCAGCGAGTCCCATTCGGCGCGCACCGGCTCGACGTCGATCCGGTCCATCGCCGCGAAATCGGTCGTGTAGAAGCGTGGGCTGAGGACGGTGTCCTCGGTCGCCATGCCGAACGTGTCGGTGACGCGGCTACCCTTGGCCTGCGGCGCCTGGCTATTGGCGGCACCGTCGATCTTCGTGTGGGCGTTCACAGGCCCCTCCCGGTAAAGCTGACTTCGTAGAGTTCGCTCATGCCGAAATGCCCGGCGAAGCGCGTCCAGGCGCGGAGCAATGCCCCGGCGCGAGTGAGCGTGGCGTCACGCCGGACGACGATCTTCTCGCCGAATGCGACGCGGATCGCCGCGCCATGGACGAGGACGCGGTCGCCCGGGCCGATCGCCGGGTTGCCGTCGAGCGCGACATGCGCGTGGAGGCTTTCATTGCTGTGCTCGACCTCGACGGTGCAGGCGATCGTCTCGGCGGTGCTGAAGACGCCCATCACAGGTCGACCTTCCCGAGCACGGCTTCCTTGCTCGCGACCGGGCGGTGGGTCAGCAGCAGGTCGGCGAACGACTGCTTGTTGGTCGGGCCGAACGAGCCGAGCTCGACGTTACGCCCGGTCGACGGGTCGAACAGGGTCAACGCGCCGTCGCTGAACAGGGTCAGGCGGAACGGCGGGGTCTTGCCGATGCCGCGGAGCAGCCGGTCGCGCGCCATGCCGCGGAGGACGCCGCGGATGAAGCCGTTGTTGGTGCCGTGCGGCAGGACCGCGGCGACGGTGCCGCGCGTCGTATCGTCGATCACCAGCGCGCCGTCGGTGCGGTCGGTGAAGCGCAGGTCGCGGGTCTCGACGACGGTGACGTGATGCGCCGCGCGCTCGGTCGTCGCGGTCTGGATCGGCGGCAGATAGCCCAGCCGGGGGCCGGCAGCGAACAGGATCGTCACGCCGACGAGAAGCCCGGCGCCGATCAGCGGCGCCTTGGGAAATGGCTGGGAGTCGATCTCGCTCATGCCGCCAGCGATCCCTTCGACGCAGCGGGAGCGAAGACCTGCGCGGCAGTCGGCTCGGCGAAGCTGCCGCGGCGGCCGGGGACGGCGGCGGCGAGCGCCTCGCCGAGGATGCGGGCGACGGCACGCGGCTCGGGGAGCGAGCGCAGCATCGGCTCGGGCTTGCCCACCCGCCACGGGCGGACGTGCGGCCAGAGGTGGATGTAGCCGAGGCGGGTCTCCTTGACCGCGAGCGGCAGGTCGCCGGTGCCGTCATTGTGGATCTCGAGCCCGGCGGCGGCGATCTGGGTGAAGGGCAGGTTGACGCATTTCGGCAGCGCGATGCCGAAGCGCAGGACGACGCGCTTGTTGGTGATCGTGTAGACCGTCGCGCGCGCAGCCATCCAGCCGAGCAGCGTCAGCAGGCTGAACGCCGCCGCACCGACGCCGAGCGTGATCTCGAGACCGGGCAGCGCGCTCGCGAAGGTCTTGTGTCCGGTCGCGACGTTGAGCAGGCTCCACGCGATCAACACCGCGAAATAGCCGCCGACGAGGTACGTGTGCATCGCCTTGCGCGCGAGCGACCGCCACGCCGGGCTGCCCTGCCAGACGATATGCTCGCCCGGCGGCAGCAGCCCCGGCAGGCCGCGGATCGGCTCGTTGGCGTACTCGCTCACAGGAACGGCTCGATGCGCGAACGCTTGGAATAGAGGTATCCGCCGCCGAAGTAGCCGATCACGCGCTCCTCTTCGTTGAAGGTGATCTGGCTATCGCTGGCGAGCGCGGGCGCGGCGGCGAACTGGTCGGCGCGGATCGCATCGACCTTGACCGTGCCGCGCCGCGAACTGACCTGGCACATCGCCATCGGCGCGGTGACGGTCCGTCCGGCGCCGCCGGCGTCACCCATCAGCCGGACCTCGATGTAGCGGATGACCCGCTCCATCTGGTCGACCCAGACGTTGCTGACGACACCCGCCATGACGTTGTCGCAGCCGAACACGGGCATCCCGATCGGGTTGCGGTCCTGACGGGCGATCCAGAAGCCGTGGCTTTTGTCGAGCGGCACGATCTTGGGGCTGCCGTCGAGCATGATGTCGGGGGCATGTGCGCGCTCGGCCCACGCCGCCGGGCCGACGCCGTCGATCAGCGGGTTGCCGGTCGGCTCGATCGGCGCACCTTCATACGGCGACATCCGGCGGGTCTTGGGGTTGGGGGCCTCGAAGACGCGCTTGCCAGGGGCGTGTACGACGCCGCGGCCGTTCGACAGGATGAAGGTCTTGTCATCGGGGCGGAACAGCCAGCCGGGGTTTTCGAGGCGGCCGGTGACGTCGCTTTCGAGCGGATAGCCCTCGCGCCGGTCTTCGCGCCGCAGGTAGATGATCAGCCCGATGAAAAACAGGAAGAAGGCCCAGAGCGCCAGTTCGGCAAGGTCGGTGTTACCGACGAGATAATAGTTCACGGGCGTCTCCCCTCAGGCTGGAAGTTCGGACATGCCGAACTTCCGGTTTGCATTTTGCGGCGAATAGTTCGGCAACGCCAGCGGTCCGATCGCCGCAAGCGTTGCAAACAACAGAATAATCTCGATACCGTACAAAAGTCCGTAGGCGCTCGCCGGGCCGGTCAGCGCGGTGCCGAGATCGCCGCGCATCGCCATGCCGGTGACGACGTCGCGGAAGATGCCGGCAAGCGCGATCGCGACTCCGGCGCACGATGCCTGCACCGCGCCCCACGCACCGATCGCCAGCCCCGATTGACCGTTCGTCGACAGCGCCATCGCTGCGGTCAGCGTCCCCACCGAGAACAGCCCGCCGCCGAGGCCGATGCCCGCGACGCCGATTGCGAGCAGCCACGGCGACCCGAGCGGCCCCGACAAAGCGACCGCAGCGAACGCGATCAACCCCGGCACGACCCCGTAGCCCGCGAGGCGGCTCGGATCATACTGGCGGCCGAGCAGCCGCGCGGCGATGCCCAGCCCGATCAAGGTGCCGAACGCCCACAGCGCGGTCAGCGCGGTCGTCTCGCCGACGGTCATGTGGAGGACTTCGCCGCCATAGGGTTCGAGCAAGACGTCCTGCATGTTGAACGCCGCCGCGCCGAGCCCGACCGCCACCAGCAGGCGGACGGTGCGCGGCTGGGCGATGAAGTCGGCCCATGCCCCGGAGAACGCCTGCGCCTCGCCGACGGTGTCGACGCGGGTCGCGGCGGGGTTGCGTGCCTCCTGCTTCCACAGCGCGATCAGATTGACGACCATCGTCAGCGCGCCCGCGCCTTGGACGACCTTGACGAGCTTGAGCGCGTCGAAATGGTGGAGCAGCGCGCCGATCACGAGGCCCGAGATCAGCATGCCGATCAGTAGCATGACGTACATCAGCGCGACGACCCGCGGCCGCGAATGTGCGGGAGCGAGGTCGGTGGCGAGGGCGAGGCCGGCGGTCTGGACGGTGTGCATCCCCGCACCGGTCATGAGGAAGGCGAGCGCCGCGCCGATCTCGCCGACCACCGGCGAACCGTGGGTGTCGCCCGACATGATCAGCAGTGCGAACGGCATGATCGCGAAGCCGCCGAACTGGAGCAGCGTCCCGAACCAGATGTACGGCACGCGCTTCCAGCCGAGGATCGAGCGGTGGTTGTCCGACTTGTGGCCGATCAACGCGCGCAGCGGCGCGAACACCAGCGGCAGCGACACCATCATCGCAACGAGCCACGACGGGACGTGGAGCTCGACGATCATCACACGGTTTAACGTGCCGACGAGCATCACCGCCGCCATCCCGACGGTGATCTGGAACAGCGACAGGCGGAACAGGCGAGCGAGCGGGAGTTCTTCGGTCGCGGCGTCGGCGAACGGCAGGAACTGCGTCCCCATCCGCTGCCAGAACTTGCCCTTCGGCGCCGCACCCTCGCCGAGCAGCGGCATCGGCGGGACGCCGGGGAAGGACGAATGCGCGGTCACGGGCGGACCAGCTCGAGCGCCTGGCTCTTGTAGAAGCCGCCCGAAATGCGCTCGCACCGCGGCTGGCCCCAGCCCGGCAGCGCGGCATCGAAGCGGCGGCTGAGGTCGTCGGCTCCGGCGGGGATGATCGCCGGCGCGCGGTCCGAGCGGGGCAGCAGCTTGCCGACATTGTGCATGACCGTCAGCGCCGGGGTGCGCGGGGCGAAGGTGAATTCGACCGAGCGGTGCGTCCGCGCGGCGAGCGCGGCCACCGTCGCGACGATGTCGGCGACTGGATAATGGATCAGTGAGTCCATCGCGACGACATGGTCGAAGCTGCCGAGCGCGGGGTCGAGCATGTCGCCGACGCGCCAGTCGATGCTGCCTTCGCCGAGGTCGGCGGGTGCGCGGTCGCGGGCGATGCCGACGAGCTGCGCCGAAATGTCGATTGCGGTGACGCGCGCGCCGCGAAGCGCCGCCTCGACCGCGAGCGCGCCTGTGCCGCAACCCGCGTCGAGCAGCGTCAGCCCGGTCATGTCGCCCGGGAGCCAGTCGAGCAGCATCGTCCGCATCGCGTCGCGTCCGGCGCGGACGGTGGCGCGGATGCGGCTGACCGGGGCGTCGGTCGTCAGCGTCTTCCACGCATCGAACGCGGTGCGGTCGAAATACGTTTCCAGGCGGCCGCGGTAACGGTCCCAGTTCGCGCTTGGAGCGGGGGTGGGGGCGAGGCTGGCCATGCTGCTCACTCGAATCCGAGGAACTCGAAGATGTCGCGGTCTTTCATCGGCATCGCGTCGAGCGGCTCGGTCCCGGCGTAGAGCGTCGCTGCGAGGCGCATATATTCGAGCTTCACCGCCTCGAGCTCAGGCGTCGAATCCATCTCGAACACCGTGCACTTCTTGAGCCGCGAGCGGCGGATCGCATCGAGGTCGGGGAAATGCGCGAGCCGCTTGAGCCCGGTGGCGGCGTTGAAGCGGTCGATCTCGTCGGTCGCGGCGCTGCGGTTGGCGATCACGCCGGCCATGCGGACCTCGTAGTTCTTCGACTTCGCCTTGATCGCCGCGACGATGCGGTTCATCGCGAAAATGCTGTCGAAGTCGTTCGCTGCGACGACGACGGCGCGCTCGGCGTGCTGGAGCGGCGCAGCGAACCCGCCGCAGACGACATCGCCGAGAACGTCGAAGATGACGACGTCGGTGTCTTCGAGCAGATGGTGCTGCTTGAGCAGCTTGACCGTCTGGCCGACGACATAGCCGCCGCAGCCGGTTCCCGCCGGCGGGCCGCCCGCCTCGATGCACATCACGCCGTTGAAGCCCTCGAAGCAATAATCCTCGGGGCGAAGCTCCTCCGAGTGGAAGTCGACGGTTTCGAGGATGTCGATGACCGTCGGCATCAGCTTCTTGGTCAGGGTGAAGGTACTGTCGTGCTTGGGGTCGCAGCCGATCTGAAGGACGCGCTTGCCCATGAGCGACAGCGCCGCCGACAGGTTCGAGCTCGTCGTCGACTTGCCGATCCCGCCCTTGCCGTAGACGGCAAAGACCTTCGCCGCGCCGATCGTGTCGGTGGCATCGAGGTGAACCTGGACGCTGCCGTCGCCGTCTGCCCCGCGCATCGCCTTGAGCAGCGACGAGGAAACCGGGCGTTCGAGTTCGATGACTGCCATAATCTAATTCCTAAGCCGCCATCGCGTGTGCTGGGGCGGCGGTGATGCCTTCGAGCCGGTCTTCGAGGTCGTCGCTCGCCGCACGCAGCGCGGCGAGGGTGGCCGCATCGGGCGACCAGAAGTTGCGATCGTGGGCTTCGAGCAACCGGTTGGCGACGCGCATCGCCGCCTTCGGATTGAGCGTGGCGAGCCGCTCGCGCATCGTGTCGTCGAGGACGTAGGTCTCGCTGATCCGCTGGTAGACCCACGGCGCGACTGCACCGGTGGTCGCTGACCAGCCCATCGTGTTGGTGACGTGGACCTCGATCTGGCGAACGCCTTCGAACCCCGACTTGAGCATGCCCTCGGTCCACAACGGGTTGAGCATCCGGGTGCGGGTTTCGAGCGCAACCTGCTCGCCGAGCGTGCGGACCTTGCCCTCGCCCTGCGTCTGGTCGCCGATATAGACCGGGGCCGCCGACCCCTTGGCGCGCGCGATCGAGCGGCTGATCCCGCCGAGGCTGTCGACATACTGATCGACCGAGGTCACGCCGAGTTCGACCGAGTCGAGGTTCTGGTACGTCAGGTCTACCGTCGACAGGTTGCTGCTGAGCATCTTCGCCTGCCGCACCGGCGCACCGCTGCGGCCGTAGGCGAAGCCCTTGCGGGTCTCGTAGGCATCAGCCAGTTCGTTTTCGTCGTTCCACACCCCGGCGTCGATCATCAGGTTGACGTTCGCGCCATATGCACCCTCGGCGTTCGAGAAGACGCGGAGCGCGGCGGTGTCGAGGTCGCAGCCGAGCTTCGCCTGATGCGCGAGGCTGTGCTTGCGAATGAAGTTCATGTCCTCGGGCTCGTCGGCCATCGTCGCGAGATAGGCGGCTTCGGCGATCATCCGCGTCTGCATCGGCAGCAGGTCGCGGAAGATGCCCGACAGCGTGACGACGACGTCGATCCGCGGGCGGCCGAGGTCGGCGAGGGGGGTCAACTCGGCCCCGCACAGGCGGCCGTAGCCGTCGAAGCGCGGGCGCGCGCCCATCAGCGCCATGACCTGCGCGATCTGCTGCCCCTCGGTCTTGAGGTTGTCGGTGCCCCACAGGACCATCGCGATCGATTCCGGGGCTGCGGCGCCATCGGCCATGTGGCGGTCGATCAGGCGCTGCGCCTGTTGCGCGCCGTCGCGGCAGGCGAAGGCGCTCGGGATGCGGAACGGGTCGAAACCGTGGATATTGCGCCCGGTCGGCAGGACAGCCGGGGTCCGCAGCACGTCGCCGCCGGGGGCGGGCATGATGTACTTGCCGTCGAGCGCACGGACGATCGCGTCGAGTTCGGTGTCGACCGCAAGGAGCGCGTCGGTCGCGGCGAGGTCGGCGAACAAGGTGTCGCCGACGGCATCGTCGGGGACGTGCCCGGCGACGAGGCTTTCGACCTGGTCGCGGTAGACGATGCGGCCCTTGGCGTCGGCGATCGCAAGGAGGAGGTCGACCCGCTCGGCGGCGGTGCAGCCGCGCCCGACGATGTGGAGGCCGTGCGGGATCAGGGTCTGTTCGAGCTCGTAGATCCGTCCGGCGAGCGTCAGGACCGCTTCGCTCGCGTCGCCCTCCCACGTCGGTTCGGCGGAGACGAGGTCGAGTCCGGCGGCCTGCTCCTGGATCAGCAACGCGAGCATCGCGCGCTCGTTGACCGCGTCGGGAGTCGTCGCACGGAAGCGCTCGATCGAGGCATTGAGGTCGAGCAAGCCCTTGTAAAGTCCCGACTGCGCGATCGGCGGGGTCATGTAGCTGATCAGTGTCGCGTTCGACCGGCGCTTGGCGATCGTGCCCTCGCTCGGGTTGTTCGAGGCGTAGAGGTAGAAGTTGGGCAGGTCGCCGATCAGCCGGTCGGGCCAGCATTTCGCCGATAACCCGGCTTGCTTGCCCGGCATGAATTCGAGCGCGCCGTGGGTGCCGAAGTGGAGCGCGGCGTGGGCGCCGAAGTCTTCGCGGATCCAGCGGTAGAAGGCGCTGAAGGCGTGGGTCGGGCTGAAGGTGCCGTCGAACAGCAGCCGCATCGGGTCGCCCTCGTAACCGAACGGCGGCTGAATGCCGATGAAGACGTTGCCGAAAATACCGCCGAGGACGTTGATGCCGTGGCCGTCGGCGAGGCTGCGGCCCGGCGCGGGGCCCCATTGCGCCTCGATCTCGGCGAGATACGGTTCACGGCGGACATGGTCGTCGGTGGCGATCCGCGCGGCGACGTTGGCGTCGGCACCGAAACGCTCGGCGTTGCCGCGGAGGATGGTATCGCGCAATGCATCGACGCTGGCGGGCAGGTCGACCGCGTAGCCCTCGGCCTTCATCCGCTCCAACGTGTTGTAGACGCTGTCGAACACCGACAGATACGCGGCGGTCCCGACCGCGCCGGCGTTCGGCGGGAAGTTGAAGATGACCAGCGCGACCTTGCGGTTGGCGCGCTCGGCGACGCGGAGGTCGATGAGCTTGTGGGTGCGGGCGGCGAGGGCCTCGGCGCGCTCGGGGCACGGCTGCATGACCCGGGTGCCCTCCGACGCGGGGAACGAACAGCCACGCGCGCAGCCCGTGCACACGCTGCCCACACCGTCGGAACGGCCCCCGAACACCGTCGGCACCGTTGCACCGTCCAATTCGGGGATCGCGACCATCATCGTCGCTTCGAGCGGGAGCAAACCCTGGCTGCCCGCGCCCCACGCCTGGAGCGTCTGGAACTCGAGCGGGTGCGCCGCGAGATAGGGAATGTCGAGCTTCGCCAGCGCTTCGGCGGCGGCGGCGGAGTCGTTGTACGCGGGGCCGCCGACGAGGCTGAAGCCGCTGAGCGAGACCATCGCGTCGATAACCGGCTTGCCGTCGGCCATGAAGAACGCATCGATCGCCGGGCGCGCGTCGAGGCCGCTCGAGAAGGCCGGGATCACGCGCAGGCCGCGTGCTTCGAACGCTGCGATCACGCCGTCGTAATGGCCGGTGTCGCTGCCGAGGACGTACGACCGCAGGACGAGCAGCCCGACGGTGCCGGTGACAGGCACGGCGGGGAGCGGCAGGTCGGCGACGCGCTCCGACATGCGGGCCACCATGCGCGGGTGGTAGACGCCGAGTTCGGGATAATCAGCGGGGGCGGCGGCGGTCATCGTGCCGCGAAGCGCGCGGCGCGGGCCGTCGGCGTAGCGGTCGACCAGGTTCTTGACGAGATTGGTGAAATTCTCGTCCGATCCCGCCAGCCAATATTGCAGCGTCAGGAAATAGGCGCGGACGTCCTGCGCGGTGCCGGGGATGAAGCGGAGGATCTTCGGCAGCCGCTTGAGCATCGCCATCTGCCCCGACCCCGAACTCGACGTGCCGGGCTTCGACGAGCCGCGCAGCTTCTTGAGCAGCGCCAGCGGGCCCTTGGCGGGCTTGTCCATCCGGTACGCGCCGAGGCGGGTCAGCTTGACGACGGCGGCGTCGCTCATCACCCCGACCATCGCGTCGCACGCGTCGCGCCGCGCTTCGAGCGCGGGCATGACCGCCTTGATATGGTCGTCGAGGAACAGCATCGACGCGATGACGATGTCGCCGCGGCCGATGTCCTCCTGACACTGCGCGAGGCTCGCGGGTGAGCTTTCCCAATCGGCGGCGGCGTGGAACTGGAGGCTGAGGCCGGGGTGTTCGCGGCGCAGCGCGGTTTCGGCGCGGCCGGCGGCTCCCGACAGGTGATTGTCGAGCGTCACGATGACGACGCGAACCGGGGTTGCCCCCGACGCGTCGATCGCTGTGTCAGCGAGCGAAGTGCGACTTGGCATCATACAGCGTCTCGATGTTGATGGCGGCGAGCCCGCGCTCGCTGGCGAAGCGCTCGGTATTGCGGCGCGCCTTGCCGCGGACGAAAAACGGGATCTTGGCGAGTTCCTTCTGCGCGTCGGCAGTCCATTCGATGTCGTTTGCTGCGGCCGTCACCGGGGTCGCGGGATCGGCAACCAACTCGGGCGTCGCGACCGGCGCAGCGGCACCGTGGCCGCCGAGGTGCGACGCCCCGGCGGCGTCGTTGAACTCGAAATCGTCGCGGAACATCACCAGCAGATGCTCCTCGAGTCCCATCACCAGCGGGTGGACCCACGTGTCGAACAGCACGTTCGCGCCCTCGAACCCCATCACCGGCGAGTAGCGCGCGGGGAAATCCTGGACGTGGACCGGGGCCGAGATCACCGCGCACGGGATGCGCAGGCGCTTGGCGATGTGGCGCTCCATCTGCGTGCCGAGGACGAGTTCGGGGTGGAGGGCGGCGATCGCTTCCTCGACCTCGAGATAGTCGTCGGTGATCAGCGGCTCGATGTTGTATTTCTTCGCGGCGACGCGGATGTCGCGGGCGAACTCGCGGTTGTAGCAACCGAGCCCGACGACGTCGAAACCCATCTCCTCCGACGCAACGCGCGCGGCGGCGATCGCATGGGTCGCGTCGCCGAAGATGAAGACGCGCTTGGCGGTGAGGTAGGTCGAGTCGACCGACCGCGAGTACCACGGCAGCCGCGACGGGTTGGCGGCGATGAACGCCTCGGGGTCGATGCCGGCGACGCTGGCGACTTCGCGGACGAAGTCGATCGTCGCGCCATAGCCGATCGGGACGGTGCGGACAGTCGGCTGCTTGAAGGTCTTTTCGAGCCAGCGCGCGGCGGTGTCGCCGGTCTCGGGGTAGAGCAGGATGTTGAAATCAGCCGCCCCGAGGCGCTTGAGGTCGGCGGGCGACGACCCCATCGGTGCGGTGACGTTGACGTCGATCCCCATGCCGCCGAGCAGCTTGGTGATCTCGGCGATGTCGTCGCGGTGGCGGAAGCCGAGCGCGGTCGGCCCGAGCAGGTTGGCGAGGGGGCGACGCCCGGCCATCGGCGAGCGTTCGATCGACGTGTCGGCGAGTGTCCGCACGAGCGCGTAGAACGTCTCCGCCGCGCCCCAATTCTCCTTGCGCTGGTACGACGGCAGTTCAAGGTTGATCACCGGGATCGGCAGGTTGAGCGCCTTTGCCAGCCCCGCCGGATCGTCCTGGATCAGCTCGGCGGTGCACGACGCGCCGACGAGCAGCGCCTGCGGCTCGAAGCGCTCGTATGCGTCGCGGATCGCCGACTGAAGCAGCTCGGCGGTGTCCTTGCCGAGATCGCGCGCCTGGAACGTCGTGTAGGTCACCGGCGGGCGGGCATCGCGGCGCTCGATCATCGTGAACAGCAGGTCGGCATAAGTGTCGCCCTGCGGCGCGTGAAGGACGTAATGCACCTCCGTCATGCCGGTGGCGACGCGCATCGCCCCGACGTGAGGCGGTCCTTCATAGGTCCAGACGGTGAGCTGCATGACTACACCGCCAGCCGGTCGCGGCGGTTCAATGGCCGCGCGAAGAGTTCGGCGAGGTCGCCCGCTTGGTCGAAGCCGTGGACCGGCGAGAAGACCAGCTCGATCGACCATTTGGTCGTGATGCCCATCTTTTCGAGCGGGTTGGCGAGGCCGAGGCCGCAGACCGCGATGTCGGGAGCGGCGGCGCGGCAGCGATCGAGCTGGCGGTCGACGTCCTGCCCTTCGCTGAGCTGGGTGCCAGCGGGCAAAGCGGCGAGTTCGTGAACCAGATGCGCGCGGTGGAGGTACGGCGTGCCGACCTCGACCGGGATCATGCCGAGCTCGTTCGACAGGAAGCGCGCCAGCGGCACTTCGAGCTGCGAGTCGGGGAAGAAGAAGATGCGGCGTCCGCCGAGCTGCGCGCGGTGACGCTCGATCGCGCGCTTGGCACGCTCGCGTCCCGGTGCGACGACGCGGTTGAAGTGCATCTCGTCGATGCCGAACGCGACCGCCGCCGCGCGCAGCCACGCCGTCGTGCCCTCGGCGCCGAACGGAAACAGCGCGGGCAGGTGCGACGCGCCGCGGTCTTCGAGGGCGCGGGCGGTGTCGCCGAGGAACGGCTGAGCGAGAAGGAATACCGTGTTCGGCCCGACCGGGGCGAGGTCGGCGGCACGGCGCGGGGGCAGGGTGAAGACGTGGGGAATGCCGAGTTCGCTTAGCAGGCGGCGGAACTGGTCCTCGACGACATCGGGCAGCGCGCCGACGATCATCAGCGACCGCGCCGCTCCCGGGGCGGTGTCGGGCATCGACGGGACGAGCGCGGCGAGGCAGGCGTCCTCGCCCTGGGTGAAGGTCGTCTCGATGCCACTGCCCGAGTAATTGAGGATGCGGACGTCGGGGGCGTGCTTCGCTTCGAGGCGGCTTGCGGCGCGCGACAGGTCGAGTTTGATGACCTCCGACGGGCACGATCCGACGAGGAACAGCAGCTTGATCTCGGGGCGGCGGGCGAGGAGGCGGTCGACGACTCGGTCGAGTTCCTCGTTGGCGTCGGCGAGGCCCGCAAGATCGCGTTCCTCGATGATCGCGGTGGCGAAACGGGGTTCGGCGAAGACCATGACTCCTGCGGCGGATTGCAGCAGGTGGGCGCAGGTCCGGCTGCCGACGACGAGGAAAAAGGCGTCCTGGATCTTGCGATGAAGCCAGATGATGCCTGTCAGGCCGCAAAAAACCTCACGCTGGCCGCGCTCGCGGAGGACCGGCGGATTTGTACGGTCGAGGATTTCGACACTCATGCGGCGGCCATTTCGGCGGTAGTACCAACCGCCGGCGCCGCTGCTCCGAGCCGTGTCGCGCGCAGTTTGAGGATGAACTGTCCGGCGTTGATGACGTACGTCGCATACGCCGCGAGTGCGAGAATGAGCCGCGCGCGGTCGGTGCCGATGTCGAGCAGCAGCGCCGCGACATACGCGGTGTGCAGCGCGATCACGAGCATGCTGAAAACGTCTTCCCAGTAGAATGCCGGAGCGAACAGGTAGCGCCCGAACACGACCTTCTCCCAGATCGCGCCGGTGACCATGATCGTGTAGAGCGCGATGGTCTTGGCGATGACTGATCCGGTCGCCAGCGCCAGCCCCTCGCCGGTCGCGAGATAGCGGACCACGAGAGCGAGGCTAACCGCGAAAATCAGAAACTGGATAGGGGCGAGAATGCCCTGGACGAGGGTCCAGACCGACGCGTCGCGGCGCTCGCGTTCAGCGGGAGTGTACAGCATAGTACCTCCGCCTCGGCGTCCGTTCAGCTTGCCGTCACCCGACTGCATTCTTGTCGCCTAACCCGTCACTGCGATGCCGAAAGTTACGTCGCGAACGGGATGACTGTCAACACAGCTTTACGTCCAAAAACTTTGACACTACGGTGTGGGGATAGCACTCATGAAGCGTTGCAAAATGCCCAAGCTTTTTATAGCGTCGACAATATTGGGAGAAAGCGGTCGTTCAGACCGCTGTCCAATGGCGGCGACAGGGAATCGTTGTGATGGCCTCGATGCATCAGTACGAACAGCATCGCGGGCCCGACCCGCGCCGATCGCCAGAGGCGTCGCCGTTGCGAATGGCGCGGCTGATCGAGGGCGAGATTATACCGCGGCTGCTGATGGCGCACCGCGGCGATCAGGCCGAGCCGATCCAGCCGCAAGCACGGTTCACGATGGTCGAGCCGACCGAGCTGGCGCACATGACGCTGCGGCTCGAAGTGTTCAGCCTGTTGGCGCACATCGACGGCTATCTGAACAACGGCGTGGCGATCGAGTCGATCTACCTCGATCTGCTGGCCCCGACGGCGCGAGTGCTGGGCGATTTTTGGGACAACGACGTTTGCGACTTCGTCGATGTGACGATGGGGTTATGGCGTCTCCAGCAGGTGGTGCACGAGCTTGGCAGCCGGGCACCGTGTCCGAGCGTGCGGACGCGTGCCGACCGGCGGGTGCTGTTCACCGTGCCGCCGGGCGACCAGCACAGCTTTGGGCTGGTGATGATCGAGGACTTTTTTCGCCGCGCGGGATGGCGGACGTGGAGCGCGCCGGACGCTGGCCTGCCCGAGCTTTGCGCGATTGCCGGACGCCAGTGGTTCGAACTGATCGGGCTGACGGTGAGCAATGTCGACAATTTGATGCAACTGCCCGCGATGTTCCGCGACCTGCGGCGCGCCTCGCAGAATCCCGCGGTCGGGATCATGGTCGGGGGCAAGATCTTCAGCGACAATCCCGAGCTGGCGGAACGCGCCGGGGCGGATGCGACGGCGGCCGACGGGGCTTTGGCCCTGCTCGCAGCGGAGCGGCTCGTTGACCGTCTCGCTCATCGCGGCGGCGCCCCCGCCTGAACCGCGAATCGATTTCGCGACTCCCGAAGCGACTCTCGGCAGCTTCGATCCCGATCTCGCCGCCCGGCTGACGACGGTCTCCGCCGATATCGCGCTGGTGATCGACGCGGCGGGGGTCATCCGCGACTATGCGATCGGCGACCCGGGCCTTGCTCGGGCCGATCTCGTTCCGCTTGTCGGTCGGCGCTGGGTCGACACTGTCGGAGCCGACAGCCAGTTCAAGGTCGCCGACATGCTTCGCGAAACCCCGCCGCAAGGGGTCGGGCGCTGGCGCATCGTCAACCAACTTTCGGTCAGCGGCGACGCCGTGGTGACGCTGCGCTTCATGACGGTTGGCGCGGGCGAGGATGGCAAGATCATCGCGATCGGCCGCGACCTGCGCTCGACCGCGGCGATGCAGCAGCGGCTGCTCCAGGCGCAGCAGTCGATGGAGCGCGACTATATGCGGCTCCGCGCCGCCGAGTCGCGCTACCGCCTGTTGTTCGATCTATCGAGCGAGGCGGTGCTGATCGTCGATGCGACGACGAGCCGCTTCGTCGAGGTCAATCCGGCGGCAAAGCGCCTGATCGGCAACGACGCCGCGACGGGAGCCAGTGCCGCCTTCGCTGGGGTGTTCGACCTCGCGAGTCGCGACCGGGCGGGTGCGCTGATCGCTGCGGCGATGAATGCGGCAACAGTCGACCCGGTCGACGTCCGGCTCGCCGGCGGGCGCGAATGCCTGATGTCCGCCACGCTCTATCGCCAGGACAAGGCGACCTACGTCCTCGTCCGTCTCGCGCTCGCCGCGGGGACCAGCGAAGTTGTCCCCGACGGGCGGCAGATGCTGATCGACGTCCTCGAGCGGCTGCCCGACGCGTTCGTCGTCACCGACGAGTCGCTTAACATCCTCGCCGAGAATGGTGCGTTTCTCGATCTCGCCCAGCTTGCCCGGCGCGAACATGCGCGCGGCCAGTCGCTCGCGCGTTTCCTCGGGCGCCCGGGGATCGACGTCGACCTGCTCATTGCGCATCTCCGCGAGCACGGTTCGGTGCGCAACTTTGCGACGGTGTTCCGCAGCCAGTTCGATACCGTCGACGAGGTCGAGGTCTCGGCGGTCGCGGTGCGTGACGGCGAGCAGCCGTGCTTCGGCTTCACCATCCGCACCGTCGGACGGCGGCTGCGCGACGATCCGGCGGTCGGTCGCGACCTGCCGCGCTCGGTCGAGCAACTCACCGAACTCGTCGGGCGGGTATCGTTGAAGGAGATCGTCCGCGAGTCGACCGACCTGATCGAGCGGCTGTGTATCGAGGCGGCGCTTGCCTACACCGGGGACAACCGCGCCTCGGCGGCCGAAGTTCTCGGGCTGAGCCGTCAAAGCCTGTATTCGAAGCTCCATCGCCACGGCCTCGGCAATCTCAGCGGTGAGGAGCCGTGAGCCCGACGGCGGCCCTGACGCGGACGGCACCAGCCCCGGCGGCGATCCTTGAGCTCGCCAAGCCGGTGACGTGGTTCCCGCCGATGTGGGCGTTCATGTGCGGTGTCGTCTCGTCGGGCGTCGCGCTCGGCAGCCGCTGGCCGTTCCTGATCGCCGGGCTGCTCCTGACCGGGCCATTGGTTTGCGGCACGAGCCAGGCGGTCAACGACTGGTTCGACCGCCACGTCGACGCGATCAACGAGCCGAACCGACCGATCCCGTCGGGGCGCATTCCCGGCCGCTGGGCGCTGTGGCTGGCGATCGGCGGAACGCTGGTCTCGGCGATCGTCGCGGCGTTGACGGGGCCGTGGGTGTTCGTCGCCACGCTCGTCGGGCTCGCCTCGGGCTGGGCGTATAGCGCGCCGCCGTTCCGCCTCAAGACCAGCGGCATCTGGGGCCCTGCGGTCTGCGCATTAAGCTACGAGGGGCTGACGTGGTTCACCGGCGCCAGCGTGATGGCGGGCGGATTGCCCGACACGCGCATCCTGTGGCTGCTCGGCCTGTACAGCCTCGGCGCGCACGGGATCATGACGCTCAACGATTTTAAGGCGGTCGAGGGTGACCGCGTCATGGGCATCCGCTCGCTGCCGGTCGTGCTCGGCACCGATCGCGCCGCGCGGGTCGCCTGCGTCGTCATGGCGGTGCCGCAGATGGTCGTCGTCGGGTTGCTGTTCCACTGGCAGCTCTACTGGCACGCCGCCGGGGTTGGCGCGCTTGTTCTCGGGCAGCTCGGTCTGATGGTCCGGCTGCTCGGCGACCCGCTCGCGCGGACGCCGTGGTATAATGCCACCGGCACCTCGCTTTATGTCTTCGGCATGCTCGGCTCGGCGTTCGGGGTCGGCGAGATGATCAGGGCAGGGTTGTGACCGGACTCGGCTGGCCCTCGATTTTCCGGCTCGGGCTCGTCCAGAGCGCGATCGGCGCGATCGTCGTGCTGATGACCTCGACGCTCAACCGGATCATGGTCGTCGAATACGGTCTCGCCGCGACGGTCCCTGCGGGCTTCGTCGCATGGCATTATGCGGTGCAGCTCTCGCGCGCGCGCTGGGGGCATGGCTCGGACGGTGGATCGCGGCGGACGCCGTGGATCGCCGGCGGCATGGCGGTGCTGGCGGTTGGTGCCTTGCTCGCGACGGTGGCGACGACGCGGCTCGCCGGATCGCCCGCTTTCGGCGTCGCCCTCGCGGTTGTCGCCTTCGCTTTGATCGGCGTCGGAGTAGGCGCGGCGGGGACGTCGCTGCTCGCGCTGCTGGCGAGCCGGGTCGCGCCGGCGCGGCGTCCGGCGGCGGCGGCGATCACGTGGATCATGATGATCGTCGGCTTCATCGTCACGACCGCGGTCGCGGGCAAGCTGCTCGACCCGTTCTCGCCCGACCGCCTTCTCGCCGTCGTCACCGGCGTCGTCGTCATCGCGTTCATCGTCTCGCTGGTCGGTATCGTCGGCATCGAACGGCGCGATGCGATGCCCACTAGCACGCGTCCTGCGATCCCGTTCGCCGTCGCGCTCGCCGAGATCTGGGCTGACCCGCAGGCACGGCGCTTCACCATCTTCGTCGCGGTGTCGATGCTCGCGTACAGCGCGCAAGAACTCATCCTCGAGCCGTTCGCCGGGCTGTTGTTCGGCTTCACTCCGGGACAGTCGACAAGCCTCGCTGCGCTCCAGCACGGCGGCGCGCTCGTCGGCATGATCGCCGCCGGAGTCGCGGGCAACGCGTTTTCAGGGCGCGCAGGCTGGATGCGCGGCTGGACGATCGCCGGGTGCATCGGCTCGGCGGCGGCGCTCGGCGTCCTCGCCTTCGCCGCGACCGCCGGGCCAGCCTTCCCGCTGCGCCCGACCGTTTTCGTCCTCGGCCTCGCCAACGGCGTCTTCGCGGTTGCCGCAATCGGCTCGATGATGGGCCTCGCGGGCGGCGGCGGAGCGGGACGCGAGGGCGTGCGGATGGGTGTCTGGGGCGCGGCGCAGGCGATCGCCTTTGCGGTCGGCGGTTTCGTCGGCGCAGCAGGCATCGACGTCGGCCGACGCCTGTTCGGCTCGACCCCCGATGCCTTCGTCGCGGTCTTCGCCGCCGAAGCCGCAGTTTTCCTGATTGCCGCCGTCCTTGCCGCGCGGATCGATACGCAAGTCTCGGTGCGGTCGCCGCGCCTCAACCCCTCGTTCGCCAAAGGATAGATCATGCTGGACACCGATATCGTCGATGTCGTCGTCGTTGGCGGCGGGCCCTCGGGAGCCACCGCTGCCGCCGATCTCGCCCGCGCCGGTCGATCGGTCGTGTTGCTCGACCGCGCCGGGCGGATCAAGCCGTGCGGCGGCGCGATTCCGCCGCGGCTGATGAAGGATTTCGCAGTCCCTGAGTCGGTCCTCGTCGGCCATGCCAAGGCGGCGCGGATGATCGCCCCGTCGGACCGCGCGGTCGATATGCCGATCGAGGGCGGCTTCGTCGGGATGGTCGATCGCGGCGACTTCGACGAGTGGCTGCGCGAGCGCGCCGCCGCCGCCGGGGCAACCCGCCGGACCGGCACCTATGAGGCGATCGAGACCGATCCCGACGGCACCACCGTCGTCGTCTTCCGTCCCAAGGGCGCGGCGAAGCACGACGCGCTCCAGCGGCTACGGACGCGGTCGGTGATCGGTGCCGATGGCGCGCGCTCGGGAGTCGCCCGCGACACGCTCAAGGGGGCCGAGCGCATTCCGTGCGTCTTTGCGTATCACGAGATGATCGCGACACCGGTCGATAGCGCCTTCGACCGCGAGCGTTGCGACATCTATTACCAGGGCAAGCTGTCGCCCGATTTCTATGCGTGGATTTTTCCGCACGGCGACACGACGAGCGTCGGCGTCGGCAGCGCCAACAAGGGCTTTTCGCTCAAGGACGCGGTCGCGACGTTGCGCGCTGACACCGGGCTCGACACCTGCGAGACGATCCGCCGGGAAGGCGCGCCGATCCCGCTCAAGCCGCTCAAGAAATGGGATAACGGCCGCAACATCGTCGTCGCCGGTGACGCCGCGGGGGTCGTCGCCCCGGCGTCGGGCGAAGGGATTTATTACGCGATGACTGCCGGGCGCTATGCCGCCGAATCGGTCGATGCCTTCCTCGAGACCGGCAACCCGAAGGCGCTTGCGGGCGCGCGCAAGAAGTTCATGAAGGCGCACGGCCGGGTCTTCTGGATCCTCGGGATGATGCAGTATTTCTGGTATTCGAGCGACAAGCGCCGGGAGCGCTTCGTCAAGATTTGCGACGATGCCGATGTCCAGCGGCTGACGTGGCAGGCGTATATGAACAAGGAACTCGTCCGCGCCGACCCGATGGCGCATGCACGGATCTTCTTCAAGGATCTCGGTCACCTGTTCGGGATCGGCACGACGGCGGCATGACCCGGGACGGGGCCTAAGACCGTGAGCCGGGCGCGACCGCTGCTCAAGCCGATCGCTGTCGGCATCGGCGCGGCGTTTGCGGTCGCGGCAGTCGGCTCGACGATTACCGATCTCGGCCCGTGGTATCGTAGCCTGCGCCAGCCGGAGTGGGCGCCCCCCGACTGGGCGTTTCCGGTCGGCTGGACGACGGTCTACGTCTTCACCGTCGCCGCCGGGGTCACGGCATGGCGCGCGGCGATCGGTGACCGTGAACGAACGCGGGTCGTCGGCTTGTTTGCGTTCAACGTCTTTCTCAACGTCCTGTGGAGCCTGATCTTTTTCCGGCTCCACCGCCCCGACTGGGCATTTATCGAGGTCGGGGTCTTCTGGTTGTCGATCATGCTGCTGATCATCGTCGCCGCCGAGCGATCGTTGACCGCTAAATTCCTGCTGCTGCCGTATCTCGGTTGGGTCAGCTTCGCGAGCCTGCTTAACCTCGCGGTGGTGCGGCTCAACCCGCCATTCGCATGAGTTCATTGTTCGCGACCGGTCACGCGGTCGACATCGTGCTCGCCGTGATGCTGGTCGAAATAATCATTCTGATCAAGCGGCGAGGGCATGCCGCGACGATCATCTTGGCGTTCCTGCCCGGGGCGCTGATCCTGCTCGCAGTGCGGGCGGCGCTGACAGGGGCGGGATGGCAGTGGGTCGCGCTGGCGCTCGCTGCGTCGTTCCCCGCACATCTTGCCGATCTGCGCCGGCGCGGGTTGTAACCCGCGCCGGCCGAAGATCTTACGAGGTCGGCTTCGACTTCAGGTAAGCGATGACGTCGGCGCGCTTCTGCGCATCCTTGAGGCCCGGATAGGTCATCTTGGTGCCCGGGACGTACTTCTGCGGCGCGAGCAGATATTGATACAGCACCGGCTCGGTCCAGACGATGTGGCTGTTCTTGTTCGCGGCCGAATAGGTGTAGCCCGGAACCGAGCCCGAGGTCCGCCCGACGACGCCGTACAGCGACGGCCCGATCCGGTTCTGCCCCGGCGTGATGACGTGGCAGGTCTTGCACACAGTGAAGACGGCCTTGCCCGCAGTCGCGTCACCCTTGAGCGACGCATAGGCGGGGGTGCCGGGCGGCAACGGCGGCGGCGCGGCAACAGCGGCAGTTCCCACCATCGCGGCGGCAACTGCGGCGACTTTCAAAATCTTGGTCATTATCTCTCCCACGAACGACTTCCCCAGCACAGCGGCAACATACACGTATCGTTTCGGGCATCAACGGCGCGAAGCGACCATGCGGCATGACGCCGTAAACGGTCTACGCTCCGGCGGCTTGCGTGTTCCTGAATGACGGTAGTCTGTGAACCCGAACAATATTATCTTTGCGCGTTCAGCGGCTAAAATACTCGAGCGGGACGGCGTTCGCCATCGCCCGATAGCCGATCGCCGACGGATGCAGGTGATCGCCCGAATCGTATTGCGCGAGCATCCGGTCGGGGTGCGCGGGGTCGCGGGCAACGCGGTCGAAGTCGATGACGGCATCGAAATGGCCGGGCGTTCGGATCCACCGATTGACGGCCGCGCGGTCGGCCTCGGTTTCCGGACCGGGGTGATAATAGTCCGATCCAACGAACGGCAGGATGGTCGCGCCGATCATTCGGATGCCGTGCGCGCGTGCGCGCTCGATCATCTGGGCGTAGGCGTCGATCAGGCGGGCGACCAACGTGGAGTGAGCCTCGGCAGAAATCGCATGCTCCCGCGTCGCGCCGCCGATGTCGTTGATACCTTCGAGCATGATGACGAACCGGACCCCGGCCTGCGACAGGACATCGCGATCGAAGCGGGCGAGTGCGTTGGGGCCGAGGCCGTCGGTCAGAAGATGGTTGCCGCCGATCCCGCCGTTGACGACTCCGGTTTGCCGGCCGGCGGCACTCGCCTGCAAGCGGGCGGCAAGGACATCCGGCCAGCGGTCGTCGCCGTCGGTCGTTGCGCCGTGGCCATCGGTGATCGAATCGCCGAACGCGACGATCGTGGAGGATTTTGCTGGCGCGGCAACGTCGACGCCCGCGATCTGATACCAGTGTTCGACCGGCTTGGCGTCGGCGAGCTCGGAGTCGTCTGAGTGCGTACCATGCGCGATGTACGAGGTGGCGCGCGACCCCGGGTGTCCCGTCTGCACCGTCGGTGCTGCGTCGAGGTGCAGGCTGATCGCCAGCCGCGCTAGCGCAGGCGTGCTCATGTCGATCGGATCCGACCAATAATCGGCTCCCGCCGGTATCATGACCGACGATTTGCCGCCGAACAGAGCCGGCTTTTGCGATGATGAGATGATCGCCGACCCCTTGCCGGCGAGGGCGACGCGGACCGTATCGATTATCAGCGGCTGCGTACCGAAGGCGTTCGACAGGCGAACCCTCAGGCGCGGCCCGCCGACAGATAGCCGGATTGTCTGTCGTAAGGTGATGTCGATCGAGTCGTCGCTGGGCAGCGCGTTCGCTGGTTCAACCGCGAGCTGAGACGCCGCCCAGGACGCGCTCCACTCGGACCGTGCGACGTCCGCCGGCGCCGCCAGCGCGGGGGTCGACAGAAGGATGCTCGCGAGGAGCCAGGTGAGTTTCATCGGGTAAACATGCGCCCGTGCTTCCTTTGATTCCAGCGATGAATGGCGTGTCGCGCGCGGGCAGTGACCTTCGCCCCGTCGGCGGAACAGCTCGAAGTCATCGACATCCTCCGGCGCAACCCGACCGGCAATCCTCAAGCGCGTGCTGGCGCTGCAGATCGCGTCCGCGGCTGGCGTGAAGCCGCCTGTCGGCGCCCCCTGAACGGGACGTCGATACGATCACGGGCATTCACGCCGTCCACGCCGCCAATTCGGCCTGCTCGCCGATCAAGGCGAGACCGTGCGCGATCGACGTCAGCTCATTCCCCTTCGCCAGACGCTCGGCCCCGAAGCGCTCCTCGAACATCCGGACGATGCGCGGTGTCAGCGAGGTGCCGCCGGTGAGAAAGACATGGTCGATCGCGCCGGGGGTGGTCGTTGCCATCGCCAGCGCCCGGTCGACCGCCGCCTCGATCCGCTCGATATCCGCGGCGATCCAGCCTTCGAACGCCGCGCGGGTCACGTCCGCCTCGATCGTCAGGCCCGCGCCGCTGAAGCGAAAACAGGCCGTGTCTGCCGCCGACAGGTCGCGTTTGACCTGCCCCACCGCCTCGTGAAGGCGGAAGCCGAGTTCCTGCTCGATGACCGCGATCACGCGGCCGATCGCGTCGGGGTCGAGTGCTGACCGGCGGAGCGATTCGAGCTCGGCAAGCGTCCGGCGGTTGCGCATCAGTGCCAGTCGCGACCAGTCCGCGAAGTCGGCGAAATAACCGCCGGGGATTTCGAGAATCTTGCCGAACGATCGATAGAAGCCGCCTTTGCCGAGCAGCGGCATGACCAGCTGTTCGACGATCCGCGCATCGAATCGGTCGCCGGCGATGCCGACCCCGGCGTGACCGAGAGGGACACAGCGCCGCGTCGCCCCGGGTGCCTCGATCCGCACCACCGAAAAGTCGCTCGTCCCGCCGCCGAAATCGGCAACAAGAACCGTTGCCGGTTCGCTGACCCGCGACGCGTAGCTGAACGCAGCGCCGAGCGGCTCATAGACATAGTGCAAAGTCGCGCCGATGCCGGCGAACATCGCGTCGTAGCGCCGACGCGCGATCGCTTCGTCGGGCGCATGTCCGGCATAGACGACGGGACGCCCGACGACGACGCGCGCCGGCCCGGAAAAGGCTCCGCCGGCGCGCGCGGCCATCTTGTCGAGGAACAGCCGCCCCAGGTCTTCGAACTTGAACTGCCGCTCGAAGATCGTCGCGCGCTCGAAGGTCGCGCTCGCGGCAACCGACTTGAAAGACTGGATGAAGCGGCTCGCTCCTGGAAATTCGAGATATTCGGCGATTGCCCATGGACCGCCCGCGCTCGCGATCCCGCCGCGGACCGTGTCGTCTTCCCAGAAGCACAGCGCCGACCGAAACACCGCCGCAGTGCCTGCGGGTGATTCGAGTTCGACGAGGCTCGAGTGTCCGTCGCGCGCGATTGCCGCCACGGAATTGGTGGTGCCGAAGTCGAGTCCGAGAACATTAGGGGCCGGGCTGGACATTGACGCCCTCCGCTACACAGGCCGCGCGCGTTACGCAAAGCCGGCGTTACTGGAGCGGCGCGCAGACCTGGCCCTTGTGGTCGCCGACGGCGTTACCCTGGCGGCTTTATATCCCGCAGCATTTCATCCGCGGCATTGCAAAACGCCAGGTCAATCGGCTCCATTTCCCGTGCGCACATCAACCCAGCGTGAGACCTGGATAGATAGTTTTCGGGAGATGACCGCTCGCGTCGGTCTCGCGAGCGTTGATTTCCCGCCCTCTCTACTGCGCGGTGCCCCGGTCCGATCCGGGCGGGAGAATCAAGCGGTCGTCGTGCCGCCGCTGGCGGCATTCTTCCGCGAATGCTTCCGCCAGCCGATCGAGCTCAAAGAAGCGAGCGAATTCGTCCGAGTCGAGGCGGTAGTATTCTTCGTAATCGATCCTCGGATTGGCGAGCGGTATCGACAGGTAATAGGACCCGGTCCCGTCCCGTCCCAGGCTATATCTGCCCGATCGGCAAACCTTCGTGTCGACGAAGCGTGTCATGGCCCGATGATCCCGGTGGTTTAATTCGACGGCAACGCGCGATCGCCATCGATGACCGCTTCGTTTTGCCCTGAAGGTAGAAAGCCGTCGGGAAGCCATTGGTCGTTCGCGCCAGCCTCAGCCCCGCTCGGCATGCGCATGTTAAGATCGTTCATCGCTTCCGGCGTAAAGTCCACGCGCACGAGGCGATCGTTATCGAGCTGCCTGGCAGGAAGTCCCAGTAATGTTTCGAATTCACGTGGATCGCCGCCTGCTTCGGCCAGCATCGCGTCGGTATCGGAAGTGGTTGAAAAAAACGTGGTGTCGTCGCGCTGACCCAGCCCGTATTTATTGAGGTTGCCCTCTGTCATCAGGTGCGACCCACCGATTTTGAAGGCATTTGCATGCTCGGCCATGCGCTCGGGCGAAACGTAGGTTCATGCAACGGGCGATTGGCTGTGGGGTATCAAGGATCTCATGAATCCGACCCGGCGGCAGGCCGAGGCGCTTGGCGCCGGCGACGACCTCTGTGCGATAAGCCGGGGCGGGCGCCGCTGCAGATGCCGCAGGTTCATGCGCGACGCCCAGCGCGAAATGAATCCGAAGCCGTTGATCCGGAAGAGGCATCGATCGAGCGAAGCCGGTCGCTTCGTGTCGGCTTGGATATCCGAACGGTGTTACGGAACCGTGCTAGCGCCGGGCAGTGCCCAGCAAGCGTTGCGCGATCCGCGCTCCCCACGATGCGGATGGCTGACGCTCACCGGTCGCCGACAGGGTGAACATCACCGGCGCGCGCATCGTGCCGGTGTCGCCGTCGAGCGATGCGGCGTTGAGGTACAGCGTCTTGCCGACCTGTCGACGGCCTGCCGCCGCATGAACATGCCCGAAGCAGTGAACGCGTGGCGCAATGCGCTTCAGTTCGTCGGCGAGTGATGGGCACCCGCACGACCGGCCCCTGCTCGACGTGTCGAGAATGCCCTGCGGCGGCGTATGCGTGATCAGGATGTCGATATCGGCCGGAACCTGTGCCCACGCCGCGGTGAGGCCCGCTCGATCCTTGAAGAAGGCATGCGTTCGGAGCTCGGGCACCCACGGCGCACCGAAGATCTTGAGTCCGCGAAACTCGACGACTTCGTCTTTCAGGACATGAGCATTGCGAAACGGCTGCGGTCGTCGCTGCAGCTCGGCTTGGAGCAGACGGTCGTGATTGCCGCCCGTGCACAGGATCCGCGCGAACTTTTGCCGCCCGAACCACTCATCCATTGCCGCAAGTTGTTGCGGTGCCTTGCTCGACAGATTGAACATGTCACCGCAGTGGATCAGCAAGTCGCCAGCGGGCAGGTCGATCTCGTCGTGCCGGCAATGCGTATCGCTGATGACCGTAACGCGCGTATCCATGTGACTGCTTACCAGCGCGGGCGGGCGTTGCATAATATCACGCCGCGGTTCCGGTCGAATCTGGATCGGTTGGCAGCGTGACGGGCAGGGCCGTACTAGACCGTGCGCGGACGGGGAGAAACGATGATGCGGGCATTGATCTTGGCGCTGCTGCTTGCGACGGGGGCTGGTGCTGCGGAACCCATCGCTCCGCCGGAGTCCGCAGTTCAAAGCGCGCCCGCGGCGCTCAAGGGGCGGCTCGAGGGTCCGCTCGAACTCCAGTCGCGGGTCTATCCCGGCACCGTGCGGCGTTACTGGGTGTATGTTCCGGCAGGCTACGACGCGTCGCGGCCGCCCAACTTGCTGGTGTTTCAAGACGGGCAGCGCGCGATCAATCCGGGCGGGCCACTCGCAGTCCCGGCACTGCTCGACAAGCTGATCGAGCAGCAGGCTATTCCGTCGACGATCGGCATATTCGTGACGCCGGGCAATGTGTCGGCGCACTATCCCGACACCCTCGGCACGCAAAACCCGGATCATCGGGTCGAAGAATATGACGCACTGTCCGACTCCTATTCGCGCATGACGCTGGAGGAGTTGCTGCCGGCGGTGGCGCGGAAATGGCGGTTTGCTGCGGATCCAAAGCGGCGAGCGATCGGCGGCACCTCAAGCGGCGCAATCGCGTCGTGGACGGTGGCGTGGCGGCATCCGGAGGCGTTCGGCAACGTCATCAGCTTCATCGGCAGCTACACCTCGATCGGCCTTAAGCTCGGGGCGGATGGGTCGCCGCTGGTCTATGGCGGCGACACCTATCCGGGCCTAATCCGCAAAAGCCCGATCCGCCCCTTGCGCGTTTTTCTGCAGGACGGACGCAGCGACCTCGATAACGAGCACGGCAACTGGTTCCTCGCCAACCAGCAGATGCTCAAGGCGTTCGACTGGGCGAATACGCACGCCGATGCGGAGGGCGACAAGGGCGCGCGCTACGACGTGGATCATGCCTGGACCGAAGGCGCGCATTCGGATGCCGACGGCGGTGCGATCCTTGGCGACGTGCTCCGCTGGATCTGGCGCGATCAGCCGGCCAGCTGACCCGTGCCGCCGGCGGTGACCTTGCGCAACACCTTCGCCAGCTCGTCGATTGAATATGGCTTGTGCAACAGCTCGAAACCGTGCGCCCCGTCCTGCGCCAGCACGGTGCTGTAGCCGCTGGTCAGGATCACGGACAAATCGGGGTAGAGGCGGCGGATTTCTTGGCCCAGCTCGATGCCGCTCATGCCCGGCATGACCACGTCCGAGAACACCACGTCGAACCGTGCCCGGTCTTCGCGCAGCCGGTCGAGCGCCGTCATCCCGTCGGGCGCGAGGACCGCCGTATAGCCCATCTCGCTCAAGGCTTCGGTGGCGAAGGTGCCAACTTCGGGATTATCCTCGACGACAAGGATGCACGCGCCACGAGCCAGCGGCAGCCCGGTGTTGGTTGCAACGACCGGGGTATGGGCGTCGCTCGCGGATGCAGGCAGATACATCGTGAAGATCGCACCGGCGCCCAAATCGCTTTCGACGAGGACATCGCCGCCCGATTGCTTGGTGAACCCGAACACCTGGCTGAGCCCGAGGCCGGTCCCTTCGCCGACACCCTTGGTGGTGAAAAAGGGTTCAAAGATCTTGTCGATCTGGTCGCGCGCGATACCGGTGCCAGTGTCCCGAACCGCGACCGTGACGAAGCGGCCCGCTGCGGCCGGGTGCGCTCGAACGGCGGGCTTTCCGTCTGCGAGCCCGACCGTCATCGTCAACGCTCCTTCGCCGCCCATCGCGTCGCGGGCGTTGACTGCCATATTGACGAGCGCCGTGTCGAACTGGCTCCGATCGGCATCGACGACGCAGGCGTGATCCGGAATGTCGAGCGTGATCGCGATGCGTGATCCGACCAGCGTCCGGATCATTGGCTGGATCACGCGAAGGCTGTCGCAGGCATCGAACGCTTCGGGCTTGAGCGCTTGCCGCCGGGCGAAGGCAAGCAATTGACTGGTGAGCTTGGAAGCGCGCTCGGCCGTGTCGGCAATCGCGTCGATATAGCGGGTACGGCGCTCCTGCGAGACATCGGTTCGCCGCAGGAGGTCGACCGATCCGCGGATCACCGTCAGCAAATTGTTGAAGTCGTGCGCGAGACCGCCGGTGAGCTGCCCGACAGCTTCCATTTTTTGCGACTGCCGCAACGCTTCCTCGGCGGTCATCAATTCGGCGGTGCGATGCGCGACCTGCTGCTCCAGCGACGCCGCAAGATCGGCCAGCTCGCGTTCGGCGCGGCGCCGCTCCCGCGCGGCATGGGTGCGCTCGGCAACCTCGCGCATGAATTCGAAATCTTCCGGCTGCCAGCTCCGCGGCTTGGTGTCGGTAACGAACAGCAACGCCGCCATCTCGCCCTGATCGGAGACCGGCATGTTGATGAAAGCCCGCGCCGAAATGCCCTCGAGCGACGACGCGGAGCCGATTGTCCGCGGATCTATCCGGGCATCCTCGACGATGACGGTGTCGCCATGCTTGAGGTCGTCGATGTACGAGCCATAGTCACGAAACGACAGTGTCCCAGCGAGGCTGGCGAGGCCGGGTCCGGTCCAGTCGCGCGCAATGACGATCGTCTCGGATTCGCGGTAAACCGTGCCATAGCCAGCCCGGCTGACCTCCATCGTCCGTCCGAGCACCTCGGCTGCGACATAGGAAATGTTGGTCGCGTCATCGAGATCGCGCAACGTGTCGCTCAGCTCCGAAAGAGCCAGGCGGCGACGCTCGGCCCGCTTGACGTGCGTTATGTCGAGCGACACGCCCGCGAGCCGCTGTGGCTGTCCTTGCGCATCGAAAAAGGCCTGTCCCCGTGTCGCGAGCCAGCGCAAGCTGCCATCGGGCAACGCGATGCGGTATTCGACCTCGTAATCTGCCCCGTCCGCAATGGCGCGGGCGAGCGCATCTTCCGCCTTCCCCCTGTCTTCCGCGATCACTGCAGCGCTACGCTCTTCCAGGGTGAACGGCGCTTCCGGCGGGAGTCCAAACAGCGCCTTGCACTGGTCGGAACTGGTCAGCGTCTGCGTATGCAGATCGAGACTCCACGTCCCGAACCGGCCCGCCTTGAGGGCGAAATCGAGTTCGCGCTCGTGCTCCTGCTGTGTGCGGAACCGCGTCGTCAGTTCGGCCATCAGCGCGGCGTTATCGCTCTCGAGGCCGGCGAGCCGCTCGCGCTCAAGCGTGACATCGACCTGGCTCGCGAAAAAATAGGCGAGTTGGTGATCGGCATCGTAGACCGGTGCCATCAGCAGCCGGTTCCAGAACGGCTCCCCGTCCTTGCGGTGATTGCGGATATCGATCTCGAGCGCATCGACCCGGCGGACGGCATCGCGGATCGCCTGTGTCGTCGCCGGATCGGTCTCCGGCCCTTGGAGGAAGCGGCAGTTACGCCCGATAATTTCGTCCCGGGGATAGCCGGTCAGGCGACAGAACGAGTCGTTCGCAAACACGACCGGATTGTCGGGCAGGCGCGGATTCGTGATGATCATCGGCATCCGCGTTGCGTGGACCGCCGCGACGAAAGGATCGGTATGCCGGTCGATACCGGCGATCTCGGTCGAGATCCGCTGTTCGTCCCTGAGACTATTCTCGGACGGAATCTGATCAGGCACGCGCTGCTCCACTCGGTTGCCGTCCCTTAAATGCACGCGGCGTCGTCGCAAACCTTGAACGCGGCCAGCCGGCGTATCGACGCGTGGCCGCTCCCCGAAATCGGCGGCCGGTTCAAAAAATACGTTCCTGGCCCGTATCGTTCGCTCGATTGGTTATTTCGCATTGCCGCGGATATGACAGCCATGGCTGCGGCGCGCGCGTGCGCAAGATGCCGCGCAAGGGGTGGGCGACATGAAGCTTCTCGGTTTGGCATTGACCTTGGGCATCATCGTGGTGTCGCCGCCATTGGCTGGTGCCGCACCGGCTGCGGCCGCCGTCGCCAGCCCCGCCGATCAGCAGCTCAAGGCAATCTACGATGCCGAATGGGTGTGGCGCCAAAAGGAGTTCGCGCAGGTCAGCGAGGGTCTGCGCAGCAAGGACGACGATCATTTCCCCGCGGTCACCGCCGCCGACTGGACCCGTCGCCGCGCGTATTGGCAGGACGTGCTCGACAAGATCGGTCGCATTCCGGCCGCTCAATTGTCCCCCGAGCAACGGCTTAACGCTGCCGTGCTCACCGAATCGCTCCGCGCGCAGGTCGCCAATATCGACTACCGGACCTACGAGGCCCCGCTCAACAGCGATTCCTATTTCTGGGGCGATGTGAAGCCGTATTCGGCGCTCGAAACCGCCGCCGAGTATCGCCGCTACATCGGCCGGCTCAAGGATGTGCCACGCTGGTTCGACGAGAATATCGTGAACATGCGCGCTGGCCTGCAACGCGGTTTCACCCCGCCACGCGTCACGCTCGGTGGGCGCGACGCAACGATCGCTGCTTTTGCCATGGCCGGTCCGGCCAACCCGCTCAACGACCCATTCAATGCGATGCCGGCGTCGATTTCGGCGAGCGAGCAGGCGGCGCTCCGCGCGGAAGCCGCCGCGGTGATCGATGCGCAGACGGCTCCGGCGTATCGCAAGCTGCTCGGATTTTTCCGCGACACCTATCTGCCCGGCACGCGCCAGACGCTGGCTGCCAGCGCGCTGCCCGACGGCAAGGCGTTCTACCGCAGCCAAATTCGTGAATACACCACGCTCGACCTGACGCCCGAGGCAATCCACGCGATCGGTCTCAAGGAAGTCGCCCGGATCGATGCCGACATGAAGGCGACGATCGCGCTGACCGGCTTCAAGGGCAGTTTCCCCGAATTCCTCGCCTTCCTGCGCAGCGACCCGCAATTCTATGCGCGGACGCCCGACGAGCTGCTCGGCTTCTCGGCGCTCGTCGCCAAGCGGATGGATGGCCGGCTGAAGGACGTCTTTACCGTATTGCCGCGTTACCGCTTTACCATCCAGCCGGTGCCCGATGCGATCGCGCCGGTATACACCTCGGGCCGTGGCGGGCTCAGCGCCTGCCTGATGAACACCTACGATCTCAAGTCGCGGCCGCTGTATAATCTCGTCTCGCTGACGCTCCACGAATGCGTACCGGGGCACAGCCATCAGGCGGCGATGGCGCTCGAGGCCCCCGATCGCCCGGCCTTCCGTCGCGAAACCTATTTCTCGGGTTATGGCGAGGGTTGGGGCCTATATTCGGAATGGCTCGGGACCAAGCTCGGCATGTACCGGACGCCGTATGAGGAGTTCGGCCGCGAGACCTTCGAGATGTGGCGCGCGTGCCGTCTGGTCATCGACACCGGGCTGCACGAGGATGGCTGGACCCGGCAACAGGCGATCGATTATCTCGCCAGCCATACCGCGCTCGCCAAGCTCGATATCGAGATCGAGGTCGATCGCTACATCAGTTGGCCGGGCCAAGCGCTCGCCTACAAGCTCGGCGAGATGAAGATGCGCGAGTTGCGCGGCAAGGCCGAAGCCGAGCTTGGCGACCGCTTCGACCAGCGGCGCTTCCACGACACATTGCTCAACATGGGATCGGTGCCGCTGCCCGCGATGGAGAGCGAGATGCTGGCTTGGATCGCGGCGGAGAAGGCGAAACCGGCACGATAATCGTCGGCCCGCAATGGCTTTCCTTTTCCGACCAGCTGTATTACCCGAATAGTACAGGTGTCTAAAAAAAGGTTGCCGGATGCGGGTTTGGAAATTGTTCGTAGCGATCGCGGCTGTCGCAGGGACGTCGGTGGCGATGGCACAGGCCTATCGTCCGTTCGACACCAGTCAGCTCAAGGGTCCGCAGCATGGCCCGAAAAACCAGTTGCTCGTCCTTGGCAGCCCGCATCTGTCGAGCATGCCGGCGGCGTTTCAGGCGGGGCAATTGCAGCCGGTCCTCGACAGGCTCGCCGCTTGGGCACCGCAGGCGATTGCCGTCGAAGCGCTGTCGGGCGCGCAGTGCGATTTCATGCGGCACTATCCCGATCGCTTCAAGGACAGCGTCCAAACCTATTGCTGGGATCCGGCGCCCGCCGCCAAAGCCACCGGGCTCGATGTGCCCGCCGCAACCGCCGCGTGGGGCCGCCTGCTGGCGACGTGGCCCGCATCACCAAAAGCAGCCGATCGCCGCCGTCTTGCGGCGATGTTCCTCGCCGGCGGTGAAGGCGCGTCGGCGCTGGTCCAGTGGCTCCGGCTTCCCGAGGGTGAGCGACATGCCGGGGAGGGCCTCGACGACACGTTGGTCGCGCGGCTCGAAAAGCTGCGTACGAGACACGACGAGAGCTTGTTGATCGCCGCTGCGCTCGCCGCCCGGCTCGGGCTCGAGCGAGTGTATTCGATGGACGACCACACCGCCGACGCACCCGTTGCCGACGAAAAGCTGTTTGAGGCGGCGATCTCGAAGGCGTGGGACAACCCCGCCACCGCCAAGCGCAAGGCGATGAGTTCGGCGCTCGACGCCAAGCTGGGCCAGCCGGGCGCGATGCTCGCGCTGTACCGCGCCTACAACGCTCCGGGTGAAGAAAAACTGACATTCGACAGCGACTTCGGCGCGACCCTCGAAGAGCCGTCCGCGGCGCGCTTCGGCCGCAATTATCTCGGCGGCTGGGAGACCCGCAACCTGCGCATGGCATCGAATATCCGTGACATGTTCGCCGAAGCCCCGGGCATCCGTGGCCTGGTCATCGTCGGCGCCTCGCACAAGGGCTACCTCGAAAGCTACCTCAACCAGATGCACGACATGACCATCGTGGATGTCGAAAAAGTGCTCGAATAAAGCCACGCCTGTCTTTGTGCTTTACCCGACCCCACAGCGGGGTCGGGTAACCAAGAGGATAAGGTCGTTTGCCGCTTGCCGTCGGCCATGCGCTGACTCGACCCCGCCCCCGATCGCACCGAAAAAGCCCCCTACCACGCACGCGCTAATTGGTCTGGCAGATTATACTTGACTGTGTGACCACATCTCACTCATGTTACCGCTAACATGCCGAAAACGGTGGATGGTCGGGGAGGCGGGATGATGCAGTCCATTGATGTACGGCCATCGCTCCGCAATGGGCCGAGCCTGGCTGCCATGCGCGCCCGATTAGGCCGGCAGCAACATCGACCTCGTAAGGCTCGCAAGTCTCCAACATAAGTTGGAATGATTCTCGAATTTGTTGGTCGGCGCCGAGTGCAAGCCGACAGAATCAATCGGCCTAATCAAATCTAAATACAAAATCCAAGGGGAGTCAGTTATGACTGGGTATGCAATTCGACGCGTTCGGATCGCCGCGCTGCTCTGCGCGACGACGGCGGCCGCGATTTCTAGCCTTGCCAATGCGCAGACCGTGGCACCGCCGGGACAGTCTGTTCCGGACGGGCAGGACAAAGGGCCGTCGACGGCGCCGATCCCACAGACACTTGCAACGCAGGGAACCCCCGCGGGGGACTCGACGGCGAACGACCCCGAAAGCGGCGACATTATCGTGACCGGATATCGTTCCAGCCTGGCGCAGTCGACCAGCGCCAAGCGCGCGTCGACCGGCTTTACCGACTCGATTTTCGCCGAGGACATCGGCAAGTTTCCCGACACCAATATCGCCGAATCGTTCAATCGTATCCCCGGCATCACGATCACGCGCGACATCACCGGCGAGGGCACCAATGTCGCCATCCGCGGACTGGGGTCGAATTTCACCAACGTAACGCTCAACGGCACGCCGATTGCAGTCGCGTCGTCGGGGGCGACTGATGCGCAGGGCACCGACCGTTCGGTCGACCTGAGCTTTTTCCCGACTGATTTGTTCACCAAGCTCACGGTCAACAAGAGCTATACTGCCGATCTGCTTGAAGGCGGCGCGGCGGGTAACGTCGATTTGCGGTCGGCGCGTCCGTTCGACCGCGACAAGAATTTCCTCAACTATAATATTCAGGGCACGCAGCAGGGCGTCGACAATCACCTCGGCGTTCGTGGATCGGTGATCGGGAGCTGGCATAACGATACGATCGGCATCCTCGCCGGCGTTTCGGGCCAGCGGCTGCACACCGAAACCCGCGGTTACGAGACGATCGGCTACACGAATCCGGCGCTCTCCGCTGCGCAGTGCGGGGCGACGACGGGATGTAATTCGACGGGCGGCGGCAACTGGACGATCCCGTCGACCGTGCCGGTCGGCGCGGGCGCGGGTCTGGTCGCCGGCACGGTCATTGATCAGGCGTTCCTGCTCGCGCATAATCCCGGCGCGACGATCCAGCAGATCGATAACGCGTTGCTGCCACGGCTCGGCCGGCCGTCCGACGAGCGCGGGACGCGCGACCGCGTCAATGCGATCCTCAGCGTTGAATGGCGGCCGACCGACACGCTTCATTTCTATGTAGACGGTCTTTACGGCTACAAGCACAACAACTTGATCCGTGAAGACTTGGCCTGGATCGTCCGCAACAGCGCGATCATTCCGCTCAACCTCAAATTCGACAAGAGCGATTGCTCGGTCGGCTGCTCGGTAACCAGCGGTACCTTTGCCAATGCCCAGTTCTTCGACGAATTCCGGCCGTATATCGAGACGACGAAGCTGTTCAACATCAACCCCGGCGGCGAATGGGATATCGCCGATAATTTGAAGCTCAACGTGCAGGGAAATTACTCGCGCTCAACCTTCCACCGCGAGAACCCAACCGTCGGCGCAACGACGCCGCTCGGAGTGGGCAACACCGTTACGTACACCAACAATGGTAGCGGTATCCCCGGAATCACGAGCAATCTCGACCTGAACAGCCCGGCCAATTTCGGCTGGTACACCGGCAGCCGCGTCAGCGTGAACGACGAGCGCCGGATCAACGAGACGAAGGGCGGGCGGGGCGACCTGACGTGGGGCGGAACGGCGCTGAACCTCAAGGTCGGCGCGGCGTACGACGACGTTTCGCGCCGAATCGACGGCTTCGACAATAGCCAGGCGTGGCAGAATGCGGTCTGCGGAAACAATCCGAGCGCGTTCGTGCCGTCGCCGAACACGCAGCCGCCGTGCGCAGGTCTGTCGGCTCCCGGAGTGGCCCCGGCTGGCTATCCAACATATCCCGGCTACGGCACTGGCTCGACCGCAGGTGCGACGGGACCGGTGACCTACGGCGGCTCGCTCGTCCCCAATGCGGCGTTCCCCGGCTATCTGTCGCCGGGCCCGGGCGGGTTCGTGACCGTCAATTTTCCGGCGTTTGCCGGCGCGACGAAATACGGAACGTTCCATGCGACCGAGCCGCTCGCCGGCTCGTCGACGACCGGCGCGAACGGCGGGTCGATCAGGGAGGTCGCCAAGTCGGCGTTCGCCACGCTCAACGGCGCCCAGCCGCTCGGCGACAGCACGCTGCGGTTCGATGTCGGAGTGCGTTATGTCGACACGATCCAGACCATAGCCGGCATGGTCTCGCTGCCCGATCCGCGCAACACGAACGCGGCGGGGGTCAGCCTCGCCGATGGCGCGCGGTATCCGAATGTCGTCGGCATCGTGACGACCCGGAACCATTATTCGAACTGGCTCCCCGCCGCGACCTTTGCCTATGATCTCGGCGATCACGCAGTGGTTCGTGCCGCAGCATCGCGGACGATGACGCGGCCGGATCCGTCGGCGCAGCTTCCCGGCGTCGGCTTCAGCGCGCCGTCGGCCGATCAGGCCACCGTTGGCAACCCGGCGCTCAAGCCGTACCTGTCGACCAACCTCGACTTCGGGTTCGAATATTACACCGGTCGCGAAGGCGTCATCAGCGTCAATGCGTTCCGCAAGTCGATCGACGGCTTCACGACGACCAACATCACGACGGTGCCGTTTTCGAGCCTCGCCCAGTACGGCATCAACTATGACTCGATCAATCAGACGCAGCAGATCGCGATCAATGCGCGCGGCGGCCCGACTGTCGCGCAGGTGCAGTTAACGTCGCAGGTCAACGTCCCCGACACGTTGACGATCAACGGCCTCGAGTTTCAGTGGGTCCAGCCGCTCGACTTTCTGACCCGGCGGATCGGTATCACCGGTTTCGGCTTCAATGCGAACGCGACCATCGTCGACCAGACGAGCAAGGGTGCCGCGATCGCTTATGGTGTTGCGCCGTCGACGTATAACATCACGGCCTACTATGAGAAAAAGGGCGTCATGTTCCGGGTGTCGACGACCTCGCGCCAGGGCTCGCAAAGCAGCGGCGGCGCACAGAACGGTATTCCCGCCGCCGCTCTCTTCACGTCCGCCTATACGACGTACGACTTCTCCTCGTCGTTCGACCTCGACAAGATCTTCAAGATTGCCCATGCGCCGCAGCTGACGATCAACGTGTCGAATTTCACCGACGCGACGCTGCGGTCATACTTCCAGTTCAGCAACGACACCTTCACCCAGTATAAGCCGGGCCGGGAGGTTCTGATCGGGCTGCGCGGAACCTTCTAAGCGCGCGGGCAGGTACCGGGACACGCCCGGTGCCGCTGTGGGGTCCGGCCGCCCGTGCGGCGACCGGTGCCTCGACAGAGTGAAAGGAGCCGATGTTTACCAGGCGCAACGTGCTCGAAGGCGCGATCGCGAGCGGAGCCTTCGCTTCCCCGCTCGCCGCGGCGATGCGGTTCGATCGGCGCGCGCCCGGTTTCGATATCACGCTGCCCGGCGGGGGCGTGGTGCCGGTCTTCGTCGATGCGGCGGAGCCGGCGAGCGTCCGGCGCGTCGCGGCCGATCTCGCTGCCGACATCGGCCGGGTATTGGGGACGCCCGCCCGCATCGTCAACGATCGGCGGCTGCTTCCCGCTCGCTTCATTCTCGTCGGGACGCTCGGCAACAGCCCGCTGGTCGACCAGCTCGTGATGGCGGGCAAGCTCGACGTCGCTGACATCCGCGGCAAGTGGGAATCGTTCACCGTCCAGACGATCGCGCAGCCGATGCCCGGCGTGACCGAGGCCTTGGTCGTCGTCGGGAGCGACCGGCGCGGCGCGATTTACGGCGCGTACGACCTGTCGCGTTCGATGGGCGTATCGCCGTGGTATTGGTGGGCGGACGTGCCGGTGGTGCGGCGGAGCCAGCTTCGGCTGGCTCACGGCCATTATGTTCAGGGACCACCGGCGGTGAAGTATCGCGGGATTTTCCTCAACGACGAGGCACCCTGCCTGTCGGGCTGGACGACCGAGAAATTCGGCGGGATGAACGCCCAATTCTACGCGAAGCTGTTCGAGCTGATGCTCCGCCTCCGCGCCAACTACCTGTGGCCGGCGATGTGGAACAACGCGTTCGCCATCGACGATCCGGCAAATCCCGCTCTCGCCGACGACTATGGGATCGTCATGGGCACCTCGCACCACGAGCCGATGATGCGAGCGCACAAGGAATGGACCGACAACCAGCAACATTACGGCAACGGCGAGTGGAATTACGCGACCAATCGCGCCGCCATCCGCCAGTTTTTCGACGAGGGGATCAAGCGGAATGCGGGCAACGAAGTCGTCGTCACCGTCGGGATGCGCGGCGACGGCGATGTCGCGCTCGAAAGTACCGGCAGCCTGCAGTCAGACGTCAAGCTGCTCGAGGAGGTCATCGGCGACCAGCGCCGCATCATCGCCGACGGCATGCACATGCCCGCCGACAAGGTCCCGCAAGTATGGGTCCTCTTCACCGAGGTCTATAAATATTACGACGCCGGGCTGAAGCTGCCCGACGACGTCACGATCATGTTCGCCGACGACAATGTCGGCAATCTCAGGCGATTGCCGCTGCCGTCCGAACGCGGGCGATCGGGCGGGTTCGGCATCTACTTCCACATGGACATGCACGGCGGTCCGTTTGCGTATCAGTGGATCAACTCGAATCCGCTGCCGAAAATCTGGGAGCAGATGAACCTCGCCAACCAATATGGCGCGAACGAGATCTGGATCGCCAATGTTGGTGACTTGAAACCACTCGAACTGCCGATCGAGTTTTTCCTCGCGATGGCATGGAATCCAGCCGATGTCGGCAAGGACAAGATCGCACGATGGACGTGCGATTGGGCCGAGCGCCAGTTCGGCACCGAACACGCCGACGAGATCGCCTTTCTCGCCGCGCGTTACGCCAAGTATAATGCGCTGCCCAAGCCCGAGAAAATCACCCCCGGCACCTACAGCCTCGAACATTATGGCGAGGCCGAACGGGTCTGCGAGGCATGGGCCGGGCTCGTTCGCCGGGCAGATGCCGTCGACGCCGCACTGCGCCCCGACCAGCGCGACGCTTTCTACCAATTGGTCCTGTATCCCATCCGCGCCTGCGCCAACCTGACCCAGATGTATGTCGCGGCGGCACGCAATGCGCGCTTTGCCGAGCAGGCGCGAGCCAGCACCCGGATCGAGGCGGACGAGGTTCGCCGCCGGTTCCGCACCGACCACGACCTGCGCGACACCTACAATCACGTCATGGCGGGCGGCAAATGGAACCACATGATGGACCAGACGCACATCGGCTATTTCGACTGGTACCCGCCCATCGCCGACATCATGCCGCCGGTGGCCGACCTCGACCTCGATAACGCCTCGGGCTTCGGTGTTGCCGTCGATGGCGATAGCCGGTCGTGGCCTGGCTATTATCTGCCGCCGGCACTGCCGACGCTCGACAGCATCTCGCGGCGTCCGACTTGGCTCGAGGTTTTTCCGCGCGGAAACGGGGCGGCGCCGTTCACTGTGACGGCCGACCAGCCGTGGGTGACGATCCGCGAGGGCAAGGCGTTCAGCGCATCGCCGCGCGACCGCCGGTTCTGGATCGATATCGACTGGGCGAAGGCACCGGAGGGCAAATCGAGCGGCACCGTGACGATCGCGGGCGAAGCCGTGGTGAAGGCGCAGCTGACCGCGATCCGCGCGACGGCGCAACAGGAGCGCGAAGCACGCGGCGCATTCGGCGGTCTGGCCGGGGAATTCTCGGTGCCCGTCACTGCCTTTACCCGATCGGTCGCGGTCGACGGCGTGCGCTGGGAAGCGATCCCCGATTACGGTCGGGTCGATGCCGCGATGTCGATCTTTCCGGTCGACGCACCGTCGTTTGCCGACCCGGCTCGCGCACCCCGGCTCGACTATGCGATCTATTTGGCGGCCGCGGGAGAGTATCGCGTCGAACTCGTCACGAGCCCGACGCTCGAGGTTATCCCGGGCCGCAAGCTGAGCATCGCGGTCGGGCTGAATGACAAAGCGCCGGTCGTCCAGACGGTCTTCACGCCGCAGGATGCCGCGGCGCAAGATTTTCTCGGGGCCAAGCAGGCCGTCAACACCGCGAACAACGCGCGCACGATGCACTTCAACGTCATGGCCGACCGCGCCGGACGCCACACGCTGAAAGTCTGCATGATCGACCCCACTGTGGTGATACAGTCGATTATCGTGTCGAACGAAGAGCCGAAGAAGACATATTTCGGGCCGCCAGCGGCCGATCATCTTGCGGCACCGACAGGAGCGTAGAGAATGGCTGACGACACGCTTGCGGCTCTCTCGCGCCGGACATTGATGGGCAGCGCGGCCTTGGGCGCGGCGCTGGCAGCGTTACCCGCGCACGCCCTGGCGGCGCTCGAACCGCGGACCGGCACCGATCCACGCGCGGGCTTTAAGCTGATCGCCGGCGGCATCCCGGCGACAGTCGTGATCGACGCCGACGCCGACAGCGCGGTGCGCCACGTCGCGACCAACTTCGTCGCCGATCTCGAACGGGTCGGCGGTACGCGCCCGCAGCTGGTCGAGGGCACCGGACGGCTCACGGGCCCGGTCGTGCTGATCGGAGTTATCGGGCAGAGCGTCGCGATCGACCGGCTGGTGGCGGCCGGAAAGATCGATGCCGGCGACATCAAGGGCGAATGGGAGGCGTTCCGCCAGATCGTCGTCGACGACCCGATGCCGGGGGTGGCGCAGGCGCTAGTGATCGTCGGGTCCGACCGCCGCGGCGCCGTGTTCGGCACGTACGACATTTCCGCCCGGATCGGCGTCTCGCCGTGGCACTGGTTCGCCGACGTGCCCGTCCGCCGCCAGCACGACGTGACGATCCCGGCGGACGCCCGCCGCGACCAGCCGAAGGTGCGCTATCGCGGCTTCTTCATCAACGACGAGGACCCCTGCCTCAGCGGCTGGGCGAAGAAGGCCTTCGGCGGCGTCAATTCGGCGATGTACGCCCACGTCTTCGAACTGCTGCTGCGGATGAAGGGCAATTACCTGTGGCCGGCGATGTGGGGGAAGGCGTTCGCCGACGACGACCCGAACAGCCTGATCCTCGCCGACGCGATGGGCGTGGTAATGGGCAATTCGCATCACGAGCCGATGCTCCGCGCGCAGGCCGAATGGCACCGCCACAAAGAAGGCGGCATCACCGGCGGCGCGTGGGATTACAGCAAGAACGCCGCCAATCTGCGCACCTTCTGGCGCGGCGGCATCGAGCGCATGATGTCGAAGGGCGGCGGCAGGCCCTACGACTCGCTCGTCACGGTCGGGATGCGCGGCGACGGCGACGAGGCGATGGCGGAGGGTACCGCGACCGGCCTGCTCGAACGGATCGTCGCCGATCAGCGCCAGATTATCGTCGATGTCACCGGCAAGCCGGCGGAGGCGACCCCGCAGGTCTGGGCGCTCTATAAGGAGGTTCAGGATTATTACGACCACGGCATGAAGGTGCCGGCCGACGTCACCTTAATGTTCTCGGACGATAATTGGGGCCAGATCCGGCGCTTGCCCGACCCCGCCGCACCAGCGCGCAGCGGCGGTTACGGCATCTATTATCACTTCGATTATGTCGGCGTGCCGCGCAATTATAAATGGATCAATACCAACCAGGTCGAGAAGATCTGGCAGCAGATGGACCTCGCCTACCAGCGCGGTGCGCGAACGATCTGGATCGCCAATGTCGGCGATATCAAGCCGATGGAATATCCGCTCGGCTTCTTCCTCGCGCAGGCGTGGAACCCCGAAGCGATGACCCCGGCGGCGTTGGCGGACTACCCGGCGTCATGGGCAGCGGCGACATTCGGGGCCAATCACGCCGCGATCGGCGAGATCATCACCGCGTACAGCCAGTATACCGCGCGCCGGAAACCCGAACTGATCGACCAGGACAGCTTTGCGCTCGGCGGCATCATGCCCGACGGGCTCGATGGCGGCGAATTCGGCGCGATGATCGCCGAGTGGGATGCGCTGGAGGCGAAGGTACAGACGGTCCGCGCCCAACTCCGGCCCGAACAGCTCGATGCCTACTACCAGCTCATCGAATTCCCGGTACTCGCGATGGCGAACCTGTATCGCATGTATTATTGCACCGCTTGGGACCGGATGCTGGGAAAGCCGAACGACCCGCGCGCGAACTACTTCGCCGGGGAGGTCGAGACCGCGTTCAGGCGCGATTCCGAGCTGACCCGCCGCTACCACACGATCAACGGCGGCAAGTGGGACGGCATGATGGCGCAGGTCCACATGAACTATGTCCTCTGGAACGACCCGACGCAGCAGTCCTTGCCGAGCATCGTTCGCGTCGGCGGCGAGTCTGCGGCCGCGGAACGCCATGTCGCGCCTAAATTCGTCGCGGCGCGCGCGAAGTCCGAGGGCGTCGTGACGATCGAGGCACCGGCGTTCACCCGCGCAAACAACGCGAAGGGGCTGCGGTGGACGACGATTCCGCATCTCGGGTCGACTGCCGCTGCCGTGCTCGCCATGCCGCAAGGTGCGCCTTCGACCAGCCCGGCGGACGGGATGAGCCTCGAATATGACGTGACGGTGCGCAAGGGCGGCGCGGCGACGCTGACGCTATACCTGACGCCGACGCTCGATACCGTGGGCCATCGCGGCGTGCGGATCGGTGTCTCGCTCGACGGCGGCCCGGTCGAGGTGCTGACGGCGCAGCTCGAAGCAACCGGCGGCGATCAGGACACCCCGGGCAAAAAGCGCTGGGCCAAGGCGGTCTGCGACAATGTCGTCCAGCTATCGGCGGACATGCACGACGTTGCCGCCGGTCGTCATACGATCAAGGTCTGGCGGATCGACGATAACGTCGTGCTGCAGCGACTGGTGCTCGATACCGACCGTCCGGCAACGGCTTAGGTCCCGCCGTCGGTGTACTTGCGATGATTGCGCTGCGCAGCGATCATCTCGTTTTGCGCAACAGTCTGTCGCTCCGGCCAGCTATTCTCGCTTTCGGGCGGGGCGACTAGATTGTCTCTGACAAGCCCGGCGGCGAAACCGCCGGGCAGGCGGACGCGCAATAATGGCGACACAGCCGAGTTTCTTCATCCCGCACGGCGGCGGACCGTGCTTTTTCATGCCCGATCCGTCGGGCACCTGGACCGGCATGAGCGCTTTCCTGCGCGGCCTGTCCGGCACCCTCGCCGAGCAGCCGACGGCGATCATCGTCGTGTCGGGACATTGGGAAACCGACGGCTTCGCCTTCACCGGCGCCGAGCACCCGAAGCTCATTTACGACTATGGCGGGTTTCCGCCCGAGACGTACCGGCTGCGCTACGATGTACCCGGTGCTCCTGGCCTCGCGCGCCGCGCTGCGGAACTGCTCCGCGATGCCGGCCTCACTGCGAACGTCGATCCGGCGCGCGGCCTCGATCACGGCGTCTTCGTCCCGCTCAAGGTCGCGTTCCCCGATGCCGACATCCCGCTGATCGAGATGTCGGTCGACCGCACTCTCGACCCGGACCTCCACATCGCCGCGGGGAAGGCGCTCGCCCAGCTTCGCGACGACGGCGTGTTGATCCTCGGGTCAGGCATGAGCTTTCACAACATGCGCGGCTACGGCGATCCGCGCGCGACGGCGCCGTCGCAGGCGTTCGACGCGTGGCTGACCGCCGCGGTCGAACAGCCCGGTGCGGCGAGGGCGACGGCGCTGAACGCATGGGCCGATGCTCCCTCGGGCCGCTTCTCGCATCCGCAGGCGGAGCATTTGCTGCCGCTCATGGTCGCCGCCGGGACATCGCCGGCGGCAGGCACGCGCGTCTACAGCGAGCTCGTGCTCAAGACCGCAATCTCCGCCTTCCGCTTCGACTGACAGCCGTGCGCCGAACCCGGCACGAACGTGCCGGGATGAGCTGCAGACTTTAACTCTCTGAGATAATTGGAGCGGGCGAAGGGAATCGAACCCTCGTCGTAAGCTTGGGAAGCTTCTGCTCTACCATTGAGCTACGCCCGCATTTTAAAGGCATGTCGCCTTGAGCACGATCATGTTGCAACGTGTTTTGCAAAATGTTCCGGCCGTTTATACCGTCAATTCGCCGGGTGACAAGGCGATGCCTCGGCGTTTATCCGCTCGATGCCGCCAATCGCTCTCCGATCGAGATGACGACGCGCATACCGTCGCCATATACGCGGCGGATATCTGTCACGCGCGCCGGTGACTATCCCACGCTTCCAGCAATCTCGGCTTCGGTTAGGCCTGCCAGGCAGAGCTTGGTCATGAACGTCCTGGGTAGTCGTGTAGATGTTTATCCAAGCCGATGTTTGCACGTTCCTCGTCGAAACTGCTGCTGAACCCGTCGCCAGACGGCGCCCAGATTGACGTATGCGCTTTCGGGCAGCCGTAGCCGCTCGCACGCAGATGGAGCAGGCGGGGGGCGGGCAACGATCGCGATGTGCGATCGGAGCACCTATTTGCGCCGATCTTTCGAGGCTTTTGATTGCGACGGTAACGCTTGCGCGGCGTGCTACGCATGATTGCCAACGCCTCATGGATCACGCTGATGGTGTTATCGCCGATGGATCGGCGCGCATCAGCAGCTAGCGCGCAAGGCGTTTGTCAGCTGGGTAGCGGGCATAGGCAATCGCTGACGCGCCATCTGGATGGTAATACCTGGACCGATTTCCGATGGAGCGGGCAATTCACAGGTCGAGCGACATGAGACCCTTTGCACCCGCCGCCCGGAGATGGCCGTTCTGCGATTACCGGAAATAAATCCGGATTGGGAAGGAAGTCATCATGGCAGCAGCAAGCCACACGAAGGCCGCCGAGCATCACGAAGCGGCAGCCAAGTCGCACAAGGCGGCCGCAACGAAGCACACGTCGGGCAGCCACGACGAGGCCCATGCTGAGTCGACCAAGGCCCATGGGCATTCGGACGCGGCCCACAAGTCCTCGACCGAAGCTCACGGTAAGAGCGCCGCTACCGCAAAAAAGTAGCACGGTCATTCTTGGAGCGGCGGCGTCACCCGACGCCGCCGCTCTCTTATGCGACGTCGCTGGACGAAACATCCGCGTCAGGTCGGTGTTTCGGACGAGGTGAGGGGTCTCGTCACGCTCAGTAAATAAGCGGTGTCGGCAATGGCCAGCTACGAAGTCACGAAATACACAGCTGTCGTATTGTTCGCGCCCAATCTGCTCAATCGGGCTTTCGTTGGCCCAATTGGCGAGATGCCCGTACGCTGCAAACCGAATATCTTGGCCAAATACGCCAGGCGAGTGTAGTCACGCCGCCATGTCGATCTAAAATTCTTAAGGTATCGACCGGCGCGCAAATTGCTTTCAATACCAAGCGCGAGGACGTGGCCACACCGCAGCGCAGCAACTTGGAATTGGTTGTGCTTTCTATCCGCGATGAGTTGGCAACTCATGAATCCGCCTTAGCCGAGGACCGGCGATACCCGAAATGCAGCCGCCGCAGGCTCGAAGACGTGTCAGCCCGCCTTTGTACCTAGCGCGGCTGACCCCGGCTTATTCCAAGAAACGTGACAATGCGGCTGAGCAGGTTGCCGTGGACGTCGAGCGGCTCACACGTCCGCGCCGCGGTGTCGCGGTCGAGAAGCGCTAGCCCGCGCTCGACCGACCGTTCGAGTGCGGCGCTCAATTCGGGGTTATCGCGGAGGAGACCCTCAAGGACGGACTTCGGCAGTTCGAGTGCGCTCGCCTTGGTCAGCGCTTTCGCCCCAACCGGGCGCGGCTCGCCGCTCATCATGCTGATCTCGCCGAGATACTCGCCCGGTCCGATCTTGCCATAGACGTGCGACGGGCCGGCTGCGGTGTGGCTAGCGATCTCAAAGATTCCCGAATTGACGACGAACAGCGACAACCCGACGCCGCCTTGTTCGAACAGCACCGCGCCGGGTTCAAGTATGTGGTGATGGAGCCCCGCGGCGAGGACGCCGAGCTGGACGTCGTCGAGCGATTCGAAGAGTTCGATGCTCCCGAGCAGGGCTTTATCGGTCGGCCGCGCTCCGTCCTGGATACCGGCGTGGCGGAACAGTCGGCGGGTTTGGCGGAGCAACTCGCTCCGTGCCAATGTCATCGCGCTGGTCGAGGCGACGAAGTAATTGACTCCGAGCATCGTGGTCCGGGTGCCAATATATTTGACGAAGACGCTTGGCGTCGGGGTTTCCAACAGGCTCGGACAGAGCATGATCGCCTGGCGCACCAGCTCGATCAGGTGCTCGGAACGCGCTTGCGACAGCGTCGGAATATCGAGCGAGACGGCGCGGCGTGCGGTCGGAACGCTGCGGTTAATGATCTGGCTGCGCGCGACGATACTGTTGGGGATGATCGCGACATCCTCACCGTCGGTCTGGATGCGGATCGATCGCCAATTCATCTCGACGACGATGCCCTCGGAGTGATCGGCCAGCGTGATCCGGTCGCCGACGTGGAACGGCTGCTCCAGTCCGACCGCCACGCCCGAGAACACGTCGGCCAACGTATTCTGCAAAGCCAGTCCCAATACGATCGCGATGACGCCCGACGTTGCCAGTAGTCCTTTGATCGGTAGGCCCAGAACGGAATTCAGAATTATCAAGATTGCAGTCAGATAGATCGCGCCGGCCAAAAGATCTGAAAACAGCCGAGCGTGCTTCGATCGCGCGTCATGACCGAGACCGAGCGTCGTTAGTATCGCGATCGCACGCGCCGCGACGAGCCACCACACGACCGCGAGTGCGCGCAGAAGTGGAGCGTCGGCGTTTCGCGCCAAGGCGAGGTTGCCCGGCAGAGGGCTCAGACCGCGACTGAGGAGCAGGCCGCCGATGAGTCCCAGCAGCACGACTTCGGTGCCGAGCTTTATGGCGGTCGAGCGGGTGCGCACGACGATGACGCAAATGAGCGTCGCTACGAGCAAAATCGCTGGTGCAAGCGCTAGCCCAAGCGGCATCCCCATCCCCCAGTTTGTTCAAAAAGGTCGGTTGCGGTCGGCTGATCTCAATCGTGTACATCGCGCCGATCAAGCAAGCCACTGGGCATGCGGTCGGACCACGTCAGGAGATGATTGATCGCGGAAGCGATGTCGCTGTTCTGACCCGTGGCATGAAACCAACGAATCGGGCAGAAAACAACGATCGAAGCAGAACTTAAAGCGTGCCGTGAGCAAAGGTCGGCAAAAAGAATTGTAGTCGTTCATACTGCGCGCGAAAGGAATGTTTTCGTGATCCGGAGACTCGATGACGACAAGGTGGTTTGCCAGTACGGTATACGAGTATCGCTTAGCGACCTTGTACCGGTAGGTTCTACCTTTCTTGAAGGCCCCCGTGCACCGGCTGTGCCGTAATGCTTTAACGCACTACTCAATCTTAAGTTGACTGAATTATTGTCTCGAATGCTAGCCGCCCGGCATCACGCTCCTCGCTGCCCGAATCTGTTGCAACTCAATTGCACAAGTGGGAACGAAACCGACGCCTTCAGTGAGCGCCGCAGACATGTGCCATTTCGAAAGTTCCCGATGAGTATTTCGCGCCTCGAATGACGTCGCCGTCTCGACATCTCCTAAATGTGCCGATGCGCGTTGAACATGATAATCGAAGCGGTTCTCAAGCATCATGTTGCCGACCCTTATAATTAGCGGTCGGTTAAGAGCCCGATTCAAAAGTACATCAATGAGTTGAGAGCCTTGCGATTCTGCGTGTGAGCATTCGGATGCTGGCGATGGTTGCCCATGCCGTGGCGCTTTCGATGGATCGCTCCCAGTCTTTGGCGAGACGTCGGCAGCGGCCCAGCCACGCGAAGGTCCGCTCGACAACCCAACGGCGGGGCAAAAGCACAAAGCCCTTGGCGGTATCGGAGCGCTTGATGATTTCGAGGGTCCAGCTGCCATGGCCTTCAAGCGCGGCCTTGAGTTTGTCACCGGCATAGCCACCATCGGCAAACACATGGCGCAGGAACGGGAAACGGAAACGGATGGCTTTGAGGACATCGACAGCGCCGTCGCGGTCCTGAATGTCGGCGGCATGGACCAGGATAAACACCAGAAAGCCGCAGGTATCGGTGATGATATGGCGTTTGCGGCCCTTCACCTTCTTGCCGGCGTCATAGCCGCAAATTCCGCCGCTTTCCGTTGTTTTGACCGATTGGCTGTCGATAACGCCAGCACTGGGTGAGGCCTCGCGGCCGGCCTGTTCGCGTGCTGCCATTACCAGCAAGTGGTTGATTGTCGTCAGCAGCCCACTATCCCGCCAGCTGTAGAAATAGCCGCGCACTGTCGACGTCGCCGGAAAGCATTTGGGCAGCATCCGCCAGGCGCAACCGCTCGACGCAATATACATGATCGCATCCATCACCGCCCGAAGGCAGGTCGTGCGACGACGCCCGCCGCTGCGGGCTGCCGGAAACAGCGGCTCGATCAACGCCCATTCCGCATCCCGTAAATCGCTTGGATAGCGCCCCCCCTTGCGCATATGCTGACGGCGAGCGGTATCAGTCCAAGGCAAGTTCTTCTCCTATCGTCTCGACAACGACGGTGAATCACAACCTACTGGTATCGCTCAACTACTTTTCGTTCAGGCTCTAAGATACGGCGTGCTCGCAGACAAGGTTATTTAAAGGTTAATTGCGAGCCGCCACGCGGGTCGGGATGCCTACGCGACGGTTCTGGCCGTCCGGACGGGCAGCTGGTTTTGCGCCGGGGGGGGCGATACACCCTCCGCTGCTGCGGTGTGGTCAAAATGAGATCGGCGACCTCGTCAGTGGTGGCCAGTTTCGCAGCCGGACGATGGGTGTCCGAAAAAAGACCGGCAAACTGGCCAGTTCGAGATTGTCGAGCCAGCAACGACAACATTAATGAAGTGGCTCGAGCTGAGAGTGATGTGCTAGCAGCCACCGTGCGTTCGAGGAGCCGACCATCTTTCAGTCTATGCCGATCAGCGCCGCGACCAAAACCGAGTTCTACGCCGACCTCGCCGCGCAGTTGCGCGGGCTGCTCGGGGACGAGACGGATCCAGTTGCCAACGCGGCCAATACGGCAGCGCTCATCTTTATGAGCCTGCCCGACCTCAACTGGGCGGGCTTCTACTTCCTGCGCAGCGGTGAACTGGTCGTCGGGCCGTTTCAGGGCAAGCCGGCGTGCGTCCGCATCGCACTCGGCCGCGGGGTGTGCGGAACGGCGGCGGCGGAGCGCCGGACGATCGTCGTCGCCGACGTCCACGCCTTTCCCGGTCACATCGCCTGCGATGCGGCATCGCGGTCCGAGATCGTCGTGCCGCTGATACGCGAAAACGTCCTGATTGGCGTCCTCGACCTCGACAGCCCGCTGCCCGGCCGCTTCGACGACGATGACCGCGCCGGCATCGAGCGGCTGGCAGCGATCTATTGCCGGCAGTCCGCTGGATGAACAAGGCGTGGCTGCTCACCCAAGGCCTTTGCCAGCGTTGACGCGGCGGTCACCTGAGCCGACACAGATGTCATAGCCCGGCGGGCTGATCTGGGGAGGAGCGGCAATGGCGACAGCGATCGACGCATGGGATCAGCGCGATGCGGCGGCAATGCGTATCGCGCTCGACCTCCAGCGCGCGGCGTTTACGCACGAGTTGCCGGTATCCGCCGCGATACGCACCGACCGACTTCGCCGCGCCGAGGCGCTGCTGATCGACAATCAGGATGCGCTGGTCGCGGCAATCTCCGAGGACTTCGGCCACCGGTCGACCGAGATGTCGCTCATGACCGACATCATGTCGTCGGTGAAGCCACTGCGCCACGCGACCAAGCATCTCGCCGCGTGGATGAAACCCGAGAAGCGTAGCCTCGACTTTCCGCTTGGCCTGCTCGGCGCGCGGGCCCGCGTCGAATTTCAGCCAAAGGGCGTCGTCGGCATCATCTCGCCGTGGAATTTCCCGGTCAATCTGACCTTCGGACCGCTTGCCGGTATTTTGGCAGCGGGTAACCGGGCGATGATCAAGCCGTCGGAGTACACGCCGGCGACATCGACATTAATGGCGGCGCTGATCGCTGCCGCTTTCGACCCGGCCGAGGTGACGGTCGTCACCGGCGGCCCGGCGGCGGGCAAGGCCTTCGCCGAACTGCCGTTCGACCATCTCGTCTTCACCGGCGGCACAGCGGTGGGTCGGCATGTCATGGCCGCGGCGGCGGCAAACCTCGTGCCGCTGACGCTCGAGCTCGGCGGCAAATCGCCGACGATCGTCTCGCGCTCGGCCGACGTCGCACGCGCAACCGACCGGATCGCGCTCGGCAAGATGATGAATGCCGGGCAGATCTGCCTCGCGCCCGACTACCTGCTCGTGCCGCGTGAGCACGAGGATGCCGTCGTCGCCGGATTGCAGCGCTCTGTTGCGGCGATGTACCCGACGTTGCTCGCCAACCCCGACTATACCTCGGTTCTCGGCGCCCGCCACCGCGAGCGGCTCGAGGCCCATGTCGCCGACGCCCGCGCCAAGGGTGCTGAGGTCATCGTCGTCAATCCCGGAAACGAGGACTTCGCCGCGCAGAACGGCAACAAGATGCCGCTCCATATCCTGCGTCGGGTCGACGACAGCATGACCGTGATGCAGGAAGAAATCTTCGGTCCGCTGCTGCCGATCGTGCCGTACGACACGATCGACGAGGCGATCGACCGGATCAACCGCCGCGACCGGCCACTCGGCCTTTACTGGTTCGGCGACGATATAGGTGAGCAGCGGCGCGTGCTCGACCGGACGATCTCGGGCGGGGTGACGATCAACGACGTCGTGTTTCACGTCTCGGCTGAGGATCTGCCGTTCGGCGGCGTTGGCCCGGCCGGAATGGGCAGCTACCACGGCCACGACGGCTTCCGCGCGTTCAGCCACGCCAAGGCGATCTACTCGCAGCCGAAGATCGATCTTGCCAAGCTCGCGGGGTTCAAGCCGCCGTACGGCGACAAGACACGTAAGGCTCTTGCGCGCGAGTTGACTCGCCGTCGATAGATCTCCGTCGCGCCGGATTCCTAAATTGCGAGGATCTTCAAAAGCATTCTGCAGTTAGAAATCCTCGCTCCCGCCGGGCATGGGTCACTTGCCGCAAGTGAACTCCGGCAAGGAGAAGCGGGCGTCCATCGTAAAATGTCGATCCGTCAGCGAATTCAAGAATGCTACGATCTGCATCACCTGGGCGTCGCGTAGATCGCTCGTCCGCGGATGCAGACGAACGGCATCGGCGATCGTCTTCGCCGAGCCGTCGTGAAAATAGGGGCCTGTCAGTTCGACGTTGCGTAAGCTGGGCGTCCGGAAGCGCCCCACGTCTTCCGTCCGTCGCGTGATTTCGCCGAGACCCGCGTCCGGCCCCGGCGTCGATCGTATCCGATGAAATTTCTGGTCGGTGAGCAGCGGCCCAGAATGGCATGACCGGCAGTGGCGATCGAACACAGCGCTGCCGGCAACCGCCTCGGACGGCATTGCCGTCCGACCGCCGCGACCATTGGCATCATAAGCGGTGTCGAAGGAGACCAGCGTCCGCTCGAACGCGGCCAGCGCTTTAGCGACATGCTCGAAATCGATCGTCCCATCGCCGGGAAAGGCCTTGGCGAACATCGCTGGATAGCAACTGTCCGTGCTCAATCGACGGGCAATCTCGGCATCCTGGCCCGCCATGCCCATCTCGACCGGTGCCGTCCCGGTGACAGGAATTGCGGCCTGCGCTTCGAGCGATCCGATCCGGGGATCACCCCACGTCAGCGGCCGCAGCCACGCGACGTTCGCGAGCCCCGGCACGTTGCGGCGTCCGGGGTCGCCATGGACGCCCGCATGCGCCGCATTGCCGTCGGCGAACGCGCGATGCTGTTCGTGGCATGTCGCGCACGCCATGGTGCCGTCGACCGAAAGGTCGGCATCATAGAATAGCCGCCGGCCGAGCTCGACCTTTGCTGCCGACATCGGATTGCCCGAAGGCACGCGCGACGGCCGGAGCCCCGCTGGCGATCGCCAGTCCCACGACGGCGCCGCGGCCATCAGGATCAGCGCGGCGATCGCCAGTCCGAGCCGGCGCGCCATCGCTGTCAGGGCAGCTTCGCGACGAGCACCGGGATGCGCGCCTCGCCGTTACCCGCGACCTGCAGGATGTACGATCCCGGCTGCAGCGCGAAATCCACCATCTTGCGGATGCCCGAGCAATTCGGTCCATGGCCGTGCCCGACCGACTCGAGCGACGTCTTGTCCTTGATGAGATCGACCCATGCGCCCGACCCGATGGCGACGCGGTAGGTGCCGGCGGTGGCGATGACGAGACCTGTCATGCCACCATGACTGACCGATCCGCCGGGATGCGACGGACGGACGACGTATTGCACCGCCGGTGTGCCGGCGAGCGCGAGATCGACGGCAACGCCGGGCACGAGATTGGCTTGCCCGACCGATGCCGCATCGTTTGCCGCAGTCATCGGCGTCCTGTTGCTCCAGCCGGCGAGACCCGCTGGGATCGGCTCGGCGTCCCTCGGGCAGACCGGCGTCACCATCGGCATTCCCTGCGCCAAGGCAGGCACCGCGAGACTGGCTAACACAGAAAATACGAGCACCTTCATCATTCACCGATCCATTCCTGTGGCTATATTCATCTATATACAGCCCGTAATATTCCACCATATACAACGCTCGGTTCGCGGGCGACAGCGGTCCGTATGGGGGACACATGCGTCACTATCTAATTGCGACCGTGGCCGCGCTATTGCCCGCAATGGCCTGCGCGCAGACCTTGGTGCCCACTGTCGCGGCGACGCCGGCAGCCGAAGACAGCGCCTTTGGGCTCGGGCAGATCGTAATCACCGGCCATCGCGCCGAGGGCGTATTGATCGGCGGCGACACGATCGGGCAGGAGGCGATCTACAGCTTCAACCGGCTCGGCCTCGACGACGCGGCGAGCCTGATCCCGGGCGTAACCTCTGGCAACAGCGGCGGGTCGCGCAACGAGCGGCTGATCTTTGTGCGCGGCTTCAACCGCTTCCAGGTGCCGCTGACCGTCGACGGCATCCGAGTCTATCTGCCCGCCGACAACCGCCTCGACTACGACCGCTTCCTGACTCCCGACATCGCCGAAATCCAAGTCGCCAAGGGGTATGTCTCGGTGCTCAACGGCCCCGACGGCATGGGCGGCGCGATCAACCTTGTCACCCGCAAGCCGACCAAGGAACTGGAAGGGGGAGGGTCCGGTGGGCCGCAAGATCAGGATCGAGATGGCCGGGCTGCGCTACGGACGCCTCGTTGGGATCGAGTTTTCGCATAGCAGCGGCGGCATGCGCATTGGCTCTTCGCCTGCGACTGCGGCAACGAGACGGTCGCCGACGGGACCGCCGTGCGCGCCGGCACGACAGCCAGCTGCGGCTGCCTCCACCGCGAGATCTCGGCGGCGCGGTTGCTCAAGCACGGCTATCGTGCCGCCAGCAATTACGATGGACCCCAGCGACCAGACTCAACCGGCACTTCGCTTATGTTCTGGGATTGTCCATTTTGGCCGGTCAATTGGGATGACGGTGCGCCCAGTCCTGGCCGAGGGCGGCGACGCGAAGCTTGTTGCACGGAGCATCGGGCGCAACATTGCCGCGGTCGGCGTCGCTGTGCACCTTCAAGCTCTTCAGCACGTCGCCGACGCGACCGAGCAGACTCCGCTTCGGCGCCGAGCGGTCAACCGGCACGACGTCAAAAGTCGCCCTCGCCAGCGTGCCACCGATATGAATCGGCACCGTCGATTGAATGACGTCCGGGTGCTTCGATCGCCCCCGCAACGTCAGCGCCAGCGTCTCGTCGGGTAGGCGCAGCGTGCCTTCGCCGTCGGCGCGCATGACCATAGTGTCGAGAATTAAGTCGCGCGCGGTGAACACGCCATCGCGAGCGACAAAGCGAGCGTCGATACAGCGGATCGGCGTGAGGCGATCGCTGTCACCGCTGATAGCGAGGCCAAGCCCGCGAACGACGTCGCCAGCGGCGAGGGTCGCCACCTTATAGTCTATCCCGCCACCACGGCCCGACAGGTCGAGCGTCCCGCTTCCCCGGCCAAGCGCGGCACGCACGGTGTCGCCGCTACCGTGCAGGCGGATGCGGCCATCGACCGGCACGGTCGCGCGTTGCGGAGAAATGTTAAACAAGTCCTCGATCCGCGCGCCGACCAGGTCGAGGGTCGCTGTCAGCTTCGGACTGCCGCCGCGGTGATCGACGACAATGTCGCCGGTCAGCATGCCGTGGGTCAAGCGCGCCGTCAGCGGCTTCACCACCAGCCGGCGGTGGTCCATCACCAGCGTCGCATCGAGGGCGACAAACGGGCTCGGGCTCTTGCTCAGCAACTTTCCCGCATGGAAACGAATAACGCCGTCGGTCTGACCAAGCTTCTCGAAGTGGATTGCGGTAGCCGGCACGATCCGCTTGCCGATACGTGCCTCCTCGGCCTTGCCACGAGCGAGCTGCTCGTCGGAGGCGAGGTCGTCGAAGTCAAATGCGTTTGCCGTCACCGCGCCGTCGAGCAGGCTCCGGCTCTGCCGCCGCTTGACGCTCAATCGGCCGGCGAGGTCGGACCGCCCGATCGTCCCGGCAAGATCGGTGATCAACCAGTCGTAATCGTTGTGACGAACAGTAGCGGTAAGGGCGAACGCTTGGGTCGCCGGTACGCCAGCCTCGATAATGTCATCGAGATTGATAAGATCGTGCCCGCGTGTCGCAAGCCGCACCGTGAAGTGGCCTGCGTCAAGCGCATGATCCATCGTTCCGCGCCCGACGATGTTCACGAGTGGCGACGCGATTTCGACGGCAAACGGATAGCGCGTCATCGGATCGATCCGCTCGAGCGCGCCGCCGTGTGCGGTCACTCGCAGCGGCTGACCGCGCTGTGTGCCAGCGCCGATGATGGCCAGGCCGTGGCTATCGGAGGCGATGGTCGCGGTGATGTCGACGTGACGCTTGAGATCGTGCAGCCGAACCATAGTGTTAGCGATGCCAAGGTGGCGCAGACGCGGCGGCGTCGCGGGGCGAGGCTCGCCGCCAACGGCTCGGCTCGGCTCGCCGGCCCAATTCGATCGACCGGAGGCATCGCGCACCAGAGCCACTTGCGCTCCGTCGATATCGAGCGACAGTGGAACGAGATGGCCGCGGAAAAGGTCGGCGACGGCGAAGCTGATACGGGCGTCGGCGATTGTCGCCATATCGCCTGGACCCGCCCACGTTGGCTGCGCAATCCGGATGCCTTCGAGGCGGACGATGGGCGAGAGCGAGAAAGTGTTGAGCCGGGCCATGCCGGCGATCGACACCCGCCGGCCAAATGCATTCGATGCCGCCCGTTCGACCGGACTGCGGACCCAGTTCAACGGCAGTACGGCGACGACGACAACTGGAATGAAAACGACAGTAGCGACCGCGGCGGCGGCCAACGCCCAACGACGGCGAGACAAAATGTTCGTGACGTATCCGCTCCTTGAGGCCTAGGCTAATCAACGACTGTCGGCGCGCCGATCGGTTCCGCCCTGTCCGATCGCCGTCACGTTTGAGACAACGCCTGACCGGTCGACCAGCAGCCGCCAACAAGTCGGTTCGATCTTGGCAGTCGTGGACGGGAAACTGGCGCGCTGCGTCGAGAGAGCCGCACCCTGACGTTCGCGGCGCCATCGCCGCGTCCCGAAACCAGGCGCTCATCAAGTCGCAAGTGTGGGTATAGCTCCAGCTGGCCTCATAACGGCGCAAGAGCTGTGGAAACGGTCCGACAGCTGTTGACCTATTTCTGCGCTATTGCTGCCCCCCCTGAGCACGACGATTGCGCGCGAATTGTTGAAACCTGCCGTTCGCACATAGTCGAGCGCGGTCCGCCCGTTGCGATCCCGGGAATGGACGTTTGCACCGCCCCTTATAAGTGTCGTTTGGCATCATCTTGAGTTGCGCGACCCGAGGATGAACGCGCGCGGTCCCTACCAACGCCGCTTCGAGTTCGCGATAGGCCGCCAATACGAGCCTGCCATGATCGGTTACGACAGCCCCGCGCCGCGCCCGCGGGCCGTCGCGTCGACCAGCTTCTTGTCGAAACACCGGTTCATTACGTCGACCTGAAGCCACGTGTAGCAATAGCTTATACCGAGCGCCCGGCCGGCGGCGGAGATCGAGCCGTGCGCCGGTATGGCGTCGAGCAGGTCGGCCTTGCCCGGTCCCATGGCGCGCTCGCTGCCGCAGATCAGCTGCGGTTTGAGCTTCAACGCGCCAACCCGGGGAACCACTTACTTGCCGATCAGGACGTCGCTGGCCTTGACGATCACGGTGACGTCATCGCCTTCGGCGAGGCCGAGGTCGGCGACGGCTTCCTCGGTGATGCTCGAGGTGACGACGTTGCCGCCGCCGATGTCGATCTTGACCGTGGCATTGACCGCGCCCGGTGTCACCGAGACGATCCTGCCCTTGATCTGATTGCGCGCACTGATCTTCATGTTAGTCTCCTTTGGCGCGCCTATATCATCACTTCCTGGCGAGAAGGAGCCGTTGCTGCCGCAGCGACGGCACTATGCTTCTGGCGACGGTATCCGAAACTGCTAGGCGGCTACCGGCCATTTTCGTGTCGACAGGCCGCACCCCTTCGGCCGCAAACCGTGCGTTGGCCTGCGGTCTCGACGGATTTTGTGCGCCTAGTCGACGAAAGCCGCTTTTCGGCTTTAAGAGCGCTTTGCGAGGCGGATCGATCGTAGTTGGTGCAAACGCAGATGGTGCTCAGACGAGCGAGGATGGATTTCTGGGGGAGCGGCCCGAAGGCGCGTGAGGCGGGGGGGTACAGTTTCCATCTGCTGAACGCGAACGCTCCCGAAGAGGAGGTTAGACGGCATAGCCACGACGAGGCGCATTTCGTCCTTGTCCTCGCCGGCGGATACATGTCGTCGGCCGTTGGCGCCCCGCTGGTGTCCGATACGCCGGTGCTGATCTACAATCCGCCCGGCACGACGCATCAGGATCGGTTTCATGGCGGAAGAGGGCGATTTCTCGCCATATCCGGCGGGACAGGCGGCGACGCGGCGGCGCTTTGCATGCGCGAGCCCTATGCCTACCGACTTGCCCACAGCATTGCGCAAGAAATCGACTTAATGACGCCGTTCAGGCTGGAGGCGCGCGCCCTACAGCTTCGCGGTTTCGTCTCTCCGCTATCATCCGATGAGCCGCGCGCTGCCGGACGCCCGCCGGGCTGGCTTAATCGTGCCGTCGAGATGATCTTTACCAGCGACGATCCTGATCTTTCGGTCGCTGCGGTCGCATCCAACGCCGGCGTTCATCCGGTCCATCTCGCCCGCGTGTTCCGACGTTTTCTCGGCTGTTCACCCGGTGATTATCTGCGCGGCCACAGGATGGAACGTGCCGCAGCCATGCTTGGAAAGGGCATTGCCTCGCTTGCTGCAGTGGCGCAATCGACAGGCTATGTCGATCAGGCACATCTGAACCGGACATTTCGATCTCGTCTCGACACGACGCCAGCCCGGTGGCGAAAAATGCGGTATGTTGCGCCGATACAAGACGCGGAGGGTAGTACGCGTCAGGAACCCGCTGCTTCCCTTTAGGAATACAGCCAGTGAGACCTTTCAAATTCGCCAGCGTTGCGATCGGCGCTATCGGGCTGTGCGCGGCTGCCCCCATACCGCAGCACGATCCCGCTATCACTCAGGCGCTTGCAGTCTTCGATCATGACGAACATCTCGATCTGCGCGGGGTCGTTGTGCTCCGCCATGGACGAGCGATCGCGGAGCGCTACTACAATGGCGAAACAGCGACCGACCTCCACGACATTCGCTCCGCCGGAAAGAGCGTTACGTCGCTTCTGGTCGGAATAGCGATCGACCGAGGTAAGATACGTAGCGTGGAGGACACGGTCTCAACCTATTGGCCAGAAGCCGAGGGCAGTGCGATCGGCGACGTTGCCCTGAGGGATGTCCTGACGATGCGGTCCGGCCTCGCCGCTTTCGATGCGGATCCAACATCGCCAGGCAACGAAGACAAACTCGATGCGGCGTCGGATCCACTATTGTTTCTGCGTTCGGTTCCACGGGCCGAGCCGCCGGGGACGCAATATCACTACAACTCTCTCACCGCCTATACTGCCGGCGTCATAGTAGCGAAAGCAACCGGTCGGTCGATGGCTGAATTTGCCCGCACATCGCTGTTCGATCCGCTGGGCATTCATCGGTGGCAATGGGCATCGGATGCTGCCGGTTATACGAAAGGCCAGGGGAACCTGTCTCTCACGCTTCGCGATTTCGCCGCGATCGGCGAGATGGTGCGAGGAGAAGGTCGGTACCGAGGGCACCGGATAATAAGTGCGGGTCGGATACGCGACGCGCTCGCGCCCAAAATCGCGATCTCCGCCAGCGACCCGTATGCCGACGGCTATGGCTATTTCTGGTATTCGAAGGTCCAACAGATCGATGGCAAGCCCGTCGCGGTATCATTCGCGTCGGGTAACGGCGGCAACAAGATTTACGTCATACCGAGCCGCAATATGGTTGTTGCCATCACATCGAGCGCCTACGGCCATGCGTATGGACAGCGGCGTTCAGAATCGATTCTGAGGGCCGTCCTCTCAGCTGACCGACCTTAGCGAGCGCCTGGTTTATATCCGGTCTGGGTAAGCCGATCCCGTGTGCAGGCACCGCCCTTCTAATCGGGTGCTCAGTCGGCGATGATCCGCAGTAGCATGTCGATCAACACGGCCTGCTCGCTGGCTGTAAGCGGTGCGAGCGTTTGCTCGGTCGAACCCGCGAGCCTCGCTTCGACCTTGCTCGTCATCACCTGCCCGGCGGCGGTCGGGTCGACCAGCAGCAGTCGCCGGTTGGCTGGATCGGGGCGCGTTGCGACGAGCCCCGCGGCGACCATCCGCTTGATCAGCGTATGCGTGTTGGCGGATTCCATCCCGATTTGCCGGCCCAGCTCGGCCTGGGTCAGCGCGCCGCTTGCCAACGTAATCAGCGCCGTTGCCTGGACCGGCGACAGGTCGCCGAGGTCGGCGAGCGCCGCCGAGGAATTCTTACGAGCCACGGCATAAGCGCGCCGCAGCAGGTGGCCGACATAGCGCTCGACGCCGATCGCCGTCGCGTCGTTGCCTTTGCCTATCTGCGATCGTCTGGTCGACGCCATGATCGGCCTTCCTTGATCAGGGCATCGCGGCTTGTCCAGTCCCGGGCGGCGGCGTCACCCGGCGCTGAGCGCGGCCGCCGCATAACTTGCCTGCCCGATCTTCGCGTCGTCGAAGATTGCCCGGTCTTCGACCCACTGGTGGGTCTTGTCGTACATCGCCGGCGAATAGGGCTCGAAGACGATCCGTTCACCCGGACCGAAGGCGCCGACGTTGATCCGGTCATGGTAGATCGCGGGCACTTCATTCAAATAGAAATGCGCGTATTGCTGATGATGCAGGTCGATATCGTGTTGGGCACGACGCAGCGCTGCATAGTATTTCTTCACGTCATCCGCATCAACCCCGTCGGGCACCAGGCCGATGATCATGAAGCTGGTGTCGGCGATCTTGCGAAAGCCCAACTGCTCGGCGATGTAGAGCTGGATGCCGAACAAGGTCGACGCGGCAGCTTCGCCGCGGTCGAGCCGGGCGAGCCGCTGGTCGGGCGACCCGGCGAAGTTGAGCTTGATCCGATCGGGCGCCATCGCGGTTTCGAGCGCCTGGATCGTCGCATAGTGGCTGCCCGACTGATACCCGACATCGACGGTCACGCCGGCAAGGTCGTCGAGCGTGCGGATCGCGGAATCGGCGGGGACGAAGATGCCGCACGGCGAGACCGAATAGGCGTCGCCCCACAACCGGCCATGCGCGTTCGACGCGGCCATGTTGACCGTCCAGTGACACGCGCAACTGATGCTCGCGTCGCGGCCCTTTTCATAGGTCTGGTAGGCGCCCGACGGATCGTCCTGCGTCGAGGCATCGAAGCTGGCAAATTCGACCTGGCCGAGCGTGTAGTCGGTCAGGCCGGCGTCGGCGAAATAGCCATTGGCGTCGGCGATCCATTCCTGCAGCCGGCCGTGGGTATGAATGCGAAACGTCATGGGTCGTCTCCTGTCCAGCCAGCTCTCGCGGCTGCTATGCTATGATCATAATGTTATGATCATAGCAAGACAGTATCTCACCTGTTCAAGCGGGGCGGCGGCGCTTTGCGGTGAGCAGCAGCGTCGCGGCATAGGTCCATGTCACCGCGATCACCGCTCCGGCGAGCGCCGCGACCCACCACGTCGAGCCGTCGCGGAACAGCAGCGTGCTGACGAAGATGTTGCCGATCGCGCCGGGTGCGCACACCGCGGCATAGCCGACGAAGCCGCGCAGGAACGCTGCCCCGCGCAAGCGCAAGTCGCGGTAGGTCAGCGTGTTGGCGAGGAGATAGTTGAACGCCATCGCCGCGATCACGCCCGCCGGCAGCGCGACCGCGAACGAGATGCCCGCGTGACGGAACAGGCTCCCGATCACCATCAAATTGATCGCCAGTCCGAAAAGCCCGGCCCCGGCGAACATCAGGAAGCGCACCGGCACATAGCGGCCGAGCATCTTCTCGAGGAGCAGGACAAAAAATTCGTGCGCGACGCGCGGGTCGAGTTTGCTCGTGCCGGCATGGCGCGGGCGGAAGGTATAGGGGATCTCGCGGATCGCCAGCGGTGCGGGGCTCGACGCGACAACGTCCATCAGGATCTTGAAACCGATGTTCGACAGGTGTGGCGCGCTCGCCATGAACGCGTCGTGGCGCACGGCAAAGAAGCCGCTCATCGGGTCGGCGATCGTCGTCCGGAGCGTCGCGTTGGTCACCCGCGTCGCGGTGCGGCTGATCAGCTCGCGGACGCCGGTGAAGCCCGATGCCGCGCCGCCGTCGACGTAGCGGCTGCCGATCGCGAGGTCGCAGCCGCCGCCGCCGTCGTCGCCGGTCACCGCCTCGTACATCTTGGGGAGCAGCACCTCGTCGTGCTGCATGTCGCCGTCGATCACCGCGATTACCGGCGCGGCGGTGGCAAGCACGCCCTCGGTTACCGCCGAGGCGAGGCCGCGCCGTCCGAGCCGCTGGATGACGCGAATACGGCGGTCGTACGCGCCGATCTGGCGGAGCAAAGCGGCGGTGCCGTCGGTCGAATCGTCGTCGACGAAGATCGCTTCCCACGCCAGCCCGTCGAGCGCGCGGTCGAGCCCCGCGACCATCGCCGCGATATTGCCCGCCTCGTTCAACGTCGGCACGATCACCGCGAGCGCGAGCGGTGACCCGAGGTCGGGGGCCGGCCGCGTCGTCTGCCGCTGGGTCGTGAGCGAATGAAGCGTCATCGAGATTTACTCCGGGGAAGCAGCAACGCGGTGTCGTCGGGCGCGGTCGCGACGGGGGCATATTCAGCGTCGATCAGCCGCGGCAGCGGTTGCGGCAGGCGTTCGCCATCGCTCGACAAGAAATCGGGATGTCGGGTCAGGACGATCGCGCCAAAGCCGTGGCTGGCGATCCGGGTCGCGAGCGGGGCGAGCGGCGCGCCGAGCCGGACACGCTGGCCTTCGTTGAAGAAGTCCCACGCAAATGGCTTCCCCGCCCAGAAGCAGGCGGCGAGCAATTCGCATGCGACCGGCCCGGGTGTCGCCGCGATCTGCGTTTCGATTGCCCCCCACGCAGCGGTCCGCGCGCCGAGGGTGTCGAGCGCGATCGTCTGCGCAACCGCATAGAATGGCAGCATGATCGTCACCGGCAGCAACGCCGCCCCGAGCGCGACGCCGGTCCGGCGCGTCTCCGACAGCGCCAGCCCGGCGGCGATCGACAGCGCGATCAACGCCTCGAACTGCGCATTATAGCTGACGCCTTCACCGCCGCGCTGGGCCAGCCCGAACGGCAGCGCGATCGCGACGAACAGCAGGGCGAGCGCGGTGTTGCGCCGCCAGCGGATCAACAGCGCGACGCCGAGCAGCGGCATCATCAGCGCGGTCGACCACGACGACTTGACCACCCGCGTAACGTCATAGACCCGGCCGTGATGGAGAACGCTGTCGACCAGCGCGTCGCCGAACAGGGTGTAAGCGATAGCTGCCGCAATGATCGCGGCACCGGCTCCGCAGGCGCACCAGATCAGCGCCGCGCGCCGGTCGGTCGCCGCCAGCCACAGCGTCGCCGCTGCGGGCAGGGCAAGAAGGTTGTGCTTGATGAACAGCGCCGCGACGACCAGCGCCGCCGCCGCTGCAATCCCCGGAATTCGGAGCGGCCGCAGGCTTGCGAGCAGGGTGGCGACCCCGCCGAGCATCACCGCGTGCGCGAGCCACTGCGGATCGTTGGTCGCTACATACTGGCCAGCGAAGATCACGACATAGGCAACGAGGATCAGCCCCGCCGCTGCTGCCCAGACGGGCCGCCCGCCGAGCTGCCGGACGATCAGCACGACGAGCGCCCCGCTCACGAGCAGTGCAAGCAGCGCGACGATCCGCCCGGCGACGATCGGGTCTCCCGCCAGCTGCCCCGCCACGCCGATCAGATAGAAAGACAGCGGCGGATAATTGTTGCTGATCAGCTCGCCCGCTGCCGGATACAGCGGCCCAAGTACCGGGGCCATCGCCCGCGCCGCGAAGTAACCGTTCCAGCCCTCGTTGTATGTCAGCGGAATGTGCCGCGGAATCGTCAGCACCGGCACGGCTAGGCACGCCGCGAGGACGAGCGCCCCCCCGGTGTGCCACCGCGACCATAATCGACGCTCGGTTCGAGGGGCTGACACGTCGGCTTACGCTTCCCGCGTTGAAATCCCCCGCAACCGCTAAAGCAACGAACCGCCGATCGGGGTCCGAGCCAGCCGCGTTTTCGAGGCTCACCGCCCGATCACGGGGGACGGCGCGTTGACGCGGCCAAGCCCCGCCCGCTAAGCCCACCCCCATGAAGCGCTTCACCGGACAGGATCGGGCGGTCACCGCCACTTGGCACCCCGCGACGCAGGCGGTCCGTGGCGGCACCGCGCGCTCCGAATACGGCGAGACGTCGGAGGCGATCTTCCTGACGTCGGGCTATGCCTATGACAGCGCGGGGCAGGCGGCGGCGCGCTTCCGCGGCGAAGAGCCCGGCATGACCTATTCGCGGTTGCAGAACCCGACCAACGCGATGTTGGAGGAACGCCTGTGCCTGCTCGAAGGCGCGGAGGCGTGCCGCGTCACCGCGAGCGGCATGGCGGCGATGTCGACCGCGCTGCTCAGCCATCTGTCGGCGGGCGATCACGTGGTGGCGGGCCGCGCGTTGTTCGGCTCGTGCCGCGTGCTCGTCGATACGATCCTGCCGCGCTTCGGCATCGAGACGACGATCGTCGACGGGCGCGACAACGATGCGTGGGCGAAGGCGCGGAAGCCGAACACAAAGGCGTTCTTCCTCGAGACCCCGGCGAACCCGACGCTCGACATCGTGGATATCGCGGCGGTCGCCGACATCGGCCACGACGCTGGCGCGCTGGTCGTAGTCGACAACGCCTTCGCCTCGCCGGTCTTGCAAAAGCCATTTCTGATGGGGGCCGACGTCGTCGCGCACTCGGCGACGAAGCATATGGACGGGCAGGGGCGGGTGCTCGCGGGCGCGGTGCTCGGCTCGGCGCAGTGGATCAACGACGTCTATCTCGCGATGGCGCGGCACACCGGCCCGGTGCTCAGCGCATTCAATGCCTGGGTCGTGTTGAAGTCCTTGGAGACGATCGACCTGCGCGTCCGCCGCGCGGTCGAGAACGCCACCGCCGTCGCCACCGCGCTCGAACATCGCGTACCGAAATTGCTCTATCCCGGACTCGCCAGCCACCCGCAGCACGATCTCGCAATGCGCCAGATGTCGGGCGGCGGGACGATCATCGCGCTGTTCGTCGCCGACCGGGTGCAGGCGCACGCCTTGCTCGACGCGCTCGAACTGATCGACATTTCGAACAACCTCGGTGACTCGCGGACGTTGATGACCCATCCGGCGTCGACCACCCACGCCAGCGTCGCCGCACCGATCCGCGAGGAGATGGGGATCACCGAGGGCATGCTGCGGCTGTCGGTCGGACTCGAGGACCCGCGTGATATCATCGCCGATCTCGACCAGGCGTTGACGCGGGCCGGGCTGTGAAGGCGTTCTTCCCCTACGCCGCGACGACAGCGGGCGTGACGGTCCGCGTCGCCCCGCGCTACCTCGACGAACAGTCCGACCCGGAAGCGAGCGAATATGCGTGGAGCTACCACGTTCGCATCGAGAACGAGACCGAGGAGGACGTCCAGCTCCTCGCCCGCCACTGGATCATCACCGACGGTCGCGGGCGGGTCGAGGAAGTCCGCGGCGAGGGCGTCGTCGGCGACCAGCCGATCATCGCACCGGGCGGATCGTACGACTATGTCAGCGGTTGCCCGCTGCCGACGCCGCACGGCACGATGGTCGGGACCTATGCGATGGCGACCCGCGAGACGCTGTTCGAGGTCGCGATTCCGCTGTTCTCGCTCGACCAGCCCGATCCCGACCGGGTGTTGAATTGATCACGGTCCCGGCCCGGTGAAGCGGACCCATCTTCCGCTCAACGCCCTCCGAGTGTTCGACGCCGCCGCGCGGCATTTGTCGTTCACCAAGGCGGCCGACGAGCTGGCGGTAACCCCGGCGGCAGTCGGGCAGCAGGTTCGCGCACTCGAGGATGTGCTCGGCACCGTCCTGTTCAAGCGGATGACGCGCAATCTCGAACTGACTCCCGAGGCCGAGCGGGCGCTGCCCGCGCTGCGCGCGGGGTTCCTCGAATTCGAGGAGTCGGTCCGCATCCTTCAGGACGCGCAGGGGTCGAAGGTGCTGACGCTCGCCGCGCCGCGCGACTTCACCGCGCGCTGGCTGACCCCGCGCCTCGCCGCTTTTGCGCGCGACCACGACGTCCGCTTCGTCGTCACAGCCGCCGACGACGGGGTCGACTTCACCCAGGCGAACCTCGACCTCGCGGTCACTTTCGGCCCGGTCCCCGACGTCGAGGGCCTCCACGGCAAGCAGCTCGGCGACGCGGCGATGGTCGTCGTTGGCGTGCCCGGGGCCGACCCCGAGCGGCGGATCGATCATCCGGGCGCGGGATGGCCGACGGGCGGCAGCTTCGCGCTGACCGTCGCCGATGCCGGGCTGGCGATCGACGCGGCGGTGGCGGGGTTCGGCGTCGCGCGCGTCCCGGTCCTGCTTGCTGCCGCGAACACCAGTGTCGTCGCGCTCGGCGATCCCGAGCCCGCGCTCGCTGGCTACTGGCTCGTCGCCCCGACCCCGCAGTGGCGGCAGGCGAAGGTCCGCGCGATCGTCGAGGCGCTGACGCGCTAAATGATTAACGCCGTCATCTCACTGTAATCTTTGCCAGCCACAGTGCCGCGACTCGAGGGAGCTCCGGCGATGGCAACGACGGCAACGGCAACGACGCACGATGAGCCCCACGCGGCGCGGGTGGCGATGGACCACAAGGTTCACCCCGCCGGGGTAATCGGCTTCCTCCTCGTCCTCGTCGCCGGCCTCGCCTTCGCCGGCTACAGCATCTTCAGCGACACGCAGCAGGTCGGCGAGACGCTCGCGCTCGGCGCGTTCGCCTTCCTTGGACTGGCGCTGGTGATCGCGCTCGGCTTCGAATTCGTCAACGGTTTCCACGACACCGCCAACGCGGTCGCGACGGTGATCTACACCCACTCGTTGAAGCCGGTCTTCGCGGTCATCTGGTCGGGCTGCTGGAACTTCGTCGGCGTGATGACCTCGACCGGCGCGGTCGCCTATACCGTTATCACCCTGCTCCCGGTCGACCTGATCCTCAACGTCGGCAGCGCGGGCGGATATGCGATGATCTTCGCGCTGTTGCTCGCGGCGGTAACGTGGAACCTCGGGACGTGGTGGTTCGGCCTGCCGAACTCGTCGAGCCACGCGCTGATCGGCTCGATCCTCGGCGTCGGCCTCGCCAACCAGTTGCTCGCCGGACCGGGCGGGACCTCGGGCGTCGAATGGAGCCAGGCGACCAACGTCCTGCTCGCGCTTCTCGTCAGCCCGGTGATCGGCTTCGTCGGATCGTACCTGCTGCTCAAGCTGATGAAGAAGGTCGTCCCCGACCCCCAGCTCTACGCCGAGCCCAAAGGTGACGCGCCGCCGCCGAAAGGCATTCGCGCGCTGCTGATCTTCACCTGCACCGCTGTGTCGTTCGCCCACGGCGGCAACGACGGGCAGAAGGGCATGGGGCTGATCATGCTCATCCTGATCGGCGTCGCCCCGACCGCGTACGCGCTCAACCGGACGATGCCCGACGCCTCGACCCCGCAGTTCGTCCAGGCCGCCGCCGCCGCGCAGACCGTGTTCCACACCAAGTCCGGCGGCATCACGATCGCTCCCGACCAGGCGAACGAAACCCTGCGCGATGCTCTGCGGACCAAGAAGACCGACGACCCCAAGGTCTTCGCCGCGCTCGACGCGACCTCGTCGCAGATCACCGCCGAGCTCAAGAACTACGGCTCGATCAAGCACGTCCCGGCAGCCGCGACGAAGAACCTGCGCAACGAGATGTACGTCGTCTACGACACGCTGCGGCTGATGACCAAGGACGAGGACAAGGCGAAGCAGGCCTTCCCGAATGGCGGCGACAAGACGCTCAAGGATTACCAGAAGCTGCTCGAGACCGGCACGCGCTTCATCCCGCCGTGGGTCAAGATCACCGTCGCGCTCGCGCTCGGCCTCGGCACGATGATCGGCTGGAAGCGGATCGTCGTCACCGTCGGCGAGAAAATCGGCAAGACGCACCTGACCTACGGCATGGGCGCGGCGGCCGAGCTGATGGCGGCATCGACGATCCTGCTCGCTCAATTCAAGGGCATGCCGGTGTCGACCACCCACATCCTGTCGAGCGGCGTCGCGGGGACAATGGTCGCCGACGGTGCCGGGCTGCAGGCGTCGACCGTCCGCAACATCGCACTCGCGTGGGTCACGACGCTCCCCGCCGCAATGGCGATCGCCGGGGTGTTGTACTGGGTCTTCCTCGGCATCGTTCACACGATGGGGATGAAATAGCGCGAGCTCGATTGAAGCAGCCGGTCCGCGGGGTTTCCCGTGGCGGTCCTCAATCGAGCCGAGTGATCTCGCAGCCGGTGAAGAACAGGAAGGTCGGGTTGTGCGCGGGGTTCGGCCCAAACAACCGCCCGATAAGCAAGGTCTGCTGCTTCGTCGCGGGCGGGATCGAGATCAGCACGTGACCGCCGGTCATCGCGGTCGTGCTCTTCTTCGTGTCGTAGTCGTTATCGTAGACAAAGTCGGTCACCAGATAGCCGACTTGCGCCTCGCTGCCCTTCAGCTTGCAATCGAAAACATAGGCTTTGGCGTGCGGAGCGAGGAGGATCGACAACGTCGATCGCGGGCTGCGGTCATCATACTCGTCGAGCATCCACCCGGTCGCGGCGGGCTTGGTGTAATCGTATGTCACGACCTCGGCCCCGTTGACGTTCAGCGCGGCAATATTCGCGACGACCGGATGCTGCGGGCCGAGAGCGAACGGAATAGCTGGAATCCCGCGATATTGAGGCACCAGCCGCCGGATCGCCGCCGCGCGCGCGTCGGGAGTAAGCGGCGTCGGCGCGCTATACGCCTTGAACTGGTCGGCGAAGGGCGCCGGCGCAGCTGTCGCGCCCGTCGTCTGGAGCACAGCGAGCGTCATTATTAGTCGTCGCAGCATACCAACTCCCCCTATCACCTCACGCGCAACTTGACCTCGGCAAGCCCGACGACATGACGGTCGCCCGCAGCGCCGCCGGTGCATGCAAGGCTTCGTGCCGAAGATCATCCGAGCATCACCCGCCACGTCGCGAACACCGCCGGAAGCACCAGGATGATCGACACCGGCACACGAACGAAGCTCGACCGCACGGTCCAGTAAAGCGCGGCGAGCGCGACCACGACGATCAGCGCGATAACACCGATGCCGCTCTGCAGACCCTTGCCGGCGGCGTCCTGACCACGGTCGCTGGCGAAGATCAATGCGAAGCAGAAAGCCGCGTCGATAAGCGACACCGCCCAGAATCCCCACTCTGCGCCGACCGGACGCCCCACCGACATTGACCGATCCCGATCGTTACGGCTCCGACCCTATCCCGGTCCGTTGTCGTACGCTAGTGTCGATCAACGGCAACGAGGGACATCGGCAATGGCAGCACGAGGAACGAACGCGTACGCACCGATGATGCTCGCGGCACTGCGGATCATGACGGCGTTGCTCTACATCGAACACGGCGCGATCAAGCTGTTCGGCTTCCCCCCTGGTGCCGCCCCCGGCAAGGTTCCGCTGATGGGACTGTTCGGCGTCGCCGGGGTGCTCGAATTCATCGGCGGCGGCCTGATCCTGCTCGGCCTGTTGACCCGCCCGGTGGCGTTCCTCCTCGCCGGGCAGATGGCGGTCGCCTATTTCATGGCGCACGCCCCGTCGAGCCCATTCCCGGCGATCAACCACGGCGAGCCCGCAATCCTGTTCTGCTTCATCTTCCTGTATCTGGCGGTCGCCGGGCCGGGGGCGTTGAGCGTCGACGGCGGGCGTCGGCGGTAGGGCGGGAAGGCGGTTCCCAACCTGCCGTCGCGATCTGCCTCGGTCATGCAAGGCGGAGCAGAATTGCCCCGGTGGCAATGATGCCGACCCCGACGATCCGCGCGCGACCAACCCGCTCATGAAGCAATAGTGCGGATATCGCGGTGCCGAACAGGATCGAGGTCTCCCTGAGCGCCGCGACCACGGCAATGGGCGCGACCGACATCGCCCATAAGGCAAGACCGTATGAGCCGACCGTGCCGGCTCCCCCGATCAGTCCGAGGTGCCAGTTGCGCCGGACATAGCTCCCGAAGGACCGGCGTGACCGCGCCAGCGCCCAAGCCGACAAAGCGGTGCCGCTCAACAGGAATATCCAGAGTGTATAGGCTGCCGGTGCGTGTGACCGGCGGACACCGGCGCCATCGATCAGCGTATATCCGGCGATGACGACGGCGTTGCCGAGGGCGGGGACGATGCCCGCCCTGTTCGCGCCGCGCGGGATCGCGCCCGCCATGCTCAAGATGCCCGCGCAGATGACGCCCAGACCAAGCCACGCGGAGGCCGACAGCGGCTCGCTGAGCCAGATCACACTCGCCAGGGCAACCAGCAGCGGAGCCGTCCCGCGCATCAGCGGATAGGTCAAGCTCATGTCCGCGAGATGATAGGCGCGCGCCACGAGCACGAAATAAACGATCTGGAACACCGCGGAGGCCGCGATGAACGGCCAGCTCTCGCGCGCTGGAGCCGTGAGGAACGGCAGGCAGACGGTTGCCAGCAACGCCGCGGCTCCGGTCACGAGCACCGTTGTCAGAAGTGTGTCGCTGCCACCCTTCACGATCGCGTTCCACGTCGCATGGAGTGCTGCCGCGAAGATGACGATTGCGAAGACCGATATGTCCATCGGGCAAATGCTAGACGGGCACCGCACGAATGTCTGCCGCTGCGACGGCAATTCTGGTTCGCGCTAGGACGGTAACCGGGCGCAAACAGCCTTCACCGTAATGGGGCTTGGCAAAGTTCGCGCGTCTCCCTGCAGGTGTTCGCGCTGTCCTACACCCACGCGACTGGCGTATGTCTCCTGGTCGAGTCGTGCGTCGTGTTCTTTCTCATTGTTGGTCGCGATCTTCTTTCGTCCCTCCATTTCAGAGGGGTTGGGGGCGGGGCAGTCGCCGTGCGCTATCCGCCCGAGACAGCCCCAACCCCGGGCCGCGCCAAGCGGCGCATCTCTCGCTCATCCCCTGAGTCGAAGGCCGCCCGAAGGGCAACGGGAGGGGAGGCAGCGAACTGCCTCGCTCGTGTGGACTTAGTGGACTTCCGCCGTGCAGCGCCGCGCTCCACCCCAAACCGTCATTCCCCCTGACGATTTCGGGGCGAAAACCCGGTCGTTGTGTGGACTTATGTAACCTTTCGCACCCCGACCTGCCCCTCATACAGCGACTCGCTGCCGTGTGAACGTCCCCGCAAACAGCGACTCGCTGGCCCGTGGACTTCCGCTGGGCAGCACCGCGCTCCACCCCAAACCGTCATCCCCGCCTGCGCGGGGATAACGAGAGAAGTTGGGACCAACGTTTCCAGGGCGAAAACCCGGTCGTTGTGTGGACTTGTGTAACCTTCCGCCGCGAGCTGGGTGCAGACTTGCAAGGGTCAGGCGTCGATTGCCTCGGCCTCGACCTGTCGCGCGCTCGCCTGAATGAAGGCGAAGCGGTGTTCGGGGTGGCGGCCCATCAGCCGCTCGACGAGGTCCTTGACGTCGGCGCGGGCGTCATAGTCGGCGGGCATCGTCACCCGCAGCAGGGTGCGCTTGGACGGGTCCATCGTCGTTTCCTTGAGCTGCGCCGACGCCATCTCGCCGAGCCCCTTGAAGCGACCGATTTCGAGGTTCGTTTTGCCCTTGAACACCGTCCGCATGAGTTCCTCGCGGTGGGCGTCGTCGCGGGCATAGGCGACGGTTCCGCCATGCGCGAGCCGGTAGAGCGGCGGCTGGGCGAGGTACAGATGCCCGTCGCGAACTAGCCCGGGCATTTCCTGGAAAAAGAAGGTCATCAGCAGCGTCGCGATATGCGCCCCGTCGACGTCGGCGTCGGTCATGATGACGACCTTCTCATACCGCAGCGCCGCCGGGTCGTAGCGGTCGCGGGTGCCGCAGCCGAGCGCCTGGATCAGGTCGCCGACCTCGGTATTGGCGAGAATCTTCGCGGTGTTGGCGCTGGCGACGTTCAGGATCTTGCCGCGGATCGGCAGCACCGCCTGGGTCGTCCGGTCGCGCGCCTGCTTCGCCGACCCGCCCGCCGAGTCGCCCTCGACGATGAACACCTCGGTGCCGACGGGGTCGCTGCGGGTGCAGTCGGTCAGCTTGCCGGGGAGGCGGACGTTGCGCTTGTTGGTCGCGGTCTTGCGCTGGTTGGCAAGGTCGGCGCGGCGGCGCAGGCGGTCGTCCATCCGTTCGAGCAGGACGCCGAGGAGCGTCCGGGCGCGGGCCTCGTTGCCGGTCAGCCAGTGGTCGAAATGGTCGCGGACGGCGGTCTCGACGAGCCGCGCCGCCTCGGGGCTGGTCAGCCGGTCCTTGGTCTGGCTCTGGAACTGGGGGTCGCGGATGAACAGCGACAGCATCAGCTCGGCGCCGGTCATCACATCCTCGGGGGCGAGGTCGGTCGCCTTCTTCTGCCCGATCAGCCCGGCGAAGCCCTTTATTCCCTTCGCAAGTGCAGCACGAAGCCCGGCTTCATGGGTACCGCCGTCGGGGGTCGGCACGGTGTTGCAGTAATAACTCGTCGCGCCGTCGCCCCACATCGGCCACGCCACCGCCCATTCGACCGAGCCGCGGTCCTCGGGCAGGTCGGCCCGGCCGGAGAACAGTTCGCCGACGACGAGCTCGCGGTCGCCAAGCTGCTCGGTAAGGTGATCGGCGAGGCCGCCGGGGAACTGGAAGGTCGCCGCCGCCGGGGTCGCGTCGGTGATCAGGTCGGGGTCGCACTTCCAGCGGATCTCGACGCCGCGGAACAGATACGCCTTCGACCGGGCGAGCTTGTACAGGCGGGCGGGCTTGAAGTGGGCGTCGTCGCCGAAGATCTGGGTGTCGGGGGTGAAGGCGACTGTCGTCCCGCGCCGCCCGGTAACCGCGCCGACGCTGTCGAGGCCCGACGTCGGCAGGCCGCGCGAGAAGGTCTGCCGGAACAGTGCCTTGTTGCGCGCGACCTCGACGGTCAGGTCGGACGACAGCGCGTTGACCACCGAAATGCCGACGCCGTGGAGCCCGCCGCTGGTGGCATAGGCCTTGCCGGAGAACTTCCCGCCCGAATGGAGCATCGTCATGATGACCTCGAGCGCCGACTTTCCGGGGTATTTCGGATGCTCGTCGACCGGGATGCCGCGGCCGTTATCGGTGATCGTCAGCCGGTCGCCGGCGTCGAGCGTGACCTCGATTCGGGTCGCGTGACCGGCAACCGCCTCGTCCATCGCATTGTCGAGGACCTCCGACGCGAGGTGGTGGAGCGCGCGCTCGTCGACCCCGCCGATGTACATCCCGGGGCGGCGGCGAACCGGTTCGAGGCCCTCGAGGACCTCGATGTGGCTGGCGTCATAGTCGGTCGAGGCCGCAGTTGCGGCGAACAGGTCGCTCATGGGGTAGCTATAGAACGGACGCGGAACGTAGCCAAGCATGGCCGGAACGTGAAAATAGTTCTTGCAAATGCCTTTGCTGCAGTGCACAACAAACTTGCCGAAAGGCGATCCTCCCCAAGGATTTTACTAGGCCGGTGGTTCGCCACCGGCCTTTTTTTTATGCCGCCCTTATGCGGGCCGCCAAGCTCTCCCTGTCTGGCACGGTTGTTGCAGCGCACAAGCCGTTAACCTCGGCGCTCAGCCGGAGCCAACGCAGAGCAGGGAGAGAATGATGAACAAGCAGATTTTGGCCGGGACAATGCTGGCCCTCGCGGTCGTCGCGCAGCCCGCCATCGCGCAGGACGCACCCGCCGCCGCCACGCCGCCCGCCGCCGCCCCCGCGGCGCCGGTCCTGTCGCCGGCCATCACCGGGCCGCTCGCCGGGAATAGCGCGCCGACCAACTTCGACCTCGGCGACTTCGGCAAGGTCTATGTCACCGGCGTCGCCTCGGGCATCGCGCGCTTCCAGGATCACGCCGTCACCGGCGCGGGCGACCACGGCTCGTACGGCGACCTCAGCAATGCCCAGATCTTTATCCAGAAGATCGACGGGGTCTTTCAGTTCTTTGTCCAGGCCGGTGTCTATTCGCTGCCCTCGCTCGGCACCCCCTACACCCGCGCCACCCGGGTTACCGACTCGACCTTCGGGCCGCTGCCGCAGGCGTTCATCAAGATCGCCCCGACCGCCAATTTCTCGATCCAGGCGGGTAAGATGCCGACCCTGATAGGCGCCGAATACACATTTACCTTCGAAAACATGAACATCGACCGTGGCCTGCTGTGGAACCTCGAGCCCGCCGTCAGCAAGGGCGTCCAGGCGAACTACACCGCGGGGCCGCTCGCGTTCTCGGTCTCGCTCAACGACGGCTTCTACTCGTCGAAGTACAGCACGATCTCGGGCTCGGTTGCCTACACGATCGACCCGAAGAACGTCCTCGCTTTCGCCGCGAGCGGGAACACCAAGACGACGACCAAGTCGACCTTCTCGACCCCGGGCATCCTCAACAACAGCTCGGTGTATAACCTGATCCTGACGCATACCGACGGGCCGTGGATCATCCAGCCGTACGTCCAGTACACCCATGTCGACAATCTGGTCCCGCAGTTCGGGACGACGTCCGCCTCGACGATCGGCGGCGCGATCCTCGCCAAGTACAGCTTCACCCCCGAGTTCAGCCTGCCGGTTCGCGGTGAGTATGTCAGCTCGTCGGGCACCCGCGGCGGCACCGCGGCGAGCTTCCTGTACGGCACCGGGAGCGACGCCTACTCGATCACCGTCAGCCCGACGTACCAGTACAAGATCTTCTTCGTCCGGGCCGAAGGGTCGTACGTCAAGGCGATCCATGCCACCGAGGGGGCGGCGTTCGGCAAGTTCGGGAACGACACCTCGCAGCTCCGCGGGGTCCTCGAGCTCGGCGTCCTCTTCTAGAGCCTGAGACTGCGCCGCTGCTTGCTTTTTGAGCCAGCGCGGCGCATTTGCCTGTTAATTATGCATGCTATCGCGGTTCGAAGTCTTCGTCGTGCTCAACCGCTGTTGCGTCCCGGCAACACTACTCGAGCCATATGCGCGATCCTTGTCGCGGCAGGGGCAGCCAGCCGGGCACAGGCGGTCGAGTTCGACGCCTCCGCTGCTCTTCTCACCGACTATCGCTCGCGGGGAGTATCGCTGAGCGACCGGCAGCCGGTGGCCGATGCGAGCGTCCAGGCCAGCTTGGCCGGGTGGTTCGCCGGGGCGGAGGGGGTGTCGACCGCCCGCCCGCGCGACCTGCGGCAGGACCGGGGGACCGACGCCGAGATCGATCTGTCGGCGGGATACAGCCGACAGGTCGGGCTGCTCACCCCATCGGCCGGGGTCATCGCCTACATCTATCCCCGTCACGGCCCGACTGAGGCCGAGGTGTTTGGTTCGGTCGCCGGGTCGCTTGGTCCGGCGACGGTGACGCTCGGGGCGAACTATGCCCCCGATCAGGCGGGGGTGTCGGGGGGCAACTTATATACCTATGCCAAAGCGGCGGTCGGTATCCCGTTGACGCCGGTCACGGTCAAGGCGTCGGTCGGGCGCGAGAAGGGGGCGTTTGATCTTGGACGAACCAAGATCGACTATAGCGCGGGGGTCGACTACCGCGTTAGTATCGTCACCATCGGGGTCAAATACGTCGGCAACGATGTACCAAGAAACGTCGCCCCGTTCATTCGCCACGCCACCGCCGGCACCGTCGTCGGCAGCGTCACGCTGGCGTTCTAGACCCGATCAGCCCGGCAAATTCAGCAAGGACCGCCTCGTACAGGTCGCGCTTGAACGGCACGATCAGCGATGACAGTTCGGGCAGCGTCGACCAGCGCCAGCTGCGGAATTCGGGATGCTCGGTCGCGATATTGACGTCGGCATCGGTGCCGGTGAAGCGCATCGCGAACCACTTTTGCCGCTGGCCGCAATAACGCCCCTTCCAGATCGTGCCGATCAGGTCGTCGGGCAGATCGTAATACAGCCAGTCGCGTGATTCGCCGAGAACCTCGGCCTTGGTGATCCCGGTCTCCTCGGCGAGCTCGCGGAACGCGGTTGTAATCGGCTCCTCGCCCGGATCGATCCCGCCTTGCGGCATCTGCCACGCCTCGAGCTTCGAATCGAGCCGCTGGCCGGTGAACACCTTGCCCTCGGCGTTGAGCAGCATGATCCCGACCCCGGCGCGGTATGGCAGCCCCGATGGGTGAACCCGGTCGCTCATTTCGCTGCTCCAGTCGCGGGGCTTAAGGGGATTACCGCCGGGGCGAGCGCGTCGAGGCGTGCCACGGCCTGTTCGGGTGAGAACGGGGGCTTGCCGTGATTGCGTTCGGCATATTGGACGGTCCAGCTGTCGGCGGTGTCGCGATAGACGCCGATAACGCCGTGCTCGGCTCCCGCCTGGTCGGGCGCGCCGCAGCCGATCACGACCATCCGGCCGGTGACCCCGGCGAACGACTTCGTCGGCCCGAGGTCGCGAAAGATCTTCGCGGGACACGCCGGCGGCTCGAACTTCGCCGCAAGCTGGGCGTCGGTCACATGCGCCGCACCGCCGCCGCGCGTGCCGGTGACGGTAATCATCCGGGTCCAGTTGTCGACCGTCTCGCCGTCGGGGACATATTCGGCGATGAAAAATCCGCGCTGCTCCTGACGGTCCGCCAGCACGAACGGTCGCGGCAGTTTGAGCCGGACGACGCGGCCATAGACGCGCTGGACGGTTTCGACGGTGTCGGCCTTCTGCGTCCGCCACAACTGCCGCATTACCGCGTCGCCGCCGGGCGCCCCCTCGGCGGCGACGGTGGTGGATACCGCGAGCGACAGCGGGGCGGATGCCGCGATGATCAGCGCGGTGGTCAAAACCCGGTTCATTCGGCGGCCACCGTCGTCTGCGGCGCCGCGGCGGCGGCCATCGCAGCTTGCGTAGCGTGCGCCTCGTCGACCATCGCCCGCAGGGCCGCGAGGCAGGCGTGGAGGTCGTCCTGCGTGCTCGGGATCGCCAGCCGCAATGTCATACAGCCGTGGATTTGTCCCGCCGCTTCGCGGAAGACGACCGGCACCCCCGCCGAAACCAGCTTGGCGGCGTACGCCCGGCCCTGGTCGCGGAGCGGATCGAGGCCGCAGGTGAAGACCATTGCCGGCGGCAAGCCGGCGAGCGAATCGGCATGAATCGGCGAGGCATAAGCGTGATGAAGGTCGGGCTCCGACCCCATATAATGCTCGGTGAACCAGCGCATGCCGCCGTTGGTCAGCAGATAGCCCTCGGCAAATTCCTGCATCGAGCCGCTGTTCGCGGTCATGTCGACACCGGGGTAGATCAGCCATTGCGCGACGATCGGCACCGGCAATTTGCCGCCCAGCTGCTGCGCGACCACCGCGGCGAGGTTGCCGCCTGCGCTATCGCCCGCCGGGATCAGCCCGGTGACCGTGTGGCCGACCGGCTTCGGCGTTTCGGCAAGCCAGCGCATCGCGGCGAGGCAATCCTCGGTCGCGGCGGGAAAACGGTGCTCGGGTGCAAGGCGGTAATCGACGCTGACGACGGTCATCCCGGCAACGCGGGCGATCTCGGCGCAGAGCGAATCGTGGGTTTCGAGGTCGCCGATCACCCAGCCGCCGCCGTGGAAATAAACGAGGACGGGTCCCGGGCCGGGGTCGGCGGCTGCGCTGTACACGCGCGCCGGGATCGCGTGGCCCTGCGGCGAGGGGATGGTGACATCGGCGACATGGGCGAGGTCGCCGCGTGGCAGCTCGGCGACCTGCGCCAGCATCCGCATCATCTCGCGCGCCGGCCCGGGCTCGCCGTCTTCCATCTTCGGGCCGGGGGCGCTGCTGAGCATCGCCAGCAAATTGGCAACGTCGGGTCTGACGAACGGCACGGCTCTTCTCCCAAGGTTTTGCGGCAACATAGACGTGGCGGGCCGCGGTCGCCAAGGGGCGAACCTGATCGGTGGCGCACCGCGGAAGTCCACGAAGTCCACACGAAGCGCGGGTATTTTGCGGTCATCTTGGCGCGAGGTACCACCGGTGCGGTCCGGCCTCCGCACTGCCGGAAGTCCACGAAGTCCACACGAAACGGGTGTTTTTGCGGTCGAACATTTCGCGATGCCGGCCTGCTCGAAAAAGCGGCGCGTCGGCGGAAGTCCACGATGTCCGGACGAGACGGAGGTGTTTTTGAACGACCCGTCGGTGAGCTCGAAGAAGCGGCGCGACGGCGGAAGTCCACGAAGTCCACACGAAGCGGGACTAGTTTGCAGCAGCCTTTCAACCCGGCCTAGTCCTGCGCGACCGAGCGGGTCGCGATTGGCGCGGTGAAGGTCGTCCATCATCATCCAGCGAGGCTAAGCCATTCAACTGCCTGTAGGACAGGCTTTTCGTACGTGACCCTGTCACCACGGCCCGCAACTCTTTGACTGCAACCAACGTTACTAATTCGATAATATTGCGCGGGTGCGGAGGGTCGGTCGATGGGGACAGAGGATTGGCGTCGCCGCCGCGCCGAAGAGCTTTTCGGGGCCGATCGCGGTCCGGGTCAGCAGACTGATCGTCGGGCTACCGGCAATGACCGTCGTGTCGCGGGCAACGACGATGTCCTGCCGATGGCATCGTCTGCGGGCCAGACTGCGTCGTCGTCGCCGACCGCGATCGAGCGACCGGCCGCGCCCGCATATCGCGCTCGCCCGGCCGCGAACGCCGCGGCGGCGGTGGCACCCTCGGTCGCATCGCGTCCGGGGTCAACGCCGGTTGTCGCACCGGCATCGTCCCGGCGTTTCCCGATTTTATGGACACTGTTCGCGGCCGTCGCTTTAGTCGCGGCGGGCGCGGTCGGTTGGCTGGTGCGAGGCAATATCGGTACGCCGGTCGCCTCGCCTCCTGCACCGGTCGAGGCGCGAGCTGCGCCGGTAGCGTCGCCCGCGCTACCGCTGGCGCACACGCCTTCGCTGCCGACGACCATATTGCCGAAGCCAGCAACGAACGCGCCGCCCATAACTGAAGCGTCCACAAGCGCCGAGCCGCCAGCCGCGCCAGCGCCATCGTCGACGCCGCCTGTTACCGAGCAGCCGCTCCCTGTTCTGAAACGCACCCCGAGCCCGCAGACCGGCGAACGCGCACGGTCCCGCGAACGGAGGCTCGAGGAGCGCACAGTGGAAGCGCGGCGCGCGGTCGTGCCGGTCGCGACGCCCGGTCGCGCCACGCGGACCAGCCGTCAGCAGGGCGCGGCGCAGGCACCCGGCTTCAATTGCCGCCGCGCGCGCAACGACATCACCGCGGCGATCTGTTCCGACGCCGGGCTGGCGGCGCTCGACAGACAGCTGACGTCGCGATTTGCCGCGCTTGACCGCAGCGTCGATCCGGCCACGGTGCAGCGGATCCACCACGGCGAGACGACTTTCCTGAATGCCCGGCAGACGTGTCCCGACCGCGATTGTATCGCCGACGCCTATCGCCTGCGTCTGCGCGAGCTTGACGAGGTCGGCCGCTAGCGGGCAACGCGCGGGGCGATGACCGTCGCGCTCGTCCATCATCCCGACTATGTCGCGCCGCTGCCGCCGGGGCACAGCTTTCCGATGGATAAGTACGGCTTGCTGATGGTCGCGCTCGAGCGACTCGCTGCGGATTTCGAGGCGCACACCCCCGATCCGGCGCCGCGCGCGTGGATCGAGGCGGTGCACGAGCCCGCCTATGTCGCGGCGGTGTTCGACGGCACGCTGACCCGGGAACAAGAGCGGCGGATCGGCTTTCCGGTGACCGCGGCGATGGTCCGGCGATCACGACTTGTTATCGGCGGGACGTATCTCGCGGCGCGGATCGCGCTCGAAACGGGCTTTGCCGCCAACACCGCCGGGGGGAGTCATCATGCGCTGCCCGATGGCGGGGCCGGGTACTGCATCTTCAACGACCTCGCCATCGCCGGCGCGCAGTTGCTGGCGGAGGGCCGGGTGGCGACGCTCGCGGTGGTCGACCTCGACGTTCATCAGGGCGACGGGACCGCCGCGATCTTCTCCGGGCGGAACGACGCGGTGACGTTCTCGATGCACGCGGCGAAGAACTTCCCGGTGCGCAAACAGGTGTCGACGCGCGATGTCGCGCTGCCCGACAAGATGGGGGATGACGACTATCTCGCGGTCCTTGCCGACGCGCTGCCCGCATTCCTCGACACATATCGTCCCGGGCTGGTGCTGTATCAGGCCGGGGTCGATCCGCACGCCGACGACCGGCTCGGGCGGCTGGCGCTGAGCGACGACGGGCTCGCCGCGCGTGACCGCTTTGTCGTCGAGACGTGCGCCGCGCGCGGCATTCCGGTCGCGTCGACGCTCGGCGGCGGCTACGGCGCCGACCGCGAGGCGGTGGCGATGCGGCATGCGCGGTCGATAGTCGCGATGGCCGACGCGCTGGGCCACGTTACAGAAAAACTACTTGGACCCGCCGCGCCGCGGGGAGTAGACCGCCTCGCATCATGACATCCGGAAACTGTTAATGGCGACTGCGCTGCAGACTGTCGACGAGCCGACGACCAAGCCCGCTCCCCCGAAGACCCACTCCGAAACTATGGTCGTCCGTTTCGCCGGCGATAGCGGCGACGGCATGCAGTTGACCGGCGGGCAGTTCACACTGTCGACTGCGCTCGCGGGCGACGACTTCTCGACCTTCCCCGACTTCCCCGCCGAGATCCGTGCGCCGCAGGGGACAACCTTCGGCGTCTCGGCGTTCCAGATCAACTTCGGCGCGAATGGCATCGAGACCGCCGGCGACGAACCCGACGTGCTGGTCGCAATGAACCCGGCGGCGCTCAAGACCAACGTCGTCGACCTCCGCCCCGGCGGCTTGGTCATCATCGACAGCGGCGAGTTCACCGCGCGCAACCTCGCCAAGGCGGGCTATGCCGCCAACCCGCTCGAGGATAACAGCCTCGCCAAGTGGCAGGTGATGGCGTTCGACATCAGCCGCCAGACGCTGGAAGCCGTCAAGCCGTTCGGGCTCGGCAACAAGGAAGCGCTGCGCTGCAAGAACATGTGGACGCTCGGCCTCGCGCTGTGGATGTTCGACCGCGAGCGCGATCCGCTGATCGAGTGGCTGAAGAGCAAGTTCTCGAAGAACCCGGTCCTCGCGCAGGCGAACGCGGCGGCGCTCAATGCCGGCCATGCGTACGGCGAGACCGCCGAATTGGACGGCCCGCTCAAGCAGTTCGCGGTCGATGCGTCGTCGTCGGCTCCGGGATTCTACCGCACCGTGACGGGCGGCGAGTCACTCGCGCTCGGGCTCGTTGCCGGGGCGCAGCTCGCCAACCTGCCGATGTTCTTTGGTTCGTACCCGATTACGCCCGCCTCGCCGATCCTCCACGCGCTGGCGCGGTTGAAGGAGTTCGGCGTCACCACCTTCCAGGCCGAGGACGAGATCGCCGCGATCGCGTCGGCGATCGGCGCGAGCTATGCCGGCAGCTTGGGCGTGACGTCCTCGTCCGGCCCGGGGATCGCGCTCAAGGGCGAGGCGCTGGGCCTTGCGATCATTACCGAATTGCCGCTTGTCATCGTCAACTCGCAGCGCGGCGGCCCGTCGACCGGCCTCCCGACCAAGACCGAGCAGAGCGACCTGTACCAGGCGGTCTACGGCCGCAACGGCGACGCACCGCTGGTGGTGATCGCCTCGCGCTCACCGTCGGATTGCTTCGAGGTCGCGATCGAGGCGTGCCGCTTGGCCACCCAGTTCATGACCCCGGTGATGGTCCTGACCGACGGCTATATCGCCAACGCCGCCGAGCCGTGGCGCGTCCCCGACATGGCGAGCTTCGCCCCGTTCCCGGTCGCATTCCACACCGAGGTCCCCGCCGAAGGCCGCATCAACCCGTACAGCCGCGACCCCGACACGCTCGCGCGCGTCTGGATCAAGCCCGGCACGCCGGGGCTGACCCACCGGATCGGCGGCATCGAGAAGGGTGTGAAGACCGGCAACATCAACTACGAAGCCGACAATCACCAGGCGATGACCGACATCCGCCGCGACAAGATCGCCAACATTTCCAAGCACATCCCGCTCCAGGACGTCGACCAGGGGCCGTCGTCGGGCAAGCTGGCGATGGTCGGCTGGGGCTCGACCTACGGCCCGATCCGCAAGGGCGTCCAGCGCGCCCGGGCGAAGGGGCTCGACGTCGCCCACATCCACATCCGCCACATCTGGCCGCTGCCGTCGAACCTCGGCGAGCTGCTGCGTGGCTACGACAAGGTGATCGTGCCCGAGATGAACACCGGGCAGTTGAAGACCGTGCTGCGCGACCAGTATCTCGTCGACTGCCAGCCGCTCAACAAGGTCAGCGGGCACCCCTTCAAGATTTCGGAGATCGAGGCGGCAATCGACGCGGCGCTCGCAGGGAACGACCGATGAACGACATGACCCGCATCACCGTCCCCAAGGACTGGGAGACCGATCAGGAAGTTCGCTGGTGCCCCGGGTGCGGCGACTATGCGATTCTCAAGGCGGTCCAGCGGACGATGCCCGAGATCGGCACGCCGCCTGAAAAGACGGTGTTCGTGTCGGGCATCGGCTGCTCGTCGCGCTTTCCCTATTACATGGAGACCTACGGCTTCCACACGATCCACGGCCGCGCGCCGGCGGTGGCGACGGGGATCAAGCTCGCCAACCCTGAACTCGATGTGTGGATCATCACCGGCGACGGCGACGGGCTGTCGATCGGTGGCAACCACATGCTCCATTTGCTGCGGCGCAATCTCGACTGCCAGGTCTTGCTGTTCAACAACGAGATCTATGGCCTGACCAAGGGGCAGTATTCGCCGACCTCGCGGATCGGGACACGCTCGCCGTCGACCCCGTTCGGCTCGGTCGACCGCCCCGCGTCGCCGTGCGGCTTCGCCCTCGGCGCGGGTGCGCGCTTCATCGCGCGGACGATCGACACCGCGCAGAAGACGATGCCCGAGATCCTCAAGCGCGCGCATGGCCACAAGGGCACGAGCTTCGTCGAGATCTTCCAGAACTGCATCGTCTACAACGACGCGGTTTTCGACGCCTTCACCGACAAGAAGGCCGCGCCGATGAACCAGCTCAATGTCGTCCACGGCCAGCCGTTGGTCTTCGGGGCCGGCACCAAGGGCATCGTCTTCGACGCCGCCGCGATGGCGCTCAAGGTCGTCGATGTCGTCGACGGCGACACCGCGGGGCTGATGGTCCACGACGAGATGAACCGCGTCCAGGCGCAGCTGCTGATCGATATGGAGTTCGGCCCGTTCCCGATCGCGCTCGGCGTCATCTGGTGCAACCCGGCACCGTCGTTCGAAGCTGCGGTCGTCGAGCAGAATATCTCGGCGAGCGCCGGCAAGCCGACCGACCTCAACGCGCTGATCCGCAAGGGCCAGAGCTGGGAGATCGCGGCGAAGGAACTCCACGCGGTTTGAACGGCCACCCCGGACAGGGCATGTCCGGGGTTTAGCCGGGGGTTTTCAGGCATCGCGCGCGTAACCGCGGGAATGCTGCAGATGGTCGATGATCCCGCAATCCTGATGTCGCGCGTCGCCACCGGCGATCGGCGCGCGTTCGAAGCGCTGGTGAGCCGACTCTATGGCCCATGCCTCCGCATCGCGACGCGCGTCCTCAACGATCGCAGCGAGGCCGAGGACGCGCTTCAGGGCGCACTGACCAAGATGTGGACCGAAGCGGCGCGCTTCGACCCTGCGCGCGGGTCGGTCGACGGCTGGTTCCGCCGCATCCTCGTCAACCAGTGCCTCGACCGCCGCCGCCGCTTCAAGATCGTCGCGCCGATCGAGGCGGCCGCGACCGTCCCGAGCGACCTGCCCGATCCGTTCGAGGCGAGCGTCGCCAATGCCCGCGCGCGCCGCGTCGATGCGGCGATGGCGAGCCTCAACCCGCGCCAGCGCACCGCGATCACGCTGTTCCACGGCGAGGGCGCGAGCATGGCCGAGATCGCGGTGATCCTCGAGACGACGCCCAAGGCGGTCGAGGGATTATTGGCACGGTCGCGTATAGAACTTGCTAGGTTGCTCGACAGCGACCGACCCGAAACCCGGAACCCCCATGACTGAGCCCCTGCCTTTTTTTCACGATCGCGCCGCCGAGATCATCGCGGCTTACGGCGGCGATACGGCGCGCTGGCCCGATGCCGAGCGCGCGACGGCGCTGGCGGTCATTGCGGCCGACCCTGCGCTGACGGCGGCGCTGGACGAGGCACGCGGGCTCGATGTCGACCTGACGAATTGGGCACGCCGCCCGGTGCCGCTCGGCGATGCGCGGACGGCGGCGGCAGTCGCGATGCGGCCGACCCGTTTCGTCATGCGCTGGGCCGCAGGCGGGAGCATTGCTGCGTCGCTCGCGGCGGCGATCGTCTTGCTGACTCCCGCCCCGATCACGCCGTCGACGGCTGCGCCGCGCACCGCGGCGGTAACGACCTTATCCGACGAGACCGCGTTCGAGCAGGTCTTCACGCCCACTCCCGACGAGGAACATTTGCTATGAAGCGCGTTCTTGCCGCCCTGTTGCTGCTCGGGGCGACGGCTCCCGCGATGGCGCAGATGCCGCCGCCGCCGGGTGATTCGATGCCCGATGGTCCCGGGCCCGGTGGCCGTTCGATGCGCGGGCCGCACGGAATGCAGCAGATGTTCGCCTCGATGAGCCCGGCCGGCCGGGCGACGATGATGGCGGCGTTCAAGAGTGCCGACCCGCGGATGTCGCATGAAGCGAGCAACGCCGCGCGTGACCGGATGCTCGCGGTGCTCGATGCCGACCGGCTCGATCCCGTCGCGTTGAAGCGCGCGATGGACGAGGAGCGAGAGGCTTCGAGTGCCGCGAAGCTGAAGCAGCAGGGCGCGATGCTGGTCGCGTTCCAACAGCTTTCGGTTACCGATCGCCGCGCTTTCGTGGCGGATGCGCGCGCTATGCGGGCGCGGATGGATGCCCGGATGGCCGAGATGCGCAAGCGTGGCGGCGGCCCTGATGGAATGATGCCACCCCCGCCGATGGAGTAGACCCTAGGGCTGGTAGCCGGTCTGCGCCGCGATCCGGTTCCAGATCGCTCGAGCGAGCAGCGCCGCGACCGGGCCGGGCTCGCCACCCGCAATCGCGTGACCGTCAATTTTTACAACCGGCAACACTGGCACCGTTGTCGAGGTGATGAACGCCTCGGTGGCGCCAAGGGCTTCGTCTAGACTGAACGGTCGCTCGACCAGCGGTATTCCCGCAGCAACCGCCGCCTCGATTACCGCCGCGCGCATCACTCCCGGGAGAATGTGCGGCGACTGCGGATGAGTGACGATCGTGCCGCCGTCGACGATCCATGTGTTCGTCGAACCGCCCTCGGTGACGGTGCCGTCGTCGCGCACCAGCCACGCCTCGAACGCGCCGGCGTCACGCGCCTCCTGCTTTGCCAGCACGTTCGCGAGCAGCCCCGTCGTCTTGATATCGCAGCGCCCCCAGCGCTGGTCGGCGACGCTGATCACCGCGACGCCTTTCGCCTGTTGCGCGACGCGCTGCGCGAAATCGAACGGGCGGACGGTCATCACCAGTGTCGGCGCGCGTGCGCTGGGGAAGCCGTGATCGCGCTTCGCCGTACCGCGCGACACCTGGATATACAGCAATGCCTCGGTCACGCGATTTGCTGCGATCAGCCGCCGTGCGACGAGGTTGAGCGCGGCGTCGGCCATCGGCGCGGCGATGCTCAGTTCGCCGAGGTTGCGCCCCAGCCGTGCGAGGTGGAGCGGCCAGTCGAGCAGCCGCCCGTTGAGGACTGCACACACCTCATAGACACTGTCGGCGAACTGGAGCCCGCGATCCTCGACCGGGACCGACGCACTGGCGAGCGGGATAATCTGGCCATCGACATAGGCAAGACGCGGCATTTGGCGCTTTCACGGTTGCGGAGAGTTGGGGGTAGACCGCGCCGGAGAGGGAGACAATATGGCCGAGCCGCAGATCATCTGGTTCCGTAACGACCTCCGCCTTGCCGATCAGGCGGCGGTGCGCGCGGCGGCAGCGGCGGGGCCGGTAATCGCGGTCTATGTCCTCGACGACGAGACGCCGGGCAAATGGCGGATCGGCGCGGCGCAACGGTGGTGGCTGCATTACAGCCTCGTCGCGCTCGCCGCCGATCTCAAGAAGATGGGCGGGGCGCTGGTGTTGCGGCGCGGCCGTCCCGCGGTCGAACTCGCAGGCGTGGCAAAGGCGGCGAATGCGACCGCGGTCCACGCGCTCCACCACTACGAGCCGTGGGCGGTGACCGAGGAGGCGGCGGTTGCGAAGGTGCTCGACCTGACGCTCCATGACGGGGCGTATCTCGCGCCGCCGGGGACGACGAAGTCGGGGTCGGGAACGCCGTACCGGATTTTCACCCCGTTCTGGAATGCGCTGCAGCACGCGATGCCGCCCGGCGATCCCGAGCCCGCGCCGATGATCCGCTTTGCCAAGCCGCCCAAGAGCGACGATCTCGACGACTGGAAACTGCTGGCCGCCGATCCCGACTGGTCGGGCGGGTTCGACGTCTGGACTCCCGGCGAGGCGGGGGCGCACGCCGCGCTCGACACCTTCGCCGACGTCGCTGCCGACTATGAGCACGGCCGCAACTATCCCGCCAAGCCGCTGACCTCGCGCCTGTCGCCGCACCTCCACCATGGCGAGATTAGTCCGGCGCAGGTCTGGGCGGCAATTAGCGGGCGCGGCGAGGGGCCGGTCAGCTACCGCCGCGAGATCGGCTGGCGCGACTTCGCGATCAACGTCGTCCAGCAATTCCCGCGCCTCGGTGACGAGCCCAACCGCCCGCAATTCGCCGACTTCCCGTTTCGCGACGACCCGAAGGGGCTGCGCGCGTGGCAGCGGGGGCGGACCGGCTACCCGATCGTCGACGCCGGAATGCGCCAGTTGTGGACGACCGGGTGGATGCACAACCGGGTGCGAATGATCGTCGCGTCGTTCCTGACCAAGCACCTGCTGATCGACTGGCGGCACGGCGAGCGTTGGTTCTGGGACTGCCTCGTCGATGCCGATTACGGCAACAACAGCCTCGGCTGGCAGTGGATCATGGGGTCGGGCGTCGACTCGTCGCCGTTCAACCGCATCTTCACCCCCGTTGGCCAAAGCGAGAAGTTCGACGGGGGCGGGGCGTATATCCGCGAGTGGGTGCCCGAATTGGCGAAGCTGCCCGACGACGCAATTCACGCGCCATGGGACGCATCGCCGATGGCGCTGAAGGCGGCGGGGGTCGACCTCGGCAAGACGTATCCGCACCCGATCGTCGATCATGCAAAGGCGCGCGCGCGGGCGCTGGCGGCGTATGCCGAGACGAAGGGGTGAGCGGCGAGCTAGACCGCTTCGTCGACGCTCAGCGCGACACCTATTCGGGCGCGCTCGGCGAATTGCAGCGCGGGCGCAAGACGAGCCACTGGATGTGGTTCGTGTTCCCGCAGATCGCCGGGCTCGGCCACAGCCAAACCGCGAAATTCTATGCGCTGCAATCGCTCGACGAAGCGCGGGCGTATCTCGCGCATCCGGTCCTCGGACCGCGGTTTCACGAGTGTATCGCCGCGCTCGCCGCGCTGCCACCCGTAACGGCGGACGCGGTGTTCGGCGGGATCGATGCGATCAAGCTGCGGTCATCTCTGACGCTGTTCATCGCGGCGGGCGGTGGCGATGACGTCGTCGCCGCGCTCGACCGCTGGTACGGCGGGCGATCCGACGACGCCACCCTTGGGCTGCTCGGGTCGTGAGGCGATCGCGCCGTTGCGGTCCGCGCGGGCGTCGTTAATAGCCGCGCAATGGACATGCCGACTTCACGGGGCGCGCACCTCGTCGCCCGCGACCGTCGCCTCGCGCTCGGCGGCGGGATGCTCGGGCGCTTTGCCGCCGGGCGGGCCGAGGCGGTGGTGGCGCGGATCGATGCCGGGCTGGCGACGGGGTCGCTCGACGCGACATTACCCGATGGCCGGCGGGTGCTGCTCGGGGGCCGGGCACCGGGAGCGGTGGCGGCGATCAGCTTGCGCAACTGGCTGCCCGTCGTCCGCCTGATGCTGTCGGGATCGGCGGGGTTCGCGCGCGCGTATTTCGACGGCGACTGGACGTCGCCCGACCCGGTCGCGATCTTCGAATTGTTCGTCGCCAACCGCACCACCCTCGGCAGCGCGGCACGAGCGCAAGGCGCGACGCGGCTGCTCAACCGGCTGGTCCGCGCGGTCGAGGAGCGCGTGCATCCGCGCCGCAACATCGAATTTCACTACGACCTCGGCAACGACTTTTACGCCGCCTGGCTCGACCCGGGCATGACCTATTCGAGCGCGCTGTTCGACGGCACCGACGACCTCGAAGCGGCGCAGACCGCGAAGATCCGCGCACTGCTCGACGCGGTCGGGGTCAAGCCGGGCGACCGGCTCCTCGAGATCGGTTGCGGCTGGGGCAGCCTCGCCGAGATTGCGACGCGCGACTACGGCGCGACCGTCCACGGCATCACGCTATCGGCCGAGCAGCTCGCTTACGCCCGGGCACGGGTGCCGGGGGCGACGTTCGGCCTCACCGATTACCGCGCGGTCACCGGCACCTACGACCATGTCGTCAGCGTCGAGATGTTCGAGGCGGTCGGCGAGCGGAACTGGCCGACCTTCATGGACGTCGTCCGCGCGCGGCTCCGCCCGGGGGGACGCGCCGGGCTCCAAGTCATCACCATCGCCGACGACGTGTTCGACGCCTATCGTGCATCGACCGACTTCATCCAGGCGTACATCTTCCCCGGCGGCATGCTGCCGAGCCCGAACCGCCTGCGCGGCGTGGCAACAGCGGCGGGTTTCCGCGTTGCCGCCGAGCGCAACTTCGGCGGCGATTACGCGCGAACCCTCGCGTGCTGGCGTACACAGTTCGATGCGGCAGCGGCGGCCGGGCGGCTACCCCCGGGCTTCGACGATCGATTCATAACCCTTTGGCAGTATTACCTGATGTACTGCGAGGGCGGGTTTCGCGGCGGCGGGCTCGATGTCGTACAGACGGTGCTGACAATTGTATGAACTCGTACAGACCGCGTCCGTAACGAGGCGCGTAGCAACTCCACATGGTGGAGTACCGCTTCTACTTTCTCGACCACGAGGACAAGATTCTTCGCCGGGAGGATGCTGTCTGCGCGGACGATCCGTCGGCGGTCGCCACTGCAACCGAGCGCGACCATGCCCATTCGATCGAGATCTGGGCGGGCAAGCGGATCGTCGCGACGGTTTTGCCGGGGCGGACCCGGCACGAGGACTAGGACCGTAGCGCCTCGATCGGGCTGAGCTTCGCCGCGCGGGTCGCGGGATACCAGCCGAAGAAGATGCCGATCGACGCCGACACCGCGAAGGCGACCATCACCGCGCTCGGCGTCACGCTGGTATCGAAGCCGATCGCCCCGCTCGCCAGCGTCGCCAGCCCCCAGCCGAGCGCGACGCCGATGCCGCAGCCGAGCAGCGACAGCATCAGCGCCTCCAATAGGAACTGGAGCCGGACCGCGGCGCGGCTCGCCCCGATCGCCATGCGGATGCCGATCTCGCGCGTCCGCTCGGTCACCGATACCAGCATGATGTTCATGATCCCGATCCCGCCGACGACGAGGCTGATCGACCCAATCGCCGCGAGCAGCAGCGAAATCGCCGCCGTTGTCGACGACAATGTATCGGTCACCGCGGTCAAATTGTTGACGGTGAAATCGTCGGGCGCGGTCTTGTCGATGTGGTGCGCCCGCCGCAGCAGCGCGGTGATCCGCTCCGACACGTCATCGAGGTTCTCGGCGGCGTCGACCCCGACCGAGATCGCGCGGATCGACCGGCGGAAGGCGTTACCCTGCAATTGGCGGAGCGCGGTCGTCAGCGGCACGATGATGACATCGTCGCGGTCGATTCCGCCAAAGCCCTGGCCGCGCCGCGCCATGACGCCGATGACGGTGAAGCTGATCCCCTTGACGCGGACGCTCCGCCCCATCGGGTCGTTGGCGCCGAACAGATTGTCGGCGACCGAATGGCCGATCAGCGCGACGCGCGCCCCCGCACGGTCCTCCATGTCGGAAAATGTCCGCCCATCGTCGGGGCGCCAGTCCTGCACGGTGAAATACGACGGGGTCGTGCCGGTGACCGTCGTCGCCCAGTTCGACGCGCCCGCGACCGCCTGCGCCGGAATCTGCGTCGAGGGCGCCGCCGCGACGACGTTCTTGAGCCGCGCGATCTCGTCGCCGTCCTCCAGCCGCAACGTTGCCCCGGTCCCCGCACCGCTGTTGAACCCGCCCTGCTTGCTCGACCCGGCGGTGACGATCAGCATGTTCGAGCCGAGCCCCGAAATCGCGTCGGACACCTGCTTCTGCACGCCCCCGCCGATCGCCAGCATCAGGATCACCGCGGCGACGCCGATGATCATGCCGAGCATCGTCAACGCCGACCGCAACCGGTTGGCGACGAGCGCGGACCACGCCTCGGCGAGCATCGCGTCGATCATCGCTCGACCTCCCACTTGCCGGTCGCACGGCGGTAGATGGCGACGGTGCTCACCTGGACGACGTCCTTTTCCCAGAAAATCTGACCGCCGATCCCGCCACCGTATTCGAAGACCCGGCTTTCGGCGACAATGCGGTCCTCGGGAAGCGAGGTCAGGCGGGCGAACGCCGGGATGATGCCCTGATCAAACCACGGACGTTGCCAGCGCCTTGGCGTGTAGAGCTCGAGCTGCTCCTTGCGGTCGGGCGAGGTGTAGACGCTGATCAGGTGCGAGCCGCCAGCGAGCCACACGCCGAGAAAGGTGCCTAGAAGCATTCCGGCGGCGAGTGCCGCCGTCACGCCGCGGGCGATCAAGCGTCCGCCTCGACGGTAACTGCCGTCGTCAACCCGCGGCGTCGGCAACGCTGCCGCATTCACGCGTCTACCTCCCAGCGCCCGGTCGACCGGCGGTAAAGGGCGACGCTGCCGACCTGGACGAAATCGCGCCGCCAGATGACCCCGGCGCTGCCGCCGCCGATGTCGACGACCCGGCTTTCGCCGACAACGGCGTTGTCGCCTGTCGTCGTCAGGCGGATGACGACGGGCATGATGCCGGAATGAAAATACGGTCCCTGCCAGCGCGCCGGCGAATAATATTCGAGCCTCTCGCGGCCATCAGGCGAGACGACGATCCCCTGGAGCGTTGATCCCCCGGTCGCCCAGATCCCGAGGTACGCGCCAACAGCCATGCCGGCGAGAACAGCAGCGTACCACAGGCTCCTCATGGCGCGACTGTCACGACGACCGGTGTGGGCAGCTTCTTCCGCTCGACATCGCTATGGACGAAGAAATCGCGACCCTTTCCGAACATCTGCCGATATTCGTTGAATGAACCGTTGCTGACGTAATAAAAGTTGCCGCGGCTCCAATCACCATCGTTGTCAGCAGTTTTGGGATCGATCGGAATTCCGATCGGCGAGAATAGCACTTTCTGGACGCCGTAACGGCTCCAGAAGCCCAGCGGTTGGGAGCCGATGAAATCATAAGTGTCGCGCAAATAGGTCCCGACCTCGTCGATCGCGAGCCGGTATTTTCCATCGGCTTGCGGCGTGACCATTCCGGTGACCGCGAGCTTGACCGAGCCTTCGCCAATCGCAGCATAAAAATCGTCGAGCGGATCCCAAACGCCGCTGGGGACCGGGTCCAAATTCATCTGACACGTCGCTTCGATCGTCGCGACCGAGGCACCAAGGTCGCCGAAGCGGAAACTACGCGTCCGATCAGCGGGGTCGAGAGAAACCACGCCCGGAACTGTTCGCTCAGGCGGTTGACGCCTCGTTCCAGGCGAGGCGGCGTCGACCAGCTGTTGAGCAGATGATGCTGGGCACTGGTGAAACGGCCGAAGCCCGATGCCCATCGCATCGTCGCATGCCGGGTGTCGATCTTGTCACCGGAAATGGTCGCGATCGAAACCTCGCCGCGCTTTTCCGGTATCGTCATCGTCCATGCGTCGCCGTTGAACCAGCGGTCCATCATCGCCGCGCCGACGGTCATGCCGCGGAGGCGCATAGTCGCCGGGATATCGCGGATCGTGAACGGCATTCTTAGCTCCCCCCCTGCGCGATAACGCGCAGTTGGCCAGCCGGGCTCATCCCACCACCTCCGGCGCATGCCCGTAAAGCGCCGCCTCGGTCGGCGGACCGTCGTAGAACACCAGCCCGTCCTGAATCCGCACGACGCGGTCGGTCGCCTTCGCCACTTCGGGGTCGTGGGTGACGATGACCACCGTCACGCCCTGCTCGCGGTTGAGCGTCTTGAACAGGCCAAGCACCTCGGTCCCCGTCTTGGTATCGAGTGCGCCGGTCGGTTCGTCCGCCAGCAGAAGCTTCGGGCTGTTCGCCAGCGCGCGCGCAACGGCGACGCGCTGCTGCTGTCCGCCCGACAGCTGCGACGGGCGCGAGCGTGGCTTGTCGCCGAGCCCGACCTGCGTCAGCAGCGCCTGCGCCTTGGCCTCGCGGTCGGCGCGGCTGAGCCCGGCATAGACCAACGGCAGCGCAACGTTGCCGAGCGCGCTCAGCCGGGGGAGCAGGTTGAAGCTTTGGAAGACGAAGCCGATGCCGCTGTTGCGCATCCGGGCGAGCGCGCGTTCGGACAGCGTCGCAGTGTCGACGCCCTCGAAGCGGTAGACTCCCGTGGTCGGTGAATCGAGGCAGCCGATGATGTTCATCAGCGTCGACTTGCCCGATCCGCTCGGCCCCATGATCGCCATCAGCTCGCCGTCGGCGACGTCCATGCTGACGCCGTGGAGCGCGCGGAACGACCCCGCCTCGCCGATATAATCCTTGACCACACTGGTCAGCGAGAGGACCGGGGCCGCCGTCATTTCTTCGGCTTCGCCCCGCTTCCCGGCGGGCCGAGGACGCTGCCCTTCGGCTTGTCCTTGAGCGTATCGGCGGTGATGATCTTGTCGCCGACCGCGAGTGGCCCGGCGGTGACGATGCTGTTGTCGGCGTCGGACGCGCCGATCTTGATCCGCACCGGTTCGGGGGTCGATCCCTTGAGGACGAACACCGTCAGCCCGTCGCTGAGCGGCTCGCCGGGCTTGCGCTTGGCGGGCTTATAGTCGGCGGGCTTGTAGCTGAGCGCGGCGTTGGGGATCAGCAGCGTGTCCTTGTGGTCCGACACGAGGAACGACGCGTTCGCGGTCATCCCCGGCAACAGCGCGCCGTCGGGGTTCGCGACGCCGACGATGACGGTGTAGGTCACCACATTCTGCTGCGTCGTCGGGTTCAATCGGATCTGGCGGACGCTGCCGGTGAAATTGCGGTTGCCGTACGCATCGACGGTGAAGCTGACCGGCTGGCCGATCCGCACCTTGGCGACATCGGCCTCGGCGACCGCCGCCTCGATCTGCATCTGCGTCAAGTCGCGGGCGATGGTGAACAGGGTCGGGGTGCTGAACGACGCCGCGACGGTCTGGCCGAGGTCGACCTGGCGGCTGATGACGACGCCCGACACCGGCGAGCGGATGATCGTGTAGCCGAGGTTGGTGCGGTCCTGCTTGATTTGCGCCTCGGCCGCCGCGACCTGCGCCGCCGCCGATGCCTCGACCTGCTGCGCGGTCTCGTAATCCTGGCGGCTGATGTAATTCTGCTTGAACAATTCGGCCGAGCGGCGCGCGTTCGCGGTCTGGAGCGACAGGCTCGAGCGGATGTTGGCGAGGTTCGCCTCACTCGCCGCGAGCCGCGCGGCATAGACCGAGGGGTCGAGCTCGAGCAGCAATTCGCCCGCCGTGACGCGCGAATTATAATCGACCAGCAGCTTGGCAACGGTGCCCGAAACCTGCGTCCCGACGCTGACGACGCGGACCGGGTTGATCACGCCGTTCGCGGTGATCGCCTCGCTGAGGTCGCCCTTGGCGATCGGCTGCGTCGTGTACGCGGCGGCGGGGTCGGGGCGATGGGTCGCCTTCCAGCCGAACCACGCCGCCGCGGCCAGTCCGAGGACGAGGAGGATGATCCAGCGGCGGCGCGTCATCGGCTGCTCCTGTTGGCATCGACTGCCGTGCTGACGTCGCCGATCGCGCGTGCGAGCCGCGCCTGTGCATCGCGGACCCCGAAGTCGGCGCTGACCAATTGCTGGCGCGCACTCGCGAGCGCCGACTGGGCGTTGAGCAGGTCGGTGAAGGTGCCGACGCCCGCCTTGAAGCGCCCCTGCGCGATGTCGGCCGAGGCGGTGGCGCTGTTGATCAACTCGCGCGCGGTCGACAGCACGCTGATCTGGGTGTCGAGCGCGGTCGCCTGGGTGAAGACGTCGAGCCCGGCCTGCTGGCGCGTCTGCTCGAACAGCGCCGCCTGGCGGTCAGCCTCGGCGCGCGCGGCGGCGACGCGGTAGGTCCGGTCGTAGCCGTTGAAGAACGGGATCGTCACTGTCAGCCCGACACTCGCGCGGTTGCTGTCGCTCGTCGAATTGGCATAGCCGAGGTTGTCCTGCGCGCTCGCGGCGAGCGACGGCAGCAGGTCCGACCGCGCCGCGCGGATCTGCGCGGTCGCGGCGTCGCGGTTCGCCGCGGCGATGCGGAGGTCGGGGCGAAGCTTCTCGGCGTCGGCGATCAGCACGGTGACGTCGCGGCTGAGCTTGTCGGCGGAGCCGAGCGGGGGGGCGGGAGCGAGCGGCAGGACCGTCGTCGGCGGCAGGCCGACCGCGACCGCGAGCTGCCCCGCCGACGTCCGGGCATTGCCGCGCGCCTGCGCCAGCGTCAGCTCGGCCTGCGCCAGCGAGGTCCGCGCCTGCAACTCGTCGGCGGGGGTCGCCACCCCGGCGCGGGTCCGGCCGGAGGCGAGGTCGAGTGACGAGCGGTTGAACGCGACGGTCGACTGCGCCGCGGTCGTCGCCGCGATGTTCGCCTGGAGGCTGTTGTACGCGGTGACGGTGTCGAGTGCTACGGTCTGCGCGGTGTCGGCGACCTGCCCCAATGCGGCGCGCTGGCTCGCGCGGGCGCTGTCGATCCGTGCCGCGCGCCCGCCGAAGTCGAAGATCAGGTAGTTGAGCGCGAGGCTCGCCGACGAGCCGAAGTCGGTCGAGTTCGACGTCGCGCTGAAGCTCTGGCCGTTGCCGAGGACGAACTGCTGGCTGCTCAGATAGTCGGTGCGGCTGAGCGTCGGACCGACGGTCGCCGACAGGCTCGGCAGTTCGGCGGCGCGGGCGATACCGACCTGCGCCGCCGCGCTCCGGCTCGCCGCCCACGCCACCGCGGTCGCCGGATTATGGCACAGCGCGAGGTCGACGAGGTCGGGCAGCGTCAGCGGGCCGACCGGATCGGCAGCACACGGCGCGGTCTGCGGCGGCATCAGGTGGCGCGGGTCCTCCGACGCCGCTGCCGGGACTGCGAGCAGGGCGGCGATGAGCATTATTGCGCGGAGCATGTCGCCCAGGAGATAGCGTGCCGGAGGCGTAACGTCGAGGGCGGTCGTGGTCGCACACCTCCCGAAATTCGGAGAGTTCAGAACGGGATCGGCGCTCCGTCCCACGCAAACAATCCACCGCTATCGGCGGGTGTCAGGCGGTCGAGGACGTCGAGCATTGCGCGCGCCGAGAACGCGGGGGCGAACAGCTTGCCGGGCGCTACGCCGCGCTGGAACGGGGCCGAAAGGCGGGTGTCGACCGTCCCGGGGTGGAGCGCGGCGACGACGCTCAGCGGGGCGCGGCGGGCGTGCTCGATCGCGGCAGTGCGGAGCAACTGGTTGAGCGCGGCCTTCGATGCTCGGTAGCCGTACCAGCCGCCGAGACGGTTGTCGGCGATCGACCCGACCCGTGCCGACAGTGCCGCGAAGGCGGTCTTACGGTCGTTCCGGAGCAACGGGAGGAACGCCGCCGCGACGAGTGTGGGGCCGATCGCATTGACCGCGAAGCTGCGCGCGAGGCGGGCGGTGTCGAGGTCGCGCAAGGCTTTTTCGGGGCCGCCGACGGCGTCGTGGAGCAGCCCGGTTGCGACGATGACGAGGTCGATCGGGCCGCCGATGCGCGCGGCGGCTGCGGTGATCGACGGGGGGTCGGTAAGGTCGAGGTCGGCGCGGGAGAGGGCGATGACCTCGCCACGGTCGCGGAGGAGGTCAGCGAACGCCGTGCCGATGCCGCCGGATGCGCCGATGACGACGATACGGGGGTCGGCGGCGAAGCTACTTAGAAGGTCCATCATCTCTGACGTGTTTCGCGGGCCGCTTTAAATTCGTCATCCCCGCGAAGGCGGGGACCCATCACCACAACCGGTCGGGATGATGGGTCCCCGCCTTCGCGGGGATGACGAACTAAATTCGGGGCATGGAGCAAGATGCGGTCGAGCACGCAAACGCGACCGGCTCAATCCTTCTCCAGAGTGCACTGCAGCGGATGCTGGTGCTCGCGCGCAAAATCCATCACCTGCGTCACCTTGGTCTCGGCGACCTCGTACGTGAATATGCCGCAAATCCCGACGCCGCGCTGGTGGACGCTGAGCATGACCCGCGTCGCATCCTCGATCGTCATCCGGAAGAAGCGCTGGAGCGTCAGGACGACGAACTCCATCGGGGTGTAGTCGTCGTTGAGCATCAGCACCTTGTACAGCGCCGGCTGCTTGGTCTTCGGCTTGGTCTTGGTCGCGACACCGGCGCCGCCGCGGCGGTCGCGGTCGTCATCGTCGTTGCCGGGGCCGGCGTGGGGGGTAAGGTTCATGGGCGCAATATACGGGCGCGGCCCCATCGCGTTCAAGGGGCCAGACATGCAAACGGGCGGGGGATCGCTCCCCCGCCCGTTGCAGTTAGTCGCAGCAAACCCAGCGCGGACGCCGGGAGCGCGGCTTAAAGGCCGACCTTGCCGACCATCGACTTCATCGAGTCGGCGGCGACGGTGGCGCGCGCCTGCATCGGCTCGAACACTTCGCCCATCAGCTTGACCATCGTCTCCGACAGCTTCGACATCTCGGCGACGGCCGCATCGAACTGCGTCTTGGCGAAGTCGTTCTGGAGCTGCATCAGCTCGTTCGGGGTCTTGACCGTCGTCATCGCGCGGGCGGCGGCGGTGGTCTCTTCGAACGACTTGCGGGCGAAGTCAGAAACTTCACGCGCGATCGCTTCGATACCCTGCGCCGCGGCGCGCGACGAAGCGAGCATCGCCTCGACGTTTCCACGCGCCATGCCGGCCATCTCGTCGACCGACTTCATGCCGTGCTCGATCGCTTCGCGCGACTTCGACGCGACCTGCTCGAAGGTCGCCTTGCCCTGCGCCATGGCGTTTTCGGTCTGGTTGGCCATCGTCGACTTCATCTGCTCGGCGCCGTTCTTCATGGCGTCGGCGGCGGTGGTGTAGGCTTCGGTCATCTGGGTATCCTTCGACTTGAGGGGCTCCGGTACGGGTACGACCGGAGGCAGGGCTTGGTTACTTGTTGACGAGGGGTTAACGACCGGCGGCGGCGGCGGTGCCATCGGCGGTGAAGCAACTGGCGGCAACGGCAGCGACGCGACGGGCAGAACCAACTTGGCGGCGAGGACCGGGGGCAACGGTTGTGCGGCGATGACCGGGGGATTCGGCTGTGCGGCAATGACCGGGGGAATCGGCGTCGTGGCAGCGACGGGCGTAACCGGTTTTGCGGCGGCAGGCGGCGCGGGCTGAGCGGCCAGGACCGGCGGCACCGGCTTTGGCTTCGGCGCGGCGGGCGGCGCTTTCATCACAGGTTTCGCAGCGATGATCGGCTTGGCAGGAGCCATGACCGGCGGGGTTACGGGTTTCGGTGCCAAAACCGGCGGCACGATCGCCTTCGGCGCGGCGACCGGAGGCTTCGCGATGGTCTTTTTGTCGACGGCCATTCCGCACTCCACGAGCTATGCTGCAGTGCAACATAGTCCCGCTTTGTGACAACTGCAAGCGTCTCGATACTAATTTGCGCGGATTAGTGGCCCCCTGCCGCACCAACTCCAGAAGCCGCCAGCGCGCCGTTGAGATCGGCCATCAGGCGCGCCAATGCTGCATCGCTCGTCGCCTCGGCGCGCGCGACGAGCACGTCCTGCGTGTTCGACGCGCGGAGCAGCCACCAGCCGTCGGGGGTCGTCACGCGGACCCCGTCGGTCGCGTCGACGGTTGCGCCCGACGCCGCGAGCCGCGCGCGCACTTCCTCGACTACCGCGAACTTGCGTGTGTCGGCGCAGGGGAAGCGCAGCTCCGGCGTGTTGACCAGCGCCGGCATCGCGTCCTTGAGCGCCGCGAGCGAGTGCCCCGACGCCGCGACTGCGCCGATCAGCCGGACCGCGGCGTACAGCCCGTCGTCGAAGCCGTAATAATCGTGCTTGAAGAACAGATGCCCGCTCATCTCGCCCGCCAGCGGCGCGCCGGTCTCCTTCATCTTCGCCTTGATCAGCGAGTGGCCGGTCTTCCACATCAACGGCTTGCCGCCCAACTCGGCGACGCGGTCGAACAACGCCTGGCTCGACTTGATGTCGCCGATGATCGTCGCGCCCGGCAGCGCCTTCAGCACCGGCTCGGCGAGCAGCCCGAGCAATTGGTCGCCCCAGACGACGCGGCCCTGACCGTCGATCGCACCGAGCCGGTCGCCGTCGCCGTCGAACGCCAGCCCCATGTCGCAGCCGTTCGCTGCAACCGCGGCCTTGAGGTCGGCGAGGTTATGCTCCTCGGTCGGGTCGGGATGGTGGTTGGGGAAGTCGCCGTCGACGTCGGTGAACAGCAGGATGTGCTTGCCCGGCAGCCGCGCAGTCAGCCGCTCGACGACCGGCCCGGCCGATCCGTTGCCCGCGTCCCACGCGATCGTCATCGCCGGCGGAGAAAAGCCCTTCATCAGCCGGTCGACGTAGCGGTCGATAAGGTCGACGCTGTGCGAGGTGCCCGCGCCGTCCTCCCAGTCGCCCGCCGCCGCCATCGTGCCCAGCCCGGTGATGTCGTCGCCGTAGAACGGGCCGTGGCCGAGCATCATCTTGAAGCCGTTGTAATCGGGCGGGTTATGCGAGCCGGTGATCATCACGCCGCCGTCACACTCGAGCTCGTGGACCGCGAAATACAGCATCGGCGTCGGCCCTAGCCCGATCCGTACCGCGTCGACTCCGCTCTCGTTGAGCCCGGAGACGAGCGCCGCCTCGAGCGCGGGCGACGAGTGCCGTCCGTCGTAACCGACCGCGACCTTGCTCCCGCCGGTCCGCCGGATGCGCGTGCCGAAGCCGCGCCCGATCGCGTGCGCATCGGCCTCGCCAAGGGTTTTGCCGATTACGCCGCGAATGTCGTATTCTCGGAGCGTGCTCGGATCGAAAACATGGGTCATCGCAGGGACTCGTCTGCCGGAGGATCGAAAGACGCCATGCCGCGATTGATCCTGCTGAACAAGCCGTACGGCGTTCTAGCGCAGTTTACAGATGGTGAAGGCCGCGCGACGCTGGGTGATTACGTCGACGTTCCCGGGGTTTATCCCGCGGGGCGGCTCGACCGTGACAGCGAGGGATTGCTCGTCCTGACCGACGACGGCGCGCTTCAGGCGCGGATCGCCGATCCGAAGTATAAGCTGGCGAAGACGTATCTCGTCCAGGTCGAGGGCGACCCCGACGCCGCAGTGCTCGACCGGCTGCGGCGCGGCGTCACGCTCAACGACGGCCCGACCCGCCCCGCCGAGGTGGAGCGAATCGATCCGCCCGACCTGTGGCCGCGCGATCCGCCGGTCCGCTTTCGCAAGACTGTGCCCGACTGCTGGCTGCAGCTGACGATCCGCGAGGGCCGTAATCGGCAGGTGCGGCGGATGACGGCGGCGGTGGGGTTGCCGACGCTGCGGCTGGTGCGGTGGAGTGTCGGGGAGTGGACGGTCGCGGGGCTTCAGCCGGGCGCGTGGCGGGAGGGGTAGTGCTGATGTGCTGCTGAGCGATGTCTGGATCGGGTGGTGAGCGGTCGTTCCTCACACATGCCTGCTGTTTGCATCGGCTAGTCTTTCAGCTAGGCGGGCAATACTAACGGACGGGGATCGGTTCGCTTATCCTCCATCAACTCGTCCATTCGCCGCACTTCAATTATTTTATTTCTTAGAGCGTCCTTTTGCTCAACAGGCGGCATAGAACGCAGCCCAGGAAAAAACTCGTTGAGCAAGTGATCAATTTCCTCAGGATCACCATATTTAACTAGATACCATACCGTCAGGACCTGTGCTTCCATCGGAGCCGGTATTACCTGCATGAGGTCGAACCACCCTTCGCATAGTCGAGCCTCGTTTTCGCCCTCCAAGGGCATAGTCAACAAATCCTCGTCATCACGCTCCCGACCATCCCGATGGTTCGCGTGCTTCATGGCATTCCAAAGCAGATTGCGAACCCTGACCAGTTCGCCTTCCGTCAGCGTGGGATGTACTTCGAGCGAGAACGCCGAGAAAGGCTTGCCGACTTTTTTCGCAAGCGCGTTTGCGATTTCGGAGCCGCCCGCCGCAAGTGCGTGGACTGAAACAGGGTCAAGATCAGCTAACCACAGGAAAAGGGCAGTACCCAGTTGCCGACGCGCAGCATCAGCCTTCCGCGTGCGCGCCGGCCGGGTGTCATTCATAGGAGCGTCTTAGCGGCAAACCTTGTGTCCGCAATGGGGGCGAAAGACGACGTGGTTAGTCCTTTAGATCGAGCCCGAAACTTCCCTGTTTGACCAACGTGCTAATCAGCTTGATCGCCGCGTCGGAGTTTATCGCCGCCGCGTCGAGCACGAGGCGGTCGGTCGCTGCCAGTCGTTCGGCGAGTATGGCAATTTCGCCATCGCACTCGAAACTCTGCCCATCGACGAACAGCACGACGTCATCGCCCTCGCGAATGAAGGCGAACCGGCTCGCCGGATTGCGGCGCAGCGCGGTACCCCCCGCGAGCGCCTCACGGAGCGCGCCCGGCTCGATCGGCGCGTCGGATGACCAGTCGACGTCGTTCTTCGGCGCGCTCGTATATCCCCCGAACCAGCGCGCGAACGCCTCCCGGTCGAGCAGCGTCTCTGTGATCATCGCATGCAGCCGCGCGATCGCGTCGGGGGCGATCTCCCCCGGATTGCCCTGCAGCCCCAGCCCGGGATCGGCATAGCGGTCATCGTCGCCCAGTCCGTCGAGCAGGTGATCGCACCAGTTCGACACCAGCTCGGCCCGCGACGGGGCGCGAAAGCCGATCGAATACGTCATGCAATCGTCGCCGACCGCGACCCCGTCATGCGCGATCCCCGGCGGCACGTAGAGCATGTCGCCCGGCTCGAGCACCCACTCGTCAGTCGGCGTGAACTCCGCCAGCAGCCGCAGATCGTCGTGCGGCAGCAGCGCGGTGGTGGCGTCGCACCGCCCGCCGACCTGCCAGCGGCGGCGGCCGAGTCCCTGGATCAGGAACACGTCATACTGGTCGAAGTGCGGCCCAACCCCGCCGCCGTCGGTCGCATAGCTGACCATGACGTCGTCGATCCGCCAGTTCGGCACGAAGCGGAACGGCTCGATCAGCGCGGCAACCTCGGGGACCGCGTGGTCGACCGCCTGAACGAGCAGGGTCCACGGCTTCTTGCCCGGCTTGGCGAAACGCGACGGCTTGAACGGACCGTGTTCGAGCTTCCACGTCTTCTTCGTCCGCGTCACGATCCGCGCCTCGACCCCGTCCTCCCCCGCAAGTCCCGCGAGGTCGTCCGGGTCGAGCGGGTTGCGCCACGCCGCGCCGCCGCCGCGGATGAGCAGCGGCTTCTTCTGCCAATAGTCGCGGAGGAAGGCCGCGGTGTTGAAGTCGGGCGGGAACATCGTCGCGTTCACCGCCGCGCCAGCAGCAGGTCGCGCGCCGCCGTCACCCGCCGCGCTAGATCCGCCGTCCCCCCTTTGTCGGGATGGACCTGCGCAATCACCCGCCGCCACGCCGCATTGATCGCCGCCGCATCGTCGCTCGGCGCGACCCCGAGCACCGCGCGCGCCTCGGCCAGCTCGGTCGGGGCGGCGGCAGGGGCCTTGCGCTTGCTCGCGAACCACCATCCCGCGAGCGCCACCCCAGCCGCCGCCGCGAACAGCACCTGACCCGTCTCAAGCAGCCGCGCGATCAACACCCCGCCGCCGCCGAGGATCGCCAGCCGCTTGAGGTTGGGCAGCAGCACGCCCTCCTTGTGGAGCCACCACGCGAGGCCCGCCGCGAGGAGGATCGCGAGGATCATGCCGCCGCGCTGGCCTCCGCCGCACCCTCCGCGTCGCCCGCAGCGCCAGCGCCGTCATTGCCAACTGCAGCTGGCGGCACCTTCGCCGGAAGGTTCAGCCCCGCGACCAGCGCGCGCAATTCCGCGCGCGCCGCGACATGGCTCAGGCTGAAATCCTCGAGCGCATCGACGTCGAGCAGGGTCAGTCCGCGCGGGAACAGTTCGCGGAAGATGACGCGCTCCGACAGGCCAGGGACGACGCGGAAGCCGACGCGTTTGGCCAGTTCGTCGAGCGCGCCTCCGACGCGCTTCATGTTGCGCGCCTCGAGGCTCGACAGGCGGTTGCGCAGCACGACCCAGTCGACCGTGCCGCCGTCGACCCGCCCGCGCGCCTTGCGCGCGTCCCACACCATCTCCGAATAGAAACTGAGCTTGCGGACCTTGAACGTCTCGGGGTCGACCTGGCCGATCAGGTCGAAGTCGACGAATGAGTCGTTCATCGGCGTGACGAGCGTATCGGCACGCGCCAGCGCGGCGCGGCCCATCGCCGAATCGCGCCCCGGCGTATCCACGACGACGTAATCGAGCCCGCTCCACGCATCGAGGCGTTCGCCGAGCGCAGCGACGTCGCCGTCTCCGTCGGCGATCACCGCGATCTCGGGCTGGACGAGCGCCAGCTCGCGCTTCTTGGCGAATGCCGCGCGGTTTTCGAGATAGCGCGCGACCGTCCGCTGGCGCGAGTCGAGGTCGACGACGCCGACGCGGTGCCCGTCATGAGCGAGCGCGACGGCGATATGCACCGCCGTCGTCGACTTGCCCGACCCGCCCTTCTCGTTGCCGAGCACGATCAGATGTGCTTGCTGCGCGCGCATTGCCTCGCCCTAAACCGCCCCGGCGCGGTGTTTCGTGTACCCGTCCGCCCAAGTCAAACCCGGAGCCCCTGCCGTTGACCCTGCCCACCGCGCCCTCGACCCTGCCGATCGTCCGCTCCGTCGCCGACCTGCGGAGCCACATCGCCGGCTGGGGTGGCGCGCGTGTCGGCCTCGTCCCGACGATGGGCGCGCTCCACGCCGGACATCTCGCGCTGGTCGCAGCGGCGCGCGCGGCGGGGGCCGAGCGGGTCGTCGCGAGCCTGTTCGTCAACCCGAAGCAGTTCGGCCCGGCGGAGGATCTCGACCGTTATCCGCGCGACGAGGCCGCCGATGCGGCGGCGTTGACGGGAGCTGGATGCGACCTGCTGTGGGCTCCGTCGGTCGCCGACATGTACCCGCCGGGGTTCGCCACGAGCATCGCGGTGGCGCGGCTCGGCGATGGTCTCGACGGCGCGGCGCGGCCCGGGCATTTCGACGGCGTCGCGATCGTCGTCACCAAGCTGCTCCTCGCTGCTGGTCCGGCGATCGCGGTGTTCGGCGAGAAGGACTGGCAGCAGCTCGCGATCATCCGCCGCTTCGTCGCCGACCTGACGCTGCCAGTCACGATCGTCGGTGCCCCGATCGTCCGCGACCCCGATGGCCTCGCGCTGTCGTCGCGCAACATCTATCTGACTGCCGACGAGCGCCAGCGCGCGCTAACGTTGCCGCGCGCGCTGGTGACGGCGCGCAATGCGATCGTCGGGGGGGCGCAGGTCGCCGGGGCGCTGGCCGAGGCGGCGGCGGCGATCACCGCGGCGGGGTTCGAGGCGCCCGATTATGTCGCGCTGGTCGACGCGGATCTGTTGCCGATGACGACGTTGAGCGGCCCGGGGCGGTTGCTCGCAGCGGCGCGGATCGGGACGACGCGGTTGATCGATAATGTGGCGGTCGTGCCGGGCTGAGAGGGCAGCTGTCGCTGTCGCTTTCGTTGCTGGCGTCGCTGTGGATTCATCTCGAACAATTCCCTGTCATCCCCGCGAAAGCGGGGACCCAAGGTCACGACCCTCGTTGACCTTGGGTCCCCGCTTTCGCGGGGATGACAAGGAGGGGAGGCGCGATGATCGGGCTGAATCGCGGCGAGACGCGGTGCCCGAAGCGGCAAACGACGGAAACCGCTCGACAAAACCAGTGCGCCAGAAGCGCGCCTCTGGGTCGCAGCCGATCGCATCGAAGTGCGGCCCTGTGCGGGCCCTGTGCGGCACCCCTCACCCCTTGCGAAACGGCCCCTCTTCATCAAGCATTTCAATGCCTTCGACCACTGCTTCACGCTCTGCGGCGAGGAAGTCCGCCACCGCCCGCCGGAACCCCTTGTCGGGGATAAAATGCGCCGAATAGGTTGGTGTCGGACGGTAACCGCGGGCGAGTTTGTGGCTCCCCTGCGCCCCCGCCTCGACCCGCGCGCGGCCGTTGGCGATCGCCCAGTCGATCGCCTGGTAATAGCACAACTCGAAGTGGAGGAACGGCACGTCCTCGCTGCACCCCCAGTAGCGGCCGTACAGACAGTCGTCGCCGATCAGGTTGAGCGCCCCGGCGATGATCAGCGGACCGCGCCGCGCGACCGCGAGCAGGACGCGGTCGGCCATGCGTTCGCCGAGCAATGTGAAGAACTTGCGCGTGAGATAGGGCCGGCCCCATTTGCGGCTGCCGGTGTCCTGGTAGAAATGCCAGAAGGCGTCCCAATGCTCCTCGGTGATCGCCGCGCCGGTCAGCAGCTCGACGGTGATGCCGTCAGACAGCGCGCCCTCGCGCTCCTTGCGGATCGCCTTGCGCTTGCGCGACGACAGCGCGGTCAGGAAATCGTCGAAGGTCGCATAGCCCTCGTTGACCCAATGGAACTGCTGGTCGATCCGGACCAGCCACCCCGCCGCCTCGAACAAAGGAACCTGATCGGGTACAATGAAGGTCGCATGCGCCGAAGACAGCTTGTTCTGCACCGTCAACGCCTCGGCAGCCCCCAGCAAAGCAACGCCAAGTGATTGATCGCGCAGCAGTAATCGCTCGCCGGTAGCCGGGGTGAACGGCACGCACGACTGCAGCTTGGGATAATAACGCCCCCCCGCCCGGGCCCAGGCATCGGCCCAGCCGTGATCGAAGACATACTCGCCCTGGCTGTGCGATTTCAAATAGTTGGGCATGATTGCTGCGGGTTTGCCGTCGTCGCCGTCGATCACGAGATGGACCGGCTGCCACCCCGTCCCCCCGACCGCGCTCCCTGAATCCTCGAGACACGTGAAAAACGCGTGCTGCAAGAACGGGTTACCCGACCCGGCGCATGCATTCCAATCGTCGGCGGCGATCTCGCGAGCGTGCGAAACGATGCGAGCGGTAACGGTTTCAGCCATGCCCAACCCTACCGCGCCACCGCGATCAAAAGCACCCTCAGTCGCGCACCGCGACAATCGCGTCGACCTCGACCGCGACCCCGAGCGGCAGCGCGGCGACGCCGACCGCGCTCCGGGCGTGACGCCCGATCTCGCCGAACACCGCGACCATCAGGTCCGACGCGCCGTTGCCGACCTTCGGCTGGTCGGTGAATTCGGGGGTGCAGGCGACGAAAACGCCAAGCTTAACAACGCGCTCGACCCGGTCGAGATTGCCCAGCACCGCCTTCATCTGCGCGATCAGCCCAACCGCGCAACGCGCGGCGGCGGCGGCGCCCTCCTTGGTCGTCATGTCGCCGCCGAGCTTGCCGCGGATCAGCGCGCCATCGGTGTCGAATGGGATCTGTCCCGAAATGTGGAGCAGCCCGCCATGGACGACCCCAGGAACGTAGTTGGCGGCGGGGGCAGCGGCGTGCGGCAAGACGATGCCCATTTCGCTCAGGCGGGTTTCTGGGTTCATCGCGTCACTCCCAAGGCGGCTTGCAGGATCGGCAGCGCCGACGGCCAGTCATCGACCCGCGCATCGGCATCAGGGCTCGCCGGGATCAACGCGTGCAACCGCGGATCGGCGACCATGTGAAGGCGGAACACCTCGGGCGCGGCGCGCTTGACCGAGCCATGATGCGGCGGCAAGTCGTCGACGAACGCGCCCTTGGTCGCGCCATATTCATCCATCAGCGCGCGCACCGGGCGGCCCTTCGGACCGTTGTTGGTGACGACGCGGTACGGCATGCCGAGGCGGGCGAGTTCATTCGTCCGCACGGTGTTGTGGCGATCGTCGACGTTGGTCAGGATGACGACGTCGCAGTCCTTCGCCAGTGCCGCGAGCGCGTCGGCGGCTCCCGGCGAGGGCGTCTGCGTCGGCATGTGGGTGTCGAAGAAGCCATTGAGCAGCGGCAAGAAATTCTCGGGCTCGACCGCCGTGCCGTCGGCGCGGCGGATGTTGCCCGACAGCGCGAAGCTTTCGAGATTCAGCGTCAGATCGTGCTCGGCGGCGAGATAGTCGCCGAACGGGCCGACGAAGTGCAGCAGGACCTCGTCGCAGTCGCAGATCACAAGCGGGCGGCTCATCGCGCCAGCGCCCGGTTCGCGGCGGTCAGCGCGGCGGGGGGGACGTCGAGCGCGGCTGCCGTCGCGATCAGGCTCGGCTCATGCGCTTCGAGGAAACCGAGCACCGCCGAAAGGACCGCGGGCGAGTCCGCCTGCGCGCGGAGGGTTGCGACGTCGAGCCCCGTCAGGTCGAGGAAACGCGGGCCGAGGTCGGTGTCGCCGACGATATGGCCGAGCGCCCGCAGACCGAGCATCTCGGCGGCGGCGAGCGATGGATCCGATTTTAGTGTTTGCATCGGCACGCTCTACCGGGCGAAGCGGCAGCGCGTCGAGCGAGAATTTTTGTTATCAGCCGCCCCGACGAAGCTGCGGTCAGGCGGGTAGCAAGCCGGCTTCCGGCAGCTACTTGATCTTGGCTTCCTTGAACTCGACATGCTTGCGCACGACGGGATCGTACTTCTTGAACATCAGCTTTTCGGTCTGCGTGCGCGGGTTCTTCTTGGTCGTGTAGAAGAAGCCGGTGTCGGCGGTGCTGATCAGCTTGATCTTGATCGTAGTCGGCTTGGCCATGACGCGTCCCGTGTATTGCTAGAAGCGCGTGAACCTCGGGGCCATCGCGACAGACCGCGCTCTCTGACGGCAGGGGGCGTGAAAGTCAACCACTCAGCTGTCATTCCCGCGAAAGCGCGGACCCAAAGTCTCAACTGTCGATGACCTTGGCTCCCCGCTTTCGCGGGGATGACAGCTGATTAGTTGCGCCGCCCGCGACGGATGCCCGGTGGAATGCGGCTCTGTCCGGCGCGACGCCCGGTGCGGACGCGGTCGTTGCGCGGGCCGGGGCTCTCACCTTCGCCTAGCGGGAGCTCGAAGCGCAGCGCGCCGGTGATCGGATTGGCCTCGGCGAGGCGCAGGTCGAGCTTCTGCCCGGCGGCATAGCGCGTGCCGCTGCTGCTGCCCTCGAGCGTCCGGGCGTCCTCATTGAAGACGAAATATTCGGCGCCGAGCGTCGATACCGGCACCAGCCCGTCGCCGCCGATGCCCTCGACGGTGGCGAAGAAGCCGAACTTGGCGACCCCGGTGATCCGGGTCGCAAGCGTTTCGCCGACGCGCTTCGACAGATAGGCGGCGACGTAGCGGTCGACGGTTTCGCGCTCGGCCTCCATCGCCCGGCGCTCGGTCATCGAGATATGCTCGCCGGTCCGCGCCATCAGCCCGGCTTCGGCGTCGCTCAACCCGTCGTCGCCGAGCTTGTACGCGCGAACCAGCGCGCGGTGGACGACAAGGTCGGCGTAGCGGCGGATCGGCGAGGTGAAATGGCCGTAGCTGCGCAGCGCGAGTCCGAAATGGCCTTTGTTCTCAGGCGAATAATACGCCTGGGTCTGTGTCCGCAGCACCTGCTCGCTGACCTGCTGCGAATAGGTCGCGTCCTTCACCGCTGCGAGCAGCTTGTTGAACGTCTTTGGCGCGATCACCTGGCCGAGCGCGAACGGGATGCCGAAGGTTTCGAGATAATCCTTGAGCGCCACCAGCTTCTCGCGGCCCGGCGCTTCGTGGACGCGGTACATGCACACCGTCCGCTTTGCCTCGAGCGCCTGCGCGGCGGCGACATTGGCGGCGATCATGAAGTCCTCGATCAGCCGGTGCGCGTCGAGGCGTTCGCGGGTGACGATCGCGGTGATCGTGCCGGTCGGGTCGAGCTCGACGCGGCGCTCGGGCAGGTCGAGGTCGAGCGGGGCCCGGGCATCGCGCGCCTTGGCCAACGCGCCCCATGCGCCCCACAACGGCAGCAGCGTCGCCAGATGCTCGCCCGACGCGGAATCGATCGTCGCCTGCGCCTCTTCGTACGCGATGTTGGTCGTGCAGCGGACGACGGCGCGGGTGAAGCGGTGAGCTGCAAGGGTGCCCTCGGCAGTGATCGTCATGTGGCAGGCGAGGACTGCTCGGTCCTTGTGCTCGACGAGCGAGCAGGCGTCGGCAGACAGGATTTCGGGGAGCATCGGGACGACGCGGTCTGGGAAGTAGACCGAGTTGCCGCGCTCGCGGGCGGCCCGGTCGAGCGAAGTGCCCTCGCGGACGTAGAAGCTGACGTCGGCGATCGCGACGATTGCATCCCAGCCGCCGTCTTCACGCGCGGCGGCCCAGACGGCGTCGTCGTGGTCGCGCGCGTCGGCGGGGTCGATCGTCAGGATGGGCAGGTGGCGCAGGTCCTCGCGTTCGCCGAGCGGCTGGTGTGCGGCCTCCTCCGCCTGCTCGGTCGCGGCGTCGGAGAAGCGGTGCGGCAGGCCCTTGGCGTGGATCGCGATCAGCGAGAAACTGCGCGGCGCAAATGGATCGCCGAGCACCTCGACGACGCGCGCCGACTGATGCGGCGCACGCCCCGACGGCTCGGCGAGGACGAGGTCGCCGACCTCAGCATCGCCCGTGTCGAGGACGGAGAAGTCGATCCGCGCCTTCTTGTCGACGGGCACGAGGCGGTACCCGGCGGCGTCCTTGCGCAGGATGCCGAGGACGAATTCTTCGGTCTTGGCGAGCAGCTTCATCGGGAAGCCGGTGTAGCCGCCGCCAGTCTCCTCGATGCGCGCCAGCACCCGGTCGCCGATCCCGAGCGCGCCGCGGCGCTTACCCTCTATGATCCGGACCTTCGGCGGGACGCCGGGATGGTCCCAGCGGTCGGGGGTCGCGACCGGCGGCCCGTCGCCCGCCTCGATCACGCGGAGGACGGTGACCTTGGGCAGGCCGCCGCCCTTGTGGACCTGGCGCTTGGGGCCGACGTCGAGCTGCCCTGCGTCGGTCATGTCGCGCATCAGGCTTTTCAGCGCGATCTTGTCTTGTGCGTGGAGGCCGAAGGCGCGCGCGATCTCACGCTTGCCGACCGGCGTTGCGCTGGCGGCGATGAAGCCGAGGATCTGCTCGGCGGTCGGCAGGCCGGGGGGCGGAGGCGGGGGACGGCGCGGCATCGCTCAAGCTTGTGAGGCTACACCCGACCTCCCGCAATCAAAAAGGGCTGCCCTTGCGTAGGGCAGCCCTTTGCGATGCCTGTCGTGCCGAGGATCAGGCGAGAACGACCCGTGTCGGTGCGCGGCGCAAACGCAGGCCGACGAGCCCGAAGCCCGCGAGGAGCAGGAGCCACGATGTCGGTTCGGGGATGAGCCCGACGGTATTGTTGTCGTTCTCGAACATGCCGCCGTAGCCCTGGATCAGGCGAACCTGATCGAAGCCGCCGAAGACGTGATAGTTGATGAATGCGAACGCCTGGGCCCGGTCCTTGCCGAGAAACGACGCATTCGGGTTGCCGAGGTAGCTCGCTTCAAGCCCCATCGCCAGCGGCGAGATATGGTCGACCTCGACACCGCCGCGCCAGAATTCGATTGCGTTGTTCGTGTCGATCGCCGATGCCCACAGCCCGAAGTAATTTGCCGGACCGGTGATGTCGATCGTGACGGTGCCGTGACCCATCGTGAAGTAACCCGATCCGCCGGCACCGCCATACTGCGTGCCGGTGGCAATAACGTCGTGCGCTGAATAGACACCGCTATAGCTGCTGCCGCCGAAATCGGTCGTTAACGTTACGTTAGTTCCGGCCGGTCCCGAAAAGGCTTCGACGCCTGACCGCGACAGCGCGACAGTGGTGCTCTGCACGCCGGCCGCTTCCACCGAAATGACGGTGACGGCACTGGCCGAACTTGCCGCAATGCCGGCGAAGGCGAGGACGGTCATGGCGGCAAGCTTGGTGGTGGTGAGCTGAGTCATCACAAATCCTCGTTTCGATTACGTAACGAGAACGATGCAAAGACAGTGCCAAGTCAACACCCGACGCCATTCCAGTGGGTTGGACAATCTACCCACGAAAAGCGCGCGACAACTGTAAGATATCCCGACGATATCGGAATAATGGATGATTAACTCATCGATAAATTCGAGTAATCTACCAGAACCGACTGTGATTAAAGGTTACTTTTTCACGGATTTTGTAGCTTTCGGCTTGGCGGCGGCGGTCTTGGCGGGCGCCTTCCGAGCGGGGGCTTTCGTGGGGCGTTTCTTGCCCTTGGCCGGCATCGCCGCGCGTGCGTCGATCAACGCTGCCGCCGCGTCGAGCGATAGCGCCATGCCGTCCTCGCCCTTCGGCACGTTGGCGTTGGTCGTTCCGTCGGTCAGGTAGGGACCGAAGCGGCCTTCCATCAGCTTGATGACGCTGCCCGAAACCGGATGCGGTCCGACTTCACGCAAGGCCTGTGGGGCATTGCGGGCCCGGCCCGGGTTTGCCGCGGCGTCGGCGAGCTTGGCCACCGCCGAGTTCATGCCGGTCTCGAACACCTCCGCGCTCGACGTCAGCCGGGCGTATTTGCCGGCGTGGGCGAGATAGGGGCCATAGCGGCCGATGCTCGCGGTGATCGGGCTGCCGGTCTCGGGGTGGAGGCCGACCTCACGCGGCAGCGACAGCAGCTGGAGCGCGGTGTCGAGATGCTCCTCGCCCGTTACCGGCATGTCCTTGGGGATCGACGCGCGCGGCGGCTTGGGGTCGCCCTTGGCGCCGTCCTCGCCGAGCTGGACGTAAGCCCCAAAACGGCCGGAGCGCAGGCTGACTGGCTGGCCGGTCGTCGGGTCGTCGCCGAGCACGACCGGCCCAGTCGATTCCTTGAGCTCGCCGCCCTCGCCGAACTGGCGGGTGTAGCGGCAGTCCGGGTAGTTCGAGCACGATACGAACGCGCCGAACTTGCCGGTCTTGAGGCCGAGGCGACCGGTGCCGCACGTCGGGCAGAGGCGCGGGTCGGAGCCGTCCTCCTTCGGCGGGAACAGGAACGGCGACAGGAATTCGTCGAGCGCGACGGTGACGTCCGACGGGCGGATTTCGAGGACTTCCTTGGTCTTCGGCGAGAAGTCCTTCCAGAAGTCGCTGAGGACGGTGAGGTAATCGAGGTCGCCCGCCGACACTTCGTCGAGCCGCGTTTCGAGCTCTGCGGTGAAGTCGTAGCTGACGTACTTCTCGAAATAGCGTTCGAGGAAGGCAGTCACCAGCCGCCCCTTTTCCTCGGCGAAGAAGCGGTTCTTCTCCATCCGGACATACAGCCGGTCGCGCAGCGTCTGGAGGATCGAGGCATAGGTCGACGGGCGGCCGATCCCGAGTTCTTCGAGGCGCTTAACCAGCGAGGCTTCCGAATAACGCGGGGGCGGCTCGGTGAAGTGCTGGTCGGCGCGCGCGGCGGTGACCTGCGGCTTCTCGCCCTGCACCAATTTGGGCAGGCGGCGCGTGTCGTCGGCGTCCTCACCGTCGACCGGGGCGTCGTCGCGGTCCTCGGTGTAGACCGCGAGGAAGCCGGGGTGGAGGATGACCTGCCCGCTCGCACGCAGCGTCGCCTTGCCCGCGGCGTCGGTCAGGTCGACCGCGGTCCGCTCCATCTTCGCCGACGCCATCTGCGACGCGATCGTCCGCTTCCAGATCAGCGCGTACAGCTTGCCATTGTCGCCCGAGATGCCGCTGCCCGGACGCCGGGTCAGGTCGGTCGGGCGGATCGCCTCATGCGCTTCCTGCGCGTTCTTTGCCTTGGTCGCATAGTGGCGCGGCTTGGCGGGCAGAACGTTCTCACCGCCGCCGAAATCCTCGGCGATGACTGCCCGCGCCTGCTCGATCGCCTCGCCTGCGACCTGGACGCCATCGGTCCGCATATAGGTGATGTGGCCGTCCTCGTAGAGCGACTGGGCGACGCGCATCGTGTGGCTGGCGGTGAAGCCGAGCTTGCGCGACGCCTCCTGCTGGAGCGTCGAGGTGGTGAACGGCGGGTAGGGGTTGCGCGTCGCGGGCTTGGTCTCGACCGCGCTGATGGTGAACTTGCCCGCCTCGACATCGGCGCGCGCCTGCTGCGCGGCGACGACTTCGGACAGGTCGAAACGGTCGAGCTTCTTGCCGTTCCAGTGCGTCAGCCGGGCGACGAACGATGCCCCGGCAACCGTCGCGAGGCTGGCCTCGACGGTCCAGTATTCGCGGTTGACGAAGGTCTCGATCTCGCGCTCGCGGTCGACGACGATGCGCAGCGCGACCGACTGGACACGGCCGGCGGACTTCGCGCCGGGCAGCTTGCGCCAGAGGACGGGGGAGAGGTTGAAGCCGACGAGGTAGTCGAGGGCGCGGCGGGCGCGGTAGGCATCGACGAGGTCGCCGTCGACTTCGCGCGGTCGGCCCATCGCGGCGAGGATCGCGGTCTTGGTGATCTCGTTGAAGGTGACGCGCGTCGCGCCGCCCTTCGGCATCAGGCCCTTCTTGCCCTTGATCCATTCGAGCAGGTGCCATGCGATCGCCTCGCCCTCGCGGTCGGGGTCGGTCGCGAGGATGACGTGGTCGGCCTTCTTGACCTCGTCCGAGATCGCCTTGAGCTGCTTGGCCTTGTCGCCGTACAACTCCCAGTGCATCGCGAAGCCATTCTCGGTTTCGACCGACCCGTCGCGCGGCGGCAGGTCGCGGACATGGCCATAGCTCGCGAGGACGACGTAGTTCGACCCGAGGTACTTGTTGATCGTTTTGGCCTTCGCGGGTGACTCGACGATCACGACGTCCATGCAATGTTCTCCCGGGCCAAACGCGGCGGCCCCTACGCGCTATATGGGGGCGGTGGCAAGGGGAGCGTACAATTACGGACATGATCTTTCGGTAAAGATTTTATTAACGGTCTGGTCGGTCGGCGCGAAAGGTCACACGAAGTTCACGGTTTTGAACATTGAAATCGCGATGACCAGCGTTTCGGGAACGATGTGGATAACGTCTGCACGGGGTGCGACCGTGGGGAGGCAGATGGCTGACGATGAGAAAGAGCGCGACCGCCGCCCGGTGGCGACTCGAAGGCTCGATCATATGCTGAACGTCGGGGTGTAGGACAGCAATGGTGATCGCCGCGTTGAGGCAGGGGCACTTACGATCTATGTTGGATCTTCGATCCGGAGGATGGCGCAATGGCAACCCAGGAATTCATCATCACGCTACCCAACGAGTTGGCGGAGAAGGTTCGCAACAAGGTCGCGACTGGGGAATACGATAGCCCGGGTGATGTCATCCTGGACGGTCTCGAAGTGTTGATGGGGCCAGATCTGCGGGTCGAGAGGTGGCTGCGCGAGAAGGTCGTCCCGGCGTGTGAGGCATGGCAGGCCGATCCGACGCACGTCTATACGTCCGAAGAGGTTCTCGCACATATCGCCGAACGGCACGCCGTCGCCGATCGGACGTGACGCATCGCGTCGTCTACACGGCCGCCGCTCTGGCCGATCTGGCCGCGTTATCGAGCTACATCGCCGACGAAAGCTCGCTGGCAATTGCCGCCCGTTTTATCAAGTGAATCGTCGCACGGTGCGACAGCCTCGAGGACTTTCCCATGCGGGGCACGAAGCGCGACGACATTCTGCCGGCGCTTCGCATATTGGCATATCGGAAACGGACGTTGATTGCTTTCACGGTCGGCCGAAACGAAGTCACGATAATGGCCGTCGTGCATGGTGCACAGGATTACGGCGCGCTGCTTCAGCAGAGCTAGGCCCGCGCCACACGTCCTCCCGCGTGCCGAACCAGCCCCCCGCACAGCTCCAGATCGAGCAACACCCCTGCGACCGTCGCCGCCGCGCAGCCGCTCTGGCGGACCAGTTCGTCGATCGCGACCGGGGTCGGCGACAGCAGTCCGATGATGTGGTCGCGCGTGATGTCGTCGGCGTCGAGCGCAACCGGGCCGGGGTCCCACGCGGTGCCGGGCGAGAGCAGGCGGCCGCCGATCTGGCCGCCGACGGTGCCGAGCGCTTCGAGGACGTCGGCGGCGGTCTGGATCAGCGTCGCGCCCTCGCGGATCAACTGGTTGCACCCCTGTGCGCGCGGGTCGAGCGGCGAGCCCGGCACCGCCATCACCTCGCGCCCGGCCTCGGCGGCGATCCGCGCGGTGATCAGCGACCCCGACTTCAATGCGCCCTCGACGACGATCGTTCCGGCGCACAGCCCTGCAATGATGCGGTTGCGGCGGGGGAAGTGGCGCGCCTGCGGGCTCGTGCCCAGCGGCTGTTCGGCCACAACCAGCCCCGAAGCCCCGATCGACGCCTGCAGGCTGGCGTTCTCGGGCGGATAGACATTGTCGAGCCCCCCGGCGATGACCCCGATCGTGCCGCCGTCGAGCGCCCCCTGATGTGCCGCCGAGTCGATCCCGCGTGCGAGCCCCGATACGACGACGAGGTCGGCTTGCGATAATTCAGTGGCGAGTTCGCGGGCGAAGCGCACCGCCGCCGCGCTTGAATTGCGCGCGCCGACCATTGCCACGCACGGGCGTTCGAGCAGGCCGAGGTCGCCCTTGACCGCGAGCGCAGGGGGCGCGGTTTCGGTCTGGGCGAGGAGCCACGGGTAGAGGCCGGTGCCGATGAAGACGAACTGCCCGCCGAATTTGGCGACCGCCGCGAGTTCGGTTTCGGCATCGGCGGCGGTCGCGATCCGCGCCGCTCCGCCACCACGGCGGACGAGGTCGGGGAGGGCGTCGAGGGCGGCTTGCGGGGTGCTGAAGCGTCGAAGAAGCTGTCGGTAGGTGACCGGGCCGACGTTGTCGCTGCGGATCAGGCGGAGGCGCGCGACGTCGTCGCTCACCGGGTGCCGTGGGTATCGTCGAGCGCTGGACCGCCGTTGTGGCCAAGCGGCGGGTCAGGGTCGCCCGGCGGACTCTTCGCGCCGATCTTGCTCTCGGTCCCCGCGCGCAAACGCCGGATATTGTCGCCGTGCTTGAGCATCAGCAGCGCCGTCATCGCCCATGCCGTAAGCGTCCATGTCGCATCGAGCGGCACCGTCGTCCGGGCGACGGTGAACAGGACCGCGCTCGCGACCGCCGCCATCATCCCGCCGACCGAGGAATAACGCGTCACGACCGCGCCGATCAGCCAAACCAGCAGCGCCGCGACCCCGGCAGGCCACCAGCCGGCGAGGCTGACGCCGAGCATCGTCGCCACCCCCTTGCCGCCGCGAAAGTTGAGCCAGACCGGAAACAAATGCCCGCCGAACGCGGCGAAGCCAGCGATCGCGGCGATATGCTCACTGCCGGTGAAGTGCCGCGTCAGCAGAACCGCCGCCGCGCCCTTGCCGCCATCGAGCAGCAGCGTCGCCGCCGCCAACCCCTTGCGCCCGGTCCGCAGCACGTTGGTCGCGCCGATATTGCCCGAACCGATCGCGCGGAGGTCGCCCGCGCCGAATACGCGGGTCAGCAACAGCCCGAAGGGGATCGCCCCGAGGACATAGCCGATCAGCGCGCAGATGATCGGTGTCGGCCCCATTTAGAGGCTCGTAGCGGGTTCGGTTAACCGCGTCACCAGCTTGATCCAACCATCTCGGTGCTGATTGCCATTCTGGAGCAATGTCGACGGGCAGATAGTAATCGAACGGTAATCGACGTCGGCTATGGTGTCAGCTTATCGATACGCTGGGGGGCGCAAAGATGTTTGAAGATCGGTCGATCAATCGCCGCTGGTTTCTTAGCAGCCGGTGGATGCTCGGTGCGCTCGCTGCACTGGTGGTGTCGCCTGCCACGGCGCAGGATGACTTGCCCGCCAAGTTGGTCAGCGACTTGCACAGTGCATTCGGCGAGCATCATGCGCGCGCGGTCCACGCCAAGGGCATCGTCCTGACGGGCAACTTCACCCCCGATGCTGGCGCGCGCAGCTTGAGCAAGGCCGCGATCTTCACCCGGCCGATCGCGGTGACCGTACGCTTTTCCGACTTTACCGGCATCCCCAACATCCCCGACGCCGACCCCAATGCCAGTCCGCGCGGCATGGCGATCAAGTTCGGGCCGGCCGACGACGCAACGATGGACATCGTCGCGCACGGCTTCAACGGCTTCCCGGTCAAGACGGCGGCCGAGTTCGGCGAACTGTTCCACGCCGTCGGGACGAGCGGTCCCGGGGTGGCGAAGCCGACATCGCTCGACCGCTTCCTCGGTGCGCATCCGATCGCCGCGACGTTCCTGACGACGCAGAAGCCCGCACCCGAAAGCTATGCGACCAACGCCTATTTCGGGGTCAACGCGTTCAGCTTCACCGACGCCAAGGGGCATGCGACGGCCGTCCGCTACCGCTTCGTCCCCGCGGCGGGCGAGCATTACCTCGATGCCGCCGCACTCAAGCAGCGCGCCCCCGGCTATCTCGCGACCGAGATCGCCAAGCGGGTCAAAGCCGGGCCGATTCGCTTCGACTGGTTCGCGCAGATCGCCGCGCCCGGCGACAGGATCGACGATCCATCGATCGCGTGGCCCAACACAAGGCGGCTGGTCAAACTCGGGACGATCACGATCACCAAATTGTCGGCGGATCAGGCCGGGGACGACAAGCGGCTGATCTTCTTGCCGAACAACGTCCCCTCCGGGATCGCTCCCGCCGACCCGATGATCGCGGTGCGGTCGGCGGCGTATCCGATTTCGTTCGGCGAGCGGCAATAGCGACGTGACGTCGAGGCGGGGATGACGCATCCCCGGTCTTCGCCTACATCCCGGGCATGACCGATACGCTGACGATCGCCCTCCACCAATCGAACGCGAGCGTCGGCGACTTGCGCGGCAACGCCGACGCGATGCTTGGCGCGCGAGTGGCGGCGAGCGGAGCCGACCTGCTCGTGACGCCCGAACTGTCGCTGATCGGTTACCCGCCCGAGGACCTCGTGCTCAAGCCCGCGGCGGTCGAGCGTTGCGCGGTCGAACTCGACCGGCTTGCAGCGGCGACCGGGGATGGCGGCCCGGGGATGCTCGTCGGGCTGCCGTGGGTCGAGGACGGGCGGCTTTTCAACGCGATGGCGCTGCTCGACGGCGGCAAGATCGTCGCGGTGACGCGCAAGCACGACCTGCCCAATTACGGCACCTTCGACGAGAAGCGTGTCTTCGCCAGCGCACCGCTGCCGGGGCCGCTGGCGTTCCGCGGGGTCCGGCTCGGGGTGCCGATCTGCGAGGATATCTGGACCCCCGAGGTCACCGAATGCCTCGCCGAGACCGGGGCGGAAATGCTGATCGTCCCCAACGGCTCGCCGTTTGAGGTCGGCAAGGACGACCGGCGGCTATCGCTGAGCGTCTCGCGCGTCGTCGAGACCGGGCTGCCGCTCACCTATCTCAACCGCGTCGGCGGGCAGGACGAACTCGTGTTCGACGGCGCAAGCTTCATCCTCAATGCCGACCGCTCGACCGCATGGCAGTTTCCCAACTGGGACGAGGCGCTGGTGACGACGCGGTGGACGCGCGGCGCGGCGGGATGGTCGTGCGCGCGCGGGACGCTGAGCGTCCTCGATGACGACCTTCCCGGCATCTATCACGCGATGGTTGTCGGCCTGCGCGATTATGTGAACCGCAACCGCTTTCCCGGGGTCGTCCTCGGCCTGTCGGGCGGGATCGACAGCGCGCTGTCGGCGGCGGTCGCGGTCGATGCGCTCGGGGCCGACCGCGTGTGGTGCGTGATGCTGCCGTCGCGCTTCACCGTCGGTGACAGCCTCGAGGACGCCGCCGAGTGCGCGCGGCTGCTCGGCTGCCGCCTCGACACCGTGCCGATCCTGCCGGCGATGACGGCGTTCGACGATATGCTCGCGCCATTGTTCGATGGGCGGTCGCGCGATATCGCCGAGGAGAATATCCAGTCGCGGATTCGCGGGTTGAGCCTGATGGCGCTGTCGAACAAGTTCGGGCCGATGCTGCTGACGACAGGCAACAAGAGCGAGATGTCGACCGGCTATGCGACGATCTACGGCGACATGGCGGGCGGCTATTCGGTCCTCAAGGACGTCTACAAGACGACGGTGTTCAAGCTGTGCGAGTGGCGTAACGCGAACCATCCGCGCCTCGGGCTCGGCCCAAAGGGTCCGGTGATGCCGCAGCGGGTGATCGACAAGCCGCCGACCGCCGAACTGCGCGACAACCAGCGCGACGACGACAGCCTGCCGCCGTACGATATCCTCGACCGCATCCTGATCGGCCTGGTCGAGAACGAGCAGTCGGTCGCCGACCTTGCCGCGACCGGGCTCGATACGGCGCTCGTGGCGAAGATCGAACGCCTGCTCTACGTCGCCGAATACAAGCGCCGCCAAGCCCCGCCGGGGGTGAAGATCGGGCGGCGCAATTTTGGGCGGGACCGGCGGTATCCGATCACGAATGCATTCCGGACGAGCAGTTAGCGCTGGTCCGATCCCATTTTTCATCCTGTCGTCGCCGAGGCATGCTAGACTCCCGACGTGTTGACCCTCGCCACCCTCCGCCGGACCACAAATCATTTTCCCACCCAGTTCGAGGGCGAAAGCATCGATGGCCGTCCGGTCTATCTTCGCTGCAAGCAAGAACCCGACATCCTGATGCGTCGGCAGCCGGGGTTACGCCCATGACAGTCACCCGCTTCGCCCCATCCCCGACCGGCAGCCTCCACGCCGGAAACATCCGCACTGCGCTGGTCAACTGGCTGTACGCGCGGCAGCAGGGCGGGCGGTTCGTGCTGCGGCTCGACGATACCGACCTGGCGCGGTCGTCGGAGGCGTCGGCGCAGGCAATTCGTGACGACCTCGACTGGCTTGGGCTGACTCCCGATGCCGAGGTGCGCCAGTCGGACCGGTTCGCGCTGTACGAGGCGGCGCTTGCGCGGCTGGCGGCGGCGGGGCGGGCGTATCGCGCGTACGACACGCCCGAGCAGCTCGACCTCAAGCGACGGGTGCAGGCGTCGCGCGGGCTGCCGCCGGTGTACGATCGCACCGCGCTCGCGTTGACCGACGCCGATCACGACGACTTCGCCGCTCGGGGCATCGCGCCGCACTGGCGCTTCCGGCTCGACACCGCTGCGCCGGTCGTCTGGCACGATCTGGTTCGTGGCGCGTGTCACATCGATCCTGCGTCGCTGTCCGATCCGGTCGTCCGCCGCGCCGATGGGTCGTGGCTGTATATGCTGCCGTCGGTGGTCGACGATATCGATCTCGGCATCACGACGATCGTGCGCGGCGAGGATCACGTCACCAATTCGGGGGTCCAGCTCCAGATGTTGGCGGCGCTCGGGGCAGCGCCGCCCGCGCTCGCGCATCTGCCGCTGCTGACCGGGGCCGACGCGGCGTTGTCGAAGCGGCTCGGGTCCGCCGGGGGCGCCGAATGGCGCGACGCGGGGATCGAGCCGGGGGCGGTGCGCGCGTTCCTCGCCCGGCTCGGCACCAGCGTGGCGACCGAACCCGCCGACGACGCGGCATTGATTGCCGGATTCGACTTCGCCGCGTTCGGTCGGTCGACGGTGCGCTTCGATCCGGCTGAACTGGCGCAGCTCAATGCGCGGACGATCCACGGCCTCGACTTTGCCGCAGCCGCTGACCGGCTGCCGCCCGCGATGACCCTGCAGGCTTGGGATGCGGTGCGCGGCAACCTGTCGACGGTCGCCGAGGCGGCCGATTGGTGGGGCGTGATCGCCGGGCCGGTCGTCGCGCCGCCCGAGGCCGAGGACAGGGATTACATCGATGCGGCGCGCTCCACGCTGGCCGGCCTCGACTGGAGCGACGATATCTGGAGCCGCTGGACGACGGCGCTCAAGGCAGCGTCGGGGCGCAAGGGGCGGGGGCTGTTCCACCCGCTGCGCCACGCGCTGACCGGGCGCGACCGCGGTCCCGAGATGGCGGCGCTGCTGCCGCTGATCGGGCGCGATGCGTCGCTCGCACGACTGGCGGCGGCTGCTGCGCCCGACTATATCAGTGGGGTGGAGTAACCGCCGATGAAGATGTTTTCGCCGTTGCCGCCCCCGCGACTGTTGCCGTCGAAGGCGTCCGAACCCCAGGCCCGGCGCGTGGCGCGGACTCCGCTCGAGATGGCCCGGCGGGCGTGGCGGCCGGATGCCGGATTCTCCCCGCCGTCGTCGCCGTCGCCGGGATCGTTGGTCGAGCGGATGCGCGACATACCGCGATCGCGGCTGATCATCGGCGGGCTGGCCCTGCTGATCGTCGGCGCGATCATGGCGTTGTTCCTGCTCGAATCCCGCTGGGGCTATTCGGGCAAAGTCGTGCCGGTGGTGTTCGTCAAGAGCTGGCCCGCGACCCGCAGCGACGCCGACATCCAGCGCGAGCGCTCGGCCGAGGAGGCCGCCGCGCACGCCGATGCGGCCGCTTCGCGCGCGTATATCGCGACGCTGCAGGGGCCGGCGCGCGTCAAGGCGCAGAACCAGTACGATGCGTACGTTTCGGCGCAGCCGAAGAACCTCCAACCCGAGGGCTATGTCGCGCCGGCGCCTCCCGCGCCGCCCCCGTCTGCAGCCGCCACCGCCGCCGCCAAACCCAAGGCGTGATCGACGCTCGCGACGCACGATGGCTGGGGGCGGCGCTCGCCCTCGCCGAGCGTGGTGTCGGACGGACCAGCCCCAATCCGAGCGTCGGCTGCATCATCGTCGCCGATAATCGCGTCGTCGCGCGCGGCTGGACGCAACCCGGCGGCCGTCCGCATGCCGAGGCGATGGCGCTCGCGGCGGCGGGCGACGCTGCGCGCGGAGCGACCGCTTACGTCACGCTCGAACCCTGCGCGCATATCTCCACGCGGGGCCCGGCGTGCAGCGACCTGTTGATCGCCGCCCGGGTCGCCCGCGTCGTCACCAGCGGCATCGATCCCGATCCGCGCACCGCCGGAGCCGGGGTCGCCCGTTTGCGCGCGGCGGGGATCGTTGTCGATGTCGCGGCCCCGGCGCTCGCGACAGCTGCCGAGCGGGTCAACCCGGGCTTCTTCACGCGGCAGCGGCATGGCCGCGCGCACATCACGCTCAAGCTTGCGGTCTCGCTCGACGGCTGCATCGCGCTTGCCGACGGGACGAGCCGCTGGATCACCGGCCCGGCAGCACGACGCCACGCGCATCTCGAACGCGCGCGCTGCGACCTCATCGTCGTCGGCGGCGGGACGCTGGTCGCCGACGATCCGATGCTCGATGTCCGTCTCGACGGGCTCGAGGATCGCGCCCCACAACGGGCGGTGCTGAGCGCGACGCTCGAGGCGATCCCGGCGGAAGCGCGGATCGGCGGCGCGCGCCTCCTTCGCGACCTGTCCGACCTCGACGTCGATCCGCGCATCCTGACCGTGCTTGTCGAGGGCGGCGCGGGGGTGGCGACTTCGCTGCTTACCGCCGATCGCGTCGACCGGCTGCTGATCTACCGCGCGCCCATCATCCTCGGCGGGCGGCGCGGTATCGGCGATCTCGGCCTGACCGACCTCAGCAGCGCGCACGGCCGGTGGCGGCTTGCCGCGGCACTGACGCTCGGCCCCGACCGGGTTGAGGAATACGACCGGGTCCGATAGGCAGGGTTCATGTTTACCGGCATCATCACCGACATCGGCACCGTCACCGCGGTCGAGCCGCGCGGCGACCTTCGCGTCCGCATCGCCACCGGATACGATACCGCCGGCATTGCGCTCGGCGCGTCGATTTCGTGCTCGGGGGTGTGCCTGACCGTCGTCGACAAGGCACCCGGCGAATTCGCCGTCGACGTCAGCGGCGAGACGCTCCGCCACAGCGCTGCGGCGCAATGGACGGCTGGTGCGCGGCTCAACCTCGAACGCGCGTTGAAGGTCGGCGATGAGCTCGGCGGCCACATCGTCACCGGTCATGTCGACGCCGTCGGGCGGGTCGCCGCGCTCGACCGCGAGGGCGGCTCGATCAAGCTGACGATCGAAGCGCCCGCGTCGGTCGCGCCGTTCATCGCGGCCAAGGGGTCGGTCGCGCTTAGCGGCGTGTCGCTGACGGTCAACGGCGTCGGTCCGGGAGCCGACGGCGGGGTCCGCTTCGACCTGAATATCATCCCGCACACGGGTGAATGGACGACCTTCGGCGGGCTGGCTGTCGGCGACGAGGTCAACGTCGAGATCGATGTGCTCGCGCGTTATCTCGGCCGCATGCGCGACGTGTTGACATTGTGATGTGATCGGCGCTTGCATGGTTCACATTGAGGTGTGAAGCATGACAACGATCGATCGAATTCGGATGCTGGTCGGCGACAGTAATGAGAGCCGCTCGGGCCTCGCCCGCGCCGCTGGGCTCCACGCCAACTCGCTGCGCAATCTCGACGAGCCCGACTGGAATCCGACGAGCGACACGCTGCGCAAGCTAGAAACCTATCTCACCCGGCGGAGCTCGCCGCGCGCGCTGGTCGGGATTGAGGAGATCATCGACGAAGCGAAGAACGGCCGGATGTTCATCCTCGTCGACGACGAGGACCGCGAGAACGAGGGCGACCTGATTATCCCGGCGCAGATGGCGACCCCGGCGGCGATCAATTTCATGGCGAAGCACGGCCGCGGGCTGATCTGCCTCGCGCTCGCCGCCGACCGGGTCAAGTCGCTCGGCCTGCCGCTGATGGCGCGGCACAACGGCACCCGCCACGAGACCGCCTTCACTGTGTCGATCGAGGCGCGCGACGGCGTCACCACAGGGATCAGCGCCGCCGACCGTGCGCGAACCGTCGCGGTGGCGATCGACGCTTCGAAGGACGCGAGCCACATCGTCACCCCGGGCCACGTCTTCCCGCTCGTCGCGCGCGACGGCGGCGTGCTCGTCCGCGCCGGGCATACCGAGGCGGCGGTCGACGTCTCGCGCCTCGCCGGGCTCAACCCGTCGGGGGTGATCTGCGAGATCATGAACGACGATGGGACGATGGCGCGGTTGGATGATTTGCTCGGCTTTGCCGCGGAGCACGATCTCAAGATCGGCACGATCCGCGACTTGATCGCCTATCGGATGAAGCACGATAACCTCGTCGCCTGCCTCGCTGAAACCCCGCTCGACAGCCGCCACGGCGGGCGCTGGACCGCGAAGGCCTACGTCAACAAGGCCGAGGGGACTGAGCACATGGTCCTGCAGAAGGGCCATATCGACCCGGCCAAGCCGACGCTGGTGCGGATGCACACGATGTCGATGTTCACCGACCTGTTCGCCGAGGACGACAGCCGCTCGGGCCAGTTGCAGCGCGCGATGGACATCATCGGCGACGAGGGCGCGGGGATCGTCGTCATCATCCGCGACGGGCGGTCCGACGCGATCTCGACGCAGATGCTGGCGCGCGGGCATGGTGAGTCGGTCGCGCTCCGCGATTATGGCATCGGCGCGCAGATTCTCGTCGATCTTGGGGTGACCGACATGGTCCTGCTGACCAATTCGCACCGGACGATCGTTGGCCTGACCGGCTATGGCTTGACCGTCGTCGGCGAGCGGCCGATCCCCGGCGCAACGGATTAGCGGCTACCCCTTCCCTTCAGGGGAGGGGCGAGAGACGACGCGATTGCGTCGGCCCGGGGGTGGGGAGCCACGGGCGATGCAGCTCGCGGTGACTCCCCCACCCCCAACCCCTCCCCTAAAGGGGAGGGGAGCAGAAAGGACTTTCGACCATGCCGCACATCCTGATCGTCGAAGCACGCTTCTACGATGCGCTCGCCGACGCGCTGCTCGATGGGGCGCGGGCAACGCTCGACGCCGCGGGCGCCACCCACGAGACGATCACGGTTCCGGGCGCGCTCGAAATCCCGGCGGCGATCGGGCTGGCGTCGGATGTGTTCGACGGTTTCGTCGCGCTCGGCACCGTCATCCGCGGCGAGACGTATCACTTCGAGGTCGTCGCGTCCGAGAGCGCGCGCGGGATCATGGCTCTAACCCTCGACGGCCTGGCGATTGGCAACGGCATCCTGACCGTCGAGAACGAGGCGCAGGCGTGGGCGCGCGCGCGGAAGTCAGAGAAGGACAAGGGCGGGGAGGCGGCGACGGCGGCGCTGGCGATGATAGCGCTGCGCGAGCGCTTCGCCGCCTAGGCGCCGCTTGCGGATCGTCCTCAAACGGACCAATGCGGCAGCATGAGTATCGCGATGCTCGCCGCGCTCGCGGCCCTTTCGACCAATGCCGCGCCGCCGATCCTGCCGACGATCCCGCCGGCAACGATCGACGAGACGCTTGAAATCACCGGTGACGCCGTCGCCGCCGAGCAATCGAAGACGCGGATGTTCATTCCCGTCGAGGTCAACGGCAAGGGGCCGTACCGCTTCCTCGTCGACTCGGGGGCCGACCGCTCGGTGATCGGATCGGGTCTCGCGGCGCAACTCGCGCTGCCTGCCGGGAACATCGTCAAGCTCCAGGGGATGGCCGGAGCCTCGCGTGTCGGCACCGTCCGGATCGAGACGATCAAGCTCGGCCAGAGCGTGATCGACAACATTGCCGCGCCGGCGCTGCCTGAACGCTATCTCGGCGCACAGGGCCTCGTCGGGATCGACGCGCTCGCCGACCAGCGGCTGATGCTCGATTTCGATAAGAAGACGATCACCGTCCAGGATTCGCGCAAGCCCGAGATGGTCAGTGGCGGCGACGAGATCGTCGTCACCGCGCGCCGCCGCAACGGCCAGCTGATCCTCACCGCGGCGCGCGTCGGCAATATCCCGATCTACGCGGTGATCGATACCGGGTCGGAGATCACGATGGGTAATCTCGCGCTGGAGTCGCGCGTGTTCGGGACACGGCGGCCGCCGGTGCCGGTGCCCGTGATCCTGACAAGCGTGACCGGCCAGACGCTGACCGCGAACCTCGCGACGGTGGCGAATATCCACCTCGGCGGCATCGACCTTGCTAACGTGCGGGTCGCCTTTGCCGATGCGCCGCCGTTCCGCCTGTTCGGGCTGGAGCATCAGCCGGCGTTGCTGCTCGGCACCGATGTGCTGGAGGCGTTCCGCCGCGTCGCCCTCGACTTCCGCGCGCGGCGGGTCCGGTTTACCCTACGCCGATGACACAGCAATCATTAACAACCCAGCCACATTTTCTCTCGGTTCCCCAGCGTGCCGAGGCGAGCCTGCGCCTCGGGCGCGGGGTGCGGCTGCGCGCACGGGTCGAGACGACTCCGGCGGGGCTGCTGGCAATCGGCGGCCTCGTCGCCGCGATCCTCCTCTCGACGGCGCGCATCGTCGATGCGGCGCGGAGACCGCGACAGCTCCCGCGAGGGTGACATATCGGCCCTGCGCCGCTACATCGCCGCCATGGCACAGACGAAGATGAAGAAGGCGCGGGTCGGTAACGCCCGTTCGGCGGCGCGATTGGCGGCAGTGCAGGCGCTTTATCAGCGCGATATGACCGGCGGGACGGTGCCGGGCCTCCTGACCGAATTCCACAATTACCGGCTCGGTGCGACGATCGGCGACGAGCAATATCGTCCTGCGGATTCGGCGTTCTTCGACGACCTGGTCGCCGGCGCGACTGTCCGCGGGAGCGAGATCGACGCGCTGATTTCAGCGAACCTCGCCGACGGCTGGGCGCTCGACCGCCTCGACAAGCCGATGCGCGGGCTGCTCCGCGCCGGGGTCTATGAGCTGATCGCGCGCATCGACGTTCCGGTGGCGACGATCATCGACGAATATATGGACGTCGCCCACGCCTTCTACGATCCGCGCGAGGCGAAGTTCGTCAACGGCTTGCTCGACGCGGTTGCGCGGTCGGTGCGGTCCTCCGCGACGACGGGTGCGTGAGCGCGACCTGATTGCGCGGCTGCTCGCGCCGCTGGCGACGAGCAGCACAGCGCGCGGTCTCGCCGACGACGCGGCGGTATTCAGTCCGCCGATCGGGCGCGACCTCGTCTTCACCCACGATATCCTCGCGAGCGGGGTTCACTATCTTCCCGGCGACAATTCCAGCGACGTCGCGTGGAAGCTGCTCGCGGTAAATCTGTCCGACCTCGCGGCGATGGGCGCGCGCCCGGCGGGGGTGCTGCTCGGCCTCGGGCTGAGCGCGGCAGAGGACGAGGCGTGGGTCACTGGATTCGCCGCCGGGCTGAAGCGGGCGATGGACCGCTGGGGCGTTCCCTTGTGGGGCGGCGACACGGTGTCGGGGCTCGCGGCGGCAGTGCTCGGGCTGACCGCCATCGGGCAGGTCGAGCCGGGGCAGGCTTTGGCGCGCAGCGGTGCTAATCCGGGCGATACCTTGTGGGTTAGCGGGACGATCGGCGACGCCGGACTCGGGCTAGCGATCGCCACGGGCGAGGCGGCTCCCGATAAGTTTCTGCTCGACCGCTACCGCCGCCCCGAACCGAGGCTGGCGTTAGGCCAATTGCTGGTCGGGCAAGCGACGGCAGCGATGGATGTGTCCGATGGCCTGCTCATCGATGCCGAGCGCCTTGCGTCGGCCAGCGGCGTCGCAATCACTATCGACCTCGCGCTATTGCCGGTTTCTCCCGCCGCCGCCGCACGCACCGCCCGCGACGATGCCGGGCTAGCGGGGCTGGCGAGCGCGGGAGACGATTACGAGCTGCTGTTCACCCTGCCGCCGAGCTTGACGATGCCCGGTGCGACGCTCGTCGGGTCGGTCGGCGAAGGGGAGGGGCTGATCGTGCTCGGCCTCGACGGACAGCCGTATGTGCCGTCGAAGCTAGGCTACGAACACTAAGCTACTTCGGCCCGTCGCGTCCGGTCGAGGTACCGCCTGCCGAATCCGTCGGGGTGTTGGCGCTGCCGAACGCGCCGACGCCACCGAAGATATCCTCGAAGATGCCGGTGTTGCGCCCGAGGGTCGGGGTCTTCTCGCGGAGCGGGCGAACGTTGACGACCTCCTCGAGCCCGCGGCGCTCGATCTTGGTGACGTTGCCGCGTGGGTCGAAGCTAATCTTGATGATGCCCTGCGACTGCGCCTTTGGGTACAGGAACGCGATCTGGCGGGTGTTGCGCGAGATGTAATACCATTCGCCCGCGTCGAACTGCGCCGCAAAGGTCGGACGCCCGAGTGTCTTCTGCACCGAATCCTTATTGTCGACGCCCGGCTGGACCGACGTCACCAGCGCCTCGTCGACGATATAGCCTTGGTTCTGCTTGATCGTCGAACAGCCCGAAGTCACCAGCAACGCCGCGGCGATCGTGGCCGCGATCGGAAACGTGAAACGCATCGTTGAACTCCCGTGACGCCGCGGCACGTTGCGCCCGGCGTCGATCGCCTCAATATGCCGAAAGCCGCTATCCCGACAAGGCTTCGCCACAGATGACCTTTTTCGACCGCCTGTTTCGCTCTGCCCGCACCGCTCCGCCGGGCGACGCACTGTACCGCGCGATCGTCGCCGAGGCACGGTCCCCCGACTGGTATCTGGCCGGAGCTGTACCCGATACGGTCGACGGGCGCTTCGATGCGGTCGCACTTGGTCTGGCGTTGGTCCTGCTGCGGCTGGAGCGCGAGGGGGAGGGGCAAAGACAGTTTTCGGCCGATCTGACCGAGCGCTTCATCGCCGATATGGACGGGTCGCTGCGTGAGCTCGGCATCGGCGATCCGACCGTCGGCAAGCAGGTCGGCAAGATGGTGTCGGCGCTCGGCGGCCGGCTCGGAGCGTATCGCGATGCACTCGCCGGCGGCGAAGCGCTTGAAATTGCACTCGCACGCAACCTGTATCGCGGTGCCCCGGTCGATCCGGCGGCGGTCGACTGGGCGGGTCGACGGGTGCGGGCGCTGGCGGCGCGGATCGATGCAGTGCCGCTCGACGCGCTCGTCGGGGGCCGCCTGTGACCCCCGAATTCTCGCGGATCATCCGGGCGCACGACGTCGGCACAAGCCCGCGCCGCGAGGCGATCGAGGCGAAGCCGCTCGAGCGCATCGCGCTCGCCACCCGCTTCGACCTGCTGACGCTCGACCGGCTGACCGCCGACCTGACGATCGTCCGCGACGCCGGCGGCATCCGCGTCACCGGCAGCTTCGATGCGGCGGGCGAACAGGCGTGCGTCGTCTCGGCCGAGCCGGTCGCCTTCACGCTCGCCGAGCTGGTCGACCTCCGCTTCAGCGATGACGTCCCCGAAGGCGACGAGATCGAATTGGGCGACTCCGACCTCGACGTCGTCCCGCTCGACGGTGATCACCTCGATCTGGGCGAAGCGATCGCCCAGTCGCTTGGTCTCGCGCTCGATCCGTATCCGCGCGCGCCCGCCGAGATCCGCGCCGCTGCCGAGCGCCTGCTGACGACCGAGGCCGAGGCCGAGGCGATCGCGGCGGCGGACAAGGCGCGCGCCAACCCGTTTGCCATGTTGCGTCCGCCCAAGTAATCCTCGGGAATGGAATTCTTCGCCGACGTCTTCACCGCCGGCGGGCTCGCCGCACTCGGCCAGGTCATCATGATCGACCTGATGCTGGCGGGCGACAATGTCGTGATCCTCGGCACGCTCGCAGCGGGGCTTCCCGCCGCCGAACGCAAGCGCGTCCTCACGCTCGGCGTCGGCATCGCGCTCGTCTGCCTCGTTGGGTTCGCCTTTCTTGCAGTGCGGCTGCTCGACGTCGTCGGGTTGCGGCTGGCGGGCGGACTGCTGTTGCTCTGGGTCGGGTGGAAGCTGTTTCGCGAACTTCGCGGCGAGCGGGCTCCCGCCGCAGCGGAGACTGGCGCCGTCGCGGTCAAGCCCGCGAAAAGCTTTGCCCGCGCCGCAATCCAGGTTGCGATCGCCGACCTGTCGATGAGCCTCGACAATGTCCTCGCGGTCGCAGGTGCGGCGCGCAATCATCCCGCAGTGCTGTTCTTCGGCCTTGCCCTGTCGGTGACGCTGATGGCGGTTGCGGCGAACTACATTGCGCGCATCATCGAGCGTCATCACTGGATCGCCTATGCCGGGCTCGCGGTGATTGTTTATGTCGCGGGCTCGATGATCGTCGACGGCGGCCGTCAAATGATGCCGCTGATTGGCTAAGAGGCAAAAATCGGCACTTACTATGGTTATTGTAACGTTACCGTAACGTCATTGTTCGACTTTTCGTTTCTGTCGCGAATCAGGCGTTTCGGCAGTCGGGACGCACAATTTAATTGACGAAACACTTGCGACCATCTTACACGGCACCCGCGCTGATATTGCGCGGGGCAATCGTGTTAGGATAGATCGTGCGGACGTTTCTCGCATTCGCCGCTGCCGGCCTGATGGGCTTGGGCGCGGTTTCCGTTCACGCGCAGGATGTCGAAGGCCTGGCCAAGAGCCTCGCCGCAAAGCCGAAGCCCGAAGAGCCGACTTGCCCGAAAAAGCTTCCCGACGGCTCGTGCCCCGATACGGTCGAGACTCGCCAGATGCGCCTGCCGGGCGCAGCCTCGGCCGGCACCGCGATGTCGAACGCCGCGAGCAGCATGTCACGCGCGATCCGCGCCGATATCAGCATGACCTTCGTCAAGGGCTCGGCCGATCTCACCGCCGCCGCCAAGGCGACGCTCGATCGTTTCGCCAAGAGCCTTGTTGCCGTCGGCAGCTACCGCCCGTTCACCGTCGAAGGCCACACCGACAGCTCGGGCCCGCACGACGTCAACATGGCGCTCAGCCAGGCGCGCGCGCAATCGGTCGTCAACTATCTGTCGAGCAATGGCGTCGACAAAGGCCGCATGACCGCGAAGGGCTTTGGCTCCGACAAGACGCTCAAGGGCCATTCGCCCGAAGACGCCGCCAATCGCCGAGTCGAAGTTAGCGCTTAGTATTTCGGGGTTCGTATTTTCGAGCTTGGCAGTCCGGGCCTTGTAAACTGGGCCTTTTAACTCTGATCGCTACTGCGACGCCAGAATCGCGGGATCGAACATCATAACTGTGTAGGATCTAGTCAGCCGTCGGATGCGGCCAGACGGGGGAATTTGCGAATGTTGGGGGGCGTGCAGCGTCACGGGCGAGGCCCGGTGTCGGCCATCGCGGCCGGTGCGATGCTCGTGGCTCCCTTCGTCACCGCTCTGCCGCTATCCGCCCAGATCATCGGCTCGGGCGGAGCGATGCCAGCCCCCGGACTGATCAACGGCGGGCTGCCGACCTCGCAGGAAGTCCGTCGCCAACCCGAAACGCCGCCCCCCGCTGCCGCGGCGGTCACCGTCCGCGCCCGGGGTGCGGTCGCCGCCGGGCCGTGCCCCACTGCGATTGCAACATCGGCGCTGTCGGCCCCGCTGGTCGCGATCGATTTTACCGGACCGGGTAGCGCCGAGCTCGACCCTCGAGTCCGTGCCGCGCTCGGCGGGGTCGGCAGCGGGCTCGACGGTAGCCCGCGACCGATCCGGGCGATCTGCGATATTCGCGATGCGGCAAACGCCGCGCTTGCCCGCGCGCACTTTGTCGCGACGGTCCGCGTTCCCGAACAGACGATCGCCGGGCACCTCCACCTCGAGGTCATCACCGCAAAGATCGTTGCCCTGCGCGTGCGCGGCGATCCGGGCCGGTCGGCGAAGCGGATCGCGGCGCTGCTCGAGCGGCTGCAAAAGCTCGATCCGCTCAACGAGATCGATGCCGAACGCATCCTGCTCCTCGCCGGTGACATCCCCGGCGTCGCGGTCACCCTCGAACTGCGGCCCGCGCCGTCGGGCAAACTCGGCGAGGTCGTCGGGGAGGTCGCGGTCGAACGCACGCGTGGGGCGCTGTTCTTCAATGCGCAGAACTATGGGTCGACGCAGATCGGGCGCTATTCGGGGCTGGTTCGCGGCGAGCTTTACGGGCTGACCGGGCTGGCCGACCGGACCTTCCTCGGCGTGTTCACCACCGGCGACTTCAAGGAGCAGCAGGTCGTTCAGGTCGGGCACGACTTCGAGCCGTTCGCCAAGTCGCCGCTGCGGATCGGCGGCCAGTTCACCTATGCGTGGACCAAGCCGACGCTGGCGAGCTCGGGGGTCGGTCTCAACCTTGAATCGCGATCGTTGCTCGGGACGCTGTCGGGATCGTATCCGCTGATCCGTCGCGCCAATCGTAATCTCCGCGTCGACGGCGGTTTCGACTTCATCGAACAGCGGACCCGGTCGAACGGCAGCCCGATCAACACCGATAAACTTCGCGAGCTGTATCTCCAGGCCAATGGCGACGCCGTGGCGCGGTCGACCGGCGGTCTAGCTCCGCTCTGGCGCATCGCGGGCGGCGTCGAGGTTCGCAAGGACATCAACGTCTTCGGCGCGACCCGGCTCGGTCAGACATCGGGCGGCGCGATTCCGACGCGTTTCGAAGGTGATCCGCAGGCATTCATCGCTCGCGCCAATGCGGTGATCGAGGGCCGGATCCGCTTCTGCCCGCAGTCGCCATTCGCCGCGACGGTGTCGGTCGATGCGCGCGGCCAATACGCCGACCACCCATTGCTCGCGTTCGACGAGCTCGCGGTCGGTAATCTGACAATCGGGCGCGGCTATGATCCCGGCGCGACTTCGGGCGACCGGGCTTACGGGGCGGCGACCGAATTCCGCATCGGCAAGCCGCAGCCGCTGTCGCGCAACGATCTCGCGTACGAGGCGGTCGGCTTCTACGACGTCATCCACATCCGCAACCTCGATTCGAACCAGTTCGAGGCGAATCGCACGCTTCACAGCGTCGGCGGCGGGGTCCGCGCGACCTGGGGCAGTCATGGCCGGGTCGATGTGCTGTACGCCAAGCCGCTCGACAAGGGGCTGGCGATCGACACGGTCAAGCCGCCCGCGCGCGTGCTCGTGTCGCTGACCATCCGCGCGCTCCCATGGCGTTGAGGAGCTAGGATCGTGACCAGCCTGCGCAGCCGCCTGTTCCATGGGACCGCCGTCGCCGCGCTGGCGTTCCTGCCGAACGCGGCGCAGGCTGCGGGCGCGTTGCCGAACAACGGGACGATCGCGAGCGGTAATGTAGCGGCGGCGATCGGGAGCGCAAACACCTCGACACTGACCACCGCCGGCGGTGGCACGGGGGCGACGATCGTCCTCGGCGGCACGATCGGAACCGCCGACACGCTCGCGCTTACCGTCGGCACCGGAACCGCCGGCCAGAGCGCAGTCGTCAACTGGGGCAACTTCGACATCGGCGCAGGCAACGCCGTGACCTTCAAGGGGGCCGGCGACGCCGCCTTCTCCGTGCTCAATCGCGTCACCGGCACTCTCAGTCCGTCGACGATCGCGGGGACGCTGCAGGGCAATTCTTCCGCCGTGGCAGGGAGCCGGGGAACGATTTTCGTCGTCAACGAGGGCGGCATCTCGTTTGCCAATTCGGCGACCGTGACCAACCTGACCGGCTTCGTCGCCAGTTCACTCGGCGTAACCGATACCGACTTCGCCAATTTTGCCAGCGGAGCGACGCGCTTTACAGGTACCGGTGCCAATGCGGTGTCGGTCGATGCCGACGCCGGCTCAGTCAAGGCAACGATTGCGCCCGACAGCGTGTTGCTCCTCGTCGCACCCAGGCTCGACATTCAGGGTGGCGTGCTGTCGGCGGCGGGCGGTGACGCGGCTCTCGTTCTCGCCAGCGATGCGACTGTCGCGCTCAATTCGACGAGCATCATCTCGATCAAGATCGACGCGGGCACCTCGGTCGCAACCGCACAGACGCTGGCTGGCACCGTCAACGGCCAGCGCGTGCTCGTCGCTGCCGCGACCTCGGCGGACCTGATCGGGACGCTGCTCAACGTTACCGGTGACCTGACCACGACCACCGCAACCGCGACCGACAAGGGCATCGTAATCGCCATCGGCCGCGATGCGCCGATCGACGGCGGCGGCAACGCGATCACCTTCAGCGGGCCTGCGCAGTTCGGCGGCGACCTCGCAGTGACCGGGACGCTGACGAGCAGCGGGCGGATCGACACCGTGATCAAAGGCGCGACGAGCATCGCGGGCGTTGCCGCAACCGGTGGCGCCAGCTTTGCGACCGGCGGCGCGCTAAATTTTACCGGTAACGTCTACGCGGGCGGCGACCTGACCGGAGCGGGAACGAGCATCGTCCTCGGCGTCGACGGCGCGGCGCATAATTTCACCTCGACCGCTGGGGCGCTCGGGCTGATCGCCAGCGGCGGCACGATCACGACACTCGGCGACTTCACCATCTCGGGCAGCAGCGCGGTCACCTTCGAATCGGCGGCGGGAGTCGCGGCGAACGTCAGCCAGGACGGCTCACTGGCGATCGGCGGGTCGAGCATCTTCGCCGGGAATATCGCGAGCAACCCGGCCGGCACGCTTGCCGGGACCGGCGATGTCGTCCTCACCGCCAGCAGCGCGATTACCGCAGGAACCGTCGCTGCACAGGGCGCGGTCACGGCATCTGCCGCCGCCGGGGCGGTGACGCTCGCCGGGGCGACCTCGGGCAGCGCCGGTTCGGCAGGGCATGCCATCACTGTCTCTGCAACGGGGCTGGCGACGGTGTCGGGTGCCGTGACGTCGACCGGGAATTATACTGTCAAAGGCGGTGCTGTTTCGCTCGGCGGGGCGCAATCCGCCGCGGGCGATGTTCTGATCAAATCGACGACCGGCGACATCAGCACGACCGGAGTCCTGACCGCCGACAGCGGCGGCGCGGGCGACCGCAAGCTTGTCCTCGACAGCGCCGCGGCGATCAGTGGTGGCGGCAGTCTTGCCAGCGGCACCGCGCGCCAGTCGGACATCCTCATCGCGGCGGCGGGCGACATCACGCTCGGAAACGTCGCCGCGCGATCGCTGGCAGGTACGGCGACCATCGCAAATCCCGCAGCGGCGACCGATTACAGCGCGACGACCGACGACACGCTCGCGACTGCCAACGCCATCTTGTTCGGCTCCGTCACGACGACACACGACAACTCCATCGGCTCGACCGGCACCACGCCCGGCCACCGCGACGTCACCATCGGCGGCGACACGAGCACGCTCGGCGCGCTCAACATCGGGGCGTCGAACGGCGACGTGACGCTGACGGGACCAATTTCGGCGAAGACGTTCGCAATGCTCCACGCCGATATCGGCAAGCTATCGGTCGGCGACGTCAGCGCGTTCGGCGGCAATGCGACGCTGACCGGCAAGACCGCGATTGCCGGATCGAACGGGACGCATGTGATCGCCGCATCGGGCGGTGTCGCGCTAAAGTCGGACGGCGTCATTGCGGTCGACGCGGTCCGCGCAGGCACGACGATCACCGTTGGCGGTTCGAGCGGAGCCAACGCCGCGTCGCTGACCGGCGACAGCCTGCGTAGCGGTGGCGCGGTCACGGTCAACACCGGCGGTGCGATCACTTTGGCGGGGCTGAACGCCACGTCGGCCCAATCGATCGGCAAGGCGCTCGACCCGACGCTCGCGACGTTCACCGGCGGGGCGGTCGCTGCGGCCGACGTGACCCTGACGGGCGGTGGCGTGGTCACGCTCAACGATGTCGCCTCGACCGCGAACATCACCGGCACCGGCACGACCTTCACCCTCGGCACCGCGAGCGCGACGCATTCGCTCGCCGCCGCCGGTGCGGTGACGCTGACCGCAAGCGATACCGGCGCTGCGGCGATCACCGCGCTCGGCAATTATACGATTTCCGGCGGAGGCGCGGTCGCGCTCCAGCGCTCGGCTGGGGTCGGGGCGAACGTCACCCACGACGACACGCTGACGATCACCGGCGCGAACATCTTCGTCGGCGACATCGCGCTCGCCACGACGCTGCCGCCGCTGGTCGGGACGGGCAACGTCGCCATCAACGCGAACGATGATGTCACCGCCGGCGTCGTTACCGCGCGCAACGCGGTCAGCGTGAGCTCCGCGAACGGCGCGGTCCTCCTCGGCGGCGCGACTTCGGGGGGCACGGGAGCGGTCACGGTCACCGCGACAACAAGCTCGGCCAACGTGACCGGCGCGGTGTCGTCGGCGGGCGACTATACGGTAAAAGCGCAAAGCGTGACGTTGGCACCCGGTGGCGCGACGCAGTCGGCGGTGGGAAATATTCTCGCCCAGGCGGACGCCAATATCTTCGCCAGCGGGACGCTCATTGCGGACAGCGCGGGTTCGGGGGGCAAGCGTCTCGTCCTTGATGCGCCGGGCACCCTGTTTACTACGGGCGGTCCGCTCACCTTGATCGCGGGCGCTGGCGCAACGGCGACGGCGGCGAACCGGTCGGACGTGCTGCTGAGCATCGGCGGCGGGCCCACCGGCCTCGTGCTCGGTTCGGTCGATGCCAACGTCTTCAGCACCGCGACCGCCGGCGCCGGAGCGGCGACCGTCGCCGACTACACACCTGACGTTCAGGCGGGCACGCTGATCCCGACGTTGCTCCTCAATCGCGCGATCTCGAGCACGGGCACGATCAAGACGATTCAGTCGATCATCATCGGCTCGACCGGACTTCCCCCGGGTAACCGGGAAGTGTCGCTTGCCGGGGTGACGAGCGCGACCGGGAGCGTCGAGGTGTCCGCGACACACGGCACCGTCGCCGTGACCGGCCCCGTGTCGGCCGCGACCTTCACAAAACTGCATGCCGACGCCGCGACGCTGACCGTCGGCGACGTCAGCGCGTTCGGCGGCGACGCCACGCTGACCGGGACCGCGATCGCCAAGGCCAGCGGCGCGCACGCGATCGCCGCGCTCGGCAATGTCCTGCTCGCCTCGTCGGGTGCGGTGACGGTCGACGTGGTCCGTGCCGGGGGCAGTGCGACGGTGCGCGGCCCGACGGTTGGAAGCAGCGCCGCGTTGCTTACCGGCACAAGCATCGCCGCGAACGGCGGGGTCGCGGTCTCGACGGTCGCGGCGATCAACCTCACCGGCGCGGGCTTCACCGTCGCGACGCCGCGCCAGGCGATCGACGCGAATCTCGCTGGCTTCACCCGCCCGGCCACCGTCCCCGATGCCAATATCGCGCTGACCTCGACCGGCAGCGGGGTGACAATCGGCGCGATCGCGGCAACGGGCAATATCCTCCTCACCGCCGCGACGACCGCAACGGTATCGGGCAACGCCGAGGCGGGCTTCGGCGGTGGCAGCGGCGACTACGTCATCAAGGGTGCGACGGTGTCGCTCGGCGGCGCGGGAACGACGCAGAAGGCGACCGGCAACGTCTGGATCCGCGCCACTGGCACCGGCGGCATCGGCGCGGCGGGAACGATCATCGCCGACGACAATGGCTTCGGCGGACAACGCCTCGTCCTCGACAGCGCGGGGTCGATCAGCGGCGGCGCGAACCTGATCGCTGGGGCAGGGGTCGGCCCCACGACGGGGAACCGCTCGGCGATCCTGATCGCGCTCGGCAACACCGCGCAGCCGGTGACGCTGGGCAGCATCGACGGCCTCAGCCTGTCGCTCGCCAATCCCGGCGCGGCAACGTCGGTCGCGAGCTACACCCCGATCGTCGCCAACCGCTTCGAAACCACGGGCGCGGTGTCGCTCGGCGCGGTCTCGACCGTTACGGCGAACATCATCGGCACGACCGGGACTGCCGTCGGGCAGCGCGATGTCGCCCTTGGCGGCGACACAAGTGTCACCGGCAGCGTCGAAGTCCGTTCGGCGGCGGGTGCCGTCACCGTGGGGCCGGTCGCCGCCGCGACGGGGGTCAACCTCCACGCCGACTTCACGCCCGTAGGCAGCGATCCGACGCAGGGACTGCTGACCGTAAGCAACATTACGGCAGCCGGTGGCGACGCGACACTGACCGGTGGCAGCGCAATCAGGACGGCGTCGACCGCAAACCTGATCGCCGCAACCGGCAACGTGCTGCTCGCCTCACCCGGGTCGATCGGCATCGGGTCGGTGCAGGCGGGGGGCACCGTCACCGCGCGCGGGCTGACGACCGGGACGAGCGCGGGCTCGCTGAGCGGGGTCGGCTTCCAGGCGAATGGCGCGATCACCGCGACGACGACCGGCGCGATCACGCTCACCGGAACCGGGCCGCAGGCGACCGCGACGCGGCGCGGAGCCTATACGATCGCGAGCGGATTCGCCGGGGCGAGCGTCGCCGACGCCGACGTCACGCTGACCTCGACCGGGAGCACCGTGACGCTCGCCGACGCCGCATCGACCGGCAATTTGTCGATCGTCGCGAGCGACCTCGCGGGGGTAACCGGCACCGTCACTGTAGGCGACGCCTTCACAGCGGGTGGCAGCGGCAACTATTCCGTGACTGGTAACAGCATCACGCTCGGCGGAACCGGCGTCGTCCAGAGCGCCACCGGAGCCGTCGCGCTGTCGTCGCCCGGAACGGTTATCGTCGACACGCTGCAGTCAGGCAAGACGATCACTGTCGGCGGTCTGACGGCAGGCAGCAGCGCCGGATCGTTCGCCGGCACCGCGCTGCAGGCAAACGGCGCGATCACCGTTCTGACAGGCGGCACGATCTCGCTTACGGGGACCGGCGCGGCGAGAACCGCGACCGAGCGCGCGCTGTTCGACCCGACGCTGCGCACGTTCACCGGCGCAACGACCGCCGCTGATGCCGATGTCACCCTGACCTCGACCGGCAGCACGGTTACGATCGCCGACGCGGCGACGACCGGCAATCTATCTATCTCTGCGGCGGACGCGGTCGGCGTCACCGGTACGGTTGCTGCGGGCGACGGCGCGACGGCCGCCGGGCATGGCACGTACACCGTCGCGGGCTCGAGCATCGCGCTCGGCGGCGGGGTCGCGGGACAGGCGGCGCTCGGCGATATCCTGCTCAAGACGCCGGGCACGATTACCCTGACCGCGCTCCGCAGCGGCGGGACGATCACCGCGCGCGGCCCGACTTCGGGGAGCAACGCGGCGTCGCTGACCGGCGACAGCATCCAGGCGAACGGCGCGATCGACGTCGCGACGAACGGGCTGATTTCGCTCGCCGGGGTCAACGCGACGAGCATCGCGACCCAGCGCAAGACGATCGACGCCGACCTCGGCGGATTCAACGGCGCTGCAACCGTGCCCGACGCAGGGATCATCCTGACGACAGCGGCTGGGTCGATCGGCGTCAATAACGGCAGTTCGATCGGCTCGACGACGCTCACTGCCGGTACCGGCGGCGTGTCGGGCGGAATCACGGCGATGGGTATCCTCACCGCGGGCGACGTTGCCACGATCACCCCGCTCGCCGACCTCGTGCTCGACGCCCGCGACTCCGCCACGCTCGCGAACGGCACCGCAACGCACAACATTGGCGTCACCAGCCATGCCGGCGACGCGACAATCACTGCCGCGACTGCGGGAACGAACACCGCCGTCGGCGGCACGATCACCGCGCAGAGCCTCGCCGCTGGCCACACTGCGACGATCGTCTCGGGCACGACGACGCGCGGCGACGTCAGGGCGCTGGCAACGGCGGCGGGCGGCATCGCACTGATCGCTTCCGGCACCGCGACGGTTGGCGACATCCTCGCCGACGGCGACGCCAGCGCAACGATCACCAACGGGACGACGCTCGGCGCGGTCTCGACCGGCAACGTCACCGCGCATAGCCTGTCGGGCGATGCGACCGTCACCACCGGACGCGCGCGCGGCTCGATTCTCGCCGATGCATTCAACGCAGCGCTCGTCAGCGACGGCGTGTCGGTCGCCGCCGACATTGGCGCGACGAGCCGCTCGACGACCGGCGGCAGCGCGACGATCACGCTGGCCGACGCGCACAACATCACCGCCGACGCGCAATTCGGCCCGGCGAGCGTCGTCAGCGGCCAGTCGCTGGTGTCGGGCAATATCACCGCGACGGTCCACACCGGCGGCAACCTCGCCTCGATCGGGACCGCCACCGCGAACGGCGGCAACATCGCCGCGACGCAGTCTGGCAGCGGCAACGCGACGATCGGCACCGCGACGGCGAGCGGTAACGTCACCGCGACGGCGGGAGGGCTCGCCGATGTCACCACCGGCACCGCGGGCGGGAACGTCGTCGCGACGGGGGCGACCGCGCACGTCGCGACGGGCCACGCGACCGGCAGCGTCCGCGCACTAGCGAGCGGCGGGACGGCTGTGGTCGATTCCGGGACCGCCGATACCGGCAATGTCGACGCGCTCGCGAGTACGGCCGCGACGATCACCTCGGGCACAGCGACGCTCGGCAACGTCCGCGCGACCTCGACCGGCGGCGGACTGGCGACGATCGCGACCGGCATTGCCGGGACATCGGTCGTCGCGACCGGCGGCAGCGCGACGATCGGCACTGCGACCGCCGGCGACGATATCATCGCCTCGGCGACCTCCGGCGCGGTCACCGCGACAACGCTGACTGTCACCGGGCTCGGGGCTGACACCGCCGCGACAGACGCCAGCGGTACCCTGCTGACCGGCGTGCTGACCGGGCTCGGCGGGTCGAACGCCATCATCCGCGCGACGACCAATGCGACGATCGGCGGAGTCGTATCGATCGCGCAGGCGAACGCCGCGAAAACCGCGAACTTCGATGTTGGCGCGGGGTCGGTCACGCTCGGCACCGCCGCGACGTCGTTCGACCAGCACGCCGCCGGCCGCGTCGGCATCGTCGCGACCGGCGGCGGCGTCACCTTCGCCGGAAGCGGCGGCACGCTCCAGTCGAACGTCGGTGGAGCGCGGACCGCCAACGCGGTCGCCGACGCATCGACCGCTGGCGGCGGCCTGTCGATCAGCGCGGCGATCAGCATCGACGGTGCAACGACCGATCTCGTCGCCAACGCCAAGACCCTTGGCGGCGGCTTCGATACGCAGGCGCGCCAGCCGGGCATCGTCCTTGCGGCGGCGGCAGGCGGCGGCGGGTCGGTCCGGTTTGCGACGCTGACCGGCGGCGCGGTGACCGTCACCGCACCCGGCACGATCGCCATTCCGACGATCACCGCGACGGGCAACGTCGCGCTCACCGGCATTGCGGCGAGCGGCAACGATACGGCGACGATCAGCCCGGTGGCGATCACGATCGACGGCCTTGACAGCGGCTATGGCCGGGTCGATGTCACCGCCGCCGGCGGGGCGGGGGCCGAGGTCGCCTCGCTCGCCGTCGCAAATGGCGGGCAGGTTGGCGCGCTCCAGATCCTCAGCGCCACCGGCGCGGCGACGCTCCGTGCGACGCCGTCCGACCCGACGAAGATCAATTCCATCCTTGTCGGATCGCAGACCGGTGCAGCGAGCATCCTCAATACGGCGGGCGGCGCAGCCAGCATCGCTAACCCGGACACCGTCGCCGCGCAGACGATCGTGTTGCGTGGGCGCCAAGCCGGGTCGAGCGTGCTCGCCACCGGCCCCTTGCTCGCGACCGGATCGATCCTCGCGACCGGACCGAGCGTCACGCTCGGCACGGTCGTCGTCGCGGGCACCGCCGCCGACGGAACGGGCGACATCTCGATTGCCGCGACGAACGCCGCGTCGCTTGCCGCGGGAGCGACCGAGACCGCAGTGGCGCGGCGCTCGATCATTGTCACCGGTGGCACCGCGCTGCTCGGCGACGGCACCGCGACGGGTGGCACCCTCGCGGTGTCCGGAACGAGCGTCGTGGTGACTCGGAGCGCGGTCGCGGGTGACGACATCCTGCTGACCAGCGGCGGCGCAATCACTGCGACCAACGCTACGATCATGACGACCGGAAGCGCCGACTTGCAAGCGGGCGACGACACCGCGGGCATCGGGCTCATCTCGACCGGCGCGGACGCCGGAACCGGTTACGGGGCGGGTCATACGGTCATCACCGACGCAATCGTCGCCGGAACCGATGCGACGACGAACGGCGCGCTGACCCGGCTTGCAGGAGCGAATATCGTCGCGACCGCCGCTGGCAACATCGACTTTAGCGCGGCGACGCTCAGCGCCGCCTCGGGTCTCGGCCGCGACATCCACGTCGAGTCGAACGGCGCCGTCGCCCTCGCCGGTGCAACCGCAGCCCGCGGGATCGTCGTCGCCAGTATCGGCCTGCTCGCCCCGACCGGCACGTTGACCGCCGGCGACGACCTCGTTCTCGTCTCGACTGGCGCAATCGACGTTCGCGGCGCGACCTTGCGGACCGTCGGATCGCCGAGCGATCTCACCGATGCACGCCGGGCCGACGGCTTACTGTTGACCAATGTCGCTGGCGGCGGCGCGTTGACCGCACTCGGCGGGAGCAACATCGCGCTCGCGGCAGGCGGCACGATCGATCTCGGGCTCGTCGAGACCATGGGCGCATCTCCGTCGTCGCTTCGCGCGTTCTCGGCGGCGGGGATCACCGCCGCGCAGGCGATTACGACGAGCGGCAGCATCGTCCTCGTCGGCGCCACCGTCACCGCGCCATTCGCGCTAACCGCCGGAGACGACATCGTCGCGGTCGCGCGAGGCGGCTCGGCCACGCTCGACGGCGTCCTGACGACAACCGGAACCAGCGTGAGCAACGCCGGCCTGACCGATCTTGCGGGCAACGGCGTTGCGCTTCCGGGTGAGACCGCGCTTGGCCGCACCGACGGCGCGAGCATCCTCGTCGCCGCGACCGGGCTATCGACGGTGTCGGCTGATGCCGCCAGCGCGGGACGCTACAGTGTCTACGGCCGCGGCGGCATTGTCCTCGGGACGGACGCGACGGCGGCGCCCGGAACGACGCAGAACGCGGCGCGCGATATCCTGCTTGAGGCGTCGATCGGGACTGCTCCGCTGCCCGCATCGATTTCGCTCGCGAACAACATGGTGCTGACCGCCAATAGCGACGGCGTCGAAACTGCGTCGGGGAGCGGCTTCATCGCCGACTCGCTCGTCGTCCGCCTCGGCAACGGCGACCTCAATGCCGGGGGCGCGACATTGCGCGCGCTGCGGACGCCCGCCGCTTCGCTCGGCGACCAGGCGACGGTTCAGGTCCAGCCGGTCGTGACCGACGGCGTCAAGTCGATCACCATCGCGACCCTCAACAGCGCCAGCGCCGATCTTCGCGCGCTGAACGACGTGACGATCGGCAGCGCGACGGTCGACGGTGGCCTGACACTCGCATCGACCGCCGGGGCGGTTTCGCTCGCGACGCTGACGGTCAGCACGGGAACGCCGCTGATGACGTCGGCGCAGGTCGCAGCGATTGACCTCAAGCTTAGCGGCGCAACCGGGGCGACGCTCGGAACCGTCGCCGCTGCCACGAACCAGCTTCGCGACATCACCGTCGCAGCGAGCAGCGGTACTGCGAGCATCACCGGTGCGGCGTCCGCGCGCGATGATATCGTCGTGGCCTCCACCACAGGCACGGCGAGCGCTTCCGAGCTCAGCTTCGTCGGCACCGCCTCCGACTCCGAGGCCGGGGTCACGACCGTCGCGGCGACGGATGCCAACGGCGTTGCGCTCGCCGATGCGTATCAGGTCAGCGGCCCGACGATCACCGGGCTCGCCGGTCGGAACATCGTCATCTCGGGGGCGACCGGGGCAAGCCTCGGCACCGTGACGACCAATGCGAGCGATTCCCTCGGCGACGTTCGCGTCGTGACGGCGGCTGGGCTGGCGACGCTCGATACGGTCACGAGCGGCGGCGCCGGGCTGCCGGCGCGCGTCATCGTCGCGACGCGCAACGGCGCAGCGACCGGAACCACGCTCAACGCCAGCGGCGACATCATCGTCGACGCGACGCAGGGCAGCGCGACGCTGACGACCGGAAATGCCGGACGCGACGCGATCGTCGTCGGACCGTCGGTGTCGATCGGGACGATCACCGCGGGCGACGACATCGTTGCGGTGGCGACGGCGGGGTCGCTCACCGCCGGGGCGCTGACCTCGACCGGCGCGAACAGTGGCGACGCAGTCGCGACGATCTTCCGCGCTGATGGCTCGTCGATCGTCGATCCGGTCGAGGGTGGCGTGGTCGGCGGCCTGACCGGCGGAAATGTCGTCGCACTCGCCAGCGGCAACCTTGCCGTTAACGCCGCGACCGCTCCGGGTCTGGTGCGGCTTGCTTCGCTCAACGGGACGACGACGGTCACGACGATCACCGGGGGCGATGTCTTCCTGACCGGCTTTGGCGTCACCGCCGGGACGGTGACCGCTGGGCGTGACGCGACCGTGGTTTCGACGGGCGGCGATATCGCAATTGCGACCATTGCCGCGGCGCGCGACCTCATCCTCAACAGCGCGAACGACATCGCCGTTTCCGGCCTGTCATCGGCGGGGGGTAATGCGACGCTGACGGCAGTACGCGATATCAACCTGGGCGCAACCGCCGCCGGCGACGCGCTCGATGCCACCGGCAACATTACCTTGACCAGCGGCCGCGATATCATCGTCGTGCAACGGACCAACGCGGGCGCTGCGCTTACCGCGACAGCCGGGGGCGCAGCGACATTTGCCGAGACGGTGTCAGGCGGCGCGACATCGCTCGCGGCACAGAGCGATTTGATCCTCACCGCCGATGTGACGGCGAGCGGGAAACTGACCCTCGCAAGCACAGCCGGCTCGATTACCGCGCCGAACGTGTCGGGCAACGGCATCACCCTGACCGCTGCGAACGCGGGTACGATAACAGGTGCGGCCACGTCGACCGGAGCCTTGACCGCAACCGCCGAAAGCCTCGCGTTCGGTTCGATCACGGCTGCATTCGACGCGACGCTCCATGCGGCGGGCGCGATCACGGTAACCGGCGCGACCACCACGGGCGGCGCGCTCACGGCAACGTCGGATAGCGCCACGATCCACACGGGCGCAGTGACGACCGGCGGACCGGCGGCGATCACCGCCAACAACGGCGCTATCGTCGTCGCGAGCCTCGCCGCGACCGGAGCGGCGACGCTCGGCGCCAGCCAGTCGATCGAGGTCACCGGTGCCGCAACCACGACCGGCGCGCTGAACGCGACCGCAACGACTGGCAATCTCCAGTTCGGCTCGATTGCGGCTGGCGGAGCGGCGACCCTCCGCGCCAGAACCGCGCTCACCGTTGTCGGACTGGTGAAGTCGGGAGCCGCGCTCGATGCCTTGTCTAGCTCGGGCGCACTAAGCCTCGGTTCGACGCAAGCCGCGACGACGGTGATGCTGCGTGGCGCGACCGGAGTTGCGATTGCTGGCGGGATGACGGCGGGCGGCGCGGCGACTATAACCGCCGACACCGGGCCGATCGCGACGGGCGACATCAATGCCGGGGGCGATGCGCTTGTGACCGCAAGCACCGGCAGCGCGACGCTCGCCGCGGTCAGCCGCGCGGCCAAGCTGACCGTCACCGCCGCGACGGACGCGACGATTTCAGGGGCGGTGACGACCACGGGTGATACGTCGATCACCGCAACGAACGGCTCGGCAACGATCGGCGGTGCGGTTAGGACGGCGAACTACACTGTCAAGGCGAACAACGGCACGATCACACTCGGCGGGGCGACGCAGGCAAGCAGCGGCACGATGACGCTCGACTCGCAGCGGCTGTCGATCGGGACGGGGACCACGCTTGTCGCCGCGACGCGGATCCAGCTCGACGTCACCGGTAACGCTGCCGGCGTGTCGCTCGGCGATGGTGCCGGGGCGGCGGCGGGAGCGACGAAATACACGCTGTCGAAGGCCGACCTTCGCAAATTCCAGACGCCGGTCCTCGAAATCGCCGCCGTCGCGCGTCCGGTCGATATCGGCGACGTCGACCTCGACGGCGTCACTGCGGTGAGCGGGGGGCTTGCGGGAGTCACCGGTGCCTTCGGCATTCGCACCACCGGCGATATTCGCATTGCCGACCGCCTGACATTCACCAGTGCGGCGGCTGCGACGACGCCGCGGGTGCTGACGCTCGGAGGTGCCGCGGGCGGTGCCGATCTCGACAAGACGACGACGACGGCGAACGCAATCAAGGTCCTCGCAGTGTCGGGTCTCGACAATTCGGTGACCGGCACCGGCGGCCAGATCAACGCCGCGGGATCGACCGTTCAGCTCCGCGCGACCTATGTCGCGCTCGGCGAAACCCCGTCTCCCGCAGCCGGGCGGCCGTTCATCGACGAGCTGCTGCCGGCGTCGGGAGCACCGCTGAACGCCGCCGAGGCGCGGACCCAGTTCGTCAACAATTCCGCTTCCTCGCTGTACCTTGCGACCCCGCCGTATTCGAAGCAGGCTCCCGCGCCGCAGGCCTTGGTCAAGGCGGGGACGCTCGTCCTTGCGCCGGGCCAATGGGCGCTGATCCAGAATACCGGTCCGACGGCGACGCCCGGCGGCGGGATCGAGGCGGGGACTCTCAAATTCAACAAGGTCGCTGGGGCGACGTCGGCGGATCCGGTCATCGCGGTATTCGGTTCGATCGCCGGCAAGACCGGTATCGCCTCGGCGATCAGCATCAATGCCGATAATCTCGACGGGATCAGTCCGAATAATATCCGGGTCAATGGCTGTGTCGCGCTATCGACGTCGGGCTGCATCCAGTCGGCGGTCTCGATCCCGCTGATCAATCTCGCCGATCCAGGCCGTACGCTGCTGATCTCGAGCGCGCCCGACCTCGCGCTGTCGATTGAGCTGATCACCGGCGCAACCAACGAGGCGCTCTGGCGCGAGGACGACGACGATTGCGCGCCGGGGACCGGTGCAGCGCGCTGCGCTGTGACGCCCACCCAGACTCGTTCGCGAGGGGAGAGCCGGCCATGATGCGCATCGTGCGGTTAATCGGGCTCGCGGTCGCGCTTATGGCGGATATTTCAGCTTCGGCGGCGCTGCCCGACACGATCGATCTTGGGCGCGGACCGCAGGGCGAGCTTTGCCGTGCCGAGCGGACGTGGAGCGATCCTGCCGCGCCCGGCCTGTTCGACACCAGCTTCAACGTTCGCTGTCGGGGTTGGACCGAGACCGCTTCGGTTGGTCGGTATCACGTCGTTGCCGCGACCGCCGACGCGACGGCGCTGCTCGATAAATCACGCGATGCCCGGCTAGCGTGCGGCGCGCCCATCGCGGTGACTGTTGCCGGACTCGGCGTGGGCACCGCGCGGCGCTGCGTCGCGCGTGAGGCGGGATATGAGGCGATTGCGGTTCAGGTCGCGCATGGCGGCAAGATCTACGCAGTCGATGGCCTGAAGCGTTTCGCCGACAATCTTGCAACCGGCCTGCGCTCGGTGGGCGGGGCGAAGATTGGCGCCAAGGGGGCCGGCAAAGGCGATGCGCTCGTTCCCGCAGACGCGCCGCCACCGCCCGCGGGTGTCGCACTCGCTGCGGTGATCGCCGACGAGTCGGCGCTTGGCGACCAGCGGACCGAGGTGCTCGACTATTCGATCCGCGGGCAGCACGGCGAGGCTCGCGAGATCGTGACGCGTTATCTCGCCAAGCTGCCGCTCGAAGCGTCGCGCTCGGACCGGATAAATCTGACGCTCGATGCGGCGCTGTCGGAATCGAACCTCGGCTACCGCGACGTCGCCAAGGTCTATCTCGACCAGGCAGCGGCGTTGCTCGATGCCGCCGAAGCGCCTCGCGGCCTGTCGGGCGATCGGTTGCGGAGCAAATTGCAGGTCTATCGCGCCATCGACGCGCTCAATCGTCGCGACTATCCCGCCGCCGCAACGCTGTCACAGGCCGCGCTCGCCGAAGATCGTGATCCGGTTCGCCTTGCATCGCTCGACAACGCGCCGCTGCGCGACCCCGCTGTCCTGCGCCAACTCAACACCAACGGTGCGTCGCGCGGACTTGGGTCGCGCGACCTTAGCTGGATCGGGCCAGTGGTCCTCCAGGCCGAGGCGCTATATGTTCGTTCGGCCGCGCTGGTCGCAACCGGAGCCTTCGCTGAAGCCTCGGTCGTGCTGGCGCAGGATGAGAAACTGCTGTCGCGCTTCGATAACGCGAACTTGGAAACGTCGAACCTGTTGTGGCTCCGCAGCGCGGTTGCGGCCGAGCGCGGACGGATCGCGACGCATCTCGGTGACTTCGCGACTGCTCGCAAGGCCTATGCCGAGTCGACCGATCGCCTCGATCGTTCGACGATCTACACCGATACGCCGCTCGTGGCGCAGCGTCGGCTAGACTATGCCGGCTTCCTTGCGCGTCAAGGCGACCGAAAGGAGGCGCGGGTCCAATATGAGCGCGCACTCGACGTCCTCAAGCGGGCTGGTCCATCGACGTCGTCGGGTGTCTCGGGGCTCGAGGGCTATTTCGGAGTCCTCGCGGCTGATATTGCGGCGGGCGGCACCGGGGCAGATTCGGCACGCGCGCAATTCTTCCTCGCCTCGCAATTCATCGCGCCCCCCGCGGTTGCTGCGCAGATCGCCCAGATCGAGAAGATTTTCGAGAGCGGATCGAGCGACGCGGCGGTGCGCGCGAAGGCGCTGCAGGATCTCGACAGGGAATCACGCGTGCTTGCAACGCGTCTCGCCAGCCTGCCCGAGACGGCAGCCAAGGACCGCGCCGCCGTCCGCGCCGAGCTGGACGTCGCCGAGGCGCGCGCGGTCCAGGTCCGCACCGAACTCGCCGGCGACCAGCAATATCAGCAGGCGAGCGATACGATCGCCACGCTTGGGGAGCTTCAAGCCGCGCTCAAGCCGGGAGAGGCCTATGTCAAGCTCCTGACACTGCCGGCGACAACATATGTCATCGTCGCCACCCACGGCGCGTCGGCGGTTTATCCGGCCGGGCTGCCGACCGCAGAATTGGCCAAACTCGCAGTCGATGTGCGGTCGTCGATCGACGGCAATATCGCCGCCGACGGCCGGGTCATCCCGCTGGTTTTCGACATTCCCGGCGCGTTCAAGTTGCACGAGGCGTTACTCGGGCCCGGGCGTGATCTGCTCGCCGGTGTCACGACGCTCATCACCGAGCCGACCGGGGCGATGACCCAGCTTCCGTTCGGTGTCCTCGTCGTCGATCAGGCGAGCGTCGATGGATTTGCAATTTCGGTGATGAAAAACTCGCGCGACTATAGCCAGGTGAAGTTCCTTGCGAGCACTGTCGACCTCGATACGACGGTGTCCCCGCGGTCCTTCCTCGTCGCTCGGACGCAAAAGGCATCAGGCGCAACGCTGCCGTATCTCGGCTTCGGCTATCACGCGGTGCCGAATGCGACCGAACTCGCTGCGGTCCCCAATCGGGGCTCGTTCGCCGGACGCTGCGCCGGCCGCGCCGACGCGCTCCGCCAGGGTTTCGCCTCGCTCCGCCCGATCGGCGCGAAGGAACTGGCGGCGGCGGCGGCGGTGATGGGGCCAGGAAGCAAGCTTGTCGAAGGCGCGGACTTTTCCGATTCAGCGCTCACCGCGAACAATGCGTCGACCAAGGCGTATCGCGATTACGCCGTGATCCACTTCGCCACGCACGGGCTCAAGGAAGGCGAACTCGATTGCGACAGTCCGCCGGCGCTGGTCACGTCGATCTCCGACTCGCCGAATTCTGACGGGCTGCTGAGCTTCGAGGAAATTGCCAACCTCGGGCTCGACGCCAATCTCGTGGTGCTGTCCGCGTGCAACACCGCCGCCGAGACGACCGCGTCGCGCGCGAGCGGGTCGGGCATCCGGGTCCGGCAGGGGCAGGCGCAAACTCTGAACGGCCTCGTCCGCGCATTCCTCGTCGCAGGCAGCCGCGCCGTCTTGACGACGCACTGGGCGATTCCCGACGGGTTCAAGACCCGCGATGGGCGGCAGGTCGCGGCATCGACCCAGCTGGTCGAAACGCTGTTCAAGTCCGGCGCGACCAAGTCGATCGGCGATTCGCTTCGCGCCGCGCAGTCGCAGATGATCCGTAACCCTGACACATCGCATCCGTATTATTGGGGTGCATTCGCACTTGTCGGCGACGGCGCCAAGTCGATGCTCGCTCGCGCGTCTTGAACGAAAGAGAATCAGTTGCCCTTTGATTTCAACAAGCTCAGCGCCCCGATCAGCGAAGATGCGCCGGTTGGGCCATACCTCCGCGATGATCCCGCGTTCCGCGATATCGAGGATGCTCCTGGCGAATTTGCCAACCAGTCTGCCGGCGACCTGCGCAAGGTCGTCAACAGGTGCGTCGAATTTCTCGAAAAGACCAAGGATCAGACTCCCGCGATCGTTGCGGTCCAGGCCTCGGTTCGCGCGGGCGATTTCGCTGTAGCCAACGCCGCGCTCGAACTGATCAAGAGCTTTGCGGAATTATACTGGGAGGATTTTCACCCCGGTCCGGCCGAAGAGATGGCGATCGGACGGGTCAACGAATTATCGTCGCTGTCGCGCCCGGCGGCGCTGATTCTCCCCCTTCAGCGCGCCGCAATCGCCCGGTTGCCGGCACCGTCGACCGTCGAATTCACCTCGGCGATGCTGGTCCAGGCGTCCGGCACGGTCCTCGAATGGACCAACAATGACGATACTTCGCTTGCAGCAAAGATTACAAGCGGCGCGATTAGCGCGGTCGCGGCGAAGACTGGCAAGTCGACTCATGAAGGCGCGCGACTACTTCGGGTAATCATGCGCTCGATCGCTCCAGAGGCCGCCGCCGCCGATGCTACTGCCGAAGCTGCGGCTGGATCGAGCAATACGGTCGAGGGCATCGACAGCGCGCAGGCGTCGGCAATCGCATTGGGGATAAGGGCGCAAGTGACCACGGCCGCGCCGCCGCTGCGGGCGATGGCGGACATTCTCTATGACATCATGGCGATCTATGACGGGCATTCGGTCGATTCGCCGAGCTTTGGCCCGGTCATCGCCCAGCTCAAATCGATGGATGCCGCTGTCGAAGGTTTTTTGGTGAGTTTTCCCGATCCGAACGCCGTGGTCGAGGTCGAGGATGGTGAAACTGTCATGGAAACCGCGCTAGTGCCCGGTGACACGACCGCGTCGGCTAAACCCCGCGCGTTCTCGGCGGACCCGCCGCGGACCCGCGCCGACGTCCTCGCCGCGATCGATGCAATTTGTCGTTACTATGCCGACAATGAGCCTACGAGCCCGGTTCCACTTATGCTGAAGCGCATTCGTTCATGGGTCGATAAGGATTTCATGGAACTTATTCGAGAAATCGCGCCAAACGGTGCCGATGAGGTGACTCGTCTATTGGCAATCAAGAGCGAGTAGAGCAAAGTCGGAATGACGGCGCGACTCCAATGGGGTCGGCCAAGCACGAACAAAGCAGGGGGATGTCGACATGGCGCAGGACGGTCAAAAATTCATCAAGCGCAACCGTGCACCGCGGGTCCACATCGAGTATGAAGTCGCGACCTACGGTTCGGTCGAAAAAGTCTCGTTGCCGTTCGTCATGGGCATCATGTCCGATCTTTCCGGCAAGTCCGAGAAAGACAAGAAGGCGATGGCGGAGCGCGACTTTTCCAACGTCGACATGGATAATTTCGGCGAATTCCAGAAATCGATCGCGCCGCGCGCGGCCTTCTTCGTCGAAAACAAGTTGACCGGCGAAGGAAAGCTCGCAGTCGACCTGACCTTCAACACGATGGATGATTTCACGCCGGGTCGCGTTGCGGAGCAAGTTCCCGCGACGGCCAAGTTGCTCGAGGCGCGTCGCCAGCTGTCCGATCTGCTCGCCTATATGGACGGCAAGGACAAGGCTGAGGGCGTCATCGACCAGCTGCTCAAGAACCCGGAATTGCTGTCGACGCTGGCAGCCGAATCCAAGGGCCGCTCGGCGGCCGACGCTTAAGTCTTAGGGGGTATATATGGCGACTGATCCAGCATCCTTGGCGCAATCTGGCGCGCCGGCTGCCGCCGAAATCACGACCGACGATTTTTCGGCGCTGCTCCAGAAGGAGTTCAAGCCGCGTACCGACGAGGCGAAGAGCCGTGTCGAGATGGCGGTCCGGACTCTTGCCGAGCAGGCGCTGGCGGGTTCGAACGTCATGCCCGGCGATGTCATCGGCACGATCGAGAGCATGATTTCGGCGCTCGACCGGACGCTGACCGAGCAGGTCAACGTGATCATTCACAACGAAGAGTTTCAGGCGCTCGAGTCGGCGTGGCGGGGGCTGCAGTATACCGTCTTCAATACCGAGACATCGACCGATCTCAAGATCAAGGTGATGAACGTCTCGAAGGACGAGCTGCGCAAAATGTTCAGCAGCTATCGCGGCGCATCTTGGGACCAGAGCCCATTGTTCAAGAAGGTCTACGAGCAGGAGTTCGGTCAGCTTGGCGGCCAGCCGTACGGCTGTCTCATGGGCGATTATTACTTCAGCCAGAGCCCGACCGATGTCGAAGTCCTCGAGGGCATGGCCAAGGTGTCGAGCGCATCGCACGCGCCGTTCATCTCGGGTACCTCGCCGGCGCTGTTCGGCATGGACAGCTGGCAGGACCTGACCAAGCCGCGCGACCTCGCGAAGATTTTCGACACGCCTGAATATGCTGCGTGGCGGTCACTGCGTGCGAAGGACGATTCGCGTTACATCGCACTCACGATGCCGCGCGTTCTCGCCCGCAAACCGTATGGCGCAACGTCGGAGCCGGTCGAACAGTTTGCGTTCGAGGAGGATACCGGCGGCGATCACGACAAGTATAACTGGATGAACGCCGCGCACGCGATGGCGGTCCGCATCACTGCCGCGCACAAGGAGTTCGGCTGGTGCACGCGCATTCGCGGCGTGCAGTCGGGCGGCACGGTCGAGGGGCTGCCGACGGCGATGTTCCCGACCGACGATGGTGATACTGCAGTCAAGTGCCCGACCGAAGTTGCGATCAGCGACCGTCGCGAGGGCGAATTGTCGGCGGCGGGACTGATCGGCCTGATCCACCGCAAGAACACCGACCAGGCGACCTTCATCGGCGGTCAGACGCTGCACATGCCGAAGGAATATGCCGATAAGGGAGCAACTGCGAATGCGCGCCTGTCGGCACGCCTGCCGTATCTGTTCACCAGTGCTCGTTTTGCGCATTACCTGAAGTGCATGGTTCGCGACTGGGTTGGCGGAACGCCTACAGTCACCCAGCTCCAACGGCGGTTGCAGGACTGGGTCCAGCTCTACGTTGACGGCATGCCCGATATGTCGAGCGAGGCGCAAAAAGCGCGGCAGCCGCTTAAGGCGGCGCAGATCGACTTGTCGGAAGACGAGGAGAATCCTGGCTATTACCGCGCCAGCTTCCAGTTCGTGCCGCACTTCCAGATGGAAGGCATGGATATTTCCCTGAGTATGACTTCGTCGCTGCGCCAGGCAGGGGGATAAACCTCGGCGCAACGATAATCATTTCATTCCCCCAACAGGAGAAGTTTTATGGCCGTCGACATGTTCATCAAGATCCCCGGCGCCGATGGCGAGTCCATCGGCCACGGGCATACCGCTTCGATCGATGTTCTTGCCTGGTCGTGGGGCATGTCCCAGAGCGGCTCGATGCACGTTGCCAAGGGCGGCGGATCGGGCAAAGCGAATGTTCAGGACATTTCGTTCACCAAGTATGTCGACAAGGCGTCGCCGAAGCTTCAGCTGCTTTGCCTTAACGGCAAGAACACGCTTGGTGATGCTGTCTTGACTGTCCAGAAGGCCGGCGAAGTTCCCGTTCCTTACGTCAAGATCACCTTCACCGATTTCATCATCGCGTCGGTCAGCACCGGCGGTTCGGGCGGCGAAGATCGTCTTACCGAGAACGTGACGATCAACTTCGCCACGGTGAAATTCGAGTATACGCCGCAGAAGCCCGACGGTACTGCCGATACCGCTGTTCCGTACACGTGGAAGATCGCGGAGAACGTTGCCGGTTAATCCGGTTTTTTAGGGGGACGGAGCATGGACGCACAAGAACTGCTCCGTTCCGGCGACCTGCCGGGCGCGCGCGCGATGTTGGCGGAGGAGCTTCGGCGCACTCCCGGCGACTCGCGTGCGCGTCAGTTTTTTTGGCAGTTGATTGCGGTTGCCGGTGATTGGGATAAGGCGTCGACGCAAATTCGCGCGCTCGCCGCGGCCGATCCGAAAGCGATGATGATGGCCAACGTCTATGGCCAAGCGCTTGGCGCAATGAAGACGCGCGACGCAGTCTTCGCGGGAAAAGAAAAGCCGACGTCGCTCGTCGGCCAGGAGCCTTGGGTCGTGGGGCTGCTCGATGCACTTCACTCTTATACTATCCTTGCCCCCGACGCCGCCGCTCGTAGCGAAGCCGCGCTCGCCGAGGCGCCCGCTACTCCCGGTAGTCTGAACGGTGAACGTTTCGAATGGATCGCGGACGCCGACACGCGCTTTGGGCCGATGCTCGAGGTCATTGTCGGCGACGCGTACGGCTTTGTCCCATTCGCCGCGGTAACGCGGGTCAAGGCTGCCGAGCCGGTCGACTTGCGCGATTTTGTTTTGCATGCGGTCGAAATCGAACTCAAGTCGGGGCAGACCTCGATGGCGATGATTCCGGTCGTCTATCCGGGCACGCACAAGCACAATAAGCCGCAACTCAATCTCGCTCGCGCGACCGAATGGGTCGACGACGGCGGCGGCGAGATCGGTATCGGCCAACGCATCTTCACCACCGATGGCCCCGAGGTCGAATTCCTGGCGCTGCGCGACCTTCGACTGGATTGAAATGGCGCGGGAAACGCGACCTCTCAAGCCGTCGGTTCTCGACAAGCTGATCGGCGGCATGGCGCGGACCAAGGGAGACGGGTCACGTGATATCGCCCCATGTTATATTGCCGCGCTCGACCGATTCAATGAGGCCGAGCTCCGCAGCTGCGTCATGCGCGATATCGCCTGGATTTTAAACGACATCCATTTTGCGGCGGCAGTGCCGCTTGATGACTTCCCCGAAGTGCGCAGTTCGGTGCTCAATCAGGGCGTACCAGATCTGACGTCGATGACGGTCAACCGGATGACATTCGAGCAGCGCGCGCGCGACCTGACCGATGCGGTGCGCACTTTTGAGCCGCGGCTGGTGTCGCAGTCGATCAATGTCTCGTTCGACAAAGCGACAACCGACGAGGACAACAAGTTGCGCTTCACCATCCAGGGCGAACTGAAAGGCGCGCTCGACGACCGCTATATCGAGTTCAAGACATCGGTCGCGTTGGAAACCGGCGAAGTGCTGGTGTCGTCATGAGCGCCATCGATCCGCGGCTTCTCGGCCATTATAATCGCGAATTGAGTTATCTCAGGCGGCGCGCGGGAGAGTTTGCCGAAGATCACCGCCAGGTTGCGGGCTTCCTCGGGCTCGACGCCCCGACCGACCCCGATCCGCACGTCGAGCGGTTGATGGAAGGGGTCGCTTATCTGAACGCGCGTGTCCGCTTGAAAATGGACGAGCAGTTCCCGGTCTTCACCCAATACCTGCTCGATTCGCTCTATCCGCATTATCTCGCAACCACGCCGGCGATGGGGATCGTCGCCATCACACCCAAGGACGATCCCGGGATCAAGACCGGCGCACTTCATCCGCGAGGATCGGCGCTGATTGCGTCGTTGACCGGCGACACGACGTTGCCGGTGCAGTTTCGGACCGGCTTCGACGTTACGCTCTGGCCGATAAAGCTGGCGGGAGTCGAATATCTTCCGACGCGCGCGGCTGTGGCGGCGGCAACCGACGGCGCACCGGGGGACGCAGCGTTGCGGCTTCGGATCGACGCGAGCTCGGCGGCGACGATCTCCGAGATGGGAATTGATGCGTTGCCGCTGTTTTTCGACGGCGGTGGCGACACACCTAACCTTGTCCACCAGCAAATGCTGAGCGAGTGCATCGGCGTTCGTGTCGTTGCGCCTGAGCGTGGGCGCCGTTCCGCTTGGATCGAAGTGGCAGGCCCGGTCGAAGCGGTTGGTTTCGGTGAGGATGAAGCATTATTGCCGAACGAGGCGCGGTCGTTCCGCGGCTATCGCTTGCTTGCCGAGTATTTTGCACTGCCGGAGAAATTCCGGTTTGCCCGGCTGACGGGTCTCAAGGCAGGAATGGCACGCGCCGAGCGGGCGGTCGATATCGTTATCCTGTTCCGCAGGTCGATCCCGGCGCTCGCGTCTGCCGTGTCGAACGACACCGTCGTGCTGTTCGCGACGCCGGTCATCAATCTGTTCGAGAAGCGCTTCGACCGCGCGATCGTCGACAAGCGGACACATGAACACATCATTCTGCCGGATCGTGCTGCAGCGCTCGATTATGAAGTCTATCGGCTCGATGCCGTGACCGCCTTTGCCAAGGGTGACGCCGTCGGCATCCCGGCGCTGCCGTTGTACGCACGACGAGCGCAACGCGGGGTGAGGCCGTTATTCTACTCGCTGCGGCGCAAGTTACGGCGCTTGTCGGAAGCGGAAACACGAAAGCGGCGTGAGAACGACTATATCGGCTCTGAGACATGGATCAGCCTGTCGTCGCCGGGTGAGCCTGGGCTCGCGGCAGGGATCACCGAGCTCGGGCTGCGTGGCCTTGTGACGAACCGGGCGCTGTCGACGCGGTTGCGGCCGGGCGCCGCCTCGCTCGATCTTTCGCTGACCGACACCAAGGGCGTCGCGGGGATCGCAATCCTGCGCGGCCCGACACGGCCGCAGCCGCCGATGGGGATGGTCGATGGCGGCTGGCGGATCGTTAGCCATCTTGCACCGGGGCATGACGGGTTCGTCCGTGACGATGGAGCGCCCGACCTGCTCGCCGACCATTTGTCGTTGTATGTCCGCGACGAGGCTCCGGCACTGCGTCGTGAAATCCAGGGCATCGTTGGGCTGACCGCGACGAACGTTACCCGCCGGGTTGCGGGCGACATGCGCGTCGCGTTCCAGCGCGGCCAAAAGTTGACGCTGCAGGTCGCGATGGGCAGCTACGAAGCAGCCAGCGCCTATCTGTTCACTAGCGTCGTCGCGCGATTCCTCGCGGAGTTCGCCACGATTAACAGCTTCGCCGAATGCGAAGTACGCGCCGACAACGGACTGACTTGGGGGTGGGGGGCATGGCAAGGACGCCGACCGACCATCTGACCGCTCTGCTTGCCGAGGTCGAGGCCGACCCGACGCGATGGGGCGCGTTCGCTTTCTGGCGCGGGATCGACGCGTCGACGCCGGATGGCCCGCGGATCGGCGAAGCGCTCGACCCATCGCGCGAGACGGTCGATCTCGCGCAGCAGCCATCGCAAGACTTTCCGCGGACGACGCTTGCCGCGTTCGTGCCTGGCAAACGGCGGCCGACAGTGCGGTCCCAGCATCTCGGTCTCACTGGCCCGATGGGAGCGTTGCCGATCCACTTGACTGAATTGGCGATTTTCGAGCGGCGCAAAAAAGGGGTCACGCCGTTTGCGGATTTCCTCGACCTGATTTCGGCCCGTGCGCTACAGCGGTTTTATCGCGCCTGGGCGGAGGCGGACCGTTGCGCGCAGGCAGATCGGCCGGCCGACGACCGGTTCGCCGGCTATATCGGCGCGACGAGCGGTGCCGCCGACCTCAGCTTCGTCGATGCGGCGATGCGGCCGGAACCCGACAAGACCGGCGATGCCTTCGATGGTTGGCGGCGGCTGCCGTACGCGGGCCACCTTGCCGGGCTGCGTTCGGCGGCGGCGGTCGGCGACCTGTTGAGCCATTTGCTCGAACGCCCGGTCAAGGTCGTTGAAGCCGTCGGGCGCTGGCGAACGATTCCGAGCGACGCACGAACGACGATCGGCAAAGCGCACGCCGGGCTAGGCCGCGGCGCAACGCTCGGCGGGCGTTTCTATGGGGTCGAATTCGACGTCGCGTTCGAGATCGGGGTGACGACGATGGCGGGTCTCGAGGATATGCTCCCGGGCGGGCATGCCAACCGGCTACTTGGCGAGGCGGCGCGGACGGCGCTGCCGAAGCATCTCGACTGGCGGGCACGGGTTACGATCGCCGAACGGGCGATCGAACCGGCAAGGCTGGGCAAGACTCGATTGGGCTGGACGAGTTGGGTCGCGCCGCGCGGGACTGCCCGGACGCGTCGCGATCTGGCATTAAGGGACAACGCCGCGACGCGCGCGGCCTAGAGGGGGACACGACATGGCCGAGATCAGCAGAAGCGCGTTGTTTGGACGGCTGGCACCGTCGGCGCTCAAGAGCATCGAAACCGCGTTCGGCTTCACCAAGCTGCGCGGCAATCCCTACGTCGAGCTGGTCCACTGGCTGCACACGCTCAACGCCGACGCCAACGGCGACTTTGCCGCGATCAAGCGCCACTTCAACCTCGACGACGGCGCGCTCGGGCGCGATACGGTCGCGGCGCTCGATGGCCTGCCGCGCGGGGCAAGCTCGGTCGACCTGTCGGTCCAGGTCGAGGAAGCCGTTGAAAAGGGCTGGCTTTACGGCTCGCTGATGTTCAGCGCCAACAAGGTCCGCAGCGGCCATCTGCTCTATGGCATCCTCAAGACGCCCAATCTCAAGAACGTCCTGTTCGGCGTTTCGAAAGAATATCGTAAGATCGACGCCGACAAGCTCGGTGACGGTTTTGCGACGATCCTCGGCGCATCGAGCGAGGCGAGCGAAAGCGGACGCCTCGGGTCGGGCAGTGTTGCCGGCGGCGGCGGCGCGGATGCCGAGGGTGACGGCGAGCCGAGCGGCGACAGCGCGCTGGCGAAGTTCTCGGTCGACCTGACCGCCAAGGCGCGGTCGGGCGAAATCGACAAGATCGTCGGGCGCGATGCAGAGATCCGCCAGTGCATCGACATCCTGCTGCGCCGCCGCCAGAACAATCCGATCCTGACCGGCGAGGCCGGCGTCGGCAAGACTGCGGTCGTCGAGGGCTTTGCCCGGCGCATTGCCGACGGGGACGTGCCGCCGGTCCTGCGCGATGTCACACTGCGCTCGCTCGACATCGGGCTGCTGTCTGCTGGCGCGAGCGTCAAGGGCGAGTTCGAGAAGCGGTTGCGTGCGGTGATCGACGAGGTCGAGGCGTCGCCGAAGCCGGTCATCCTGTTCATCGACGAGGCGCATACGCTGATCGGCGCGGGCGGGGCGGCCGGCACCGGTGACGCAGCGAACCTGCTTAAGCCGGCGCTCGCGCGCGGTAAGCTGCGGACGATTGCGGCGACGACGTGGGCCGAATATCGCCAGTATTTCGAGAAGGACCCGGCGCTGACCCGGCGCTTCCAAACGGTCAACGTCGGCGAGCCCGAGACCGACAAGGCGATCGCGATGCTGCGCTCGGTCGCCGACGCGATGGTCAAGCACCATAAGGTCATTGTCCTCGACGAGGCGCTCGAGGCAGCGGTCAAGCTCAGCCAGCGCTACATCCCGGCGCGCCAGCTACCCGACAAGGCGGTCAGCCTGCTCGACACCGCCTGCGCGCGCGTCGCGGTCAGCCAGCACGCCACGCCGGCTCCCGTAGAGGACCGCGTGCGCCGCGTCGAACTGCTTGAAGTCGAACGTGAAATCTCGGTCCGCGAGGCGGCGTCGGCGATGGGTGACCCGAAGCGGACTGCCGAAGTCGACGGCCAGCTCGAAAGCGCGCGCGCGTCGCTCGATGCTGTCCGGCTCAAGTGGGACGCTGAAAAGGCCGCGGTTGCGGCGGTGATTACCACCCGCGCCGCGCGTTCCGAGGCGAGCGAAGCGGGCGGCGACACGACCGAGCTCGACAAGCAGCTCCACACCGCGATGGACGATCTCCACGCGGCGCAGGGCGACAATCCGATGGTCTTCGCACAGGTCGACGCCAATGCGGTGGCGAGCGTCGTCGGCGATTGGACCGGGGTACCGGTCGGGCGGATGGTCAAGGACGAGATCGCCGGGGTCCTCCAGATCGCGACCAATCTCAAGAAGCGCGTGATCGGCCAGGACCATGCGATGGAGGCGATCGCCAAGCGGATGCAGACCAGCCGCGCCAAGCTTGACAATCCGAACAAGCCGGTCGGGGTGTTCATGCTGTGCGGCCCGTCGGGTGTCGGCAAGACCGAGACCGCGCACGCGCTCGCCGAGCTGCTGTACGCGGGCGACGATTCGATGATCGTCATCAACATGAGCGAGTTCCAGGAGGCGCACACCGTCTCGACGCTCAAGGGCGCTCCGGCGGGCTATGTCGGCTACGGCCAGGGCGGCGTCCTGACCGAGGCGGTGCGGCGGCGGCCCTACTCGATCGTCCTGCTCGACGAGGTCGAGAAGGCGCACCCCGACGTCCACGAGATGTTCTTCCAGGTGTTCGACAAGGGCTACATGGACGACAGCGAGGGCCGCTACATCGACTTCAAGAACTGCCTGATACTTTTGACGTCGAACGCCGGGACCGAGCTGATCACCGAACTCGGGAGCGACCCCGAGACCGCGCCCGACCCCGAGGCACTCGCGACCGCGCTGCGTCCCGACCTTCTTAAGGTCTTTCCGCCGGCGCTTCTCGGACGATTGATCGTCCTGCCGTACTTCCCTTTATCGCCCGAAATGCTCGGCGGGATCGTCAAGCTCCAGCTCAACCGCATCGTCAAGCGCGTCGCCGAGAACCACAAGATCGTGCTGAGCTACGACCAGTCGGTGATCGACCACGTCGTCAGCCGCTGCACCGAAGTAGCGAGCGGCGGGCGCATGATCGACAACATCCTGACCAACGCGATGCTGCCGACGCTATCGACCGAATTGCTCGGGCGGATGGCCGAGGGGCGGGCGGTCGCGGCGATCAACATCACGACTGCGGGTGAGGAACTGGCGTATGAATTCGTCGAGCCTGCGAATGACGATGCGGTGCCTCTCGACCTCGACACGTCACCCATCGAGGTCGCGGCGGAATAGTCGGGTCAATAACGAAAAGAATTGCGTTCAATGAGTTCACCCGTTTGGTCCGAAGGCCTTTTCCTCCGTCCGCAACATTTGCAGGCGGAGGGACTTGCGCAGACCGCGGCGTTGCATGCCCGTCTCGGGGGTGCGGCGGCGTACCCGTGGGGACTGGTCGAGCTGCAGCTTGATGAGGACGCGGCGAGCGGCGCGAAGGTCGGGGTCAAGCGGCTCGTCGCGGTGATGCCCGATGGCGAGGTCGTCGACATTCCCGGCGGGCTCGCGCCGCCGCTGGCGTTCGACGTCGACGATCAGGTGCGCGGCGAGATCGTGTATCTGACGCTCCCGGCGCGCGCCGCGGGGGCGGTCGCTTATGCCTACCCGCAGTCGCGCGACGCGAGCATCGCGCGCTATCTCATTGGCGAGACAGAGGCAGTCGACATTGCCGACGCCGACCGCGCGACCGAAACGATCGAGATCGCGCTGCCGAACCTGCGCTTCGGCATCGAGGAAGCCGATCTTGCCGGGCGGACCAGGCTCGGGATCGCGCGGATTCGCGAGCTCAGTTCGAAGCGCGTGATCTGGGATGATGCTTATATTCCGCCGCTGCTTGATATCCGGGCATCGCCGACGATGGCGGGCTTTCTCGTTGATATCCTTGGGCGTCTCGAGAGCCGGCAGGAGGAATTGTCGCTGCGGGCGGTGGAGGGGACCGAGGGCGGGACCGAGACTTTCGCGGCTTATCTATTGCTTCAGTTGCTCAACCGCTGGCAGCCGCTGTTGCGCCACCTGCAGCGGCTCGAACGCGTTCACCCCGAGCGATTGTTCAGCGATTTCATCGCGATGGCGGGGGAGTTGGCAACCTTCACCCGCGCCGACCGGCGGCCCGAACGCTTCCCGGACTATGATCACGAAGACCTCGAGATGACGTTCCGGCCGGTGATCGAGGCGTTGCGTGCCGGATTGTCGACCGAGTTCAGCCGCTCGGCGGTCCAGTTGGAGCTCAAGATGATCCAGCCGGGGGCGTATGTTTCGACGATTACCGATCGCTCGTTATACGACCAAGGCCGATTTTATCTCGCGGTTTCAACGCGTAAGCCCGGCGACGAGGTGCGGCGCTCGCTCCCGTCTGTGGTCAAGATCGGTTCGGTCGCCAAGATGCAACAACTCGTGCAAGCGGCGTTGCCCGGCGTTCCACTCGCGGCAATCGTCGCGCCGCCGTCGCAAATACGGACGATGCCGAATTACATCTATTTCGAGCTCGACCGGTCGCATCCCGACTGGCGTGACTTCGCGACTGCACCAGCACTCGGCTTGTATATTGCCGGTGACTGGCCCGACCTGGCGCTCGAGCTCTGGTGTGTTAGGAGGCAATCGCGATGAGCGACGGTAAACCGCCGGTTCCGGGGCAGAAGACGGTTTTCCGGCCGTCGCCACTGGCCGCTGCGCAAGGCGCACCAGCACCCGCACAAGGCGCACCCTTACCCGCACACGGCCAAACCCCGCCGTCACCGGGGGCGACTGGCGAACGCACGACTTTCCAGCCGTTTCCCGGTCAAGCTGCCGCGCCGGAGCCGCAGCGGGTCAATGCCGGTATGGCGGCGCGCGGCTTCAGCGACGACGACGTTCCCCCGATCGACGCGCCGATGCGCGTGCGCAACCCGCTGATGGCGGCGTCGGCGCGGCTGCTCGCGCTCGCGGCGGCGGTCCAGGCCGACCGGCAGATCGCCGATGTCGCGCGGCTGCGGACCCGCGCCGACGGCGAGGCGAAGGCATTCGAAAAGACGTTGAGCGGCCTCGGCCTGTCGGCGGAGGATAACGCCCGCGCGCGTTATGCCGTGCTCGCGACGGTCGACGACATCGTCCAGAACCTGCCCGGCGGCGCGAATAGCGACTGGCCGCGGCGCAGCCTCGTCGTCGTCAGCTTCGGCCAGGCGTTCGGCGGCGACCAGTTTTTCACCATCCTCGACACGATGCTCGCGCGGCCCGCGGCGCATGTCGAGATGCTCGAACTCTATCACGCCTGCCTCGCGGTCGGTTTTCAGGGACGGCTGCGGACGCTCCCCGACGGCAATTCGCAGGTCAGCAGCCGGATGGGGGCGATATACAACACGCTCGGCGGTATCCGCGCGCGGCCCGAGACCGATCTGTCGCCGATGTGGCACGGCGTGCCGACGCCGATGCCGCGCCTCGGCTGGCTCGTCCGCGCGGCGATCGTCGCGGCGGCGGTGCTCGCGTTCCTCCTCCTCGTCTTCCTCGGTGGCAAATTGCTGCTCGACAGCCGCGATCATCCGGCGTGGCTCGCGCTGCGCCAGCTGCCGCCGGTCAACCCGGCGGCGATCGACCGCGTCGGCGGCGATATCGTCAAGCCGTCGGGGCAGCTCGAACGCGTTCGCGCGCGGCTGACGAGCAAGTGCATCGAAGCGAAGGACGACGGCGCGACGATCCGGCTCGTGATCTCGGCGTGTCCGGGGCTGCCGCCGAGCATGTTCGACAAGGGTGCCGCCGATGTCGCCAGCGCGTACGCGCCGTTGATCAGCGAGGCTGGAGCGGCGTTAAAGCCGGAGCCGGGGTCGATCGCGGTCGTCGCGCACACCGATTCCGACCCGATCAAGGGTGCGTTGGCGGCAACCTACGCCGACAACATGGCGCTATCCCAGGCGCGCGCGGCGTCGGTCGAGGCGGTGCTGGTGTCGACGCTCGATAGGTCGCGGATGTCGGCGCAGGGCCGGGGTGACCGCGAGCCGGTCGATCGCGGCGACACTGCCGAGGCCAAGGCGAAAAACCGCCGCGTCGAACTCATCTTGCCGCGGAGCGAATAATGGCCGCCGTCAAACGCTTCTTTGGGAACTGGTGGACGCTCGCGATCGGCGCGACGCTGCTCGTTACGCTGATCCTGTTCTTCCTCTGCGGTCCCTTGGTCGGCGTCCTGCTCCCCGCGCGCTGGTGGGCGATCGGCCTCGTCTGGCTGATCTTCGCCGTCGTCGCGGGCGTTCGCTGGTTCCGCAAGCGCGCCGCCGAAAAGGCGCTCGCCGAGGCGATGGCGGGTCCCGCCGATCTCGAGGGCGAGGCCGTGTCGGCCAAGATGAAGGCAGCGCTCGACCGCGCCAAGGCGGGGGGGAAGGGCTCGCTCTACGCCTCGCCGTGGTACGTCATCATCGGCCCGCCGGGCGCGGGCAAGACGACGCTGATCCAGAAATCGGGGCTGCGGTTGCTCAACGACGAGGCCGCGGCGGGCGTCGGCGGGACGCGCAACTGCGATTGGTGGTTCGCCGACGAGGCGGTGCTGATCGACACCGCTGGGCGCTACACCAGCCAGGATTCGAGCGCCGACGCCGATGCCAAGGGCTGGACCAGCTTCCTCGGCTCGCTGAAGAAAGCGCGCCCGATGCAGCCGTTGAACGGCATCATCGTCGCGATGGGGCTCGACGAAATCGCGCGCGTCTCGGCCGACGGCCTCGACAAGCATATCGTCGCGATCCGCGGACGGATCGCCGAACTCGGGCGCGAGCTCGGCCTCGAACTCCCCGTCTACGTCCTGTTCACCAAGGCCGACCTCGTCGCCGGTTTCGTCGAGTTTTTCGACGACCTGTCGGTCGAGGGGCGGCGATCGGTCGTCGGCCATACGCTGCCGCTCGTCGCGGCGCGGCCCAGCGTCGCCGAGCTCGCGGGCGGGTATGACGACGTCGTCCAGGCGCTCGCCGACCGGCTGCCCGCACGGCTCCAGGCCGAGACCGATCCGATCCGTCGCGGCGCGGCGCTGACCTTCCCGGCGCGCTTCATCGACCTGCGCGCGCGGATCATCCGCCTGCTCGACGGGGTCTTCGGCGCGGGCGCGGCGCAAGCGGGCGCAACCGCCGGCGCGAATGGCGCGCGGCTGCGCGGCTTCTATTTCACCAGCGGGGTCCAGCAGGGGACGCCGTTCGACCGGCTGCTCGGCGATCTCGCGGGGACGCTCGGCACGGGCACGCGCGCACGGCCGTCGAGCCCGCGCGCGTTCTTCGTCAACAAATTGCTCTCCGACGTCGTCATCGCCGAGGCCGGGCTTGCCGGGCCGAACGCGGCGCGGCGGCGTCGCGACCGGATGCTCAAGCTCGGCGTCGCGATCGCCGGCGGGTTGATCGCGCTGCTCCTCCTTGTCCTGCTGATCTGGAGCTACCTCGCAAATTCGAAGGGGCAGGACGCGACGCTAGCGACCGCGACGTCGCTCGGCGAGGGCAGCAAGGGGCTCGACGCGGGCGACAAGGTTTCGCTCGGGGCGTCGCCGGCCGAACCGCTCGACCTGCTCGATGCGCTGCGCGACAAGCTGCCGTACGGCGCGACCGCCGCCGAGCACAAGCCGTTCGGCGAGCGTCCGCTGTACCGGTCGAGCCTCGCCGACGAGTCGAGCCGGGCGTATTACGACGGCCTCCAGCGCTATCTGCTGCCGCGCCTGATCACGACCGCCGAGGCGGCGCTGACCGCCGCGGGGACCGACCCGGTTGCAGTCTACGAGCCGCTCAAGGTCTATCTGATGCTCGGCAACCGCGCTGGGGCGAAGCGCGACGACGCGTATATCCTGCGTTGGCTCGAGGACGATCTCGCGGCACGGGCGCTGCCGGGCGAGGAGAATGCGGCGACGCGGGCGCGGATCATCGGGCATGCGAAAGCGCTGCTTGCCGACCAGGGGAGCTTCGGGCGGCAATTGACCGGACCGCTGCTCGATGCGTCGCTGGTCGAACGCGGACAGGCGACGATGGCGGCGATGTCGCCCGCCGAACGCGCGCTCGCGCTGATGAAGCAGCAGGTTTCGGGCGACGACTGGCGGCTGGTCGGCGACGGCATCCTCAAGGGTGAGGCCGATGCGTTCGCCAACCCGGGCGAGCTCGCCGGGATCAAGGTGCCGTATCTGTTCACCAAAAAGGGCTTCCTCGCCGGGTTCATTCCCAACGTCGCCGGGATCGGCAAGGCGCTCGACGCCGACCGCTGGATGCTCGGCGCGAGCGCGGCAGCGCAAGCCCCGCTCGACACCAGCGAGCTCGGGCAGCTGTACGCTGCCGAATATACCAAGCGCTGGACTGCGGTCCTCGCCGCGCCGCAGCCGGGTGATTACGCGCGTGACCCGATGGCGCTGGCGCGGCTGTCGAACCCCGCGTCGTCGCCGCTCAAGAAGCTGACCGATGCGATCGTGGCGAACACGACCGCGCTACTGCCGAACATCAAGGCACCGGCGCTGCCCGGCGGGGCGCTCGGCAAGCTCGCGGGCGATCTGGCGGGCAAGGAGATGAAGGGCTCGGCGTCACAGATCGCGGCGAAGACGATCGAGGACAATTTCGCGGGCATGAAGGAATATACCGCGGGCGACTCCGCACCGCTCAAGCAATTACTTGGGGCGCTGGGCAAGTATCAGCTCGCGTTGGCGCAGGCCAAGGTCGGCGGTGGTGGCGGTGCAGGCGGCGGCGGTGGCGGTGGGTCTGCCGGCGGCGGCGGCGGTTCGGGCGCGATCGCGGCGGCGGCTGCTGAGCTGTCGGTCGCGGCGGCGAACGCCGGGGCCGCAGTTCCGGCGCTATCGGACTTCGTTGCGCATGTCGCGGGCGGATCGAGCAAGGCCGCCGAGACCCAGCGGACGACCGAATTGCGCGACGCCTATGCGCAGAAGATCCTACCCGATTGCGGCCGCATCTTCGGCGCGGGCTATCCGTTCGGCGACGGGGCCGACCTCGCTCCTGCCGACGTCACGCGGGTCGCAGGGTTGGTCGCAGGCTTCGGGCGCGACAGCCTGCAGCCGTATCTGAAGAAGGACGGCGACCCGAAGAAGGGCTGGACGTGGACCAGCGAGCCGACGGTCAAGGGATTCCAGGCGGGATCGGCGGCGGCTTTCCAGCGCGCGGCCGACACCGAGGGGCTGATGGGGGGCAACCTCGTGCTGCGCCTCGCTGCGGCGCCGACCAACAAGGGCGGGTTGCGCCTCCGCGCCGGGGGCGTGCCGATGGACCTGATGCCGCAATCGCCGGCGGAGCGCTTCAGCTGGTCGAGCGGCGGCAGCCAGGTCGCCGAATACGCGCAGACCGGCTTGCCCGCCGGGACTACTGCCGCGCCGCCGCTACGCGAGGAAGGGCCGTGGGCGCTGTTCCGCGTCCTCGGTCACGCCAAGAAAACCCAGCTCGGGCCGGGCAAGTATCGCTTCGCTTTCACTCCCGACAGCGCGCTCGACGTCGAGGTCGCGGGCGGCCCTGATCCGTTTACGCCGACGGGTCCGTTCGCGCTCCGCTGTCCGGCGAAGCTGTGACGCCGGGGCTCTACGGCAAGCTCCCCGCGCATGGCGACTTCGTCGCGCGTGGATGGGAAGGGCCGCAGGTCGCCGCGCTCGACGCGTGGCTGACGAGCGGGTTGGCGGCGATCCGCGACGGGCTCGACGACGACGCCTTCGCCGCGCGCCTGACCGCCGCCCCGCTGTGGCGCGGCTATATCCCGCCCGGCGCGTGCGGGGCAGCGGCGATGCACCTTGCGCTCGCGCCATCGATCGACTCGGCGGGCCGGTATTTCTTCATCGCCGGCGGCGTCGTGGGAGCGGCTGAGCCGGTCTGGGCGGTCGCCAGCCAGTCGCCGGGATTTGCCGATGCTGTCGAGGCGGCAACGTACAACGCGCTTGGGGGCAGCCTCGACGCCGATAGCTACGCCGCCGCGATCACCGGCGCGATGCCCATACCCGACGCCCGCGGTGAATTTCTCGCTGGCGTGTCGCTGCCGCCGTCGAGTGCATGGTGGGTCGCCGACCCGGCCGAGGGCGACGCGATCGGGCTGCGCGCGGCGACGGTCGACGCCGCATTGCTGCAACGGCTCGTCGGGGGGACGGCATGAAGCTGCGCTATCGCACTGCGGTCCGGACGCACCCGGGGCTCGTCCGCGCGGTCAACGAGGATTCGGTGCTCTCGCGCGACGACGTCGCGCTGTGGGTCGTCGCCGACGGCATGGGCGGGCACGCCAATGGGCAATGGGCGTCGCAAACGCTCGTCGCGCAGTTCGCCACGGTCGACATGACCGGGACTGCCGAGGCGAAGGGCGCGGCGCTGGTCGCGGCAATGCAGTCGGGAAACACGGCGATCGTCGAGGCGGCGAAGGCGGCGGGGCAATCGATGGGCACGACTGCTGTGCTGATCCACCTCGACGGCACGAATTTGATGTGTCTGTGGGTCGGCGACAGCCGCGCCTACCGCTTCCGCCGCGGCGGGCTGACCCAGCTCAGCCGCGATCACAGCGTCGTCCAGGAACTCGTCGATCGCGGCAGCCTTGCGCCCGAGGATGCCGAGACGCATCCGATGGCGCACGTCCTGTCGCGCGCGGTCGGAGCCGAGGCCGAATGCCGCCCCGAAGGCATCACCGACACGGCGTTACCCGGCGACCATTACCTGATCTGCAGCGACGGGCTGACCAAGGTCGTGCCCGAGGAAGCGATCGGCCGCCTGCTGCGCCTGCCGAGCGTCAACGCCGCCGCCGATCGCATGATCGCCGAAACGTTGGCGAACGGTGCACCGGATAATGTTACGGTGGTCCTGATCTCGGTGGAGGAGGCGACCGAAGTGTCGATCGCATTGTGAGCGATCCCGAAGACGACGCGCCCGCGCCGCGCGGCGCCGAGCGAACGGTGATGGTCTCGGCGGCCGACCTCGCCGCGCTCCACGGCGACGGACCGCCGCCGCCCGATGCCGAGCCAGCCGCCGACCCGTTCGGCGCGGTCAGCCAGCCGCCGGTGTTCGCTCCGCCGCCGACGTTCGTGCCACCGCCGTCGGCCCCTCCCGCTGCGGTGTCGGCACCAGGTGGCGCCTTCGTTCACGGCACGCCGGGCGGCCTCGTCGGCATGACCCTCAACGACCTGTTCGAGATCGTCCGCTTCATCGCGCAGGGCGGCATGGGCGAGGTCTACGAGGGGCGCAACCTTGCGAGCGGCGAGAAGGTCGCGATCAAGGTCATCCTGCCGCAATACGCCGCCGACGACCAGTTCATGGCGCTGTTCCGCCGCGAAGCGAGCGCGCTTGAACGGATCGGCCACGACTCACTCGTGAAGTATCGCACGCTGGCGTTCGACCGGACCAACCGGATCAATTACCTCGCGATTGAATATGTCAGCGGCCCGTCGATGGCCGATATCCTGACCGGCGATCCTGCCGACCCGGCAAGCGTCCGCCGCGTGCTCAAGCGGCTCGCGACGGGGCTCGGCGCGGCGCACGAAGCCGGGGTCATTCATCGCGACCTCTCCCCCGACAACCTCCTCCTCCCCGACGGCAACGTCGACCGCTGCAAGATCATCGACTTCGGCATCGCCAAGGACACCAACCCGGGCGAGAAGAGCGTCGTCGGCGAGGCGTTCGCGGGCAAGTTCGGCTATGCCGCGCCCGAGATCTTCGGCAAGTTCAAGCGGCAGGTCGGGCCGTGGACCGACGTCTACAGCCTCGCGTTGGTGATGATCGCTTACGCCCGCGGCGCGCCGCTCGACATGGGGGTGACGATCGTCGACGCGCTCGAGGCGCGCGATACCGTCCCCGACCTGTCGTCGATCGCACCCGACATGCAAGCCATCTTCGCGAAGATGCTCGCGCCAGATCCCGCCGAGCGTTTCCGCTCGATGGAGGAGGTGATCGCCGCAATCGACGCCCCGCCGGGCAGCTTTGCCGCTGCTGCGTCGCCGTTCGGCGCGTCGACCACGCCCCCGCCACGGCAAACCACCGAGGCACCGGCATTCGTCCGCGCGACGACAGCGGCTCCGGTCGCTTCGTCGGAGCCGGCGAAAAAGAGCAGCCTGCCGCTGTATGGCGGGATCGCCGCCGCGATATTGGTCGTCGCAGGCGGAGGCTATGCAGTGCTCGGCGGCAAAGGCACGCCCGCGCCCGACGCGCCGACGTCGGCGAACGCGCCAGCCGCCGAGGTCCACACCCCGAGTTCGGCAACAGTGGCGACCGCTGCTGCCGAACCCGACTGGGCGACCGCACGGCCTGCCGTCCTGACCGCGCTCAACGCCGCAACCTGCAGCGATCTCCGGATCAGCGGCACGCCATCGGGCGGAACGGTCCGCCTCGAGGGCTGGCATCCTGCGGCGGCGACGATCCCGGCGACGGCGGGGGGATGGAAGCTCGATGCGTCGGCGACGGCGACGATCGCCCAGCCCGCGAGTGACACCTGCGCGCTGATCCGCAAGATTCGCGACGCCGCCCCCGCCGGGACCGACACCGGCTTCACTATGCCGGGCGAGCAGGTCGTCACGCTCGGTTCGGCGCGCAAGGGCCCCGACGGATCGGCGCTGGTCGACCTCAAGCCGGTCGGCGAGCCGGCCGGTCTGCCGCACCTGTTGATCGCCAACATCGACGATCAGGCCAGGTCGGCGAAGGAGCGCGTCGTGTCGGCCGATGTCGCCGGTGCCAAGCTCGATCTCGGGGCGCTGGCGTTCGACCCCAAGCCGGGGCGTTACCTCGCAGTCCTCGTCGCGGGGCGGAGTACGCTGCCGCCGGTCACCGCGACGGGAGCGGGTGCGCTGGGCGCGGCGTGCGGCAAGGCTTGCGCGATGACCAGCGGCTGGATCGAGATCGTCCGCTAAGCGACTGGGAGCAGCGTCGGCCCGTTATCCGCCGATGATGACCGTCGGGAAGCCGAGGACGATCGTGCCGCCGTGGGCTGTGAGGTCGCCGATCCGCGCGGCGGGCAACATCTGTACAAGGACGGTCAGCGACCCCTTGGCGATCATGTCGGGGGGGCCGACGCAGACCGCCATGTCGGTGACGCGCGCCTGCGGCAGCATTCCGGTGATGACAGTGAAACAGCCGAGGATGATCGGGCCACCGACGTGCGGGACCGGGCCGGTGAACATCGGGCAGACGTGCATGTCGGTGATGCGGGATGCCGGCGGCATGGTCCAAGTCCTTACGGATTATCGGCTTTCTTGATATTGCGTTCGTAGGCCTTGCGGAAGTTCTTGGCGAACAAATCAAGGTACGCCGCCTCGCTTTCGTGCGCCAGCGCCTTGTATTCGCCCTCGAACGCGCGCCACAGCGCTGCCTCGCGACTGCCGGGCAGCAGGCCGCCCTTTGCCGTCACCCGTGCCTTGATTGCATCGGGGGAGAAGCGCTCGACGGTTGCGCCCAATGCCTCCTGCATCGCTGCGATCATCGCGACCTCGTGCGCCTGCAGATCTTCGAACGCCCCCTGGACCGCGAGCGGGCCGGGGAGGAACCCGGGGTCGGGCGAGCCGACGAGCTGCTTGAGCGCCTGTTCGGGCGACCGCGTCCATTTCAAGGGGTTGTTGCCCGCCCGCTGGAACGTCGTGACCTGCGCGCCGACCCCGAACTGGTGGCGGATACGCGCGCGCGCGTCGAGCAGGCGGATCAAGCCATCGGCGGTCTGGCGGAGTAACCGTGCGGCGGACTCGATCACCGCGACGGGGGTCGCTTCGCCAAGATCGGTCGGCTTGAGTCCGGCGGCGGCGAGGAAACGCGCGAACAGCGCATCTGCTGCTGGACTGGCGGGTGCTGGCGACGGCGGCGGGGCCGCAGCAGCGACCGGCTCGACCGCGACGGCTGCAGGAACATCGGGCGTGGCGGCGGTGGCGAAGTCGAGCGTGTCGAACTTGTGCAACTGCGCCCACGGATCGGCAGCTACGGGCGCAGCAGGGGCCGGTGCCGACGACGGGGATGGAGCTCCGAACGGATTGGCTGCGGCGGCGGGTTGCGCCGTGCCGAACGGATCGCCCGTGGGAGCCGGTGCCGCAAACGGATTCGACGGCTGCGGTGCCGGCGCGGCGACCCCGAATGGATCGGGAGCTGGGATGGCGCCGAATGGCGACGGCGCTGCGGCGGGCGCGCCGAATGGGCTCGGCGCAGGTGCCCCAGTGCCGAACGGATTGGGCGCTCCCGCAAACGGGGTGGGGGCAACGGGTGCGCTGAGTCCGAATGGGTCGGAGGCGGCAGGCGGCGGTGCCGGCGGGAAAGCTCCCGACGGCGGCGCGAAGGCGTTCATCAGCGGATCGCCGCCCGACTGGAATAGGGGCTTCGGCGGCTCGCGGCCGAACTTGTTGGTGTCGGCGGCCTTGGCACCGCCGGCCGAGCCGCTTCCCCAGTCGAGACCGCCGCCGAACGGGTCGGACGCGCCTCCGCTCGATCCGTTCGACACCGCGCTCCCGCCGCCGGTCACTGCAGCGCGGATTTCGTATTGGCCGATGGTGATCAGGTCGCCGTCGCGCATCACATGCGGCGCCGTCAGCCGTGAGCCGCCGTTGACGAAGACGCCGTTGGTGCTGCGATCGGTGAGAATGTACCGGCCGTCGGCGTAATCGATTTCAGCATGGAGCGACGAGATGTGATTGCGCGTGTCGGGCAGCGTCCAGTCGGCATGCGCCGCGCGTCCGATGACCAGACCATGTTCGTCCAAAACCATCGCCGTCGGATCGCCCGAGGTCAGCGACGCGACATTTTCGATCGTTAACCGCAACGTCATCCCTGCAGTGCCTCGCCCGCCGCCGCTTTTTCACCGAGATCGATATTCGCCGCCAGCCGTTGATCGAACGCCACGGCACCCTCGCCGAACGCCGTCATCAATACCGCACCCGCGACCGCTTGGCCGAACGCGCCCGGGGCGGGGGCGACGCCCTGTTCTTGTGCCTGGGGCGCGATGCTCCCCCCCGACAGGAAGACTGACAGGCACGCTGCGCCTTCGGCCGAGGCCCAGCCGACGATCTGACCGGCTTCATAAGCGATCCTGCGATTGGTGTCCGAAGGGTCGGCGAGCCAGCGGTTGACCGCCTTCTTGGCGACAAGCCGCTCAGGCTGTCCGGATGCGGGCATGGTGTTCAGGCACGCCGAAACCCAGCGGATCGCCTCCATGCGCGGCAGGCACTGCGCGAGGAAGCGCGCCGCCTGAGACAGGTCGACCTGTCGCAAGGCGGCGAATGCCTGCGGTGGCGGCTGATCGTACAGCGCCGCGAGATCGACAAGACCATCGAGCACGGCGGCAACCTGCCCCGCGCGGGTCCACTTCACGCGGCGCCATGCCCGCGGCACGGTCGCTGCATCGGCGTTGCTCATTCTTCCACCCCCGAATGCATCGTTAGTTGATCATGACGATGCCGCCCTTGACGATGTGTATCGCGGTCGCCTCCTGCTGCACCATCAGGCCCTTGGTCTCGAGCATGATCGATCCTTCGATCTTGACCATCAACGATTTCATCTCGATCTGGAACGGGTCCATCCTGAACGAGCTCGCCCCGCACGTGAGCTCGATCGACTGCAGCGCCTCGGTCTTGTGATTGCCGAGGTCGACCTTGATGTCGACATCGCCCAGCGACACCGTCAATTTGTCGTTGCCCAAGCTGACGGTCGCTTCGCGATTCCCCATCTTGAGCGTCGTCTTCTCGTCGCCGGTCTTGATCGTCTTGACGTCATCACCTGCGATTTCGGTGGTTCGCTTGCCCGCGGTGATTGTCCGCGTGACGTCGCCCTGGTCGACGGTGTGGGTGACGCTGCCCGACTGGATCGTCGTCGCTTCGTCGCCCTTGATCGTCGTCGTCCGCTTGCCGGTGGTGACCGTCATCGTCTCGTCGCCCTTGTGGATGACGGTGGTCCGGTTGCCGTTCAGCAGGTCGCGCGTTTCGTCACCTTGGTCGACGACCCACTTCAGGTCTTTCTGGGCGTGGAAGGAGAAGAGTTCGCTGTCCTTCTTGTCGTCGATCTTGATCTCGTTATAGCCGCCGCCGCCCTTTGAGCTGTTCGTCTTGATGCCCTGGATCGTGTTGTCGGCAGCGGTGCCGAACGGCGGCAGGTTCGAGCCATTATAGACCGCGCCGGTGATGATCGGCCGGTCGGGATCCCCGTCGAGGAACTCGACGATAACTTCGTGGCCGATGCGCGGGACCATGAATGACCCGAAGCCCGACCCTGCGCCCGACTGTCCGACGCGGACCCAGATGCTGCCGGTATCGTCGGATGGTGTTTCCTTATCCCAGAAGAACTTGACCTTCACCCGGCCGTATTTGTCGGTGTAGATTTCCTCGCCCGAAGGGCCGATCACGACCGCAGTCTGCGGGCCGTAGATCTTCGGGATCGGCGTCATCCGCGCCGGGCGATACTGCTTGCTGGCGGGCATCAGTTCGAGCTCGACGGTCAGCGATTCGTCGACCGTTCCCGAGCGGTCGTCGCCGCCGGTGTAGCGATGCGTCGTCGCGACGATGAGGAATTCGTCGTCGGTTGCGGTTGTGCCGCCCGCATTTGCCGTCGTGGCCCGGGTGTAATCGATCTTGATCGTCTTGCCGATCGCCGCGGCAAACAGCGTGCCCTCGGCAAACGAGCGCGACATGCGACGCTGTTCACGCTCGAGCCAGCGGTCGGCGTAGCGCGTTCCGGCGGCGACCGTCGGGTTATCGAAGCGCGCGGGGTATTCGTAAATCCCGGCGACCGCGGCGGTCGCATCGGCGGTCCCCGAGTTGAACCGCGGCGGAGGCCCCCCGAGCGTTTCGAGCACTTTTTCCTGCTTCAGCGCGACGGTCGGCGCGTCGTAATCATAATCGTCGACCGAGTAGCGGGTCGGCGCGATCGTCCGGCGCTCGACCAGCGACGTCAGCACTGCTTCGTCGGCCTGCTCGAGCGCCTGGCCGAGGTAGACCGATGCGGGGACCATCGCCGTATGATGATTTATCGCGTCCGCAAAGACGATCGTGTGCTGGCCGTCGGCGTGGACGTAATAATAATAGATGCCCTCTTTCTCGAGGTTCCGCGTCAGGAAGTCGAATTTACTTTCGCCGTACTGGACGCGGTATTCGACGGTCTCGTACGTCCCGCTCAGCGCCACCGTTTTCCACGGCCCGGCGTTGTCGGTGATGAGGTCGGTGATGCTCTTCTTGTAGTGGATCACACTCGTCTGGTTCTGCGTCCACAACAGGAGCGCCGGGCGCAGTGTCAGCCGGTAGAGAAATTGGTCGCCGGAAGCCGCCGGCCCGAGTTCGACATATTCCCACAGTACGCCATGGAACCAGCGGCTGTTGAAGTCGCTGGCATCGAACTCGACGCCGACCATCTTCGTCAGCGCGGGGTGCAGGTTGACCGGGCCGGCATAGCTCGTCGCGTCGATGACGATGGTGAACGGCTCGCTCATTCGCTCGACCGCGGTCATCCGCGTGAGGGTCAGCGGACCGACCCCATCGGGAAGATGAAGATTGCCGATTCTATTGGCCGTGGTCACGCCCGCGTCTCCCGCCCCGCCCGTCGAGCGTCACCCCACGGACGACTTGCCAATAGCAGTCGCGACCGCCTCATGACAACCGCACGGCACTTTCTCGCTCATCGAACGATTTAGTTGCGAGGTGGGCGATCAGCGCGCGCAGTCGAGCCGGCTGGAGCGGCTTGTGCATCAACGGTACGCCACGCGCGGCGGCGGCGGCGATCACGCCGGGATCGAGGTCGCCGGTGACAATGCAGCAGTTGAGTGATCGCCCAGCACAGTCCTCGAGTTGCGCGACGAGGTCGAGACCGGAAACCGTTCCCGGCAGGCGGTAATCGGTGAGGATGACGTCGTAGCAGGCTCCGCTGCGGATCAGTGCGCGCGCGGTGGCGGCGTCGGCAACCACTTCCACCTCGATACCCCATTGGCGGAGCAGCACGGCGATTGCATCACGAACCTCGGGGTCGTCGTCGATGATCAGGACGCGAAGCCCGGCGATCGGGTCGCCGGTGTCGGCGGCCAATTCATCCTGCCGCGCGACCGCGCCGTCAGCGAGCGGCTGCGTCAGCTGGAAGACGCTGCCGCGCCCGGGCTGCGACCTCATCTCGATCTGGGCGTCAAGCAGGCGCGCCGACCGGGCGGCGATCGCGAGGCCGAGCCCCATGCCCTTGCGCCGGTTGCGCTCGGGATTGCCGACCTGGATGAAGTCGTCGAAAATCCGGCCGATATCTGCGGCGGCGATGCCGATCCCGGTGTCCCAGACTTCGAAGCGAACTGCCCCGCCGCGGCGTCGCGCAGCGATCAAGACGCCGCCGTGGAGCGTATTGCGCAGCGCGTTCGACCCGAGGTTGAGCAGAATCTGTTCGAGCAGCGCCGGGTCGCTGCGAACCGCCGAGCCGTCCGACCGGTAGCGCAGGTCGAGCCCGTGCTCGGTCGCGATCGGCCGCAGATAATGATCGAGCCGGTCGAACAGCGTGTCGGTCGCGATTGTCTCGGGCTTGATCGTGATCACGCCCGCCTCGAGCCGCGAGATGTCGAGCAGCCCGCTGAACAGGCCTTCGAGCGCGTCGAGGTTGGTCTTGACGTGCCCGACGATCTCGCGCGCATCGGGCTTGAGGTCGAGCGACTGGAGCGTCGCCGAGAACAGCCCGAGTGCATACAGCGGCTGGCGCAGGTCGTGGCTCGCGGCGGCGAGGAATTGCGACTTGGCGAGGCTCGCCGTTTCGGCAGCAGCGCGAGCGGCGACCGCGACCTCGGTCTGGGCGCGCAGGGCATCGACGAGTTCGACATTCTCGTAGCGGATGCGGACCCCGGCGGCGAAGCTTTCGGCCTGGAGGCGGCACATCAGCACCAGCGCGCCGGCGAACGCTGCCAGCAGCACGCCGAACAAGTGATAGTCGGTGCCGGAGAAGGTCAGCAGCCGGATGACCATCGGGACGTAGGTCGTGAAAAGATAACCGAACAGCGCCGGTGGGTTGTACGACTGGCCGGGAACCGCGCCCGCCGTCAGCAGGATGATGACACACGCCGTCGTCGCCACCGATATCGGATCGGCCGGATGGGCGAACAGGAACATCGTCGCGCCCCAGACCACTCCCAGTGTCGTCTGGTAGATCGCGTGATGCCGCGACCAGTAAGCGGCGAAATTGACCGCGGGGATGCCTGCGGCATAGCGATGGAGCATCCGGAACTGGCGGTAGACCTGCGTGCCGACCTCGACCGCCGCCCATGCCGCGACGATCCGCCAGTCGGTGCGAAGCAACGCGGTGGCGACCATGAAGACGAGGCACGCGTTCTCGATGATGATGTTGTTGCGCGCCTGCCGATACTGCGTCTCCATCAGCTCGGCGTGGACGCGGTCGCTGCCGCCGTTCAATGGATCAAGCCGATTTCGCGGGCGCGGATAATCGCGTTGACCCGGGTCTGGACCCCCAGCGTGGCGAACAGCTCGGTCAGATGCGCGCGGACGGTGCGCTCGGCGATGTTGAGCCGAAAGCGGATTTCCTTGTTGGCGTGACCCTCGGCGAGCAAGGTCAGCACGTCGAGCTGTCGCGGCGACAGGCACGGCATTGCCGCCGCCGTCTCGGTCGCCGCGAACCCCGACCGCCCTGCCGCAACCTCGTCGATCACGGCGATCATCCGCTCGGCCGATAGGCTTTTGACGATGAAGCCGCTGGCTCCCCCGACCTGCGCGCGCATCCGCGCCGCCGCATCCTCGCGCCCCGAAATGACGAGGCGCGGCAGGTGCGGGCAGACCGCCGCGATCGCCGCAATCGTCGCGAAGCCGTCGCGGTCGGGCAATTGCAGGTCGACGATAACGAGGTCGAAATCGGGATCGGCGACGAGCCGCGCGACCCCGTCGATCGAGTTGTGCGCAAAGTCGAAACGCCAGTCGGGACGAACCTGCGCGATCATCGTCGCGAAACCGTCGACGAACAACGGATGATCGTCGATCAGCAGTAACCGCACCTGACTGTCCCCCGATCGCAAGCACTAACGGCAAAGTCGGGGCAAAGTCCACATGCCTCAATAGGCAATCGACGGCTGTCGCAGATGCCGTTAGCCGAACATGAAATCGTCGTCGTTCAAAGGGGCATAAAATGCGCGCGATGCTGTTGACTTCACTCGCCACGGTTGCACTTGTCGCATTTGCCGCGCCGACTGCCGCGCTCGCCGATGACTGCGAGACAAATCCCGACGGCTGCGGCGGCGGCGGCGGTCCGCCGCCTCAGCCGTCGCTCGGGGCGGCACAAAGCGTCAACGGTCTCTATTTCGTCTTGACCGACAGCTCCTACGATTACCGGTACGGTTTCGTGACCAACGGAACCACCGGCTTTAGCGGCGGCGGCCCGTTTCACCCGATTGGCGGCGATGGCACCGTGACCGACGGCTTCGCGGATTCGACCGTCTCGTTGCGGGCAACGAGCTCCCCCGACGATCCGTCGTCGGCAACGACTGCCACTGCCAGCGCCGCTTTTTCATCGCGCGCGAGCCTGACCAACGCGTATCTCGTCGAACTCCATGCGAGCAGCGCCGCGGCGTTTGCCGCGCTCGAACCAGCGCTTACGACGAGCGGCGCGATCGCCACCATCCACGGCCATTATTCTCTGGCGGCGACCGGCACCGCTTATTCGACGGCCAACGTTGTGACTGGCGTCGGGTTCGGCGGCGGCACCAGCCTCGACGACTTGCTGCAGAGCGGAGCCGGATCGACGTGCAACTTCACGGGGCCTCCGGGCACCGGCTGCGGTCCGGCGAATTATGACCTCGCTTTGAACTTCATCACAGGCTCGACATTTGCCAATGGTGATCCGCTGAGCATCTACGGCTTCATCTCGTTGTCGACTTCGGTTAGCGCCGGAGGGTTCGACGCCTCCGGGCTGGCCGGGACCGCGTCGGCGTTCATCGACCCGACGATCACGCTCAACTCACTCTTCAACAACCCGCTCTATTCGCTCAGCGTCGGCAACGCGATCACGCCGTATGTCGGCGGCGCAGTTCCGGAGCCCGCGAGCTGGGCGTTGATGCTCGTCGGCTTCGGCCTGACCGGCCGGGCTGCCCGGCGCGCGGCGCGGAAGACCGTCCTCGCTTAGACGAGGGGAGCGTCGGCTCCACATGATTTGATCCAGGCGAAGGCCGGAACCAATGAATTCAACCGGTTGTGTTCATGGGTTCCGGCCTGCGCCGGGATGACACCAGGCCTGACGCAGCCTTGCACCGCTCAGTCGTCGCCCAATCCAACGCTAAGTTCAAAATAAGTTCACACAAACGCGTACTGTTTTTCACTTCGCGTTTCTTGCGCGAAACGCGATCAGACGGACGTTGCCAACAATGAGAAAGAACGCGAGCCGCCCGGTGGCGGCTCGCGATCATCCTATGCCTGTTAGTCCACTGTAGGACAGGACGAACTGCGGCGATCTTTACGCCGCCTTTATGCGCCCAGCCCGCTATCGCATGGAGCGGCATGCGCCCCGCGCCTACCTCCGGCCTTCAATGTGCCGAGGAGCGTCATCGTGCAGGATTTGATCTGGATCGGCATCGCCGTCGGGCTGGCGTTGCTCAGCCTGCTCTACGTGTCGCTCGCCGACCGCGCCTGAGGGGCAATTCCCATGACATTCGCCATGTGGCTCAGCGCGGCGACCGCGCTCGGCCTTCTTTTGTATCTCGTCGCGGTGCTCACGCACCCCGAAGACTATTGATCGCCGGAGAGCGTCGATGACCTTCCAGGGCTGGCTCCTGATCGCGCTGTTTACGGCGTGCATCATCGCAATCACGAAGCCGATGGGCGCGTGGTTGTTCGCATTGTACGAGGGGCGGCGGACCCCGTTCCATGTCGTCCTCGGCCCGGTCGAGCGCGGCTTTTACGCGCTCGGCGGGATCGACCCCGACGAGGACATGACGTGGCGTCGCTATGCGGTCCACGTCCTGATCTTCAGCCTCGCCGGCGTGCTGCTGACCTATGCCTTCCAGCGGTTGCAAAACGTCCTGCCGCTCAACCCGCAAGCGTTTCCCGCGGTCGACCCGCATCTCGCGATGAACACCGCGATCAGCTTCATCACCAACACCAACTGGCAGTCGTATTCGGGTGAGTCGACGATGAGCCACCTGACGCAGATGGCGGGCCTTTCAACGCATAACTTCCTGTCGGCGGCGACCGGCATCGCGGTCGCCTTCGCGGTGATCCGCGGCTTTGCCCGTCGCGAGAGCAAGGGGCTCGGCAATTTTTGGGCCGACATGACGCGTGTCACGCTCTATCTGCTGCTCCCCGTTTGCATCGTCTATGCCGTCGTCCTCGTCGCGGGCGGCGTGCCGCAGACCTTCGCCGGGACCGCGGTCGCGACGACGCTCGAAGGCGCCAAGCAGACCCTCGCGCTCGGCCCGGTGGCGAGCCAGGAAGCGATCAAGATGCTCGGCACCAACGGTGGCGGCTTCTTCAACGCCAACTCGGCGCACCCGTTCGAAAACCCGAGCGCGTGGACCAACTTCCTCCAGATGGTGTCGATCTTCGCGCTCGGCGCCGGGCTGACGTGGACCTTCGGCAAGGCGGTCGGCAACACGCGGCAGGGCTGGGCGATCTTCGCCGCGATGCTGCTGCTGTTCCTCGCCGGGACGACGGTCGCCTATTGGGCCGAAGCCGCGGGCAACCCCAACCTCCACGCGCTCGGCCTCCATGCCGCCGACGGCAACATGGAGGGTAAGGAAGTTCGCTTCGGCATCGCCGCGTCGGCATTGTTCGCCACCGTCACCACCGACGCGTCTTGCGGCGCGGTCAACGCGATGCACGACAGCTTCACCGCGCTCGGCGGGATGGTGCCGCTGTTCAACATCCAGCTCGGCGAGATCATCTTCGGCGGCGTCGGGTCGGGGCTGTACGGCTTCCTGATCTACTGCATCGTCGCGGTCTTCGTCGCCGGGCTGATGGTCGGACGATCGCCGGAGTATGTCGGCAAGAAGATCGAGAGCCGCGAGGTCAAGCTCGCCGTCCTCGCGATCGCCGTCCTGCCGCTGATCATCCTGTCGTGCACCGGCATCGCCGCAATCGTCCCCGCCGGGCTCGCCGGCCTCAACAACAAGGGCCCGCACGGCTATTCGGAGATCCTCTACGCCTTCTCGTCGGCCGTCGGGAACAACGGGTCGGCGTTCGCCGGGCTGACCGCGAGCACGCCGTTCTACGATGGGTTGCTCGCCGTCGCGATGTGGTTCGGGCGCTTCTTCGTGATCATCCCAGTCCTCGCGATCGCCGGCAGCCTCGCTGCCAAGCGCGTCGTCCCTGAATCGTCGGGCTCGTTCCCGACGACCGGCCCGCTCTGGGTCGGCCTGCTGATCGGGATCATCCTGATCCTGGGCGGCCTGACCTTCCTGCCGTCGCTCGCGCTCGGACCCATCGCCGATGAACTGGCGATGGTTCACGGCCAGCTGTTTTAATCGGAGTCACGTCAATGGCCCGCGCCGTCGCCCCCTCATTGTTCACGCCTGCCCTGATCGGCCCGGCGGTGATCGATGCCTTCCGCAAGCTCAACCCCGCGCAGCTCGTGCGCAATCCGGTGATGTTCACCACCGGCGTCGTCGCGCTGCTGCTGACGATCCTGCTGTTCGCCGGTGGCACCGGCCTCGCGGTCGGCTTCCAGATTCAGCTCGTCGTCTGGCTGTGGCTGACTGTCCTGTTTGGCAACTTCGCCGAAGCCATCGCCGAGGGGCGCGGCAAGGCGCAGGCCGCCTCGCTCCGCCAGACCAAGGGCGAATTGACCGCCAAGCGCGTCTCGGGCGAACAAGTCGCGGCATCGGCGCTTAAGGTCGGCGATCTTGTGCTCGTCGACACCGGCGACCTGATCCCCGCCGACGGCGAAGTCGTCGAGGGCGTCGCCTCGGTCAACGAAGCCGCGATCACCGGCGAAAGCGCCCCCGTCATCCGCGAGGCCGGCGGCGACCGCTCGGCGGTCACGGCGGGGACGCGCGTCATCTCCGACAAGATCACCGTCCGTGTCACCGCCGGTCCGGGCGAAGGCTTCCTCGACCGCATGATCGCGCTCGTCGAAGGCGCGTCACGGCAGAAAACGCCGAACGAGATCGCGCTGACGATCCTGCTCGTCGGGCTGACGATCATCTTCCTGATCGCGGTCGGGACGATCCCGCTGTTCGCGACCTATGCCGGGGGAGCGGTGTCGGTGGTGCTACTCGCAGCGCTGCTGATCACGCTGATCCCGACGACGATCGCGGCCTTGCTGTCGGCGATCGGCATCGCCGGGATGGACCGGCTCGTCCGCTTCAACGTGCTGGCGAAGTCGGGCCGCGCGGTCGAAGCGGCGGGCGATATCGACGTGCTGCTGCTCGACAAGACCGGGACGATTACCGTCGGCGACCGCCAGGCGACCGAGTTCCGCAGCGTCGCCGGCGTCCAGATGGGCGAACTCGCCGAGGCGGCGTATCTGTCGAGCCTCGCCGACGAAACTCCCGAGGGTCGCTCGATCGTCGTCCTCGCCCGCGAGAAGCACGGGCAGTCGGCGACGATGCCGGTCGGGGCTGAAGTCGTGCCGTTCTCGGCGTCGACCCGGCTGTCAGGGCTCAAGTTCGGCGCGACCTTCATCGAGAAGGGCGCAGTCGACTCGGTCCTCAACAAGCTCCCCGACAGCGCCTCGGCGAGCGAGCTGCGCCGGATCACCGACGAGATCGCGCGGTCGGGCGGCACCCCGCTCGCCGTCGTCCGCGACGGGCGCATCCTCGGCGCGGTCCATCTGAAGGACATCATCAAGGCGGGTATCCGCGAGCGCTTCGTCGAGCTGCGCCGGATGGGTATCCGCACGGTGATGATCACCGGCGATAACCCGCTGACTGCCGCGAGTATCGCCGCCGAGGCCGGGGTCGACGACTTTCTCGCGCAGGCGACGCCGGAGGACAAGCTCGCGCTGATCCGCAAGGAGCAGACCGGCGGCAAGCTCGTCGCGATGTGCGGCGACGGCACCAACGACGCTCCGGCGCTCGCACAGGCCGATGTCGGGGTGACGATGAACACCGGGACGCAGGCGGCGCGCGAGGCGGGCAACATGGTCGACCTCGACAGCGACCCAACCAAGCTGATCGAGATCGTCGGGCTCGGCAAGCAACTGCTGATGACGCGGGGAGCGCTGACGACCTTCTCGATCGCCAACGACGTCGCCAAGTATTTCGCGATCCTGCCGGCGATCTTCGTCGTGCTGTATCCGGGTCTCGCGGTGCTCAACGTCATGGGGCTGGCGTCGCCGCAGAGCGCGATCCTGTCGGCGATCATCTTCAACGCGCTGATCATCCCGGCGCTGGTGCCGCTGGCATTGAAGGGCGTGAAATACCGCCCGGCGGGGGCGGGGACGCTGCTCGCGCGCAATCTCGCGGTCTATGGGCTGGGCGGTATCGTCGCGCCGTTCATCGGCATCAAGCTGATCGACATCGCCGTTTCCGGCCTCGGTCTGGTCTAAGGAAGTTCACCATGAACGCTGATTTCCGTTCCGCAATCCGCCCTGCGCTGGTCATGCTGGTGCTGTTCACCATCCTGACCGGGCTGGCCTACCCCGCGCTCATCCTCGGCATCGGCCAGCTGGTGTTCCCGAGCCAAGCGAACGGAAGCCTCGTCCGCGACGGTGATCGGGTCGTCGGCTCCGAGCTGATCGGGCAGAATTTTGCCGCGCCGAAATACTTCCACGGACGCCCGTCGGCGGCGGGCAAGGGGTATGACGGGCAAGCGTCGTCGGGGTCGAACCTCGGCCCGACGTCGAAGGCGCTGGTCGATCGCGTCCGCGCTGACGTCAAGGCCGCGCGCGCCGACGGCCTGACCGGCGACGTCCCCGGCGACCTGCTGACGACCTCGGCGTCCGGGCTCGACCCGCACATCTCGCCGGCGTCGGCAAGGGTCCAGATCGCCCGCGTCGCCAAGGCGCGCGGGATGACCGAGCCGCAGGTGCAGGCGATCGTCGAGGGTGCTGTCGAGGCTCCGCTCGCGGGGATTCTCGGTGAACCGCGGGTCAACGTGCTGATGCTCAATCGACAGCTCGATGCGTCGGGCGCTAAACCCGCCGGGTGACCGCCCGCGATCCCGACCGCCCGGCTCCCGAGGCCTTCCTGCGCGCCGCCGCGCAGGAAGGCCGCGGCCGTTTGAAGGTCTTCCTCGGCGCAGCCCCCGGCGTCGGCAAAACCTATGAGATGCTGACTGATGCCGCGGCGCGGGTCCGCGAAGGGGTCGACGTCGTCATCGGCGTCGTCGAGACCCACGGCCGTGCCGAGACCGAGGCGCTGACCCGGCCGTTCGAGATCATGCCGCGCCGCCATACCGAAGGCTCGGTCCGCGCGCTCGACGAGATGGACATCGACGCGATCCTCGCGCGCCGCCCGCGCCTCGTGCTGGTCGACGAACTCGCGCACACCAACGCCCCGGGGTCGCGCCACCCCAAGCGCTACCAGGACGTCGACGAACTCCTCGCCGCCGGGATCGACGTCTTCTCGACGGTCAACGTCCAGCACATCGAGAGCCTAAACGACGTCGTCGCTTCGTTCACCCGGGTCCGGGTGCGCGAGACGGTGCCCGACCGGATGCTCGACGACGCCGATATCGAGGTCGTCGATATTCCCCCCGACGAGCTGATCGAGCGATTGAAGGCGGGCAAGGTCTATGTCCCCGACGAAGCCGCACGCGCGCTCGGGCATTTCTTTTCGCGGACCAATCTCCAGGCGTTGCGTGAGCTGGCGCTGCGGCGTGCGGCGCAGGCGGTCGATGCCGAGATGCTCGGCGACCTGCGCGCGCGGGCGCTCGCGGGGACCTTCGCGGCGGGCGAGCGCGTTCTCGTCGCGGTCGACGCCGCCGCCAGCGCCGCCGAACTCGTCCGCGCCGCCAAACGCTTGGCCGATGCCCTGCGCGCGCCATGGACCGCTCTCCACGTCGAGACCGAGCGGACCCGCCGCCTCGATGCTGCCGGGCAGTCGCGGCTGGCGGCGACGCTGGCGCTCGCGGTCCAGCTCGGCGGCGGGACCGCGACAATCCCCGCGGCGAACGTCGTCGACGGGCTGTGCGACTTTGCTGCCGAGGCGCGGATCACGCAGATCGTCGTCGGCAAATCGCTCCGATCGTGGTGGTTCGAGCGACGCTACGGCTCGGTCGTCGACGCGCTGGTCCGCGGCATCGACGGCGTCGCGGTCCACGTCCTGCCGACCGGCAAGGGCGCCGCACAAGCCACCGCACCGCGGCGAACGATCACCCGCCCGATGGACTATCTATTGACGCTCCTGATGGTCGCGGGCGTCACCGGCATCGCCGAGATCGTCACTGGGCCGAAGACGGTCAACAGCGTCGACATGATGTACCTCGTCCCGGTGCTGACCGCCGCGACGATCTGGGGGCTACGCGCCGGGGTCTTCGCCGGGGTGCTGTCGGCGCTGGCGTACAACTTCTTCTTTCTTCCGCCGCTCTACACCTTCACGATCGCCGATCCGGCGAACCTCGTCACCGTCCTCGTCCTGCTGGTCGTCGCGGTGATCGTCAGCCAGCTTGCAGCGCGGACGCGGGTCCAGGCCGATCTTGCCGCGTCGGGCGCGCGCGCCAATGCCGCGCTCGCGGGCTTCTCGCGGCAGTTGACCGGGGTGACGACGGTGCCCGAACTGGCGCAGTCGATCTGCGCCGAGATCGCGCGGTTGTTCGACGTCCGCGCGGTGATGATGCTGCCCAAGCGCGGTGACCTGATTCTCATCGCGGCGGTGCCCCCCGGCGACGAGCTCGGCGCGGTCGAGCTCGCGGCGGCGCGCTGGGTCGCCGACAAGGGGCGTCCGGCGGGGCGCGGGTCGGACACGCTGACGGCAGCCGACTGGCTGTTCCACCCGCTCAACACCGGGCGCGGGACGATCGCGGTGATCGGCATGGCGCGCGACGACGGGCGCGATCCGCTGCGTCCCGACAGCCTCGCGCTGCTGACCAGCGTCCTCGACCAGTCGGCGCTCGCGCTCGACCGCATCCAGCTTGAGGCCGAGATGGCCGATGTCGCCCAACTCCGCGAGCGCGACCGCCTTCGCGCGACGCTGCTCGCGAGCGTCAGCCACGACCTGCGGACCCCGCTGACGAGCATCGTCGCCGCCGCGAACGAACTTCGCGCGACCGCGGCGACGACGTCGAACACCCCGTTGTTCGACACGCTCGACGCCGAGACCCAGCGGCTTCGGCGCTTCGTCGCCAATCTGCTCGACATGGCGCGGATCGAGGCGGGGGCGCTCAACCTAAATATCCAGCCCACCGACCTGACCGATGCGGTTGCGGGCGCGGTCCACGACGTCCGCCGCGCGCTCGCCGACCATCCGATCGCCCTTGCCGTGCCGCCCGACCTGCCGCTGGTACGGATCGACCCGCAGCTGTTTCACCACTGCCTGATCAACCTGCTCGACAATGCCGGCAAATATGCCGACCCGGGGACCACCGTGACGATCGCCGCGACGCGCCGCTACGACGGCATCGAGCTAACCGTGACCGACGAGGGGCCGGGCTTGCCGCCGGGGAGCGAGGCGCGCATCTTCGACACGTTCCTGCGCGTCGAGGGGTCCGACCGGACCAAGGACGGCACCGGGCTCGGCCTCGCGATCGTAAAGGGCTTTGCCGAGGCGATGGGGCTGACCGTGGCCGCCGGCACGCGCAGCGATCCCCGTGGCGCACGCTTCGCGGTCCAGTTCCCCGAGGCGCTGCTCGTCCGTGCCCCCGCCGTCGCGACCGAGGCCGCAGAATGAGCGCGGCGACGATCCTCGTCGTCGACGACGAAGCCGCGATCCGGCGGCTGGTGCGCGGTACGCTGGCCCGCGCCGGGTACGACGTCGTCGAGGCCGATACCGCGCGCGCGGCGCTCAACGCGATGACGATCGACAAGCCCGACCTCGTCCTGCTCGACCTCGGCCTGCCCGACCGCGACGGGCTCGAACTCATTCCGCTGATCAAGGGCAAGGCGGCGCTGATCGTCGTCTCGGCGCGCGACCAGACCGGCGAGAAGGTCGCCGCGCTCGACCTCGGCGCCGACGATTTCGTCACTAAGCCGTTCGATAGCGACGAACTCCTCGCGCGCATCCGCACCGGCCTGCGCCACCGGCTGGCGAGCGAGGCCGAGGCCGAGGTCGTCACCGTTGGACCGATCACGATCGACCTCGCGCTCCGCCGGGTCCGCCGCGGCGAGGAGGAGGTGCGGCTGACGCCGAAGGAATATATCTTCCTCGCCGAACTCGCCAAGCATCCCGGGCGCGTTCTGACCCACCGCCAACTGCTCCGCGCCGGCTGGGGGCCGGCGCACGACGACGACGTCGAATACCTCCGCGTCGTCGTCCGCAGCCTGCGGCAGAAGCTGGGACCTGAGGGGATGACGCTGATCCGCAGCGAGCTTGGCGTCGGCTACCGGTTGGGCGGTTGACCGCCGCCGACCTTGTCGAGACGGTCGTTCGCGGAGCGCTGGACGATGTCACCCGCCGCCCCTTGGTGATCGGCGTCTGCGGCGCGCAGGGGAGCGGCAAGTCGACCGTGGCGACAGCGGTGGTCGCGCGGCTATCCCTAAGCGGGCTCCGGGCGGCGACGCTGTCGCTCGACGACTTGTACCTGACTCGCGCCGATCGCTTGCACCTAGCCGCGACGGTCCATCCGCTTCTTGCGACGCGGGGCGTGCCAGGAACCCATGATACCGCACTCGGACTGGCGTTGCTTGCCGCGCTCGACTTGGGCGCGGCAGTCCGCTTGCCGCGCTTCGACAAGGCGAGCGATGACCGCGCACCCGAGGGTGACTGGACGCCGATCGCTCCCGCGCTCGACGTCCTGATCTTCGAGGGTTGGTGTGTCGGCGCGATGCCGCAACCTGCCGCCGACCTCGGCGCGCCGGTCAACCCGCTCGAACGTGACGACGACCCAGACGGTCGCTGGCGGGCGTACGTCAACGCCTCGCTTGCGGGCCCCGGCTACCGCGCGTTATTTGCCCGGATCGACCGGCTGATCCTGCTTGCTTCGCCGGGGTTCGAGGTCGTCCGCGATTGGCGCGTCGAGCAGGAACGTCGTGGAGCAGCGGTCATGACCGATGCCGAAGTCGCGCGCTTCGTCGCGCACTACGAGCGGCTGACGCGGCACATTCTCGCCGAGATGCCCGACCGCGCCGACGTCGTCATCCGCCTCGCGCCCGACCGCTCGGTCACCTTCGCCGAGCGCGGTTCGACAAGTTGAGCCGAGGACGCGCTTCGAAGCCAGGTGGCTGCGGTCGCCATTGACAGTATCGCCGCATCCCGGGAGTTATCGGCGATGGCAAACTTGCGACCACTGACCGCGGAGGCGTGGCAGGACCGCGGCGACCGCGCCATCGCCGCTGGCGACCGCGCTGGTGGAGATGCCGCGCACTGCCACGCGGTCGCAGCATCGGTACACGACAGCGAACTGATCGATGCAGCGATGGCGCTGGCCGAGGCACGGCTTGCAGTCGCCGAGCGGATCCTGAGACCCCGGCTCAAGCGGCGGCCGACCGACGTCGCGGCGATGCGGATGCTCGCCGAACTTGCCGGGAGGTTGGGGCGCTACCGCGATGCCGAGACGCTGCTGCGCCGCGCGCTCGACCTCGCGCCGTCGTTTCGCGAGGCGCGGTTCAATCTCGCGACGATCCTCCATCGGCGCACCCGCTCGACAGAGGCATTGGACGAAATCGCCCGGCTGCTCGCGCTCGACCCCGGCAATCCGAGCTATCGCAACCTGCGCGCGGCGGCGCTCGCCCGGCTCGGCAACTTCGACGCGGCGCTGACGGTCTATGCGACGCTGCTCGTCGATCATCCGCGCCAGCCGAAGGGGTGGATGAGCTATGGCCATGCGCTCAAGACCGTCGGGCGGCAGGGAGAGGCGATCGCGGCGTATCACGAGGCGATCGCGCAGGCCCCGGCGCTCGGCGAGGCGTATTGGAGCCTCGCCAACCTCAAGACCGTCGCATTTTCGGACGAGGACGTCGCCGCGATGACGCTCGCGCTGGCCGATGCGCGGCTCGCGGCCGAGGACCGGCTCCACCTCCACTTCGCACTCGGCAAGGCGCTCGGCGACCGTGGCGACCCTGCGGCGAGCTTCGCGCAATACGTTGAGGGCAACGCCATTCGTGCAGGCCAGCTCAAATACGATGCCGCCGAGACGACCGCCGCGGTGGCCCGGGCGCGCGCCTTCTTTACCGCCGAGATGTTCGCCGCCCGCGCCGGGCAGGGCGACCCCGCCACCGACCCGATCTTCATCATCGGCATGCCGCGGTCGGGCTCGACGCTGATCGAGCAGATCCTGAGCAGCCACCCAGCGGTCGAAGGCACGTCCGAACTTCCCGACATTCCGGCGCTGGCGTGGCAGGTCGGCGAGCGCGACGGGGCGAGCAGCGTGACGGCATATCCCGAGGCGCTGGCGACCACAGACCTCGCCGCTCTCGGGGCCGATTATCTCGCGCGGGCGAAGGTCCAGCGGAAGACCGCGCGACCGCTGTTCATCGACAAGCTGCCGAACAACTGGCTCCACGCCGGGATGATCCGGCTGATCCTGCCGAACGCAAAGGTCATCGATGCGCGACGGAGCCCAATGGCGTGCGGCTGGTCGAACTTCACCCAGCATTTCGCGCGGGGGCAGGGGTTCAGCTATTCGCTCGCCGATATGGGGGCGTACTATCGCGACTATGTCGGGCTGATGGACCATTTCGACGCGGTTCAGCCGCGCGCGATCCACCGCCTCGACCACGAAGCTCTCGTTGCCGATCCCGAGCGCGAGGTTCGGCGGCTACTCGACTATTGTGGCCTCGATTTTGACCCGGCGTGCCTGCGCTTCTGGGAGACCGAGCGCGCGATTCGGACGCCGAGTTCAGAACAGGTCCGCCGCCCGATCAGCGCCGCCGGGCTCGACCAGTGGCGCGTGTACGACCAATGGCTCGGCCCCTTGCGCGAAGCACTCGGACCGCTCGCCGACTGACCGACTGACGCGAAAATGCAACAGTCGCGCAACCGTTTTGCCGCGATGCAGCACGCCGCTTGACGTCGGCGATGCCGGGGACGACCCTTCGATCGCAGCCGGGGGATTGGTTCATGCTTAACAACGAGCCTAGATTGATCGTCGCGATGCTGCTGGCGACGACCGCGCTCGGCGCGCCAGCACTGGCGCAGGACGCTCCGGCGCAGGTCGCTGCCGCCGACATTCCCGTCGCCGACGAGATCATCGTCACCGCGCAGAAGCGTTCCGAGAATTTGCAGAACGTGCCCATCAGCATCCAGGTGCTCGGCACCAAGAAGCTCGACCAGCTCGATGTGTCGAATTTCAACGACTTTACCAAGTTGCTGCCGAGTGTGACGTTCCAGACACTCCAGCCCGGGCAGACCACGGTCTATATCCGCGGCGTCGCCAGCGGTGGCGACGGCAACCATTCGGGCCCGCTGCCGAGCGTCGGCGTCTATCTCGACGAGCAGCCGGTGACAACGATCGGCGGCACGCTCGACATCCACATCTACGACATCGCCCGGATCGAGGCGCTCGCCGGGCCGCAGGGCACATTGTATGGCGCGTCGTCGGAAGCGGGGACGATCCGTATTATCACCAACAAGCCCGATCCGGGCGGTTGGGCTGGGGCGATCGACGTCGAGGGCAATACCGTTTCGCACGGCGGGATCGGTGGCAAGGTCGAGGGTTTCGTCAACGCGCCGTTGACCGACCGGTCGGCTCTGCGCGTCGTCGGCTGGTACCAGCACAACGCCGGCTTCATCGACAATGTCGCGGGGACGCGCACCTTCCTCCCCGCGAGCGACGGCAGCGTCATCACCAAGAACAATGCCGCCTTCGTCAAGAACAACTACAACACCGTCGACATTGCCGGGGGCCGCGCCGCGCTCAAGATCGACCTCGACGATAATTGGACGATCGAGCCGACGGTGTTCGGCCAGACCCAGATCAACCACGGCGCGTTCGGCTTCGACCCGAGCCTCGGCGACCTCAAGGTCCAGCATTTCTCGCCCGAATATTATCGCGACCGCTTCATTCAGGCGGCGCTGACAGTCACCGGCAAGATCGGCAATTTCGACCTGACCTATGCGGGGGCGTATCTCGACCGCAAGATCCACAGCTCGCAGGACTATACCGACTATGCCGAGCAGTATGATTCGCTCTACGCCGGATCGGGAGGCATCGCCCAGTATTTCAGCTTCCACGACGCCTCGGGAAAGATAATCGACCCGTCGCAAACGATCGTCGGGGCCGACCATTTCACCAAGGTCAGCCAGGAACTGCGCCTTGCGTCGCCGGTCGACCAGCCGTTCCGCATCGTCGGCGGGCTGTTCTATCAGCGCCAGACGCACCTGATCCATCAGGACTATCAGGTCGCCGGTCTCGCCGCCGACGTCTCGGTCAACGGCCATCCGGGGACCCTGTGGCTGACCCAGCAGGACCGCGTCGACCGCGACTATGCGGTGTTCGGCGAGGCGAGCTACGACGTCGTTCCCGCCGTTACGCTGACCGCTGGCGGACGTTTCTTCAAGTACGACAACAGCCTGATCGGTTTCTTCGGCTTCGGCCGTAATCCGGCCGCGACCGCTGACAATGGCATTCCGTACAACGCCGCGGGCAGCTCAAAGACCGGCGTCGCCGGCTGTTATACTTCGACCGGCGCGTCGGTCCGCGATAATCCGACGGGCACGATCCTGCCTGCGAACGTCCCCGGCGGGCCGTGCACCAACCTCGGTGACTTCAAGAACGGCACCGTCGTCCCGAAGGACGCGAGCGACACCGGCTTCACGTGGAAGGGTAACGCGACGTGGCGGATCGACTCCGATCACCTCGTCTATGCCACCGCGTCGCGCGGATTCCGCCCCGGCGGCATCAACCGCCGCGCCGGCATCGCGCCCTACGCCTCGGACTTCCTGACCAACTACGAGCTCGGCTTCAAGACCAGCTGGTTCGACCGCGCGGTCCGTTTCAACGGCGCGTTCTTCTGGCAGGACTGGGACAAGTTCCAGTTCGCCTTCCTCGGCGCGAACAGCTTCACCGAGGTCCACAACGGGCCGAACGCGCGGATCAAGGGGATCGAGGCCGATCTCAACTGGATCGCCGCGCCGGGCCTGACCTTCGTCGCAGCGGGCGCGTATACCGACGCCAAGACGCGCAAGAACCTCTGCGGCATCGACGACCCGACCTACACCTGCAGCGCCGACAGCGGGAACTACATCGCCGCACCGGCGGGAACCCGCCTGCCGATCACGCCGCAGTTCAAGATCAACGGCACCGCGCGGTACGAAGCGCCGCTCAACGAGACACTCAAGGGGCATGTCCAGGCGGTCGTCGCTCACCAGAGTTCCGCGGCTTCCGATATCCGGTCGGTGGCGTTCACCCCGACCGCGGTCGCCTATGATCCCGCAACCTCGCTCGGGCGGCTTTCGGCGTACACGACCGTCGATTTCGCGGTCGGCGTCAACTGGCCGTTCCTGTCGGCGGAGATCGTCGTCGAGAATGCCTTCGACGAGCGTGCGCAGCTGTCGCGCTACGCCGAATGCGGCTCATGCACGATCCGCCCGTACATCGTCACCAACAACCCGCGGACGATCGGCCTGCGGCTGGGGCATAATTTCTAGCCGGCACCGATGTGACGCCAGCGATTCACGCCGCGCGGGCTTGAGCCGATAGGACGTGCTCGACCTGGCGTTCGATGATGCGACGGGCGTTCTCCGGGCTCAGCGCCTGCACCAGCCGCAGGCGTTGCCACGTTTCGGGGCTGACCAGTAGGTCGAGCGCTTCGAACCCGTCGGCGTCATCGACGAAGGCATTGTCCACGACCATCGCAAGCCGCGCCCGCATGACCGCGCGGATCCGGCCATGCTCCTCGTAGATCGATGCCGACCGGTGCCGGTGGACGTCGGCGGCGCGCATATACGGCAGAAGCTGTTCGTAGGTGCTAAGACGGCGGTCGATCAATTCGTCGAGCTGTCCGCGCCAGCCGACCGCCGAAAATGGGATCAGCCAGACCTGATAAATCTGGGCAAGCCGCATCTGCATCGCCTGGAACAGGCTTTCCATGTCGCGGAAGTGCCGAAAGACGCTGCGTAGGCCGACACCCGCGCGCGCCGCGACTTCCTCGGCGCTCGGGCTGATCGCGCCCGCCGCGACAAGGTCGAGCATCGCGGTGACGATGCTGTCGCGCGACCGTTCGGACCGGCGATGGCGGCCGTCGGTGGCGCGCGCGGGAACGGCGGAAGCCGGCGACGACGCCATCAGGCGATGACCGACGTGGGGCGCGCTGCCGGCATCTTGGGCACGTCCGCACATAACTGAGACGAGCCCCGCGGCCCATAGTTTATCGAAAGCTGCATGAACCTCCCTCCCGAAGGTCGAGGATCAATGCAGTGCGGAACATCGGTCGTCCAGTCTTGATACGGTCGCTCAGTGCTCGGCAAGGATGCAGCCCGCCCCCGACCAGACCACCCGCCCGTATTCCGCGACGTGATCGCGGACGGCGGGGTCGCAGCTCCCGAAGGATCGCGCGCCGCCAAGCCGATCGAAGTCGGTGGCCTGACTGACCGTCACTCCCGCCTGCGCCGCCGCAAGCGCATAAAAGCGCAGCGTCGGAGCGTAATGGGTCATCCCGGCGTCGTTCGCAAAGCCGGTGTCGACGACGATCAGCGGAACCATCTTGCGCTCACTCGCCGCTGCAATCAGCGTTCCAAAGTCACGAGGCGGCGTCGCCGGAATAAACGGCCTGGTATAGCGATGCCGGACGGCGTCGACCGCACACAGGACAACGACGGCGGCGAGGGCGATCTGGACGCCGGTCCGGACGGCAGGGGGAAAGCGCCGCGCGCCGTGGATGAGGCCAAGTCCGGCGAGCGCGATCGCGGTGGCGACAAAAGGCATGGCGGGGACGAGATACCAGGCGATCTTGGTCGCGGCGCTCGAGTAGACGATCAGGACGCAGGATATCTGGCACAAGGCGAAGATCGCCAGCCGTCGTGGCGGCCCGGCGGCGAGCAGCGGCAAGGCAATGATCGCTGGCCATAATTTGCCCGGGAAATAGATCGTCAGTTCACGGACGTAGAACCATTTGCTCCCGGCATGCTGGTCGAGGGCAGTTTCGAAGCGGCCGCCGAGTTCGTTCAAGGCGACGGCGGCGAGGTAACCGTCCCCCGCCGACCCCCGCAGCCAGTAGAACACACCGCCGATGACCCCGGCGGTCGCGGCGACGATGGCATAGTCGGCGATCTTTCGGGGCAGTGTCCAGAACCCGAAGACCAGCGCATAGACCGCGATGCCGACCCCGGGGATGATCCCGGCGATGCCTTTCGTCAAAATTGCGAGCCCCACGAGCACACCTGCGCCGAGGGCGAGCCCCGCCGCCGGGCGATTTCGCTCGATCAGATCGAACAGGGCGAAGCCGTAGGCGGTCGTGAATAATGTCAGGATCGCGTCGTAATCCCCGGTCTGGCCGGCATGGTAGCCGTAGAACGACGGTGCCGCCGCGAGCAGCGTCCCGGCGGCGATGCCGCAGCCGAACGAGCCGGTGATCCGGCGAACGGCGAAGACCACCAGCGCTACCGTGGCGCACGCCGCCAGCGCCGCCGGCAGGCGTGCGGCAAGGGGCGTCGGGCCGAGCAACTCCATCGACCACGCCATCAGGTTGATCGCCAGCGGTGGCTTGGTGTTCCACAAGTCGGGCCGATAACCGTACGTCGTAATGAAATGCCGGCCGCTGTGCATCATCTCATAAGCGTTGACCGCAAGGCGTGACTCGTCCCACGCCTGGAGCGGAGCCCAGCCGAGATCGAGCAGCTGGAATATCGCCACCGCGACGGCGAACGCGACGAGCACGACGACGGTCGCGACACGCGACAGTCCGGCCCGGCGATCGGTCGGCGCGAGGGTGGGGGGCATGGCGATCCTGTCCGGGGACGAGTGCGGGGGCGAGAACGCAACAAGCTCGCGTCGCTTAGCGGGGTCACCACGCGAAGTCACGCCGATGCTGCAGTGCAACCGTGACAACGTTAGCCCCGCCGCCTATACGCTGGCGGCAGGCGCGGCCGGGGCCGCGAATGCGGGAGTGACGCGATGGACCGGTCCGAGTTCGATCAGTACGCCGACGAGTATCTCGCGCAGCACCAGGCCAACATCGCCGTCACCGGCGAGAACCCCGAATTCTTCGCTCGCTACAAGATCGCACTGACTCGGCAATTCGCGGACGCCGCGCGGCTGGCGGTCCGCCGCACGCTCGACTTCGGCTCGGGGATCGGCGCGTCGGTGCCGTGGTTCCGCCACTATTTCGACGGTGCCGAACTGACCTGTGCCGACGCCTCGCCGCGCAGCCTCGCGCTGAGCCAGTCGCGCTTTCCCGGCGGGGGGGAGCGCTATCTCGAGGTCGATGGCGACGCGCTTCCGCTGGACGACGCGAGCGTCGACCTCGGCTTCTCGGCATGCGTCTTCCACCACATCGGCCATGACGAGCACGTCGGCTGGCTGCGCGAGCTGCGCCGTGTCATCGCGCCCGACGGCCGCCTCGTGATCTTCGAGCACAACCCGTATAACCCACTCACCGTCCGCGCGGTCAACACCTGCCCGTTCGACGCCAACGCCCGGCTGATCACCGCGCGCAAGCTCGCGGCGGCGATGGTTGCCGCGGGCTGGAAGACGGTCGAGACGCGCTACCATTTGTTCTTCCCCCACGCGCTTGCGGCGCTGCGCCCGGTCGAGCCGGCGCTGGCGTGGCTGCCGCTCGGCGGCCAGTATTCGCTCGTCGCGAGCCGATAGCGCGTGCAGCTTCTCCGCTTCCTGACGGTCGGCGTCGCCAACACGCTGCTGACGCTCGCGATCATCTACTTGCTGATGCACCTTGGCGTCGATTACCGGGTCGCCAATGCGGTCGGCTATCTCGTCGGCTTCGTCGTGTCGTTCGTCCTCAACCGCAACTGGACCTTCGCCCATGAAGGCCACTGGGTCGCAAGCCTCGCGCGCTGGCTCGTCGTTGCCGCGGTCGCGTATGGCGGCAACCTCCTGACCGTCGTGGTTCTCCACCAGTGGCTCGGGGTCGATGCGCGGCTGGCGCAGCTCGGCGGGATGCCGGTCTACACCCTGATCTCCTACGCCGGAGGGCGCTTTTTCGCCTTCACGCCGTCGCCGATGTCCGAGGAGACGCGATGACGCTTCGAGCCGCCCCGTCGCTCGATATTGTCGTCCCCTGCTATAATGAGGAGGAGGTGCTCCCCGAGACGGCACGCCAGCTCACCGCGCTGCTCGACAGCCTGCTCGCGGCGGGGAACGTCACCTCCGCGCAGGTGCATTTCGTCGACGACGGCTCGCGCGACCGGACGTGGGCGCTCATCGAGCAACTCCACCAGGCCGACCCGCGGCTGTGCGGGATTAAGCTGTCGCGCAACCGCGGCCACCAGAATGCGCTGATGGCGGGGCTCGGCGCCTCGACCGCCGCCGTCGTCGTGTCGATCGACGCCGACCTCCAGGACGATCCGGCGATCATCGCCGACATGGTCGATGCCTATCGCGGCGGCGCCGAGATCGTCCTCGGCGTGCGCAGCGACCGTGGCACCGACAGCGCGTTCAAGCGGCTGACCGGGCAGGGGTTTTACCGCTTCCTCAAAGGTATGGGGGTCGAGATCGTCTACGACCATGCCGACTACCGGCTGATGAGCCGCCGCGCGTTGAACGCCCTCGCGCAATATACCGAGACCAACCTGTTCCTCCGCGCGCTCATCCCCCAGCTCGGTTTCAGCGTGGCAACGGTCCCCTACCGCCGCGCCGAACGATTTGCCGGTGAGTCCAAATACCCACTGAGCAAGATGCTCGCCTTCGCCCTCGACGGGCTGACGTCGTTCTCGACCCGCCCGCTGCGGCTGATCACATTGCTCGGCTTCCTCGTCTCGACCGTGTCGTTCGCGCTCGGCCTATGGGCGCTGTCGGTCGCAGTGTTCACCACCCAGGGCGTTCCCGGCTGGGCGTCGACCGTCGTGCCGATCTATTTGATCTGCGGGGTCCAGCTCCTGTGCATCGGCATCATCGGCGAATATGTCGGCAAGATTTATTTCGAGACCAAGCGCCGCCCGCGCTTCATCATCGACCAGATGCTCGGGGACGACGAGGTGGTCGTGCAGTCGGCGAAAATGTCTGCCATCCACACGATGGCCGACTGAACCCCGGCCGTCACGCCGACCGGAGCACCCAGTCATAGTCGAGCGGGGTCACGACGGCGGTGTAGCGCTCGTGCTCGACGCGCTTGACCGTGGCGAACATCTCGACCGCCTCCTCGCCGAAATAGTCGATGAGGACCTCGGACCGGGCAAGGCGTTCGATTGCATACGCCCAGTCGGTCGGTAGCCGCTCACCGGTCTCGCCGTAGCCGTCGCCCGCGATCGGCGGTCCCGGATCGGCGCGGCGGGTCAGGCCGTCGTGCATGCCGGCGAGCACCGCCGCGACCGCGAGATACGGGTTCGCGTCGGCCCCGGCGACGCGATGCTCGACATGGCGGCTCGGCGGCGGCCCGGCGGGGATACGCAGCGGGACGGTGCGGTTGTTGAGCCCCCAGCCGGCGCGGACCGGAGCATAGCTGTTGCGGCGGAAGCGGCGGTAGCTGTTCGCGTTCGGCGCGAAGATCGCCATGCCGTCGGCGATCAGGTCTGCCGCTCCGCCGACCGCGTGGCGCATGGCGGGCGTTCCGGTCAGCGCCGGGTCGGCGAAGATGTTCGCCCCGTGAGCGTCGTCGATGCTGACGTGGATGTGGAGCCCGCTGCCCGAGCGGTCGGGGTAGGGCTTGGCCATGAAGGTCGCGACCTGCCCTCGCGCCGTCGCGCACCCCTTGGCGGCGAGCTTGAAGCGGACCGCGTCGTCGCACGCCGCGAGCGCATCGGGCTTGTGCGCGAGGGTCAGTTCGAACTGGCCGGGGGCATATTCGGAGATCGCCGCGCCCGCCGGCACCCCCATCGCGTCGCAAGCCGCCCACAGGTCGCGGAGGAACCCGGCGTCGGCGTCGAGCTGGTCTATCCCATAAACTCGCGGGTGGGGATCGCGGCGGCCGTCGGGACCGGGCGGAGGCTGGATGCCGCCGTCTGCGGTCCGTGTCGCGTCGAGCAGGTAGAATTCGAGCTCGCACGCGACGACCGGGGTCAGGCCGTCGGCGGCGAAGCGTGCGAGGACGCTGCGGAGGATTTCGCGCGGGTCGAGCGCGCATGGACGGCCGTCGAGCTCGTGCATCCCAAGCATCACGCTCGCGCTGTCGTCGCCCTGCCACAAGGCGCGGGCGAGGCTCCCCGGCACCGGCCACGCCGAGCGGTCGGCGTCGCCGTCGGCCCAGACCATCCCCGATTCTTCGATGTCGAGCCCGGTGATGTCGACCACCAGCACCGATCCCGGCAGGTAGCGGCCGATGTCATAGGCGCTCTCGATTTCATGCCGCCGCAGCCGCTTGCCGCGCGGGACGCCGCTCAAGTTAGTGTAGAACAGGTCGAAGAACGCCACGCCCGGGTTCGCCGCGAGAAAGGCAGCGAGCTCGGCGGGATTTGCGGCAGTGGCGGGGCGGGTCATCGCCCCGGCGTACCCGCGCTAATGCCCGAATACCACCGGATAGAGCGTGGCGACCAGCGTCAGCGCGGCGACGACGTTGAACACACGGAGCCGCCGCGGGTCGCTGAGGAAGCGCCGGAGCGATACCCCCATCGCCGCCCACAGCCCGACGCTCGGCAGGTTGATCGCGCCGAAGACGAGCGCGACGATCAGCAATCCGACGCGCGGATTGTCCGCCGGGATGTACGCCGACACCGCGGTCAGCGCCATCGTCCACGCCTTCGGGTTGATCCACTGGAACAGCGCCGCCTGGACGAAGGTCATCGGCTTGCCGCCAGCCTTGCCCGCGACGAGCGGCTTCGGCACCGCGGTCGCGATCTTCCATGCGAGGTAAAGGAGGTAGGCGATGCTCAGCCATTTGATTGCGACCAGCGCGCCGGGGACCAGCCCGATCACCGTCACCAGCCCCGCGCCGACGAGGACGATCATCAGCGTGAAGCCGATCACGACGCCGAGCATGTGAGGGACCGTCCGGGCGAAGCCGAAGTTGGTCCCCGACGCCATCAGCATCAGGTTGTTCGGCCCTGGCGTGATCGACGAGACGAGCGCGAAGGCGACGAGGGCGAGGAACAGCGATTGTGTCATGGTCCGCGCAGTATAAGCGAAGGCGTAACGAACGTCATTGCGAAGATCGTTGTGAATACGCTATCTCTGCAACTTATGACCGATATTGACCCGATAAACCGCAAGATATTGCGTACATTGTCCGAGGATGGACGGATCAGCAATCTCGACCTTGCGAGCAAAGTCGGGCTGTCGCCGTCGGCGTGCCTGCGCCGGGTGCAGGATCTCGAGCGGTCGGGGACGATCACCGGCTACCGCGCGGTGATCGATCCAGCAGCGCGCGGAGCGGGTTTCCTCGCCTATCTCACCATCGGGCTCGCGACGCATACCAAGGCGGCGCAGGCGGGGTTCGAGGCGGCGATCGCCGACGCCCCCGAGGTTCGCGAATGCCACAACGTCACCGGCGGCATCGAATATCTGCTCCGCGTCGAGGTCCGCGACCTTGCCGCGTACAAGTATTTCCACACCGAGGTTCTCGGCGTGATCCCGGGCCTCGCGAGCATAACCTCCTACATCGTCATGGATTCTCCGAAGGACGAGCGGGCGTGATCGAGGTCTTTATCGCCTTCCTGCGCCTCGGCTTGACCTCGTTCGGCGGGCCGGTGGCGCACCTCGGCTATTTCCGCCGGGCGTTCGTCGGGCGGTGGCTCGACGAGGCGCGGTTCGCTGAGATCGTCGGCTTGTGCTCGTTCCTCCCCGGGCCGACGTCGAGCCAGGTCGGCGTTGCGATCGGACTCGACCGCGCGGGGGTGAAGGGAGCCTTCGCGGCGTGGCTCGGCTTCACCCTGCCGTCGGCGATCCTGATGATAGCGTTCGCCTTTGTCGCTGGCAGCCTGCACGGCCCGGTCGCGGCGGCGGCGATCCACGGGCTCAAGCTCGCGGCGGTGGCGATCGTCGCGCAGGCGGTCGTCGGCATGGCGCGGAGCCTGACGCCCGACCTCAAGCGGCTCGGTATCGCGGTCGTCGCGGTGGCGATCGTCGCAGTTGCCGGGCGCTTCGGGCAGCTTGCGGCGATCGCGGCGGGAGCGCTGCTGGGCTTAATCCTGACACGCGAATCCGAAGCGCACTCGCTTGACGTGACCGCACCGCGCCGCTTCCCGGTGTCGCGCCGGACCGGAGGTGTGTGCCTCGCGGTCTTCGCGATTTTGCTCGCCGGACTGCCACTCCTCCGCGCCGCCACCGGCGACTTGGGCGTCGCGGTCGCCGACAGTTTCTACCGGTCGGGCGCGCTGGTTTTCGGCGGCGGTCACGTCGTCCTGCCGCTGCTCCGCGCCGAGGTCGTGCCCCCTGGCTGGATCGGCGGCGACGCGTTCCTCAGCGGCTACGGCGCGGCGCAGGCGTTACCGGGGCCGCTGTTCGCTTTCGCGGCGTATCTCGGCGCGGTGATCGGCGGGGCGGGGGTCGCGGTGCTGGCGCTCGTCGCGCTGTTCGCGCCGGGGATGCTGCTGCTGTTTGGCGCGCTGCCGTTCTGGTCGGCGCTCTCCGCCCAGCCGCTGGCGCGCGCGGCGCTGCGCGGGACCAACGCCGCGGTCGTCGGCATTCTCGCGAGCGCGCTATACGACCCGGTCGGGACCGGAGCGATCGGGTCGTGGCGCGACGCGGTGATCGCGGTCGCCGGGTTTGCCGCGCTGACCTTCGCCAAGGCGCCTCCGCTCGCGGTGGTCGCGGCAACCGTGGGCGCGGCGGTCATATTCGGCTGACTTATGGATGCTCGGTGCGGATCAGCATCGGAGTCACCGGCGTCCGCCGCAGCGCGACGATCAGCACGCCGGTCAGCGCGAGCACCGTCCCCGCGATCATCCGCGCATCGAGCCGGTCGCCGGTCAGCATCACCCCGAACGAGATCGTCGCCAGCGGCGTCATCAGCGTCAGCGGCGCGAGCAGGTTCGCCTCATAGCGCGCGATCAGCCCGTAATAGGTCGTGTGCGCGATCAGGCTGACGACATACGCCGAGAACAGCATCGTCAGGACGAACGGCCAGCCAACGGCGACCGCGCTCGCGACCTGGCCGTGCTCGAACAGCGCCGACGCCACGGCGAGCGGGGCGAACGAGACGAGCGCGACCCACGCCTGGAAGCGCAGCGGCGCGACATTCTCCATCTGCTTCATCAGGATCGCGCCGAGCGACCCGGCGGCGGCGCAGGCGACGATGAACCACAACCCGGTCGACATCGCGATCCCGTTCGGGTTCCACACGACGAGGATGACGCCGGCGAGCGTCAGGCTGATCCCGAGCCCCCGCCGCCAGTGGATCCGCTCGCCGAGGATGACGACCGACAACAAGGTCGTGAACGGGACGCCGAGTTGGATGACCACCGCCGACGCCGACGGTGTTGCCGTCTGCAGCCCGATAAACAGCAAAGCGAAGTTGCCCGCTCCCATCAGTAGCCCGACCGCGACGATCCGCCAGAACGGGCGCGGCACCGGGCGGAGCCACGGCAGGGTGACGACCGCGACCATGACAAAGCGCAGCGCGGCGAAGAACAGCGGCGGGACGTGCCACTGCCCGACGACGATCTTCGACACGACGTTGCTCAGGCCCCACGTCAGGCAGACGGCGACGAGGAGGAGGAAATCGCGGGGGCGCATCGGGAGGGTCCTACGCGTGCTGTTACGGCGGCGAAACCCGTGGTGTGATTATCACGCGTGAAGGGGCGTCGTTGGAGCGGGGGGAGTGGATAGAAGCGACCCCTCTCTAAATTGTCATCCCCGCGAAAGCGGGGACCCAAAGTCACCGACGGCAGTGAGCTTGGGTCCCCGCGTTCGCGGGGATGACAAGATTGAGATCGGCTACGATTAAATGGATCGGGCGGCGACCGCGCAAAGCGCTCCTCGTCCTCAATAAGCCCCCGATTGGAACAGGAACACCGCCGCCGTCCGCGCGATGATCTGGATGTCGAGCGCGGGGGTCCAGCGGTCGATATATTCGATGTCGCTTTCGACGCGGTTGACGATGTCCTTTTCCTCCTCGGTGTTGCCGCGGAAGCCGCGGACCTGGGCGAGGCCGGTGATGCCGGGAAGGACGCGGTGGCGCGCCGGGTAGCGCTTGACGACTTCCTCGTACAGCCGCGCGTCGGCCTTTGCGCCATAGGCATGCGGACGCGGGCCGACGAGCGACATCTGCCCGAACAGCACGTTGACCAGCTGCGGCAGCTCGTCAATGCTCGTCTTGCGCAGGAACGCGCCAACCTTGGTCACCCGGCTGTCGTTCCGCGTCACCAGTTTGTCGGCATTCGCATCGGCGCTGGCGACATACATGCTGCGGAACTTGAGCATGTCGAACGCCTCGTTGTTCATGCCCCGGCGCTTCTGGCGGAACAGCATCGGCCCCGGCGAATCGAGCTTGATGATCAGGCCGACGATCAGCAGCGGCAGACCGATGATCAGCAGGCCGATCGCGGCGGCGGTGCGGTCGAACACGACCTTGGCGAGTGCCTGACCGCCGGTCATGCGGCGGCGATACAGCGACAGCGTCGGCCGCCCGCCGACATAGGTGACCGACTGCTTCGCATTCTCGAGGTCGAGCGTCGCCGGTGCCATCGAGATGTTGACGCTGATCTGTTCGAGCGACTGGACGACATCGTCGATCCGCGATCCCGCCGACCACGGCAGGTCGATGATCACGGTGTCGATCTTCTTCGCCTTGATCTGGCTGACGAAGTCGTCGAGGTCGTGGCCGACGACCATGCCGTTGTAGCTGGTCTTGCCGCCGCGATTGCGCCGGTCGGACATCAGCAGCACCTTGGCGACCGGCCCCGAGCCGTTCTCGATCAGCGAGATCAAGGCTTCGGTCTTTTCGGTGCAGCCATAGATCGCGATGCGCTCGCCGAGCGACCCCTCGCGCGACCGCTCGGCAATTCGATACCGCGCGACCGCGCCCGTCACGCTGATCGTCACGATGCCGGCGACGAAGGTGGTGAAGACCCAGGCCCGCGAGGTGACCTTGAGTTCGGCGAGCATGAAGCCGACGACCATCGTGATGATGCTCGCCTTCGTCCAGTCGTAGAATGCCTGCTTGAGCCGGTCGGTCCGGACGACCTGCGCCTCGATCGACCGGTGATATAGCGACAGCAGCGCGAAGGCGGCGATCCAGCCGACCGCAATCGGAAGATGCGACGTCCCCGGCAGCCGCCCGCCGAGGTCGGTCGACGCCATCGACACGACAACGACAGCGAGCCACAGCAGCTCGGCGACCATCCAGAGATCAAGGGCGACGTTCCAGCTGAGATGGCCCTCGACGGCCGGCTCCGCGTCGGGCGGAGACTCTTTTGCGAGACGTTGGTCAAAGATTACGCCCAAGCCGCCGTCCTTCGCTACACACCGATACACGCCGATGCCATATTGCAGGCACCGAGCCAATTTGGCTTGCGCCCAGAAGGTTAAGGTCTGGTATTAAACGGCAGGGAAACCGCCGCGTTAACGTTCATTTCCCAACAGTCATTACGTTGTCGATGTGCGGAACGCTCCAGAAACGATATTCGCGCGCCAGTTGTTCGGGAGCGGCTGTGCTCTTTCGCCGCGGCCACCGGTCACGTAAAGGGTGGCGCATGACAGCTCCGATCGACATCGCCGCCCTGCTTGCCGCGTATTCCGCGCAGGTTCCCGATCCGGCGATCCCGGCCCAGCGCGTCGCCTTCGGCACCTCGGGTCATCGCGGCTCGGCGTTCGATACCGCGTTCAACGAGGCGCATATCCTCGCCGTGACGCAGGCGGTGTGCGACTGGCGCAGCAGCGAAGGACTCGACGGGCCGCTGTTCGTCGGGCGCGATACCCATGCGCTGTCCGAACCCGCGTTGGCCTCGGCGCTCGAGGTGTTTGCGGGCAACGGCGTGACGGTGATGGTCGATTCCGCGGGCGGCTACACCCCGACCCCGGTGATCAGCCACGCAATCCTGACGTATAATGCCGGGCGCAGCGATCACCTCGCCGACGGCGTCGTCATCACCCCGTCGCACAACCCGCCGCGCGACGGCGGCTTCAAATATAACGGCCCCGACGGCGGCCCCGCCGACACCAACGCGACCGGATGGATCGAACGCCGCGCGAACGACCTGCTGGCGGCGAAGCTTGTGGGGGTCCGCCGCGCCGCGCCCGCCGGAACGCCGTTCGACTACGTCGGCCATTATGTCGGCGACCTCGGCAACGTTATCGACATGGACGTCATCGCGCGGTCGGGAATCCGCATCGGCGTCGATCCGCTCGGCGGGGCGGGGGTCGGCTATTGGGGGCCGATCGCCGAGCGCTACGGGCTCGACCTGACAGTGGTCAACACGGTCGTCGACCCGGCGTTCGGCTTCATGCCACCCGATTGGGACGGCAAGATCCGGATGGACTGCTCGTCGCCGTTCGCGATGGCCGGGCTGATCGGGATGAAGGACCGATACGATATCGCCTTCGCCAACGATCCCGACGCCGACCGCCACGGCATCGTCACCCCGGCGGGGCTGATGAACCCGAACCATTATCTCAGCGCTGCGATCGATTATTTGCTTGAGGCGCGGCCCGGCTGGAGCGCGACCGCCGCGGTCGGCAAGACCGTCGTCACCAGCGCGATGCTCGACCGCGTCGCCGCCGCGCACGGCCGGAAGGTCGTCGAGGTGCCGGTCGGCTTCAAATGGTTCGTCGGCGGACTGCGCGATGGCACCATCGCGTTTGCGGGCGAGGAGAGCGCGGGGGCGTCGTTCCTCCGCCGCGACGGCAGCGTCTGGACGACCGACAAGGACGGGCTGATCCTCGGCCTCGCCGCCGCCGAGATGACCGCCGCGACCGGCGAGAGTCCGAGCACACGCTATGCGCGGCTGACCGCGGCACTCGGCGAGCCGTTCTACGCCCGCACCGACGCCCCCGCGAGCCCGGCGCAAAAGGCCGCGTTCAAGACGCTCGACGTCGCCGCGTTCGAGGGCAACCTCGCGGGCGATCCCGTCACCGCCGTCACCACCACCGCCCCCGGCAACGGCGCGGCGTTCGGCGGGGTCAAGGTCGCCACCGCCAACGGCTGGTTCGCCGCCCGCCCGTCGGGAACCGAGAACGTCTACAAGATCTATGCCGAAAGCTTCGTCGACGCTGGACATCTCGCGCGAGTCCAGGACGAGGCGCAGGCGAAGATGGCGCGGGTGTTCGCCACCGCTTAGATGCTCCCCCGAAGACGGGGGAGGATTTAGACGGCGATCCGCCACGCCAGCGTCTCGCCCGCATGGAACGGTACCAGCTCGCCGAACCGCTCCGGCACCACCACCGCCGCGCGCTCAAGCGTCATCCGCGCCTCGTTCACCGGCAGGCGGTAGAATGCCGGACCGTTGAGCGAGGCGAAGGCCTCGAGCCGGTCGAGCGCCCCCTCCTCGTCGAACACCGCGGCATAGCTTTCGATCGCGAACGGCGCATTGAACACCCCCGCACACCCGCACGCGGCTTCCTTGGTGTCGAGCGCGTGCGGGGCCGAATCCGTGCCGAGGAAGAACTTTGCACTCCCCGACGTCGCCGCCGCGCGCAGCGCCAGCCGGTGCGTCTCGCGCTTCAATATCGGCAGGCAGTACAGATGCGGGCGGATGCCCCCGGCGAATAGCGCGTTGCGGCTGTGGTGGAGGTGGTGCGGGGTGATCGTCGCGGCGACGTTGGGGCCGCTCGCGGTGACGAAGTCGGCGGCTTCGCGCGTCGTGATATGTTCGAGGACGACCCGCAGCTCGGGCAGGCGCGCGACGAGCGGGGTCAGGATGCGGTCGATGAACACCGCCTCGCGGTCGAAGATGTCGATGTCGGCGCTGGTGACCTCGCCGTGGATTAGCAGCGGCAACTCGGCATCGGCCATCGCTTCGAGCACCGGCATGATCGCGGCGATATCGGTAACCCCGGCGGCGGAGTTGGTCGTCGCGTTCGCCGGGTACAGCTTGGCGGCGGTGAACACGCCCGCAGCGGCACCCGCGATCAGGTCGGCGGCGTCGGTGGTGTCGGTCAGGTACGCGGTCATCAGCGGGGTGAAGCCCGGCGCGGCGGCGGCGATGCGTTCGCGGTATTCGCGGGCGAGCACGGTGGTCGTCACCGGGGTCTTGAGGTTGGGCATGACGATCGCGCGGGCGAACTGCGCCGCGGTGAAGCGGGCGACAGCGGCCAGCATCGCGCCGTCGCGGAGGTGGACGTGCCAATCGTCGGGGCGGGGGATCGTGATGCGGTCAGTCATCGGCATTGGTTAGGGTCTCGGCCGCTCCGGCGATAGTCCATTGCGCTTTGCGTAGTGGTAGTGCACGTTCCTGAGTGAGACTCGATAACGGGCGCTTGGGAGACGGACATGGCGACACGGGCGATCGATTTCGCGGCGGCGCGCGCAAACGAGCCGCCGCACCTCGCTGCGGCGCGCGCGCGGGCGTATGCGATGCCGCTCGACGATTTCGACATGCTCGACCCCGATCTGTGGGTGAACGACACGCACTGGCCTTATTTCGAGCGGTTGCGCGACGAGGACCCGGTCCATTATCACGCCAACGGGCGCTTCGGGCCGTATTGGTCGGTCACGCGCTACGCCGACATCATGGCGGTCGACACCAATCATGCCCAATTCTCGTCGGACGCGCACCTCGGCGGGATCACCGCGAAGGACATGGACAAGGATTTCATCCTGCCGATGTTCATCGCGATGGATCAGCCCAAGCACGACGTCCAGCGCAAGGCGGTGTCGCCGATCGTCTCGCCGGGCAATCTCGCCAACCTCGAAGTCCTGATCCGCGAGCGCGCGCAGGCGATCTTCGACGGGCTGCCGCGCGGCGAGGTGTTCGACTGGGTCGACCGCGTCTCGATCGAGCTGACGACGCAGATGCTCGCGACGCTGTTCGACTTCCCATGGGAGGACCGCCGCCTGCTGACCTATTGGTCCGACATGGCGACCGCCGACGAGACGATTCCGGGCAACCCGACCAAGGCCGAGCGCGAGGCGATCATGCTCGAATGCCTGATCTATTTCACCGGCCTGTGGAATCAGCGGGTCAACCCGGTCGAGGGGGCAGCGCCGGGCAACGACCTCGTCTCGATGCTCGCGCACAATCCGGCGACGCGTGACATGATCCCGATGGAATATCTCGGCAATCTGCTGCTGCTGATCGTCGGCGGCAATGACACGACGCGCAATTCGATCACCGGTGGGCTGACCTTCATGGCGGCCAACCCCGGCCAGTGGGCCAAGCTCAAGGCGAACCCGGCGCTGATCGAGTCGGCGGTGAGCGAGATCATCCGCTATCAGACCCCTCTCGCGCACATGCGCCGGACCGCGCTGGTCGACGTCGAACTGGGCGGCAAGACCATCCGCAAGGGCGACCGCGTTGTCATGTGGTACGTCTCGGGCAACCGCGACGAACGCTCGATCGCCGACCCCGACAGCTTCATCGTCGACCGCGCCCGCCCGCGCCAGCATTTGTCGTTCGGCTTCGGCATCCACCGCTGCGTCGGCAACCGGCTGGCGGAAATGCAGCTCAAGATCGTTTGGGAGGAGATTCTCAAGCGCTTCCCCACGATCGAGATCATGGGACCGCCGGCGCGGGTTCCGTCGGCGTTCGTCAAAGGCTATGCCAGCCTGCCGGTCCGCATTCCGGCCTGAAGCGAGGACGAGCATTGGCGAAGATCACCTACGTCGCGGCCGACGGTAGCGCGCGGACGCTCGAGGTCGAGGACGGCTACTCGCTGATGGAGGCTGCGGTCTCGAACGGCATCCCCGGGATCGACGGCGATTGCGGCGGCAACTGCGCGTGCGCGACGTGCCATGTCCATGTCGACGCCGCGTGGCTCGTGCTGGCGGGGACGAAGTCGGACATGGAGGAGTCGATGCTCGACTTCGCCGAGGGGGTCACCGCCGACAGCCGCCTCGCGTGCCAGATCTACGCGTCGCCCGCGCTTGATGGGATGATCGTCCGGACGCCGGTTTCGCAACACTGAGCGGCGTCGCGTCGAAATAGGAAAATCACGGAAGTCAGGTTAGAGCCGTCATCCCGGCGAAGGCCGGGACCCACTGTCGAGCGCAACGCGAATTTCGGAGCTTGCCACGACCGTGGGTCCCGGCCTTCGCCGGGATGACGGCTGAGGGGGGATTGCTCCCCGCCGACGGTCAATCGCCCCCGCAACCATGGCCATCTGGGGGTCTAGCCTCGCCGCACAACCTCCCGCATACTCGCCCCGTCGACCGGCAAAAGCCGGCGTGGGGAGAGAGCGCATGGAAGTCGATTACATCATCGTCGGCGCGGGCAGTGCGGGGTGCGTCCTCGCCAATCGGCTGACCGAGGACGGCACCGCGACCGTCCTGCTGCTCGAGGCGGGCGGCAAGGACTCGAGCCCGATGATCCATATCCCGGTCGGCTACGCGCGCACGCTCAAGGACCCCAAGGTCAATTGGCTATACCAGACCGAGGAGGACCCCGGCAGCGGCGGGCGTCCGCACGTCTGGCCGCGCGGCAAGGTGCTCGGCGGATCGTCGTCGATCAACGGGCTGCTCTATGTCCGCGGGCAGGCGGCGGATTACGACAATTGGGCGCAGTCGGGGTGCACCGGCTGGAGCCACACCGACGTCCTGCCGTACTTCAAGCGCGCCGAGCATAATGAGCGCTTGAGCGACGACCACCACGGCACCGACGGGCCACTGAACGTCTCCGACATCACCGAGCACCACCCGGTTTCGGACGCGGTCATCGCTGCCGGGACCGAGGCGGGGCTGCCGTTCAACGACGACGTCAACGGCGCTAGCCAGGACGGCATCAGCTATTTCCAGCTGACCGTGAAGAATGGCCGCCGCTGGTCGGCGGCGATGGCGTATCTCCGCCCCGCGCTCGACCGGGCAAACCTGACCGTCGTCACCGAAGCGCACGCCGAGCGCGTCATTATCGACAACGGCCGCGCGACCGGGGTTCGCTTCCGCAAGGACGGCGCGAGCGTCAAGGCGACCGCGCGGCGCGAGGTGATCCTGAGCGGCGGTGCCGTCAACTCGCCGCAACTGCTTGAACTGTCGGGGATCGGCGATCCCGAGGTGCTGCGCGCCGCCGGGATCGATGTCCGCGTCGCTGCCCCCGGGGTCGGGACGAATTTGCAGGACCATTATGTCGTGTCGATGCAGTACCGGCTGAACAACTGCGTTTCGGTCAACGAGCTCAGCCGCGGCTGGCGCTTGGTCCGCGAGGCGGCGCGCTATGCCGCGTCGCGCAAGGGGCTGCTCACCATGTCGGCGGCGCATGTCCAGGCGTATGTCAGGACGCGGCCGGGGCTCGACGGGCCCGACGTGCAGTTCCACATCCTGCCCGCGACGGTCGACGTCGAGAAGTTCGTCGCGAAGCAGATCTGGGAGCTCGAGAAAAAGCCCGGCCTGACCTTCGCCGCGTGTCAGCTTCGCCCCGAAAGCCGGGGGACGATCCACGTCAAGTCCGCCGACCCGTTCGCCCCGCCGTCGATCCGCCCGAACTATCTCGCCGACCGGCTCGACCAGGACACGATCGTTGCCGGCCTGCGCTGGGGGCGGGTGATCGCCGGGCAGCAGGCGCTGTCGCCGTACATGGGCGACGAACTGCTGCCGGGGACTGCGGTCGAGTCCGACGCCGACCTGCTCGAATTCGCCCGCCAGTCGGGGAGCACGATCTACCACCCGGTCGGGACCTGCGCGATGGGCCGCGCGGGCGACCCCCGCGCCGTCGTCGACCCCGAATTGCGGGTGCGCGGGGTCGAGGGGCTGCGTGTGGTCGATGCCTCGGTCATGCCGCGGCTGGTCAGCGGGAACACCAACGCGCCGACGATCATGATCGCGGAGAAAGCGAGCGACATGATCCGGGCAAGCGCGCGGGCAAGGATGGCAGCGTGACTTCTCTGAATTGTCATCCCCGCGAACGCGGGGACTTAAAGTCGCTGCCGTTGGTGACCTTGGGTCGCCGCGATCGCGGGGATGACAATTAGGCGTGACGATGCCCCTCGACCTCCTCTTCCGCATCGCCTCGACGATCGCGCTTGCCGGGTGGATTATCCTCGCCCTCGCTCCGTTGCAGCGTCCGCTCGCAGTGCTGGTGGCGCGCACCCTCGCAGCGGTCCTGTGCGGCGGTTATCTCGCGGTCCTGATCCACGCGCTGAGCAATGGTCCGCCGATCCCGGGGGCGAGCTTTAATTCGCTCGACGGGGTGATGGCGCTGCTCAAGACGCGCGAAGCGTTCCTCGCGGGCTGGGTGCATTACCTCGCGTTCGACCTGTTCATCGGGGCGTGGGAGGCAGAGACCGCGCCCGCCGCGCGCGTGCCCCACTGGCTGCTGCTGGTCTGCCTCGCGCTGACCTTCCTCGCCGGGCCGATCGGGCTGCTGACTTATCTCGTGCTGCGCGCGGCGCGGCAAAGGAGCCGCGGATTATGACCGACGCAGACATCGATGCCGCGCTCGAAGGCGCGCATATCCCGTCGCTGCTCGTGGCGATCGCGCATCTGACCGGCAATGCCGATCACCTCCGCGACTTCGACCGCCCGGTGTACGAGTTCTTTGGCGACGGGCAGGGCAATCTTCCCCCCGAGCAGCAGGCACGCGCGCGGTCGCTCGCGGCGGAGGCGATGCGTGCGCATCGCGACCGCGGCGCGAAGCTGCCGCCCCGTCCGTCCGAGGCGGCGATCCGCGCCTGCATGGATTTCATCGCCGGGGCCGACATTCCCGAGCCGTACGTCCCGTTCCTGATCGAGGAACTCGCGCTCGATGGTCCCGAGGCGCGCGAGCTGCGCGTGACGATCGATGCCCCCGCCGCAGCCAAGGCCGACTTCCCCGTCGTCGTCATCGGCGCGGGCATGTCGGGGCTGCTGATGGGGCTCTCGCTCGTTCAGGCCGGGCTGCCGTTCACGATCGTCGAGGCGAACGCCGACGTCGGCGGGACGTGGCTGGCGAACCAGTATCCGGGAGTCCGCGTCGACACGCCCAATCACCTCTACAGCTATTCGTTCGCGGACGATCACGCTTGGCCGAAGTTGTATTCGACCGGTGATGTCCTCCATGGCTATTTCGCGAAAGTCGCGGATGCCCACGGCCTCCGCGAGCACATCCGCTTCAACACAAAGGTCGAGGCGGCGACTTGGGACGCGGCGGCGTCGGTCTGGCGCGTCCGGCTGAGCAGCGGCGACGTGCTCACCGCGCGCGCGGTCGTCAGCGCGGTCGGGCAGTTGAACGTCCCCAAATATCCCGACCTGCCCGGCATCGGCGACTTTGCCGGACCGGCGTTCCATTCGGCGCGCTGGGATCACGGGGTCGACCTGACCGGCAAGCGTGTCGCGGTGATCGGCACCGGCGCGAGTGCGTTCCAGTTCGTCCCTGAAATTGCAGGCGACGTCGGCCATCTCAGCGTCTTCCAGCGGACCCCGCCGTGGCTGGGGCCGACTCCGGACTATCACGACGCGGTGCCGGCGGCGACGCAGTGGCTGATCGACCATGTCCCGTTCTACGCCAACTGGTGGCGCTTCTGGCTGTTCTGGATGCTGACCGACGGCATCCTCGGTGCGGTGACGCGCGACGCCGAGTGGGCGGGCGAGGGGGCGATTTCGGCGGTCAACGACGAACTGCGGCAGGCACTGACCGGCTATATCGCGAGCCAAGTCGAGGACCGTCCCGACCTGCTGCCGAAGCTGATCCCCGCCTATCCGCCGGGGGCGAAGCGGATGCTGCGCGACAACGGCGTCTGGATCGGCGCGCTCAAGCGCCCGAACGTCGACCTGATCGACGAGCCCGTCGCACGGATCGTGCCCGAGGGAGTCGAACTGGCGAGCGGGTGCGTGGTCGGCGCCGACGTGCTGATCTACGGCACAGGATTCCACGCGAGCGATTTCCTGATGCCGATGACGGTGATGGGGGAGGGCGGGCGCGACCTCCACGCGACGTGGGACGGCGATGCGCGCGCGTATCTCGGGATGACGATGCCGGGCTTCCCGAACTTCTTCACGATCTATGGGCCGAACACCAACATCGTCGTCAACGGCAGCATCATCTTCTTCTCGGAATGCTCGGTGACGTACATCCTCGGCGCGCTCAAGCTGCTGATCGAGACGGATGCGAAGGCGATGACGCCGAAGCAAGATGTCCACGACGCGTTCAATACGCGGGTCGATGCGGCGAACGCGGAGATGGCGTGGGGGTCGCCCGGCGTGTCGAGCTGGTACAAGTCGAAGTCGGGGCGGGTGTCGCAGAACTGGCCGTTCGCGCTGGTCGATTACTGGAACGCGACGCGGGCACCCGATCCGGCGGATTTCGAACTGCGCTAAATTAGCGGCGCTTTTCCTGGACGCGGAGGCTCGACCCATCCGGCATGCGGACGAGGACGTGGTCGCTGAAGCGATTGATCACCGGGGCTTCGACGTCGCGGCTCGACACGCTGCCGGTGCGGTAGTCGGTCTCGCGGAAGGGCACGATGCGGTAATCGAGCGCGCGGTCCTCGATCAGCTTGGCGTCGGCGATCTCGATTTCGGCAACGTCGGTTACCGGTACGGCGTTCGTGACGATGGCGTCGCTCATGGCACGAACCCTCGGAGAAAGAGTGTGCCCCGGGGCATTGCTGCCCCGGGGCGGGTTATCGTCAGCGGCGGAAGAAGCGGCGCTGGTTCATCGGCGGATTGACCGTCTTTTCGCGGAACACGATACGCCCCTTGTCGAGGTCGTAGGCGGTCATTTCGACATGGACCCGGTCGCCAACGATCGAGCGGATACGATTCTTGCGCATCTTGCCCGCCGTGTAGGCGATGATCTCATGGTCGTTTTCAAGCTTCACGCGGAACCGGCCATCGGGCAGGATCTCGGCGATCGTGCCCTCGACCTTGAGTGCTTCTTCCTTCGCCATACGGGCTGTTAAGCCAGCTGGAGGTTGACGGCCGAGCTGCGGCCCTGGCGGTCGTTCTCGACGTCGAAGCTGACCTTCTGGCCTTCGTTGAGACCGTTGAGGCCCGAACGCTCGACTGCCGAAACGTGGACGAAGACGTCCTTGGAAGCGCCGTCCGGAGCGATGAAGCCATAGCCCTTGGCGCTGTTGAAGAATTTGACGGTACCGATCGCCATGTAGAAAAGTCCTTAGATCGTTCAAGAGGTCCGGACGCAAAACCGCGCCCGAACGCCTCGGCAGCAAGAAAACGAAAGAGGGGGCGTGAAGCGCCGCTCGACGGTTGCAGGCAACTTCGGCTGGCTGCTATGTGCGCGCTTTGCCGGGCAAATGCAAGGCAGAGCGTAAATCGGGACTAACCATGCTCGTCTACAAGATTTTGCGCAGCCCCGAATGGGTGGCGTTCGAGCGCGACGGGGTGTTCGCCGGATCGGCCGACGATCTCCGCGACGGCTACATCCATATGTCGACCGACGCCCAGACGGCGGGGACCATGGCGAAGTATTTCGCCGGCGAGGCGGTGACGGTGGTGACGCTCGACACCGACGCGCTCGGCGACGCGCTGCGCTGGGAGGAGTCGCGCGGCGGCATGCTGTTCCCGCATTTATACCGCGCGCTCGACCGCCGCGACGTGATCGCGGTCAGCGACGCTCCGCCGCCACCGCCCGCGTGAAGCCATCGCGCGCCTGCAGCCGCGCCCAATAGGCGATCAGCGACGGCGCGAGCCCGGCGAGCAGATCGAGGCGCTCGGCGAGAAGCAATGCATAGCCCACCGAGATATCGGCGGCGGTAAAGCGCCCGGCGCAGAGATAGTCGCGGGTTTCGAGCGCTGCGGCGGCGAGCACCGTCCGCTTGGCGAACCACTTGGCATAATCGTCCGCCGCCGCCTGCAGCCCCTTCGCGGGTTCGAACACCCGATAGCGAAGCACGAGCGTCTGCGGAAACGTCAATGTCGCCTCGCCGTGGTGGAGCCAGTTGAGATACGCGCCATAATTCGGCTCGTCCGGCGTCACCGCGAGCGAGGTCGAACCGTATTTCGTGACGAGATATTCGCAGATTGCCGCCGACTCCGTCATCGCCGCCGGCCCGTCTGTAAAGAACGGGATCGTCCCCAGCGGATTGATGTCGAGGTAGCCGGGAACCGTGAAGCGCGGCGGGAACGGCATCGTCTCGAGGGAGTAGTCGAGGCCGAGCTCCTCGAGCGTCCACAACGCGCGAAACGATCGCGCCCCGGCGCAATGGTAGAGTTTCATCTGGCAGCCCCTCGCGCAGTTCATTGCGGCTTCAGCGATCTAGTCCCACATGCACAGCGAGGAAATCCTCGCTCGCGTGCGGGGGAGTATCGAGAACGCGGAGAGACTATGCGACCGATGATGCGAACTGCAATCCTGCTTGGCGGGGGCGCTATCGGTGGACTGGCCCTTGCGCTCGGGATCGAGAACGGCGTCGGTCACGCGCCCGTCAGCGCCGATGTCCTCGCGCCGCCGCCAGCCGTCGCCGTCACGCGTGCCGCCCCCGCCGACCTTGGCCAGGTCCAGCTGTCATTCGCCCCCGTCGCCAAGCGCGCCGCCCCGGCGGTCGTTAACGTCTACTCCGCTCGCGTCAATCGCAGCCGCGCGACGATGATGGACGACCCGTTCTTCCGGCAATTCTTCGGTGGCGGCGCGCCGCAACCGCGTGTCGAGCAGTCGCTCGGGTCGGGCGTCATCGTCCAGTCCGACGGGTTGATCGTCACCAACAACCACGTCGTCGCCGGTGCCGACGAAATCCTCGTCGGGCTCGCCGACCGCCGCGAATATAAGGCGAAGCTGGTGTTCGCCGACGCCAAGTCCGACCTCGCCTTGCTACGGATCGACACCAAGGGCGCGAAGCTGCCGGTGATCAAGCTCGGCGACAGCGACCGCGCCGAGGTCGGCGATGTCGTCCTCGCGGTCGGCAATCCGTTCGGCGTCGGCCAGACGGTCACCCACGGCATCGTCTCGGCGGTCGCGCGCACCGGCGTCGGCGTGTCGGACTATCAGTTCTTCATCCAGACCGACGCGGCGATCAATCCGGGCAATTCGGGCGGCGCGCTGCTCGACCTGCGCGGCGACCTCGTCGGCATCAACACCGCGATCTACTCGCGCAGCGGCGGGTCGCAGGGCATCGGCTTCGCGATCCCGGCAAACATCGTCCGCGTCTTCCTTGCAGCCGCGGGGACCGGCAAGCTCGTCACCGGCTGGATCGGCGCCGAGGGCGAGACCGTCACCGCCGACAGCGCGCGGCTGGCCGGGCTCGACCGTCCGGGCGGGGTGCTGGTGACCGCGGTCACGCCGGGGTCGCCCGCCGCGAACGCAGGGATCAAGGTCGGCGACGTGATCTCCGGGATCGACGGCAAGGACGTCGCCGATCCGGGGATGCTGCGCTACCGCATCGCGACGCAGGGGGTGGGGACCAAGCTCGATGTGACGCTGCTCCGCGCCGGGAAGACCGAGCGGGTCGCGCTGACGCTGGCCAAGCCGCCCGAGAACCCGCCGCGCGCGCTGTCGACGGTCGGCGGCGACAACCTGCTGACCGGGGTAACCGTCGGCAACCTGTCGCCCGCCTTCGCGCAGGAACTCGGCGCTGGGCTGCCCGAGCGCGGCGTCGTCGTCACCGCGATCGACCCGGGCGCTCCCGCTGCGCGCTTTGGTTACCTTCAGCCGGGCGACGTGATCGAGGCGCTCAATGGCGTGACGGTCGGAACCGTCGCGGCGATTCCGCAAGCTGCGCGCTCGGCCCCGGCGAGCGTCCGCATCAACCGCGGCGGTCAAAGATCGGAGTGCGGAGTGGTGCAAGGGCAGTTGGCCTGCCGGTCGTAAAGGAAGCGTGGCCCTATTATTCCCGCGCAAGCGGGGACCCGCCGACGATACTCGCGAGTTGATGTGCATCTCGCGCCGAGCGCACGCCCTGTGCGTGGCACGATTGGACCGATATATACGTAGGGTCATAGCGATACCCTATCGAACCGATAGCGCTTAGGTATTTCCGCCGGTCGAGGCATCGGCCTACCCATCATCGCAGGACATGGAACCTGATGGGAATATAGCTATGAATTTAAAGACATTGGCCCTCGCTTTCGCCGTACTGGCGCCGGTTGCTGCCGGAGCGACGACGACCGACGACATTCGGTCGATCCAAAGCGAAGCCGCCAAGGAATCGGGCCGCCAAGCTTATACGATCGGTCACGGTACCAAGTTCAAGCCGACCGATCACGTCTTCGTGAAAAGCGCGCTAGCAATCGATTTTACCTTCCGTAAGGCGAGCGTCACGCTGCCGCTTTACCGCGGCATCGGTCCGAGCGGCGAGCCGACGTTCTTCATCATCACCGAATCGTCCGACTTTGACGTCGCTCGTTCGATGGGTATCAACTACGCCCCCAAGCTCGCCAAGGGCGCGCAGTCGGACGGCGCGATGCAGGTGACGATCGTCAAGGGCGTCGTGCATCTGCCGGGTGACGTCGACTTCTCGCCGGTCTATGCGGTTGCTCCCGGCGCCGGCGACAAGCCGTTCCCCCCCAGCTTCGCAACGCCGGGTGCGCTCGGTGATGCGAACTACTCGTCGCTCGCGGTTCTGCCGAGCGGTGTCGTCCTCAATATCCAGGTCGTTGCCAACGCGAGCGGGCAGCACGACCGGGCGGTCGCCGTCGATCTCAAGAAGCGGACGATCACGATGTCGCTCCTCGACGGAATGCACGACGGCAAGCAGTGGTTCTACCACATGGTGACCGACGTCTCGGCGGCTGTGCCGTCGGTGCTGGAGAAGGGGGTTTATGCGCCCCGCCTCGAAAAGCTGCCGACGTTCGGGAGCTCGACGCCCGAGGACAATTCGGCTTTGCTGGGCTTCTCGCCGGTGCTCAACGGGCCGCGTGATGCGAACTCGAACCAGTCGCAGGGTTTCGAGATGTCGCTCGCCAACGGTGGCGTCGATCCGATCAACGTCTTCCCGGTCGGGCCGCAGAATGACGACCGGTCGGCATCGAACAACTACAGCCCGATGTGGGACGCCCACGTCAGCCAGTGGACCGCCGCCGCAATTCGTGATGGCAAGGTTCGCCGCATCGTCTCGTTTGCCGATCTCAAGGAACTGATCGGCGCGGGTCTGGTCGAAAGCGCATTCATCAACCCCCCCGGTTCGGGCAATGCGTTCGTCGGCGGCCTTCGCCCGACGCGTGCGATCGTCAATTGCCCGGTCATCGCCCAGCCTGAGCTCGCCTCTCGCTGAGTCGCCTTCAGGGCCGGGCGCCCCCTCCCGGCCCTGATTGCCATCCCACACGCCACTCGCGGACGGCCTGCCGAATGCGGTGCGGCGTACCCGGCGGCAATTGCAAAGGCTCGAGCATGATTCCGTCGGTGAAAATCCCGAAACCGGCACTAACCCGCCGCGTCGCCTTCCTCGCTGCCCTCGCAGTTCTGCCCGTAGCGGCCGCAGCGCAGGAGGCCCCCTCGCTCGCCGCGTCCGCCGATCCGGCCTGGTCGCCATTGAGCTCGACCGCATTCGGTTCGGAATTGTTTGAAAAATGGATCCCGGTGCCCAACGGCGATGGCGGCGCTCCCCGGCAGGGCTGGCTAGCGACCGCCGATGGCTTCTTCACCCGTGAAGTCCACCTCGCCTATGACTACACCGATGCCAAGGGTCCGGACACGCACGAGGGTCTCGCCCGCTTCAACTATCCGCTGTCGCGGCGCCTGTGGGCTGGCCTTGAGGTCCCGTTCTATCAAGAGTCGGGAGGCCGCAGCAATTTTGGCGACATCACGCTGACGACGCAGCTGATGATCGCGGAAACCAAGAACCTGTCGATCAACACCGGCGTCGGCTGGCGGCTCCCGACGGGGTCGAGCCGCCTCGGGAACTCAGTGTTCGCGGCGCAACCGCAGATTAATTTCTGGAGCGACGTCGGCAAGGGCTTCTCGCTCCGCGGCCGGGTTGCCTACGAGTTCGCCGATGGCCGCCTCCCCGATTCCTTCGCGCTCAACGCGGCGGTCGGCCGGACGATCACGCCGCACAGTGACGCTCCCTTCGGCGACCTTACACTCTATGTCGCGGGTAACTGGCGCGAGCCCACCACCGGCGTCGGCAAAAGCTTCGTCAGCATCACCCCGGGTATGCGGACCCACGTCGGCGGAAACCTGTTCCTGCTTTCCGGCGTCGAGTTCCCCGTCACGGACAACCGCAACTCATTCCGGGAAAAATACATCGTTCAGCTCGTTCAGGGCTTCTGACCGTCGGCGGTTGAATAATCGAGGCGTGTCAAACCGGAACGCGGCGGCGGCGATGGGGCAGTGCGACACCACCAGGGCAGACTCGTGCGCGGGTTTCCCGATGGTACTCGACCGCCTTGTCCCGCCCTCGTGGCCACACGAAGGCGCGAGCCTCGGCAACGAAGGCGCCGACCGCAGGTGAATGCGGTCGGCCGCGAACGGTGACAAGCTGGACGCGACGCTGGAAGCTCGGCTCGATGAGCGGTTTTACGACAAGGCTCGGATCGGTCACGCTGAACTCGGGCAAAAACCCGAGGCCGACCCCGGCCTTGATCATCCCCTGGACCCAGTCGTCGCGTTCGCTGGTGAAGACCTGATTTAATTTCACTCCCATCGCGGCAAATTCGAGCTTGGCGATGTCGGCATATTCGCAGCTCGCCCGATTGACGTATTTTTCGCCGTGCAAATCCTTGCCCGTGACGGCGAGCCGATCCGTCAGCGGATGATCCTCCGGTAGCGCGATGACGAAGCTTTCTTCGAACAACTCGACCGCGTGGAAGCGGTGGTCGAGCTTTTCCGGCATCCCGAACAGCGCCAGATCGAGCTCGCCGCCGGTCAGCATGTCGATCAGCGACTGCGCCGTGCAATCTTGTACGCAGAAACTCACGGTCGGATAGTCGTGGCGAAACTTAATGATGAGGTCGCAGATAATCGCCGGCCCGACAGTGCACATCGCCCCAATTCTGAGCGGAACCGAACCCAGCCGACGATAGGCGTCGGCGGCAAGCTTTGCAGTCGCAGTCTGCTCGGCGGCGGCTGCGAGGAAGGGCGACATGATGCGCCCGAGCTCGGTCAGATGCGTATTTCCCCGCTCGCGATGGAACAGCGGGCCGCCGAATTCAGCCTCGAGTGCCTGGATGGCCCGGGTCAGCGAGGGCTGAGACACGTTGCATTGCTTCGCGGCACGCGTGAAATTCAGCGTTCGTGCCACGGCTAAGAAGTAGCGAACCTGCTGCATTTCCACGCGCTTTACCTTCTATCGCAGGCGCAGCGAGCGGCGTGCCGAATTGGAAAGACCCCGCCCGCAATCGTCGCCAGCTTTTTGCACGAGTTAACTTTAGACCACCGACGCATGCCGTGCTTAGCACTTTGGCAGTAGAGCGTCTCGATAAGGCCAAGTCCGCCGCGGGTGCGCGAAAGCGTACGTGGTATCTTCCGTCCGGTTCGCGCTCATGCCGCCAATAATTCGCCCATCATCATGGCAGCTTTCGGCAGGGTGCACCGCCGAGTTACACACGATAACATATCGACCTCGACGATCGGAGGGTCGAGCAAGTAACCGTCAACGCATTCGAGTGCGCGTCGCTGAGAAGCTAAGATGCAGGCTGCGCCCGGTCGCCGACAACGTCGAGCAGGGCTGCGGCGAGCTCCGACTGCCGGAACGGCTTGGCGAGGACGCGTATTCCCGCCACTTCATACGCGTCGCCGATATATCCAGTGACGATCAGGAGCGGGAGGTCGGGCCATTTCTGATAGACCTGCTCAGCCAATTGCGCGCCGCTCATCCGCGGCATCTTGAAGTCGGTGATCAGCACGTCCGGCATCAGCCCGGCGTTAAGCTTTTCCAGCGCTTCGGAGCCACCCGCAGATTCGGTCACGCCGTGGCCCATGTCCTTGAGCATCGCCTTCGTTGCGCGCCGAACCACGTCCTCATCGTCAACGAGCAAAATGCTCAACGGCGACATGGCGATATCCGCTGCGTCACCCGATGGGCGCCGAATGCCGGGAGCATCGGCATCGGCCAGCGCGAGATAGAAAGACGCAGTCGTGCCCGTGCCAGGCGTGCTTTCCAGTTTGAACGCTCCGCCAAGCTGCGCCGCAAGGCCGTGGACCATCGACAGGCCGAGACCGGTTCCGCGACCCTGTTCCTTGGTCGAGTAAAATGGCTCGACCGCACGCGCCAATATTGCTGGATCCATCCCCATGCCGGTGTCGGCGACCGCCAGGTGAATATACTGGCCGGGCGTCAGCCCGGCGATGGTCTCGCGCGCTGCGTCGATTATCTCGATCGTTATCGTGATCTTGCCGCCTTCAGGCATCGCATCGCGCGAGTTGATGCAAAGGTTCAGGATCGCGAGCTCGAGCTGATTGGGATCGGCGAGCGCAAGGGGAAGGTCATGCCCGGCCTCCACGATCAATTCGCTCGTCGCGCCGATCGAACTGCGGATCAGATCGCTCATGCCCGTGATCAGGTCGGCGACGTCGACCGCGCGGGTTTCGAGGACCTGGCGGCGGGCAAAGCCGAGCAGGCGCTGGACGAGAACGCGCGCGCGTTCGGCGGATTGAATTGCCCCGTCGAGGAGGCGGAGCGTCCGGGCGTCGTCGCCCTGGGTCTTGCGCTGGAGAAGATCGAGCGCACCGATAATCGGGGTGAGCAGGTTGTTGAAGTCGTGCGCGACCCCGCCGGTCAACTGGCCGATCGTCTCAAGCTTCTGCGCCTGATGCAGCTGGTCGAGCGCTTGTTCGTGCGCTTCGGTGCGCTCGGCGACCCGATGTTCGAGATCGGCGGCAAGCTCGCGGAGCGCGGTTTCGGCGGCCTGCTGGGTCGCGATATTAGTATTTGTCCCGAACCAGCGGACGACGGCCCCGCTCGTGTCGCGCACCGGTCGCACCCGGGTCAGGAAGGGTTGATAGACGCCATCGCGCGAACGCAGCGGGAAGGTCATGTCGAGCTCTTCACCGCTCGCGATCGAGTGCTTCCAGCGCGTCAATACGTCGGGCAGGTACGACGGTTCATGGACCGATTGCCAGCCCCAGCCGTCCATCTCGACCGGCGTGGTCCCGGTGTAATCGTACCACTGCTGATTGTACCAGAAGATGGTGCCATCGGCGTCAGCCATCCAGCACAGGGTGGGAATCGAGTTGGCCAGCGTGCGAAATTGCTGCTCGCTCTCGTTGAGAGCGAGCAGGCGGCTGCGCGCCTCATACTGGCGGCGGCGGCCGCGCAGTGCCGAGTGCGTCAGGGTCACCAGCGTGGTCGGGTGGAACGGACGCTCGATCACGGTCACATTACCGAGCAGCTCGAGGTAGCGCGCGGCCGCAGGGTTGCGCTCGATGCCGCCGCCGCGTTCGGTTAGCAGGATGAAGGGGAAGTCGGACCACTCCGGCTGCGCTGCGAGGAAGTCGCTAAGCGGGCTCAGGTCGGTCGATCGAAGTGCTTCTTCGGTCACGAGCGCGAAGCCGGCCCCTGCCTCGATCTGCGCAACAAGGTCGGCAACCGTATCGCAGATCGCACTCGGCACCCGTGCCTCGACCAAGATGGCCTGCGCCAGCACCGCATCGCGGCCGCGCGGCGCGAGCACCAGCCCGCGTTCAGGCGCGGCGGCCGTCAAATTGAGTTATCGAGCAGGATGTTTTCCGTGCCCACGAGGATCGGCACGCCGCGCAGGACCCCCTGAAAATTCGTGAGCGGCTCGCCGAGGGTGATGCCTCGGTGGTCAATCCGGAATTCGCGGATCGAGTCCTCGTGAAACCCGGTTCGTTTCTTGACCACCGACACCGCGCGCCGGACACGGCCAGTCGCTTCGAAATAGCGGAGCAGAATCACCGTGTCGGCGAGGTATGTCACGTCGACCGGCGACTTCATGTCGCCGACAAGCCCATGTTGCGCGACGGTAAGGAATGTCGTCGCGCCCTGCCGGTTCAAATACTGGAGGAGCTCGTGCATGTGAAGGATGAGCGCATTCTCTTCCGGCATCGATGCCTGATAGCCGTTGAGGCTATCGATCACGACAGTGCGAGCCTGATTGACCTCGACGCAACGACGTACCCGCGACGTCAGTTCCCCGGGCGACAGTTCGGCGGCGTCGATCTGCTCGATCAGCAAATTCCCGCTGTTGACCATCTTCTCAAGATCGATGCCGAGGCCGAGGGCCCGCGCGAAGAGAAGGCCGAGCTCCTCGTCGAAGGCGAACATCACTGCCTTCTCGCCGCGGGCTATTGCGCCGACGACGAACGTCAGGGCGAGCAGCGATTTTCCGGTGCCTGCCGGTCCGAGGATCAGCACGCTCGACCCACGCTCCACCCCGCCGCCCAACAGGAGGTTCAGCTCAGGTGACGCGCTGGCCAGCTGATTGCGCTCGAATTCGGACTTGTGCTCGGCAGCCACCAGCCGCGGAAAAACTTCGATGCCGCCGGTGCGGATGACGAAGTCATGGTAACCGCCGCGGTAACGTTGGCCGCGATATTTGACGACGCGGAGCCGCCGCCGCTCGGCGCCGTAATCGGGGGCGAGTTCCTCCAGTCGAATGACCCCGTGAGCAACGCTGTGGACGGTCTTGTCGTTAGCATCCGTGGTCATGTCGTCGAGCAGCAGGACCGTCACGTTTTGCTTCGCGAAATAATGCTTGAGCGCGAGAATTTGCCGCCGGTAGCGTAGCGAGCCTTGAGCAAGCAGGCGGATCTCCGACAGGCTGTCAAGAACCACGCGCGACGGACGGACGCTCTCGAAAGCCTCGAAGATCCGCCGCGTCGTTTCACCGAGTTCGAGATCAGACGAATACAACAGGCTTTGCTGCTGCTGCTCGTCGAGCAGGTTCTCCGGCGGAATGAGCTCGAAAACTTCGATCCCGTCCATCGTCCAGCCATGCGACGCGGCGCTGGCGCGAAGCTCGTCTTCGGTCTCGGACAAGGTGATGTACAGGACCGTCTCGCCGCTCGCGGCTCCAGCCGCGAGGAACTGGATCGCGATCGTCGTCTTGCCGGCGCCCGGGCTTCCCTCGAGCAGGAAGATGCGCCCTCGGGCGAGACCGCCGCCGAGGACATCATCGAGGCCGGTCACTCCGGTGGCAGCGCGGTCAATTCTCGGTATGTCCATTGCCCGGGCCCCGCTCGTTCGATGTTCGTGATCGCTAAGCGAAACCATTGACTTTCGCTAGCGGTGGCCAAGCCGGAACGGCACTGCGTTCGTAATACGCGCGCCGGGCACAATTGGTTCACCGAAACTCATCGGGCACCTCTGGGTGCTGTCACGCTATCGAGATCGATCAGCGCTGTTTCTTTGTCGTCGCGGCGGTAAAATCGGGGTCTTTCTTCGCGATCCAGGCGACGAATTTGCTTACGGCATCGTTTGCCAGCAGGCCGGTCACGTCCATCCCATGCCGCTCGAGTTCGGAGTTCGTGAAGTTGGCGGTCACCGTCTGCTGGCAGATCGGGTGCATCGGCACGACATCGCGTCCGCCACGGCTTTTCGGAACGGGGTGGTGCCATACGATCGTCTTCCCGGTCGGCCGGCCACAGAGCCAGCAGGGCGCCAACACCACCGGCGTCTCGTCTTCGGAAGGACGGGCATCATCCGCGGCGTATTTTGAGTGCTTTCGAGCCATGCTGTTTTCTGGTTCCGGTATTCGGTCGGCCACCACGGACGGTGACGCCGGTAGCGTACACGTGCACCCGGTCGATACCGAGCGAGAATGACCAGCACCGCAATTGCACGTCGTCGTGCCAAGGCGCGGCATGATGACGTCGTGCCTGTACAGAGTGCAATCGCGGCGTCGATCTGTCATCTGAGGACGATGCTTCATGTCCCGCCGATGCCCCGATGACCGCTGCACAGGCGCTTTCCTTTGCCGTAATCGGCGGGGCCGTCGTCGCATTTGCCAGCGGCCGGTTCCGCTACGATGTCGTTGCGCTGGTCGCGCTGGTTATTGGCGTCCTGACGCGCGACGTACCGTATTCCCAGGCGTTTACCGGCTTCACCAGCGACGTCGTCGTGATCATCGCCTCAGCGCTCGTTATCAGTGCCGCCGTAGCGCGCTCGGGGGTCGTCGAGCTCATCGTCACGCCGGTGCTGCCATGGCTGACCACGATTCAGCGCCAGGTCCCCGCGCTCGCCGGTGCGACTGCACTCCTGTCGATGCTGACGAAGAACGTCGGTGCGCTCGCCATCCTGATGCCGACCGCGATCCGCCTCGGACGTGAGCGCAACAGCAGTGTGTCGGCGTTGCTGATGCCGATGGCGTTTATGTCGCTGCTCGGGGGGCTCGTGACACTCGCCGGCACGTCGACCAACATCATCGTCAGCCAAGTCCGCCAGGAGACGCTCGGCAAGCCGTTCCAATTCTTCGACTTCGCGCCGGTCGGCCTTGGCCTGACCGCGGTCGGCCTTCTCGTCGTCTCGGTTGCGTGGCGACTGCTGCCGCGCGACCGTACCGGCAAGGAGCCGCTGAGCGAGGTCGCGGCGCAAACCAGCTATGCGACCGAGGCGACGGTACCGGCGGGCTGGCCGGTGGCGCTCGCGACGGTCGCCGCGCTGGGGCTCGCCCAGGACGGCGTCGCTCTTGCCGCCGTGGTCGGCACCGATGGCGTGCGGCATGAGCCTGACGACGACCTGCCGCTCACTACCGGAACGGTGCTGGTGCTCGAGGCAGACGACGCCGCGCTCGACCGGCTGTTCGCCCGCGTGCCGCTCGCCGGCGCGCGCGCCGCCCGGCCGGTCGAGACCGAGTCGACGCACGAGGAGCTGCGGTCGATCGAGACCGTCGTTCAACCCGAGTCGCTGCTGATCGGCCAGTCGGCGGCGCGGACGGCGTTGCAGGACCGCTATGGTGTGAAACTTCTCGGCGTCGGCCGCAGCGGCACGCGCATCGTCGATCGCCTGCGCGATATCCGTTTCCGCGCCGGCGACGTTCTCATCCTGCAGGCGGGCGAGCGCGCGCTGCCCGACATCCTGCGCGAATTGTCGCTGCTGCCGCTCGCCGAGCGAACCGTGAAGCTGGGCAGCCGGCGGCAGCGCTTCGGACCTGCCGCGATCCTCGCCATCGCCATCATCCTCATCGCGCTCAAGATCGTGCCAGTCGCGCCGGCGTTCTTCGCGGCGGCGGTGGCGATGCTCGTCGTCGGGTCGCTGTCGATGCGCGAGGCGTACGGCGCGCTCGAGCCCGAGGTGCTCATCCTGATCGGCGCTCTGACGCCTTTAAGCGAGGCGGTGCGGCATACTGGGGGCACCGACCTGATCGCGCATGCGCTCGCAGCTGCCCTCGTCGGCGTAACGCCCATGCTCGTTCTCGGGGCGTTGATGCTCGCGTCGATGGCGTGCGCGCCGTTCCTCCACAATGCGCCGACAGTGCTCGTTCTCGGGCCGATCAGTGTCGCGGTGGCGCGCGCGCTGCACCTCAGCCCTGACCCGCTGCTGATGGCGGTCGCCACCGGGGCAGGGTGCGACTTCCTCACGCCGATCGGGCATCAGTGCAATACGCTGGTGATGGGTCCGGGCGGCTACCGCTTCGGCGACTACTGGCGGCTCGGATTGCCGCTGTCGCTGGTGGTCGTCGTGCTCGGCGTGCCGCTAATCGCGTGGTTCTGGCCGCTGACCGGCTGAGCCGCACGACGCCTTCCGCAAACGCAAGGCTTTGCCTATGGCGCACGGCATGGTGACCGTCGCTGCCCCCGTCCTTGCTCTTGGCAACCCGCTCGCGTGGGTCCGGCAGCAGTTTCGCGCGAGTGAGGCGTGGTTTATCGGCCTCGCAGTCATTGTCGGCTGCCTCGCCGGGGCGGCGACCGTGGCCCAAGGCGCGATCGCCCGCACGCTGCAGCACATCCTGTTTTCCCTGCCCTCGTCGACCCGCCTGAGCGGGGTTCCGACGCTTGGGATATTGCAGCTGCTTGTCTTGCCGATCGGCGGTGCGGTGCTGGCGGGGTTCAGTCAGCTCGTCCGGGCACGCCGCCGCCCGCTGGTCGACGCGGTCGAGGCCAACGCCCTCCACGGCGGCCGGATGACAGTGCCGGATTCGCTCGTGGTTGCCGCCCAGACGTTGATCTCGAACGGCTTCGGTGCTTCGGTCGGCCTCGAAGCGGCGTACGCCCAGACCGGCGGTGCGGCGGCCTCGTTCATCGGCCGCAGGCTCAAGCTGCGTCGGGCCGATCTCCGCGCGCTTGTTGGCGCGGGGGCAGGGGGCGCGATTGCGGCAGCATTCGGTGCGCCGCTGACCGGAGCCTTCTACGCCTTCGAGATCGTCATAGGGGCCTATACCCCGTCGACCATCGCGCCGGTCGCAGCGGCGACGGTGGCGGCGACGCTGACCGGACAGGCGCTCGGCTCGACCCCGTACCTGATCGCGTTCGCCAGCGGGGCGCCGGTCCACACCATCGACTATGCCGTCTTCGCCGGGCTCGGTAGCCTGTGCGCAGTGCTCGGCATCGTCCTGATGCGCGGCGTCGCGTTGGTCGAAGCAGCGCTGCATCGGACGCGGGTCCCTATTTGGGCGCGCCCAATGATCGGCGGCTTGTTGCTGATGCCGCTCGCAGCAATTTCGCCGCAGGTCCTGTCGGCCGGACACGCTGCGCTGCGGCTCGACCTCGCCGCCGGCGCGACTTTGGGGTTCATCCTGATCGTCATCCTCGCCAAGAGCCTGGCGTCGATCGTCTCGCTCGGGTTCGGTTTTCGCGGCGGATTATTCTTCGCCTCGCTGTTTCTCGGCTCGCTCGTCGGCCACGCCTTCGCCGACATCGTCAACAGCCTGAGCGGGTACGTCGTCGTCGATCCGACCGGCGCCGCGCTCGTCGGCATGGCAGCGCTCGCCGTCACAGTCGTCGGCGGCCCGATGACGATGGCGATGCTGGTGCTCGAGGCGACCAGCGACTTCGCCCTGACCGGAGCCGTGCTGGCGGCCGCGCTAGTCGCGTCGCTGATCGCACGTGAGACATTCGGCTATTCGTTCTCGACGTGGCGGCTGCACCTCCGCGGCGAGACGATCAAGAGCGCGCGCGATGTCGGCTGGATGCGCACGCTCACCGCTGGCCAGATGATGCGGCGCGAGACCGTGGCGACGTCGCCCGAAATGACGGTCGCCGCATTTCGCGAGCGCTTCCCGCTGGGGGCAACCAGCCGGGTTGTGCTGACCCGCGGCGACGGCACCTACGCCGGCATCGTCGTCCCGGCGCTGGCCTACGGTGCCGACGTGCCCCTCGACGCCCCGGTCGGCACCCTCGCCACCGCCACCGACATCTCGGTCCCGGCGGATGCCGACGTCCGCCGGGTGATGCAGACCTTCGAAGTCACCGAAAGCGAGCAACTCGCGGTCGTCGACCGCGACTGCCATGTCCTCGGCCTCCTGTCCGAGGCCTACGTCCGCCGCCGCTACGCCGAGGAACTCGAAAAGGCCCAGCGCGACATCTTCGGCGAGAGGTAGGGAGCGTCGCGGCCGAAGATCACGACGCTGCAACCCCTGTGATTACACCCGTACCTTATTCTGGTTTCCAGCATCTTCGACTGATTTCCCGCGGCTTGCGTCTTGATGAGCGTGATGAGGAATGCTCATCGATTTGACGTGCTAAAAACCGCTGATTTCAAGGGCGATGCGGTGGGAAAAGATGGGCACACCGTACGCAGCCAGCATTTGGAGACATTATTAAGCAAATAAATGCCGCGAATCGCGACCGGACGGGGAAGTTGGGGTCTGTTCGACGCTATGTGGTCCCCGAAAGTACTGATGCCGCAATGGCTTGGCCACCGCCAAACCAGTCCTCTGCTTGCTAGTTGCAATCTGCACCCTCGAAAGCCGCCAATCACGCTCATCTGACGTACACGGTCGCGCGCAGACGCAACAGCTCGACATCGGGAGACCGCATCTTGTGGGACGATGAGCTGGCCGGGTTCGGCTCCGTTTGCGCAAGCAGGCTGGGGTCACCGGCAGCTGGATCGTCACGCTCAGAAGCTGCGGCGATACGCGTCGCGTGACCTTTGGTTGGACCGAAGACATGGATGCGAGCGGGGCGCGGCGAGGCCGCGACGGCTACTCGCTAGTGCTGCTCTCGACGGGTTGCTCAAGTGCCCGGAGACGCCGGAGGTGCAAACCTTCGAGGCCTATTTCGCCGAACTCTGGCACGACTATTCACGCGATTGGAAGCCCGCGACGCAGAAGACATCGGCGGGTGCTCTCCGCCGCGATCTGCAGCCTTTTTTCGGCGCGATGAACCTCGCCGAGATCGGGAGGAGTAACGTCGTCCGTTGACGCAACGCTTTGCCGGATCGCACGAAGTCGTGTTCAATCGGGCTGTCCCGATCTGCCCGTAATGCTCAACCATGCCGAGCTTCTCGGGTGTCGGCGCAAGGGCGCCAAGGCATTGCTCGGTACAAGCGCGAACTTCCTGAACGTTACCGATCGTCACTCGAATATCTACGGCCAGCGTGTCGGCGTACTCGAGCTAACCGGGAACATCGCGATCTCGCTCCTGTCGAGCTCGAGCCCCAACTGCGACTTTACCGTGAATACTCCGCGTCGACCTCGGCGCGGCGACGCTCAACATAGCCTAGGTCGCTCAGGCGGCAGCAATATTCCAGTCGCAGCTCCTTGTTCGTCCATGAGATCGCCCCGAGCCAAGCCTGCCTCCAAGAAACAGGCTTGAAACAGAGATCATGCCGAACGGGAAATATACGATGTCAGCCGGCCCTAGATGTACTAAGGTTCTATATCGACCTACGGAGCGGCTCGTGTCTCAGAGCGCAACTAGCAACCTCGACATGGCGTATTTCGAGGCACCCGAGACACAGACCATTATCACCAACACACTCGATCGTGGCGTCGTCAGTTTCTCGCGGGTCCGCGCTCTGCATGCATTGGGCTATATTACAACGCCGGTCCGGGAAGATGCCATCATGTTGGGCTTCCAGCACCGCGACCTTCAAGCCGATCTTTTCCTCGATAGCCGCAAGGTCGACGTGCGCGGACCGAATTATGGTGCATTCACGATGTACGATTACCGGCGCGAGTGGGCGTGCTCGATCAACACCGGCTTCGAGGCGACGAACCTCTACGTGCCCCGAGCGGTGCTGGACGCTGCCTCCGACGACGGCCGGTCGGGCGACCTGGTCATCGAGGCCGGCGTCTGCGTCGTCGATCCTGTCATCGCCGGACTCGTGATGGCGCTGGGCGGCGTCTTCGGCGGCAGCAGCCGACCAACGACCCTCTTTCTTGATCATCTCGGCTGGGCGCTGGCCGCGCATTGCGCGAACAATTTCCTCGCTGCCCGCGGGCCCTTGACCGTGCCCACGGGCCAACTTGCGCCTTGGCAATTGCGCATTGCCAAGGACTTGATGGCCTCACGGCTAGACGGTGACATTCGGCTGAGCGAGATAGCTGCCGCCTGCGGCCTGTCGGTCAAGCACTTCGCACGGGCATTCCAGCGGTCGACGGCTTCACCGCCGCACCGCTGGCTGATGCAGCGTCGGATCGAGCGAGCTGAGAGCCTGTTGCTGTCGACGACCCGTCCACTGGCGGCGATCGCACTCGAGTGCGGCTTCACCGACCAGAGCCATTTCACGACGGTGTTCCGGCGGATCGTTGGCGTCCCACCAGGTGCCTGGCGTCACATCAGAAGAAACTGATCGACAGCGCGGCTTTCGTGCAAGTCGAGCGCCTTTCCTGAAAGATCGGGTGGCACCGTCAAGCTAGGTCCCCGAAATGAGACGTACGGTCGGGGCGCCTATTCCATGAATGCTAAAAGTCTTTCGGTCATGCTGCTGCTGCGTAAGCGATGTTTTGAGGCCCTTTAGCTGCGGAAGTTCCAGGGCATGAGCTGATCGAGGTTTTGGCTGGAGTGGCCGCGGGCGAGGCGCTCGAGGGTGTCAGTCAGCCAGGCGAGCGGATCGACGGCATTGATCTTGGCAGTCTCGATGAGGCTGGCGATGACGGCCCAGTTCTCGCCGCCATCGTCGGAGCCGGCAAACAGGGCATTCTTGCGATTGAGGGCAATAGGCCGGATGGCGCGCTCGACGATGTTGCTGTCGAGCTCGACGCGGCCGTCGTCGACGAACAGCGTCAGGCCTGTCCAGCGCGTGGTCGCGTAGCGGATCGCTTCGGCGAGCTTGCTCTTGGCACTGACCAGGCCGAGCCGCGCGGTCAGCAACCGGTGCAGGGCGATGATTATCGGCAGGCTCTGTTCCTGACGGACCGACCGGCGCATGTCCGGCGACTGACCGCGGATCGCGTCCTCGACGGCGTAGAGTGCCTTGATCAGCTGCAGCGCCTCGGTGGCTGTTGGTGAGGCGTCGGCCTTGGCGAGCTCGAAGAACTTGCGGCGCACATGGGCCCAGCAGAACGCCAGCGCCACGTCATTGCGGCGGCCGAGCTTGTTGTAACCGGCATAGCCATCGACCTGCAGGATGCCGCTAAATCCGGCGAGATGCGCCAGTGGCCGCTCGGACTTCCGGTCGGGCGCGTAGATGAATGCCACTGCCGGCGGATCGGCGCTGCCCCATGGCCGGTCGTCCCGCGCATACGCCCAGATCTGCCCGGTCTTGGTACGTCGTCGTCCCGGATCGAGCACCGGTGCCGTCGTCTCGTCGGCGAACAGCCGTGGTCCCCGCTTCAAAACGGCGAGCAGGTGGTTGCGCAGCGGGGTCAGCCACCAGGCAGCCCGGCCAGTCCAGTCGGCCAGCGTCGAGCGGTCGAGGTTGACGCCCTGACGGGCGTAGATCTGGGCCTGGCGGTAGAGAGGCAGATGGTCGGCGTACTTGGAGACCAGCACCTGGGCGACCAGCGCGTCGGTCGGCAGCCCGCCTTCGACGATCCGCGGCGGTGCTGGCGCCTGCACCACCTCGCCTTCGCACGACCGGCAAGCATAGCGCGGGCGGCGCGTTACCAATACACGGAAGCTTGCCGGAACCTTGTCGAGACGCTCGGCCACGTCCTCGCCGATGGCATGGAGGTCGCCGCCGCAGCAGGCGCACTGCTTGCTGTCGACGTCGATCAGCTGCTCGACGCGCTCGAGATGCGCGGGCAGCTGGCCGCGGTTGGTACGGCGCTGCTTCTCGGCCCGCGCCTTGGCCGAACTGGCGGCATCGAGCTTGGCTTCCACCTTGGCGATGGCGATACCGAGATCCTCGAGCACCAGCTCGAACTGGTCGTCGTCGAGCTTCTCCGAACGGGGTCCGAAGCGGTGGCGCATGAAGGCCGCGATGATGCTGTTCAGCCGCGCGATCTCGCCATCGGCCTCGGCCTGGGCGATCGCCCTCAACTCCACGTCGGCGTTGATGCGCTCGACCTCCGCCGTAAGCAGCGCCGTCCTGGCGTTGGCGGCGACGATCATGGCGCGGAGCACCTCTGGATCGTCGGGGAGATCAGCTGCGGCGAGCATGATAGGGGCAGTGAATCACGCGCGCGCACGCGCGTCGAGGACTTCCGGAAAGCCGAGTCAATCTACCGCAGATACAACGCGTTATCCCGCGATCTGCGGTACTCGCGTGCGCCTTGCCTGATGCACGCGGCGCCAGTCCAGGCCTTCGAGCAACGCGCCGAGCTGGGCGGCGGTCACTCGCATCATGCCGTCATGCACCGATGGCCAACTAAAGGCGCCGGCTTCCAGCTTCTTGGCCATCAGGCACAGGCCGGTGCCGTCCCACCAGACCAGCTTTACCCGGTCGGCCTTCTTGGCGCGAAACACATAGACAACACCCGAGAACGGATCGCCGCCGAGCTGGGCTGTCACCAGCGCCGCCAACCCGTCCATCCCCTTGCGAAAATCTACCGGCCGCGTGGCAACCAGCACGCGGGTCGCACCGCTTGGCCCCAGCGCCGTCAACGGCTGCCCTTCAGCGCATCGAGTACAGCAGCGATCAGAGTCGCGTCAGCGCCCCGGCCGATCCGCACCGAAATGCCGTCCATGCTCACCTCGATCGGGGCTGGGCTACTGCCGCGGCGAGCTGATCGGCGACGCTGCTGCCGCTGTGCCGGTAGCGGCGCCGGAGCGGCTTCACGCTCGACGATCGCCGGCACGAACAATAGCGGTTCGGCGCTCTCCACCGGACGGCGCAACTGCCGCCGCCAAGTGAACAGCTGGCTGGGGCAGATGCCGTTGCGGCGCGCCACGTCACAGACGGTGATGCCGTCGCCGGCATAGCTCTCTGCAACGATCCGCGCCTTCTCATCATCGGACCAGGGTCGCCGCCGCCTCGTGCCGGTGAAAACCTCAATCCGCGCCGCACGACCGCCCATCGAGCTAGCATCGTCACATGACATCATCATAGCATCAGCACCGGCAGCCCCAGGGACCAGCAGGACTCGCGCGTTATGACGTCGTCAACAAGGCGGGGTCAGCACAGCGCTTACGCTGCTGCTTGGCGCAGGCTCGTTAGCGTCGGCGGAAGAGCGGGTGACGCCACTTGCCGCTTATGATCTGATGGACGGTGCCAAGCGCTTCAGTGCGGTTGAGGTCACTTTCCTGCCCGGCGCGCGTGCCGCGCCGCACCGGCACGGCAGCGCGTTCCTCTATGCTTATGTGCTGGAGGGCGAGGTTCGCAGTCAGCTGGAAGGCGAGCCGCTGCGAACCTACCGAGCCGGGCAGAGCTGGATTGAGCGACCGGGTGCTCATCATCTGGTCACGGAAAATACGAGTGCCACCCGCCCGGCCCGTGTCTTGGTGACCTTCGTCTCGCAGGGCGGCGAGCCGCTTAAGGTTCCCGACGTCCGATAGAGGCGCATGGCGAGGAGCAAAACCGCATGACTGATCCGCAGAAATTCTTGAGCCGCGACGGGGGCCGTATTGCCTTCCGGCGTTGGCAGCCTGCCGCGGCCGCGCGAGGCATCGTCGTCATCGTTCCGGGATTTAATTCCCATAGCGCCTATTATGAATGGGTTGCGGAGCAGCTGAACCACGACGCCTTATTGGTCTTTGCGATCGACTTGCGGGGTCGCGGACAGTCAGACGGTGAGCGGTTCACGGTCGCGTCATTCGCGGAGTATGTCGGCGACGTCGACCAACTGATCGCGCTTGCCAAGACTCAGGAACCGGGGCTGCCGCTGTTCTTGCTCGGCCACTCGGCGGGCGGCGTGGTCGCGGCGCTATACGCGAGCGAGCGACAGGACGAGTTGCAGGGGCTGATCTGTGAAAGCTTTGCCTACGAGCTACCAGCCCCGGACTTCGCGCTTTCGATAATTAAGGGCCTGAGCCACGTCGCGCCGCACGCGCATGTCCTCAAACTCAAAAATGCGGACTTTTCGCGCGATCCTGCAGCTGTCGCCGCCATGGACGCTGACCCGCTGATCGCGAATGAGGCGCAGCCGGCCGAGACGCTCGCCGCGCTGGTGCGGGCCGATGACCAACTGCGGCAGAGTTTCGGCCGGATCGTCCTGCCGTTGCTCATCCTCCACGGCGTCGAGGATAAGGCCGCCAAACCAAGCGGCAGTCAGTATTTCTTCCGCGCGGCCGGGGCCACCGACAAGACGCTCAAGCTCTACCCTGGGCGGTACCATGACTTGCTCAATGACATCGGACGCGACGAAGTCATCGGCGACATCTCAAACTGGCTCGATCTCCACCTTTAGCCAGTCCTTACGACGGAGGCAGGAATGACGGCACGACTGGACTATAACACCGCCAGCCCGCTTGGCATGAAGGCGCTCGGGCACGTTTATGGATACATCCGGCAATCTGGCCTTGGTGCGGGACTTGTCGACCTGGTCTACCTCAGGGTCAGTCAGATCAATGGCTGTGCCTATTGCATCGATGCCCACACCCGCGACCTGCTCAAGCGTGGCGTCGCACAAGACAAGCTGACGCTGCTTCCAGTATGGCGCGAGGCCGCCGCATTGTTTGGTGGCGAGGAACAGGCGGCGCTGGCCTGGGCCGAGACTGTCACGCGGGTCGCCGTCACCGGCATACCCGATGCGGACTACGAAGCGGCGCATCGCAGTTTCGATCCGCAGCGCCTCACCGACTTGACCATCGCGATCGGCCTGATGAACGCCTTCAACCGGCTCGGCGTCGGCTTTCGGGCTGTGCCGGCCGCCGCCCAGCAAGGCGCGGGCTGATCGCCTCGAAGACGCCGAATATCCCTGTCCGGGGGCCGCCGTATGACCCTCCCATCTCGAAACTGGAGATAGATCGTGACCCAAGTACCCCAACGCCCTCTCATCCCCGAAAACAGCCTGCTGACAAGGACGCCGGAGGACGGCCGGGCGCTCGCTATCATGCTTGCCCGCAACTCAATTCACGCAATGCAGGGTGAGCTGGAGACACTGAAGACAGGTCGTCCTCAGTACGCGCACGATCCCTATGGCCTGATCGCGGCAAGCCATGTCATCGCCGTGGAATTTGCGACGATCGCGGCGGCGAACAACTACTGGCGGCAGCAGCCGCCGGCGTCATGAGATCGCCGCAAACCCGATCCTGTGTGCAGACGGCACATGCGATCTCGTCCGCCGGCCGCAGCGTCTCTACCCGACTTTGAGCTGACCGCCGCGGCGGGATATGTTGCATCCACTCTGCTCGGCAATCCGATCGGCGTATTCGCGCTCGGCGGCAATGTGCTTGCACCGCTCGTCAACGGTGGGCGGTTGCAAGCCCAGCAGCAGATCGTAGCGGCGCGGCGCGATCAGGCATCCTTCAATTATCGCCGGACCGCGCTTGTAGCATTCCGTGAGGTCGATGACGCGCTCGCAGCGGTCCGCCGGCTCGATGAGCAGGAGCATACGATCGTGCTGCAGCGCGTAGCGTTGGCCCAATCCCTTCAGATGGCCACAAACCGCTACCGCGCCGGCTACTCGACGTATCTTGAGCAACTCGACGCACAGCGCGGGCTGCTTACTGCCGACCTCGCGCTGGTGCAGGTTCGCGGCGGTCGGCTGACCGCAGTAGTGACGCTTTTCCAGGCGCTTGGCAGCGGATGGAGTTCAGCGAAACTGCAGGCGAACGCAGCAAACGAACAGCTAAGTCGATGACTATAAGATGCGGTGAAGCGGGATACCTGGTCGTTGGACCGTACGAACGAACGGCGGGAGTCTCGAGCCCAAGAATGCGCTCGGCCGCGAGGATGACCTCATCGCCGATCCGACTCCTTAGCTCCTGCTCGAAAGTGATGGCTAGATCGGAGCTAGGAACAAGCTCACGTCGAGCCTGCCGGTCGCGCGAAGGAGTGCCGCTTCGGCTTCGAGCGCGCGGCTGTGGTCGCCGGCCAGCGCCAGCTGCGCCGCGCGCAGGCTTTCGTCCGCGACCAGAATGTCGAGCGTCGTGCGCAGGCCGAAGGCATATTCGGCGCGAACCCCCTTTAGCGCCAGGTCCGCCGCCTCGACCCGGCCCGCATCGGCCCTGATCCGTGCGCGGGCACCCGCGAGCGCGGCCCAGGCGGCATCGACGCCGCGCAGCGTCTCGCGCTGTTGTGCGTCGGTATCGAACAGGTCGGCCCGATGCGCGGCGCTTGCCTGCCGGACCTGCGAGGCGACCAGCCCCCCGGTGAGCAGCGGCACATGCAGCCCGATCGTCACCGCCGTTGCCAGCGGATAGCTGTGCGCGCCGCCATCGGCGAAGCTCCCCGCATAGCCATATTGCGCCCCGAGCGCGACGCTCGGCGCGCGGTTGGCGCGCGCGACGTCGACCCGCGCGGCGGAGGCGTCGGCGCTGCGCAGGCTCGCCTGCAGCAACGGATTGTCGGCGACGGCGCGGCTGCGGGCCTGGTCAAGCGTGCCGGGGAGCGCCGGCAGCGCTCGTTCGGGCAGCGCCAGTTGGCCCGGATCATGGCCGACGGTCGCGCGGTAACGCGCTGCGGTGGTGATCAGTGTTGCATCGGCATCGGCGAGCGAAGCGACGGCGGAGGCGTGCTGTGCGTCGAGCTGCGCGACATCGGTACGGGTCGAAGTGCCGAGCCGGAAGCGGGCTTGTGCCTCTGCCACCTGCTGCTGCAGCAGCGCGATGTCGGCCTCGGCGATCGCCACCGCCTGCTGGTCGTACAGCAGCTCGGCATATGCGGCGACCACCGCGGTCAGCAACACCGCCTCGCTGTCGCGGACGTTCTGGTCGCCGGCAGCAACGTCGGCCTTGGCGGCGCGGATCGCCGACGGAACACGGTTGCCCGTCCAGATCGGCAGCGCAGCGGCAACAGTCGAGCTCGCGCCGCTGGAGTAGCCGAGCCGGTCATAACCCGCCGAAACATCGGCGGCGGCGGTCAGCCGCCCCCCGGCGCGAGCCTGCTCGACCGTCTCCCCCAGCGCCTGCTGCCGGGCCTGGGCGGCGGCAAATGTCGGATTGGTCGACCGCGCCGCGAGTACCGCCTCGCGCAACGTCTCGGCGGCGGCGTGGGAAGCGACGAGGATCGTGCCGAGCAGGAGCGCCCGCCTAATCATGCCGCAACGCCCATGCCGGGGTCGAGCGCGCCGCCCGTAGCGATTGGGCGAACACCGTCAGCACGGCGATGACGAGCGCCAGCAGTGTCGCCGCGACGAAGAACAGCGGCGAGAGGTCGATCCGGTCGTTGAACCCGGCCAGCCAGGTCCGCATGGCGAAATAGGCCAACGGCCACGCGAACAGGTTGGCGATCAGCACCGGGCGCAGGAACTGCCCGACGAGCAGCCGGACGATGTCGGTGGAGGACGCGCCCAGCGTCTTGCGGATGCCGATCTCCTTCACCCGCCGCGCGGTGTTGAAGGAGGCGAGCCCCCACAGACCGACGCAACCGATGACCACCGCCAGCACCGCGCCGATGGTGAACAGCAGCGCGGAATGGTCGTCGCGTTCATAATATTGGTTGAGCGCCTGCACCACCGTCTTGGCCTGGAACGGCACCTCGGGTGCCTCCTGCCGCCATGCCTGCTGCACCGCCTCGAGCATCGCCTTCGGGTCACCTGTGAAGCGCAATATGGCGATCGGCTGCCGCATGTCGCGCAACTGGAAGTCGTACATGGTCGGTGGCACCGGTGCGCGCGGGCTGGTGAAGCGCATGTCCTCGACGACGCCGATGACCGTGCGTGGATTCTTGCCGCCGACGGTCTTGCCTATCGCCGCCTGCGGGCTGGCGAAATGCAGCGCCGTGACGCCCGAGCGGTTGAGGATGATATTAGAGGGGATCGTTCCATCTTTCCCGACGACGTCGAGGTTGGCGTTGATGTCGCCAGGTCGGGCCGGATCGAACATTCTGCCGGCCACCAGATGGCCGCCGAGCGCCTCGAAGAAGCCGGGCGAAATCTCGAAGAAGGCGATCGTGGGGCCATGGCCCGGCTCCCCGGGAATCTCGACGTTGGTTTGCGCGCCGAACAGGCCGCCGCCGGGGACGCCATTGGCGACCGTGACGGCCTGCGCGGCGGGGAGGGAACGAAGGCGGTGAACGATCGAATCGCGTTGGCCGGCGGTCAGGCTGTCGCTGCCGAGCGAGCGCACGAGCAGCAGGCCCTGCCGGGTGTAACCCGGATCGGCCGAGCGAATATGGTCGGTCTGCGCGACCAACACGCCGGTGCCGATCATGAAGGCGATGGCGATGGCGAATTGCAGCACCACCAGCGCCTCGCGGACCCGTGTCCCCCAGCGGCCGCCCCCGGGCGACCGCGCCGAGGCGAGTACCGCCGCCGCCGGAAACCGCGACAGTACCAGTGCGGGATACAGTCCAGCACCGACCCCGACCAGGATCACCAGCAGCAGCCACGGCAACAGCGTGCCGTCCCAGCCGAAATACTGGATCGACAGTGAAAGGCCCCCAGCGGCATTGACCAGCGGCAGCCCGCTTTCGGCCAGCGCGAGGCCGATCACTCCGGCAATAGCCGCGGTGGCGACCGCCTCGCCGACATAATTGCGCGCGAGGACGGCACGGCTAGCACCCAGCACCTTGCGCATCGCCACCTCGCGCGCCCGCAACCCGGCTCGGGCCGTCGCCAGGTTCACATAGTTGACGGTGGCGATCAGCAGGGTCAGCACGCCGACGATGCCGAGCGTCGTCACCGCGAGCTTTGCACCCGCGGTCTCGAAGTGCACGTCGGCGATCGGCTGGAGCGAGATTTCGAATGTGTTGTCGGGATCGTCTGGGGTTTCGACGCGGCTGTGCCTAGCCGCGACGGCGGTCAACTGGCCGATCACCCGGCTGATGTCAGCGGGGGAAGGCAGCCGGACATAGGTCTGCGCTTCGAAGTAATTCCAGTAATGCGTACTGTTGAATGTGACGGGGGCAGGGGCCTCGGAAATGAGCAGCCGCACCAGCATGTCGAACTCAAGGTCGGTATTCTTCGGCAGGTCGGCGATCACCGCCGCGACGCGATAGGCGTGCGATGCCCCTTCATAGGTGATCGTCATCGCCTTGCCGATCGGGCTCGCCGTACCGAAATATTTCGTCGCTGTTTTTTGCGTCACGACGACGGCGGTCGGGTCGACCAGCGCCGCCGCCAGGTCGCCTGCCACGGTCGGCAGCCGGAAGACGGTGGCGAACGCCGGATCGACCAAGGCGAGCTGTTCCTGCACGCCGATCCCGTCCTTGAGCACAGTGGCGCTTCGGGGCACGAGGCGCGTGCCGACGATGCCGGGCACGTCGCGGTGGACCGCGCTCCACATGGCGATCGGGGAGTATTGGCCCGGCCGGGGATCGAGCGCCTTTTGCCGGGCCTCGACCAAATAGACCTGGTCATGGCCGGGCAGCCAGCGCTCGTAGCTGGTCTCGAAGCGGACATAGAGCCCCAGCACGACGAACACTGCGATGCCCACGGCGAGCCCGCCGATGTTGAGCGTCGCGTAAAGCTTGTGTCGGGTCAGCGAGCGATAGAAGGTAAGGAGCGCGAAGCGGTTCATGCCGTCCCCCCTCAGATCGCGCGGGCGACGGAGGCGACGATGCGGCCGTCCAGCATGTCGATGCGGCGCCCCGCGGCGTCGGCGTGGGCGGGCGAGTGGGTGACCATGACGATCGTCGCCCCTTCGGCATTCAGGGCTTCGAGGATTCCCATCACCTGCGCGCCATTCTCGGTGTCGAGGTTCCCGGTCGGTTCGTCCGCGAGGATCAGGCTGGGGTTGCCGACGATGGCGCGGGCGATGGCGGCGCGCTGCTGCTGGCCCCCCGACAACTGGTGCGGAAAGTGGCGGGCGCGGTGCGAAATGCCGACCCGGTCCATCGCCGCCGCGACCCTTGCCTTGCGGTCACCGGCGCCGGTCTTCCGATAGGCCAGCCCCAGTTCAACATTCTCGGCGATCGTCAGCTCGTCGATCAGGTTGAACGACTGGAAGACGAACCCCAAGGTCTCTGCGCGCAACTGCGCCAGTCCCGCCTCGTTCAGCGTCGCCAGATCGCGGTCGCCGAACAGATACGCGCCGCCGGTCGGACGATCGACGGTCCCGAGGATGTTGAGCAAGGTCGACTTGCCGCATCCCGATGGACCCATGATCGCCAGGAATTCGCCCTTGACGACGTGCAGGTCGATGTCGGCGAGCGCAGTCGTCTCGACCTCGTCCGAAGCATAGGTGCGTTGAATATTCTGGAGCCGGATCATGGGGCTGTTCCTAGCGAATGTTGATCATGGCGGCCTTGTTGAAGGCCGTGGTGCTGGAGGTGACGATGCGGTCACCGGCAATGAGACCCGACAGGATTTCGGCGCTTTCCGGGTTGCGCCGGCCGACCTTGATGGCGCGGCGGCGTGCCGTGTGGCCGCCGGGGTCGAGGACGAACGCCGAGGTACCGCCGCCGCTGTCGAGCCAGCCACCGACCGGGGCCAGCAACGCGGGGCGGGTGCTGCCGAGCGTCACGCGCACGTCGAGCGTCTGGCCGCGGTTGAGCCCGGCGGGCGGCTGCCCGTGGAATGCCAGCTCGACGCGGAAGCGCCCGTTAGTTACGGCGGGCAGCACCTTGGTGACGGTGAGCGCCAGCCCGGCATCGCCCGACGCCGGTTGCCCGACGGCGACGCGGCCAAGGTAATATTCGTCGACATCGGCGACCAGCTTCCAGCTGTTCTCGCTATCGATCTGCCCGGCCGGGTCGCCAGCCTTGAGCATCTGCCCCGGCTGGATCGTGAAGTTGGTCAGCCGCCCGGCGACCGGCGCGTGGATCGTCAAGGCATCGAGCCCCGCCTGCACGGCGTTCAGGGTGCCGGTCAGGCGACCGCGCGTGTCGGCCAGCCGCGACGCCTGGAGGGCGGCAATCCGGTCCTCCGACGCTTTGCCCGCCTGGAGTTGGGCGAGGCGCTCTTGCTGATAGTCGGCCTCCTCCGAAAAGCTTGCGACGCCGGCATCCGAGACGAAGCCCTGGTGGTGCAACTGCTGCCGGATCGACAGGTCGCGGCGCGCCTTGATGAGGTCGTAGCTGGTCGAGGCGGTCTGACTGGCGCGGTCGAGCCGGTTTCGCTCGAGCGTCAAATCTTGTCCCGAGACGTCGCCCAGCCTTCCGGCGATCTCAGCCTCCCGCGACAGGATATCGAGCTTCAACTGCGGGTTGGCGAGCGTCGCCAGCGGCTGGCCGGCAGCAACGCGCGCTCCGTCCTGCACCAGCAGCGCGGCCACTTGGCCGCCGGACTGCGTGCCGACAAAGGTCGTGATCCCCGGCGCCACGGTTGCGCGAACCGGCAGGTAGTCTGCGAACGGACCGCGGGTGACCGTGCCGGTCTCGACGTCGGCCGTAGCGACATCGGTCGAGCCGCTGGCCGGTAGCAGCCACCAGCCGATCCCGGCGGCGACCACGATCATCAAGCCGACGGCGATCCGGCGTACCCATTTGGGCACGCCGGCCGCGCGGACGACACGGCGGTCCATTCCGGCACCGCTCTCGGGGGTGGTCGTTGGGGTCACGCGAGCCTCACGCTTGACGATTTAACGTCACGACGCCGACCTGATGCGCTGCATCATGATGCGCGCGTCGACGAGCGCGGCGCTGCGACAGGCCTTGGTCGCGATCGGCGCGCTGGCATCGAGGCACACGCTGTTCGCTGCAGAGCGCAGGCGGTGATCGAGCGTGTCGCGACCGGCGGCGCTGGAAAGGTCGAGGTCGGCGTACGACACCGTCTTTTGCTGGACGACGATTTCGGGGGAGATGGCGGCAGCGGCCGGGGCAACGGCCACGGTGCAGGTCAGCACGCTTGCAGCGGCAATCAGGGAGCGGGCAAATGAGTTCGACATGATCATGTCCTTGCAGGGAGGCCGACACTGCGCCGGCCTCTGATCTGATCAGTGCAACCACCGTGCCAGTTATCCAATCACGCGTGCTTTCAGCGAGTTGACTACATCTGCCGTTGTTCGGGCGTTTTTGGAGTGTCCACATACGGACACTTCACTGTCCGCGAGCGGCCATTGGCACGCCCTGTGATTGCTGGCAGTCAGGCCGGCATGACAGTTTTGCCGAAGCTTTATGGCCTGTGCATCGTGGTCGACGACGACGATGATATCCTGCTGGCCGCCCGCCTGCTGCTGCGTGACCTGTTCGCCGAGGTGGTGACATTATCGTAGCCACAAGCCGCCTTCGACCTGATGGCGACGCGGTCGCCCGACGTCATCCTGCTCGATGCCAATTTTGCGCGCGGCGCGACCGACGGCGCGGAGGGGTTCGCTTGGCTGGGGAGAATCCTGGCGCACGATCCCGATGCGGTGGTCGTGCTGATTACCGCGCGCGGCGGCGTCCAGGTCGCGGTCGCGGCGATGAAGCAGGGCGCGACCGACTTCGTCTCGAAGCCGTGGTCGAACGACCGGTTGCTGACGACGGTTCGGACTGCCGCGGCGCTGCGCAGCTCGCGCCGGGCGACGTCGGTCGAGCGCGGCAAGATGGCGACGATCGCGTCCGTCCCCGGCGAGACGCCGCTGCTGGGCATGTCACCAGCGATGGCGCGCGTGCTGTCGTTGATCGAAAAGGCGGCTCCGACCGACGCCAACGTCCTGATCCTCGGTGAGAATGGGACCGGCAAGGAACTTGTCGCGCGCGAATTGCACCGCCTGTCGCGCCGCGCGGCGGGGGTGATGGTGTCGGTCGATCTCGGCGCGATTGCCGAAAGCCTGTTCGATGCGGAGCTGTTCGGGCACGTGAAGGGTGCCTTCACCGATGCGCGCGGCGATCGGATCGGGCGGCTGCAGGCGGCGGACGGCGGTACCCTGTTCCTCGACGAGGTCGGCAACCTGCCGCTCCACCTCCAGCCAAAGCTGCTGACCGCGCTGGAACAGCGGCAGGTGACGCCGGTCGGCGCCAACCGCCCGGTGCCGATCGATGTCCGCATCGTTTCGGCAACCAATCTTGGCCCGGCGCAGCTTAGCGACCCGGCACGATTCCGGCAGGATCTGTTGTTCCGCCTTAATACAGTGGAGATCGAGTTGCCGCCGCTACGCGGTCGACGCGAAGATATCCCCTTGCTGCTGCAATATTTTCTCGACGTCTACCGGCGCAAATACGGTAAACCGGAACGCTCGCTGCCGGCCGACGTGCTGGTCGAGCTGGTCGCCTATGACTGGCCCGGGAATGTTCGCGCTCTGCGTCATGCGGCCGAACGCGCGGTCATCCTGGCCGAGGGCGACCGGTTCACCGTCAGCGACTTCCCGCTTGCCCGCGGGTTGCCGACGACCAGCCTTCCGGCAACGGCACCATCCGACCTCAACCTCGACCGGGCCGAGCGGCACTTGGTCGAGCAGGCGCTGAAAAAGCATGCGTTCAACATCTCGAACGCTGCGGCCGAACTCGGCCTGACCCGAGGCACCTTGTACCGCCGCATGGAAAAACATGGGCTTTAGCCGCCGCTTCGATCTCCGGCTGGCGCTGCGGCTGGCGGTCTTCGCGGCGTCCATATTGCTATTTGGTTGGGTGCTATCGCTCGACAGCAGGCCTGCCACGACGCTCGTCATGGGCGGCGTCGTGATTTGGTCGGGGGCGGCAGTGTGGTCGCTCGCCCGGCGCACCAACCTCGAAGTCGCGCGCTTCGTGGCAGCGCTCGGACAGCGCGACCTCGTCCAGTCGTTCGCGCAGGCGGGCCGGGGCAGCGGCTTCGACGAGTTGGGAGAGGCGTTCGATGCGGCGATCCGGACGCTGCGCACGGCGCTGGCCGAAAGCGCCGGCCAGAACCGCTTCGCCAGCGCCTTGGTCGACGGTACTCCGACTGCGCTGCTCGCTATCGACGGCGACGACCGCGTCGAAATGGTCAACAAGGCGGCGCGGCGGCTGTTTGCCGGGGTCAAGGGTGTCCGCATCGCGGATTATGCCCCGCTCGGTGCCGCCTTTACCGAGGCATTGCAGGCAACCTCGGCGGGGCGGCAATCGACGCAGCTGCTCGTCGATGGCCTGCCGCAGCGCGCGATGCTGGCGGTCACCAGTGTCGAGCGCGGCGGTGCCCCGTGGCGGATCGTCTCGATCCAGATTATCCAGCACGAACTCGACGTCGCCGAGGTGCGGTTGCAGTCCGATCTCGTCCGGGTCCTGACGCACGAGATCATGAATTCGATGACGCCGGTGACCTCGCTTGCCGCCAGCGCGGCCACGCTGATGGCCGGGCTCGACGGCTGCGCGGACACTCGGATCGCGGATGCGCGCATCGCGGTCGAGACGCTGGCGAAAAGGGCGGCTGGCATCATGCACTTCGTCGAAAGCTACCGCGCTTTCGCGCAAGCCCCCGCAGTCACCATCGCCCCGTTCGACGGCCGGGCGTGGACCGACCAGCTGGCCCGGCTGTTCGCGGCGACCACGCTCGGGCCAACCGTTCGGTTCGAGGTGATGCCGATCGTCGCCGATCCGATTGTCGTCGGCGACATCGAGCTGCTGACACAAGTCGTGCTCAACTTGCTGAAAAACGCCGCCGAGGCGGCGTCGGATCACGGCGACACGCCGCGCATCGCGCTTTCGCTCGCTGCACTCCCGGACGGTCGCACCAAAATCGCGGTGTCGGACAATGGCCCCGGCATACGAGCGGAATATCAGCAGGACGTTTTCCTGCCCTTTTTCACAACCAAGCGCGCTGGCACCGGCGTCGGGCTGACCTTTGCCCGGCAGGTCGTTCTGCTGCACGGCGGCGCGGTCGGAATCGTTCCAACGGCCACTGGAGCCTGTGTCGAAATCGTTTTTTGAAGATACGCGTGTCGTGGGAAGGAGTCTCTAGGCGGGCTTAGAGCGACTGCGGTATGTCCCGCTTTCGGCGCCTATTCGAAATAATCAGGACACTCCGCGCTCCTGAGGCGAACCCGGTGCCGGACTGCTCTTCGACCCCGCGCAACAGCTTGCGTCAGCAAGTGCTTAGTCGAAGACGGCGGCGAGGCTTTCGACTGTTGCGCCTTCCTTGACCGTGCGCAGCTCGACGTAGGTCGCGGCGATGATCGTCGCGAGGAGCATCGCTGCCAGTGCGCTGAGCGAGCCCGCCAGGAGGACGGCGGGACTGAGCGGGGAAGGGATGCCGCCCTGAAGGCGCGCCGCGATCCCGCTGATGAGCGCCGGCGGCACCAGCAAGATCAGTCCCGCGACAAGGAACAGGCCGAACAGCCGCCAGCGCGACCCCTTGGTCAGCGCCCTGCTGCGGCCCATGCTGGCCAGAACGCCGCGGCGTTCTTCGACGAGAGCCGGGACCGACACCGACCACATTAGTGCGAAGATGATGCCGGGGACAAGAAGAAGCATCATGCCGAGCACGATGCCGAAATAAACGAGAATCCCCACGCCGATCAGCGGCAAAATGAGCGGTAAAGCCGTCTTGAAACAATTGCCGAAGGTCGGGCGGCTGCCGTTCAAGTCGGTGACCGTCGCGTGTGCCAGCATCGCCTGCGCGACGACGTTTAGAATTAGGCCGAACAAGCCCCCCGCGAGCGTATAGGGCAGCAACGTCAGCGGCTTGAGCGCCATGCCAGCGGCGATTTGCGGGGTCAGGGCGACCCGGATCAACTCGCCCGGGATAAACAGGCAGACGATGGCAATGCTAATATAAAGTAGCGGATTACGCCCGATCGCCCTGAACGCGTGGCTGAGAATCCGGCCGATATCGATCTTTTCGGCGGCAAACGGAGTTGTGGCCATAGTCTAAGTCCCCACCCTTGGCGTTGTCGCCAGTTTTCCCGAGATCGGCGGCGAAGTCCAGTGGTGGCTACGGCAATCGCTCGCCGCGCGACGACCCCCGAAACCAATGGAGCGCGGCCGCAGGAGCGCCCCTTGCGCTGTCACGGCGGGGCTGCGAAACCATGAGCCTAAGCGATCGGGGATCGGATGGGGGATCGAGCGACGACGGCGATTGACCGCATTGCGGCTGCGCACCAGCGGCTGCTCGCCGACGGGTCGACTCAGGTCGAACTGCCTGCATATCACTCGCCCGAGCCGCCAGCTTGGGCGAAGGCGCTTGGCGAGTGGTTCCATCGCCACGCCAGCGAGTTCGCCGCGCTCGGCCCGGTCGTCAAATTTGCCTTCTGGGGCGGGCTTGCGCTTCTCCTCGGCCTGCTTCTTCTCGGCGTATACTGCTGGCTCGCGCCGCGGTTTCGCCGCGACTCCACTGAGGCGGTTGCCGACGTAGGCTGGCGCCCCGACGCGGCCCCAGCACGGGCGTTGCTCGCCGAGGCTGATGCGCTCGCCAGCCGCGGCGAATTTGCCGCCGCCGCGCGCCTCGTCCTCCTCCGCAGCGTCGAGCAGATCGAGGCGCACCGGTCCGACAGCCTTGCTCCAGCGCTGACAAGCCGCGACATCGCGCGGTCGCCTCGCCTGCCCGGTGACGTCGCCACCGCCTTCGCGCTGATCACCGAGGTCGTCGAAACCGGGCTGTTCGCCGCGCGCCCGGTCGGGGCGGACGCGTGGACCCGCGCGCGCACGGCGTACGAAGGTGTGGCGTTTCCGGCGGCGTGGGCATGACGACCCCCGCCGCCGGAGCGGCGTCGAACAAAGCCGCCGGAGCGGCATCGACCCGCAAAGCCGCCCCGTTCAACCGCGTCGTCCTGTTCGTCCTGCTGTCCGTCGGCGTCGTCAGCGCGGTCGCCTTCGCCTTCCTCACTGCCTACGCCCCCGCACTCGACGCGGCGCATAACCGTGGCGGCCATGCCCTGTCGCGCGCCGGGACCGGCTTCAGCGCGATCGTCGACCTTGCGACGGCGAGCGGGACGCCGACCCGCTTGTCGCACGATGACCGGCCCGGCGACGCGGGGCTGCTCGTCCTTACCCCCGAAGCCGGCACCAGCCCGGCGCAAGTGGACCGGCTGGTCCGCGCGCGCGACGGCGAGCCGACGCTGATCATCGTCCCGAAATGGGAGACCTCGCCGAATCCGATCCGCCCGACGTGGATCGAAACCCACGGCCTCGTCGCCGCACCGGACGCACCGCTATCGACGGTCGCCCCCGGTGTGGGCGTGACGACACGAGCGGCGCGGCGTGGCGAGCGTCTGATCGCGCCGGGCATCGCCGGGGTCGACACGTTTCCCGCGCCGGCGGTCCTCCAGCGCCTCGACCCCGCCGCCGGCCTCGACGCGATCGTGACCGCCGCCGACGGCAGCGTCGTTCTCGGCTGGCAGACGAAGCATAATATCTTCATTCTCGCTGACCCCGACCTGCTCGACAACGCCGGGATGCGCGATCTCGCCGCTGCGCGCATTGCCATCGCACTCCTGCGCGACCTCGGTGCGGCAAAGGACGGTGGACTTGTCTTCGACGTCACGCTCAACGGCTTCGGCGGCGGCCGCGACCTGCTGCGGCTAATGCTCGAGCCGCCGTTCCTCGGGCTGACGCTCGCGCTCGTCGCCGTCGCCGGGCTCGCCGTCTGGCAGGCAGCGATCCGCTTCGGGACGCCCGCCGCGCCGGGCCGCGCGATAGCCTTCGGCAGTGCCGCGTTGATCGACAACATCGCCGCGGTGATCGCGACGGCGAAGCGCGAAGGCGCAATCGCCCCGCGCTACGCGGCGCTCGCAGGCGCGACCGTCGCCGCGCACCGGCATGCTCCGACGGGATTGACCGACCGCGAGCGGGCCGCATGGCTCGACCGTGTCGGTACCACGCCGCGCTTCAGCGTCCTCGCCCACGACGCGACCCTCGTCGATACGCCCGCCGCGGCGCTGGCCAGCGCGCGCGCCCTTCACCGCTGGCAGATGGAAGCCGTTCATGACCGTTGACGACGTCAGGGGGCTCGCAGCCCGGATCGAGGCCGAGGTCGGCAAGGCGGTCGTCGGGCAGGGCACCGCCGTCCGCCGCCTGCTCATCGCGCTGTTCGCGTCGGGCCACGTGCTTCTTGAGGGGCCGCCCGGCGTCGCCAAGACGCTGCTCGCGCAGTGCTTCGCTGCGGCGACCGGCCTCGCTTACGGCCGCGTCCAGTTCACCCCCGACCTGATGCCGGGCGACATCATCGGCGCGAACCTGTTCAACTTCCAGACGAGCGCGTTCACGCTGACGCGCGGGCCGATCTTCACCGAATTGCTGCTCGCCGACGAGATCAACCGCACCCCGCCCAAGACGCAGGCCGCGCTGCTCGAGGCAATGCAGGAACGCCAGGTCACGATCGACGGCACGACGTACCCGCTGGGGGCGCGGTTCATGGTGGTCGCAACGCAAAATCCGATCGAGAACCAGGGCGTCTATCCGCTGCCCGAGGCACAGCTCGACCGCTTCCTGTTCAAGTATGTCCTCGGCTACCCCGACGCCGCCGACGAACGCGCCATCGTCCTCGCCCACGGCAACCGTTTCGGCGTCGCGACGCCGGCCGGGTGGCAGGTCGTGGCGCAGGCCGACGCGGCGTTGCTCGGCGAAGCCGTCGCGACGGTCGAGGCCGTCCGCCTCGTTGATGAGGTAATCGACTATATTGTCGCACTCGTCCGCGCGACGCGCACCACGGTCGACCTGTCGTCGGGGGCGAGCCCGCGCGCCGCAGTAATGCTCGCCGGCGCGGCGCGGGCAGCCGCCGCGCTCGACGGCCGCGATTATGTCCTGCCCGACGACGTCAAAGCGCTCGCTCCCGATGTCCTGCGCCACCGCGTCGTCGTGTCGCCCGCGGCCGAGATCGACGGGGTCCCGGTCGATCGCGTGATCGCTAGCCTGATCGAGGCGACGGCGGCCCCAAGGTGATCTACCCGACGCGGCGCCTCGTCCTCGCGGCGGCGCTCGGCGCGCCGGTGGCGCTGCTCGTCGGGATCCTCGCGCCGGCTTTGTGGCTGTTACCGCTCGGCTGGGTGGCGCTGTTGCTGCTGCTCGCGGCCGCCGATGCCGCCGCCGCGGTGACCCCGGGCACGCTCACACTCGCGGCGCCGGCGGCGGTCGGCGTCGGCGAGCGCTTCGGGCTCGCCTTGTCGTTGTCCCAGCCGCACTCGCGACGCGCCGAGGCGGCGGTTGGCGGCGACGCGCGGCTCGACCTTGGCGGCGGCCGCTCGTGGCTCGCGGCGGGGGCGACGGTTTCGGCGACCGCGCTGATCCCGGCGACGGCGCTGCGTCGCGGCATCGCGATGCTCGGTGACCTGACGTTGCGCTGGCAGGGGCCGCTCGGACTGGTCTGGCGGCAGCGCGCGACGCGTCTCGACCGCAGCGTGCTGGTCACCCCCGACGTCCGCAGCGTGCGCGGCGAGTCCGTCGCGCTGCTTAGCCGGGAGGCTCGAACGGGCTCGACGGTGTGGCGCGAAACCGGCCAGGGCGGCGAATTCGACGCGCTCGCCCAGTATCAGCCCGGCATGGACCGGCGGCGGATCGACTGGAAGGCGTCGGCGCGGCATTCGGCGCTGTTCGCCAAGGAATATCGCGCCGAGCGCGACAACAACATCGTCCTCGCCTTCGACTGCGGGCGGACAATGGTCGAACCCGTCGCCGGCGTCGCGCGGCTCGACCGGGCGATCAGCGCCGGACTGCTCATCGCTTATCTCTCGCTCAAGCTCGGCGACCGGGTGACGCTGTTCGGCTTCGACTCGCGGCCGCGGCTGGCGAGCGCGGCGCTGACTGGCACGCCGGCCTTCGCCGACGTCCGCCAACTAGCAGGCAGGCTCGACTATAGCTCCGACGAGACCAACTTCACGCTCGGCCTGTCGACGCTCGCGGCGCGGCTCGAGCGCCGGTCGCTGATCATCCTGTTCACCGATTTCACCGATGCGATTTCCGCGGAGCTGATGCTGCGTTCGGTCGGAAGGCTCCTCGAGCGTCACGTCCTGCTGTGCGTCGTGCTCAACCACGAGGTGCTCGAGGTGCTCGTCGCCGCCGAGCCGCTCACCGCCGACGGTGTCACCCGGGCCGTCATCGCCGCCGACCTGCTCCGCGAGCGGCGCATCGTCCTGACGCGGCTGCGGCGGATGGGGGTCGAAGTCCTCGAGGCGTCGTGGCGCGACCTCGGCCCGGCGCTCGCCGAACGCTACCTCGACGCGCGCCGCCGGCGGTTGCGATGACCGGCCTCGTTGTCGGCAGCCGCCGCTTCCGCGCCGACCGTGAGGCCGACTGGTCGGCGCTCGAGGCCCTGCTCGACCGCGCCGACAAGACATTGCTGCGCAGGCTGTCGGACGACGATCTTCTGGCGCTGCCGCGCCTGTATCGTGCGGCGGTTTCGTCGCTGTCGGTTGCGCGCGCGACGTCGCTCGACGCCGACCTCGTGGCCTATCTCGAGGCGCTTTCGGCGCGCGCGTATTTCTTCGTGTACGGGGTGCGTGGCGGGCTGGCAGCCCGGGCGGCGCGCTTCGTCCTGCGCGATCTCCCGGCGGCGGTGCGCGGGCTCGCGGTCGAGACCCTGGTTGCGCTTGCGCTGCTCGCGCTCGGCACGGTGATCGGGTTTATCCTCGTGAACCGCGACCCCACTTGGTACGCGTCGTTCGTGCCGGAAGCTCTCGCCCACGGTCGCGATCCGCAAGCGACGACGGCGAGCCTGCGGGCGACGCTGAGCGGAGGCGGCGGCCAGCCGCTCGCGCTCCTTGCGGGCTTTCTGTTCACGAACAACGCGCGCGTTGCGATCGGCGCGTTCGCGCTCGGCTTTGCCGCGGGCGTCCCGACGGCGCTGCTGATGCTGTCGACCGGGACCATGCTCGGCGCGATCGTCGCGCTGTTCGGCGGGCGCGGGCTCGGCGTCGAGCTCGGCGGCTGGCTGATGATCCACGGCACGACCGAATTGTTCGCCGTCCTTCTCGCGGGGGCGGCGGGGCTGCGGATCGGGGGCGCGGTGATCTTTCCGGGAAACTCGACGCGGATCGCCGCGGCGCAGGCCGCCGGGCGGCAGGCAGCGACGGTGATGATCGGCGTCGCGGCGATGCTGTTCGTCGCCGGGCTGCTCGAAGGCTTCGCCCGCCAGCTCGTTACCGGGACGGTGGCGCGCTACGCGATCGCGGGCGCGATGTTCGCGCTCTGGTCGGGCTATTTCTATCTTCCGCGACGGCCGCGATGAGCGTCCGCCGGGCCGACGACGACGCCCGCGCGCTGGTCACGCCCGAGGGCGTCGTCCTGACGCTTCAGCTCGCCGGCACCGGGCAGCGGTTATGGGCGTTCGTTCTCGATCTCGCGATGATGACGGGGATGCTTGTTGCGCTCACGATCGCCGCGCTGGTCCTCGCGGGGTCGCTTGCGCTGACGCTGCCTGGAGGCGGCTCGGTCATGTTCCAGATCGTCGGCGTCATCTGGCTACTGGCCGCCTTCGTCCTGCGCAATCTGTGGTTCGTGCTGTTCGAGGCGGGGCGGCGGACGGCGACGCCGGGCAAGCGGATCGTCGGCCTGCGGGTCGCTGCGCGCGACGGCGACCGGCTAACGATCGACGCCCTCGTCGCGCGCAACCTCGTCCGCGAGCTCGAATTCTTCCTGCCGCTCTCGTTCCTCGCGTATCAGGCGGGAGCCGGGCAGGCGAGTGCGTGGACCGCGCTCGCCGGCATCGGCTGGACGATCGGCTTTGCAGTGCTGCCGCTGTTCAACCACGACCGGCTCCGCGTCGGCGACATCCTTGCGGGTACCTGGGTGCTGCGCGCGCCGCGCCGTCGCCTCGGGGTCGATGTCGCCGAACGCGGCGCGGCCACCGCCGGCCTGATCTTCACCGACGCGCAACTCGCCGCCTACGGCGTGTTCGAACTCCAGACGCTCGAGGACGTCCTTCGCCGCAGCGAGGTCAACCCGATGCGCCGTCGCCCCGACGATCCCGTGATCGCGGTCGCCGCGAGCATCCGCCGCAAGATCGGCTTCAAAGGCGGCGACGACTTCGCCTTTCTCACCGCTTATTACGCCGCGCTGCTGGTCCGCCTCGAACGGCAGAACCTATTTGGCAAGACGCGGCGCGACAAGCACGAAATGATGTAATCCGGCGACGCACAACCGGCGCAATGTGTCAGCGCTTTTCATGCAATTTTAGATCGTGATGAAGACGTTGTTGGAGTCGGACGACTGTGCTCTCGCGTTTATATTTGACGGTGAAGGTCGTCCGACTTCAGGAGCCACCAGGCATTTGGCAATTACATGCTTTACCAACTAAATTATGTAATTGCCGTCGCAGTCGATCAATCGAGATCTGCACCCCAGTCGAAACCCGATACCGTGCTGCTATAGACCCCGAGTTCGGCCATTCGCCGCACGTCATCGCCGAGTGCGAGGCCCCACGGACCGACGCGCAGGCCGTGCGTTTCAGCCTCGACGACCCGGTCGGCGGTGACATCCTTGAAGTAAGGCGACCATTCCATGCCGCCATGCGCCTTGATCGCGGCCATCTCCGATCCGAACTCGGCGGGATCGTGACCGTCGCGCCAAGGTGAGCGACCTTCGGCATCAAGCTTCGCCTGCGGAGCAAGTGCGGCAGGAATGGTGAGATGCGCCGTCATCACGCCAGGGCTGCGCAGGGCGGACAGGCGCAGGACCTGCCAGTCGAACGCGATAATCTTGGCGTGGTCGACATAGCCGGCAGCTTCCAGGTCGCGGAATACCGCCTCAACGATCAGCTCGGGAGCCGGCGCTTCCGCCGGGTTCTGCGGGTCGGTCTTGATCTCGACATACAGCAGCCGACGTGGACCGGACGCTGCCGTCAGCGCGGCCAGCAACTCGGGCAGGGTCGGTACGTGGACGCCGTCCATCTGTTCGCGATCTGGATACTGCAGCGGCGTGGCGAGATCGGGCCGGGTCCGACCGACGTCGTACCGGCGCAGCTCGGCGAGCGTCATGTCCTTCAGCGGGCCGCTGGCCGCATCGAGCCAGACACCATCCATCCGGGTATGGTCGGCACTGAACCGATAGTCGTGGTGCGCAACGACATGCCCGTCTGATGTCAGTTGCACATCGATCTCGATGCCGTCGATGGGCAAATCGAGGCAGCGCAATGTTGCCTCCAGCGTGTTGGCGGGCCACAGCGCATATCCGGTTGCGCCTGCGATCAGAAGGGGCTTGGGCGAAACGGGCTCAGACATCGGAATTCCTTGCGTCTAGGGATGAAAGAATTTGCAGCATGGCGTCGGGCCGATCGGTGGTGACGGCGTCGACGCCAAGCGCCAATACGCGAGCAAAATCGTCTGCGGAGTTCACGGTCCACGCCCATACGGCAAGACCGAGGACCCGTGCGCGGGCCACCGCCTGCGCTGTCAGGTCCCGATACTGGCATGACCAGATCGTCCCGCCGGCGGCGTGGATTCGGTCCAGCGCGGAAAGCGCTTCCATGCCCGGTCCGAAATCCTGCCGCCAGCGTTCGAGATAGGCGAGATAGTCGCGGGTGTCGGTCATTCCCGTCTGCTCCTGCGTCAGTCCGGCCAACCAGCGCACCGCCATCGTGTGGAATGCGGTGGGGTATTCGGGCAGGATCGCGCGGGCGTGGGTCATCGCACCAAGGTCGAACGATGCAAGCGTGACCCGTTCGGGCCGCCCGTGCTTTCGCAGCAGCGGCGCGGCACGTTCCAGCACCCTGCGCCCGTGGTCCGCCAGGCCGTCCGCCCAGGGTGTAGCCTTGACGTCGATGACCAGCCCCATGTCGGGCCTGATCTCGGCGACCAGCGCCAGCACGTCGGAGAGCGTCGGTGCACCGTCGGCGACGCTGGCCGGGCCGAGCAGGTCATGGCGCGCCACCAGCGATCCATCGCCCAGCAATTGCAGGTCGAACTCGAAGGCATCGGCGTCCGATCGCATCGCGCGGGCAAAGGCAGCGAGCGTGTTCTCCGGTGCATGTTCCAGCCCGCCGCGGTGCGCGATCAGCAATGGACGGCTCATCGTGCCGCCACCAGCGCAAGGCCGTCGAGCCGCCGCCGGATGGTCGACAGCGCGCGGGCGTCGAGCGGAAACCGCCAGATCAAAGCGATCGCCCCGAACTTGAGCAACGACGGCAGGTAAAGGTGCGACGCCTGCAGGCCGAACACCGCCAAGGCATTGTGAGTGTGACTGCCCGGATCATAGCCGAACGCGCCGAGCAGCATGAACGCCAACCCCGCGCCGAATGCGATGCCGAACTTGTTGATCAGCGCCTGCACCGCGAAGAAGGTCCCGGCCTTGCCCGATCCGCTGCGCAGCATCTCGTAGTCGACAACGTCGCCGAGCACCGCCGGCGATGCAACGTTGGCGATCGAGTACGTCGCGCCCGCGAGCGCCACCAGGATGAGCATCGGAATAAGCGACGCTTCGCCTGGGGGCAGCAGCGCCATCGGCGGGTAGCACAAGGCGGTCAGGAACAGGCCGGTCGCCCAGGCACGGTGCTTGCCGATCCGGGCGATGACCCGCGTCCACAGCGGCAACGCGAGGAAGTTCGCGCCGACGTAGACGACGAGCACCAGCCAGATCCAGCGGCCGAAGCCCATGTAGCTGGCCTGGTAAATGAAGACCAAGGCGCTGAAGACGCCATCGGACAGCCCGTTCAACGTCGCCGAGCCGATATAGATCTGCAACGGCCGGTTGCGGCGCAGTGCGGTGACGAAGCTACACAAAGCTGCGGGTTGGCGCAGGGTTGTTTGACGCTCCCGGGGCACCAGAAACAGCGCGAGCGGCACGGTAAGCAGCAGCAGTATTGCCACCGTCCAGACGATGAAGATTAGAACTTCGGGCGAGTATTCGGTGCTGCGAAAGATCGGCAGTGCAGGAATGAGCGAAAACACCAAACTGCCGACATAACCGGCACCGGCACGATAGGTGAACAACGTGGCGCGCGTTTGATAGTCGCCGGCGAGTTCACTGCCCCAAGCGTCATAAGGAACGCTGAACAAGCTCCAGCCCAAGAAGAACGCCATCGACGCCCAAAGGAAATAGGCGACGCTCGCACCCTGTTCCGGCATCACCAGAGCGGCAAAGGCGATGTACAGCACGACCGCGCCGGCGATCAGCCATGGTTTACGCCGCCCGATTGGCGACCGCGTTGCGTCCGACAGCGCGCCCGCTCCGAAATCGAACACCACGTCGGATAAACGGGTGACCAGCAGCACCAGCCCGATCGATGCCGCCGACAGCCCGACGAACGTGCCGTAAAAACCGGGGACGATGACCCCGGCGGCATAGATCATCATTGCTGCCGGGACGCCGGGCGCGGAATAGCAGAGCAGTTGCCAGGCGGAGAGCTTAGACCGGGCCACAGCCGGGGGTACGGACATTCCGGCCTCAGAACCGCTTGCTGATGCTGAAGCCGAACAGGCGCGGATCGAGCAGCACCACCGAACGGGACACCCCGAGCGTTTCGGAATTGACGCCGATGCCGGTGACCACCGTCTTGTCGAAGACGTTCTTCACGTACATCTGCACCTGCAGATCCGTGTCGCGAAGGTTGAACGAAACACTCAGGTTGACGGTGTTCCAGCCGTTCAGCCGATTGTCCTCGTTGTTGTAGATATCGGTGTAGAAACTCGACTGATGGTAGACGTCGCCGCGCGCGACCGCCTGCCAGTCGTGGCCGAGGTCGAGCGCATATTGCGCGCCGAGCGTGGCGGTGAAGCTCGGCGCATTGGGCAGGCGCTTGCCCTTTAGGTTGACCGGAACGCCGGTGCTGGTCGGCAGGACGATGCCGAGCGCGGCAAGCGAATTCTTGCTCGGATCGCGGCTTGCATAGGCGCCGTTGGGCGCTGCCTCGGTCGGGCAGGCACCGGTCAGTGCGTTGGCTGCCACCTTGCCCGCGTTGATCAGCGTGACCAGCTTGGCGACATCGGCGACCGCTGCGACACAGCCCGAAGTCAGCGACTTCAGATAGATCAGCGACGGGTCGCCTTGGAGTCGGTCATAGGTATCGACCGACGATCCCGCGCCGATCGAGCTGTGCAGATAGCCGGCCTGCGCGTTGAACCGGAGGCGATCGGTCGGCGACCAAGTGGTCTCGACTTCGACACCATAGATTTTCGCATCGACGTTGGCGGTCGCTTCGTTGAGCCCCTGAACCTGGGAGATCTGGTAGCCCTTGTAGTCATAATGGAAGGCCGTCAGGTTCAGCGTCGCGTGATCGTCGAACAGCGTGTTTTTGGTGCCGATCTCAAACGAATTGACGAACTCCGGCGCATAGATCGGCGGTACTTCGACGACGTTTGGCGGATTGAAGCCGCCTGCCTTGTAGCCGCGCGAGAAGGATGCATAGACAAGTGTCTTGTCGGTGAACGACAGCACCGGCCGCCAGTCGACATTGGCGCGCCCGGTCAGTTCGCCGAAATTGGCACGCTGCTCGACGAGCGTATCCGGAAAGCCCTTGCCGTCCGTCAGGATCGTTATCGGATAGTTGGTATAGTCCTTGTGGTCACTGGTGTAGCGAAGGCCTGCAGTGACCCGCACCGTGTCGCTGGCCTGCCAATAAATCTCACCAAATGCCGCGCGCGAGTTCAGCGTATACGGGTTGTAGGCATCGAAGTAATTATGCCCCTGGCTGTTCGGATTGAGATTGGGATCGATGTAGGAGTTGCCACCCAACAGATTGCGGATTGCGGTAACCGCAGTCTCCCCGTTCGACAGAATGAAAATGTTATTGAAGCGGTTCAGGTGCATGTAGAACGCACCGAGGTTGAAGTTGACTGGTCCCGAAAAGGACGATTGCAACCGGATTTCCTGACTCCACTGCTTGGTGCGGTAGACATCGTAGTCGGTGTCGAGGTTGAGGAAACGCGATGTACCTGTCTGGGGGTCGGTAAAGACGCCGCCAGGCGTCACGACCGTATTGTTGAACGGGATGGTAGCGCTCTGGAACTCGGCGCGCGTGTCCAGCCGATCATTGGAATATGCAGTCAGCGAGGTGAGCTGCAGGTTGGGCGTGACATCCCACTGCAAGTTCAGCTGGAACAGGTCGTTGCGCGCCTTGTAGGTCGGATCGATGTTCTGCGAGAGGGTGCGCTGGTCGCCCGATTGGCTGCCCCCGTTCACATCCCCGGACACCAGGCCGTAAAGGTAGGACAGCGACCCGCCGAGCGTCGCCACGCTGTTGACGTTGCCGGTCTGCGCCGACTGGCTGTGGATCGAGTCCTTTAGGCAGCCGCGGCTAAGGAAGTTGCGCGCTGCCAAGGTGTTAACCGCGACGCCGCCGACGCTCGATGGGCCGACGTCCTTGCTGCACAGGAACTTCTGGCCACCGAACCGCGAGTCGTCCTCATTGAAATGTTCCCACATCGCAAAGGCGTGGAAGTTCGAACTGGGAGTGAAGGCGAGCGTGGCGCGAGTCGAATACAGGTTACGTGCGTCGATATCGTTGCCGGTCACCGAGTTCTGCTGGAACCCGTCTCGCTTTAGCGCGCTGCCAGCGACGCGCAGGCTGAACACCGGTCCCAGCGGCACGTTGATCATGCCCTGCAGCTTGCGGCTGTCGTAATTGCCATAGCCGCCGCTGAGGCTCGCTTCGAATTTGTCGACCGGCTTGTTGGTGATGACGTCGATGACGCCGCCGGTGGCGTTGCGACCATAGAGCGTACCCTGCGGCCCGCGCAGCACCTCTATCCGCTGGACGTCGAAGAATTCGGCATCGGCAAGCCGGTTGACCGCCAGCGGCGCATTATTCTCGTCCACCCCGACGCCGGTGTCCGCCGTCGTCGAAACGACCTGATAACCGACGCCGCGGATCGAATAGTTGGTCGACCCAAAGGCAGCACGCGTGAACGACATGTTCGGCACGGCCCGTTCCAGATCGGACCCGTCACTGACCTGGCGGGTCTTCAAGTCGGAGCCGGATAGCGCGGTGATTGCGAGTGGCACATTGTTGATCAGCTCTGATCGACGCTGCGCGGTGACGACGATTTCGCCGTCGCCGCCTGCCTCGGCCTGCGCCGCCGCGACATCCTGCGCCAATGCGCCCTGCGGCACCGTCAGCGCGAAGAACGACAAGGCTGCCGTCTGTAGAAATGTAGACTTCATGGTCATTGCGAGCCCCGCGATTGCAAAATATGCGATTAGATAATCTTGGGCTGCGAATAGGCAGGAACGCTGCTGGCGCAAATCGCAATTTCTGGCGCTGGAGTTGAGCTGGATGCAACGTGCAACACAGAAATACAGTGATTCTGACGCAAATTAATATTATGATTGACGTAATTCGGTAACATCAGCCATTTGATATTAGCTGACGTGAGGCGAGCACGACCTCTGCTTGAGCGAAAAGCCAGCTACGAAAGCGACGGACCATCGGTTTGTCGACGTCGGGTTTGCGGCAGACGAAATACATCGATCGCGCACTCACCAGGCGCTGCGGAAACGGCGCGACCAAGCGGCCCTTCTGCAGGTCGCGATGACAGATGATGTCGGTGCCGATCGTCAGCCCAAGTCCGTTGACTGCTGCGTCGAGTGCCAGCGAGAACGTGTCGTAGCGGTGCCCGCGGCCTTCGAGCAGGTCCGGGCGCCCGACAAGCTGCAGCCATTCCGCCCAGATCGACGGCATCGTATTGAGATGCAGCAGCCGGTGGTCGGCAATCTCGTCGAGCACCGCCGGATGACGGCTTGCAAAGTCGGACTGCACACCGGAAAAAGCTCCAGGCTCAACAGCCGTTCGGCGTGGAAGCCCGGCGGCGGTTCCTTGGCGACCTGCAGGACGACGTCGATTGCCTCGCTGTCGAGCAGGTTGAAGTAACCCAGGCTGTCGAGCCGCAACTCCGTATTTGGATATTGCTCGTAGAACGAGGAGACCCGCGGCAGCAGCCAATAGGACGCGAACGATTGCGGCAGGGCGACACACAAAGTGTTGGTCTGGCGCGTCCGCTTCAATTGCGCCCCCGCGGCGCGCAGCGAACCGAAGGCGGGACCGGTCAGCTTATAATAGGTTTCGCCGTCCGGGGTCAGCATTAGCGCCTTGTTGCCGCGGATGAAGAGCTGCACCTCCAGGTCTTCTTCGAGACTCTGGATGCGGCGGCTGATTGCCGATTTGGTGATGTTGAGTTCGCCGGCAGCCTTCGTGAAACTGAGCGATTCTGCGACAAGGACAAACGCCTCGATGGCGCGCAACGGGGGAAGACGCTGAACCAAGCGCGTACCTGACTGGAAACTCGATAATCGCAGCCTGCCTACGTCGATCGTGTGACAACTTCGCACCAAGCTCGAAAGGGGAGGTCGGCTTTTGGGAAATGGCCTAGCGGCTTGGAACGGTTGAGATTGCGTCCATCAGCCGACCACTATCTATCAGTGCACCGAGCTCATGTCCTTGAGCAGGCAGCGCGACCCGCGCATTAGGTGGCAAATCGAGCTATCTCAGGAACGCCTCATGCCTTCTTTGCTGCGACGTTGCGTCAACCGAATTGCCGGCATGTTGCTGCTCTGCATGATGATTTCCGGCAGTCCGGCGCCGGGTCGTACGATCCTGTTCGTCGGGAATAGCTTTACATTCGGCGCGAACTCGCCGGTCATGCGTTATCATCCCGAGCGGGTTGCCGATCTTAACCGCGAAGGGATCGGCGGCGTCCCCGCCCTGTTCAAGACGTTTGCCGATGAGGCCGGGCTGGACTGGACAGTGAGCCTGGAGACGTCGCCGGGCAAGGATCTGGCGTGGCACCTGGTCAACAAGCGTGGGTTGATCGACCGCCCTTGGGACGTGGTGATCTTGCAAGGTTACAGTACGCTGGACGCGGAGCGGCCGGGCGATCCGACGCGCCACATCGCCGCCGCACTGACCCTGGCCGCCCTTTTTCACGCTCGAAATTCGCAGGTGCAGGTGGATCTGATGGCAACCTGGTCCCGGGCCGACCAGACCTATCTGCCGGATGGTCATTGGTACCACCAGCCGATCACTCGAATGGCAGACGATCTTCTCGCCGCCAGTCGTCAGGCGCTGACGACTGGCCCGGGGCTGCATGCGGTCGTGCCGGTCGGGACCGCGTGGAACCGTGCAATGCGCGACGGCCTGGCAGACTCAGACCCGTATGATGGATTGGCCTTTGGGCAGGTAAGCCTGTGGACTTGGGACCAATACCACGCCAGCGCTGAAGGATATTACCTCGATGCTCTGGTCGTTTTTGGAACGGTGACCGGCCTTGATCCGCGCAACTTGCCTGAAAAAGAGCGTGCCGCTGACGACCTCGGTCTCAACCCCAAGGTGGCGGCTCAGCTGCGGAGCGTCGCTGCAGCGGAGCTCGCAGCCCAGCGAAACGCAAAGTGACCAGGTGTGGAGGCTCACCGGTCGACGAGCGCCCGTTTACCGGAACCGGCATGATCGGGTTGAGCGTTCGCAATTGGGTCGTCCCGGCGGACGGCGGTTGATGGAGGGAGAACGTCGCGCCGGAACCAACGTCCAGTGCCTGGGAGCGAATAATTGCCCTGAGCGGTCGGCATTGGGTCGAAGCCGCCAACATATCGCTGCTGGGCAGATGGCGGGATCGCTAGTCTCGATGGCAAGCGCCTCCAACGCGGCCGCGTTGTCCTCGCGATAGCGCCTGGCGACCGCAGCGCCGAGATCGGCCTTGCTCGGAAAATTATGCTAAATGCTTGCGGCTTTGATCCCGACGTCGTCCGCGAGATCGCGGAAATGCAGCCCGCCATAGCCGCGCGCCTGGACAAGGCGCTGCGCGGCGCGCGTTTTTTCGATGGAGTCCTTACACCCCAGCCGTTTGTGGCGGGCGAAGCCTTTTCGATGGCGGACATCACCGTGATCGCGGGATTTGTCTTCGCAAAGATCGTGGGTCTGGAGATCCCGACCGAGCTGGTCAGCCTTCATGCCTGGTATGTTAGAATGCTCGAACGTCCGAGCGTGATACACTGGCAGGAGATGCACTTGACCGATCGGCGGGCAGCTTGATCAGACCCGGCGTTCTAGGCGGCGTAGACCGCAAGGGCTTCCAGCGCCGCACATTATGCGCATGCAAGTATGGATCTATGGCGCAAATCCGGTTGAAGCGTCGATACGTAGACCTGCCGGACTGTCATCAGCCAAGACCGAACTGTCGCCCGATATCTGTCAGGCGACAACCGACCCCGCGCTGATAGCTGACGTGCGATCAGGCTCGGCTGCGTGTCGGCCGGATGCCGAGAGCGACCGCCGCATATGCTGCACCGATCAGGACTGCGGCCCCATGGATGTCGTACCGACAGCAGAGCGCGACGGCGATCATCAAGCCAATCACGCCGCTCAGCCTTGGCCGGAGCGAGCGCGCGTCCTTGAGCGTTGATACAAGCAGCGCGCCTGCCAAGCTCATGTAAGCAATGGAGTTGCCAGCGCCGATGGGTTGCCAGCGTAGGGCGATCAGCTCGGTTAGGACGCCGCCGCCGAAGTAGATGAGGCTCCAGTGCAGTCGACCGAACCTACTCTCCGCTATCCGTCCGACAACCACCATCATCGTAACGTTGAACAAGCCACCGATCAGCCAATGATCCTGGACGAAGAGGGATGTGACGACGCGATACCATTCGCCCGATCTGATTGCCCCCGCATTCCTGCCGAAAAGTGCCAGCAGCGTCGGGTATACGAGTTGCCCCAACAGGCCTGCTGCAACCAGCGACGCAAGGGAGATTGTGAGTACCGGTAAAGCTTGGCGGCGGGTTGCAGCAGCCCCGGAATTACCGACGCTGCAGAAAACGATGGCGATCAGGCTCAGGACACCGACGAAATCCATGCTGGAACCTACGACAAGTCCAGCTCGACCGGAAAGGGGGGTGATCGAGCGGCGGACAAAAACTCGGTCGCGATGCACCCGATAACCAAAAAGCGTCCGTTCTCATGGAAAGGTTTGATCCTCTAATCGATCGCTACTGAAGGCACGAAGCCGTTAGCCGGAGCCAATTGCCGTGAGCGAACGCGGCCTTGCCGGAATCGTCCAGTCCACATTCAGAAAGGAAGCGACGGGCGTCCTCGCCGGGCCGGTACTGGTAGGGATAGTCGGTCGAGAACAATAGCCGGTCCGTGCCGACAATCGCCACCGCTCGCTTGAGATAGTGCGGAAGAAACATGCCGCTGGCGGTCACGTAAAGATTGTGGCGCAGGTAGTGCGCGATCGGGTGCGACAGACCCGAAACGCGGTCCATCACCGCAAGACGCTCGGCGTAGAAAAGGACGAGCTCGCCCCAATGGCCGAGGATCACCTGAAGGCCGGGCAAGCGATCGAAGGTGCCAGCCAGGACCAGCCGCAGGAACTGTATGCCGGCATCATAATGCCAGCCAAGCCCCACGGTCGCGAAGCCGGCATCGACGAGCGGCGAGAAGCCTGAATAATAAGCGTCGCGCACCGCCATTGGCGGCGTGCGGGGATGCAGCAGCACGGGCACGCCTAGCATTGCCGCACAATCGAGGATTGGCGCAAACGCCAGATCGTCGAGATGGCGCGCGCCCACCCGGCCACACAGCATCGTGCCCTTGAAGCCTAGCGTCGAGATGCAGCGGTCGAGTTCGAGCGCTGCTTCATCGGGTATGGACACCGGCAATGTCGCCATCGCCTGAAACCGGGTCGGGTGGCGCGCAACCGCCTCCGCCACGGCGTCGTTGGTGCGCTGCGCCAACTCAACGCTTTCCCGGCCGAGATCGTGCAGCGCCGGCGTGGTCAGCGACAGCACCTGGATATCGAGGCCGCTTTCATCCATCAGCGCCAGCCGTTCGCCGGCGAGGTCCGCAAGGCGTCGCCCGACCACGCCTTGATGGTAGCCGACACTCGGATCGGACATTTCAAGACCGATCGCATTCCAGGCATTCGCGACCGCGGACGTGAGAAAGTGTTCCTCGATGCCGATCAGCTTCATCGGTGGCTCGATCACCATGGGACCGTGTTCCCGTTGCGATCGAGGAAGGCGAGGCCTGGTTGACCCTGACGGCCGAGCAAAACGTCGACGATCAGCGGAACGCTCTCCTCGATGCCGAACGGCGCCTTCGGACCGCCGAGCTGGGTTCGGATCCAGCCAGGCGCGATCAGTACGAGCGCGCGCGAATCATCGGCATAGCGTGCGGCGTAGCTACGAAAGAGTTGGTTAAGGGCTGCCTTGCTGCTCCGGTAAACCTCGTGGAGTCCGTTGGTGTTGTTGGTGATACTGCCCTGGCCCGAAGACATGACTCCGATCAGGCCGTCCGCGTGAACGAGGTCCCGGCAAGCTTCGATCACGCGCAAGGGGCCGAGCGCGTTCGTCACCAGCACGCGCGCATATTCGTCGGTCGCGATTTCGCCGGCGATCTCGTCCTGCATGTTCGCGGTTCCGGCGTTGACGAACAACATGTCGAATTGACGTCCAACGAGGCGATCGCGCAGAGCGGCGATCTGGTCCGGCTGCGCGATATCGACGATCTCGATTTCGACGCAATCGGGATGCGCGTCGGCCAGTTCGTGCAGTTGAGTCCGCGTTTCACCGCGCACCGTGGCGACGACATGCCACCCACGCTTAGTGAACTCAGTGGCCATGCCGAGGCCGAGGCCACGGGAGCCGCCAACGAGCAGGATCGTGCTGAGGGTAGGCTTCGTCGTGTCTGGCGTCATACTGTGCTCCGAATATGTGTCGGCCAGATAGCGTCTCCTCTAATCACTGCGCCAGATGCAGCGAATGCATTGTATAGTTGCATGAGACGCAGGTGTTGTGGTCTCCGGATAGACAGCGATGGACGCCGTAAACGATCTCGATCTCAACCCCTCGGTGCGCTGCTGACAGCCGCGTTACCGCCGCCTGCCGATACGTCGCGGCCTCCCACCGTGGAGCATTCACCGGTCTGGTCGATGCCGCGCTGGCTGAGCTCGGCCTAAGACGCGACATGATGGTCGTCGTGCGGGGCTTCTCCACCGCGATGCGGATCGCGAGGCAGTCAAATCTGGCAAATTCCTTCTGCTTGTCAGCAAGTGGATGTTTAAACGCCGACCACCGGTTCTTGATACGCTTCGACCGAAGGGTGCTCGTCCTCGCCCGCCTGAGCGGTTAGCGATACGTGTCGCCGCAGCAGGACTGGCCAGCACCGATGCCCGCACCATCATGGATGAAGAACGCCGAGCGAGCCGCTCGCGCGCTTGGTGCATCCACGGCGGGCCATGCCAGGGCCCGACACTCGGTCTACGTCGTCCTGCTCGATAACGCCGCGCGACGCGACCCATGGGGCCTTTATGTGGGCCAGACGTCGCGGGATCCGGACTGGCGGTTCGATCAGCACAAGGCCGGCTACAAGGCGAGCAGCGCGGTCCGCCGCTTCGGCGTCCGCCTGCTGCCGGACCTCGTTCGGCACCTCAACCCGCTCCAGGGTTGGGAGTCGCTCGAGCTGGAGGCAGCGCTCGCCGACGCCTTCCGCGAAGCGGGAGTCGACTGGGTCGAGGGCGGCCATTGACCACGGCTGTGCGATCGGGTGCGGCGGCACGACGAGGGTGCCAGCGGGAACGCCATGCCGCTTAACTCGCTGTAGCGGCGTGGGCGCTTGTGTCCGAGGAGGCTGGTATGGCTCAAGAACAGACGGCAACGCTCTATCGCATGATCCTGCCCGACCACACCTGCCCATTCGGCGTTCGCGCCAAACAGATGCTGGAAGAAGCCGGGTTCCACGTCGACGACCGTATCCTGCGGTCACGCGAGGAGGTCGATGCGTTCGAGGCGAAGCACAGTGTCGACACGACCCCGCAGGTTTTCATTGATAATGAACGGATAGGCGGCAGCGACGATCTCGAGCGCTATTTGGGGCAGGGCAGGAGCCTCTAACGGTCGACTTCTAACATCAACAGGTCGCCAGCCGGACGAACGCCAGCTGTTTGCGACTAAGCCCGCTGAACGATGCCAGTCGAAAACCGCCCTTTGGCTAGCGACTAGCTCAGCTGATGTCGCTCGGAGCGGTCACGTCTCCATCTGGGCGAGGAGTTCGCGGGTTCGCTCGACCCGCCTGGCACCGTCGTCGAGCGCTTCGGTCAGTAGGTAGCGTCCCTTCTTCCCCACCAGTCCAGCCGCAGCCGCGTCAACGCGCGAGTGCGGCCGGAGCGTCATCGCTATCGCCGCTGGCCCGGCTTCGACCTTGGCGATCGCCAAGGCGCGGGCCATTGCCCGAACCCGGGCGATGTCGAGCAGGACGGCGGCATCCGACGCGATCGGGCCGAAGCGGTCTTCGAGTTCGGCCTCGAATGCGTCGATTGCGTCGGGGTCGAGCAGACGAACGAGGCGACCGTAGAGCGACAGTCGCGCCTCGACGTCCGGAATCCAGTGTTCGGGCAGACGGCCGGCGAAGCCCAACCGCAGATCGGGCACCCAGTGGTCGACTGCCTCGCCGCGCGCAGCGCGCAAGGCAAGGCTCAAGAGATGCTGATACAGGTCGACGCCGATCAGCTTCAAATGGCCGGCCTGCGTGTCACCGAGCAGATCGCCCGCGCCGCGCATGTCGAGATCGCGCGCACTGATCGCAAAGCCCGCCCCTAGCCGATCAAACGCCTGCAGCGTGCGTAACCGCTTGAGCGTTGCGGCGGCGATCGTCGCGCCCGGCTCGGTGACCAGCAGGACCTGCCCGCGTCGACCGCCACGCCCGACCCGCCCGCGCAACTGGTGCAGCTGCGACAGACCGAAACGGTCGGCGCGCCAAACGATCATGGTATTCGCGCGCGGAACATCGAGCCCCGCCTCGATGATGTTCGTCGCAAGCAGCACGTCGCCGTCGCCGGCGCCAAACCGCACCATCGCCTCGTCGATATCGGCCGCCGCCATCTTGCCGTGCGCCTCGCGGGTCGACAGCTCAGGGGCGATTTTGGCGAGCCGTGCGGCCATCGCAGCCATATCCTCGATCCGGGGAACGACGACGAAACTTTGCCCGCCGCGGCTCTTCTCGCGGAGCAGCGCGGTGCGAACGGTCACCGCGTCGAACTCGCCGACGCTTGTGCGGATCGGCTGCCGCCGCGCTGGTGGCGTGGCGATAACCGATAGCTGCTGCAGCCCGACCAACGCGGTCTGAAGCGTTCGCGGGATGGGAGTCGCGGTTAGCGTCAGGATGTGCGCGTTTTCACTCAGGGCGCGCAGCTTCGCCTTGTCGGCCGCGCCAAAGCGCTGCTCCTCGTCGACGACGATGAGCGCAAGGTCGGCGTAGGCGACGCCTTTGCCGGCGACTGCGCCGGTGCCGACGACGATGTGCACCGTGCCGTCGGCAAGACCGGCCTTGACCGCCTTCTTTTCGGCGGCGCTCGACAGGCGAGAGAGTCCGGCAACCACCACATCGGTCCGGGCGAACCGCTTGCGGAAGGTGTCGAGATGCTGGCGGACGAGCACCGTCGTCGGCGCTGCAATCACAACCTGCCGACCGGCGAGTGCAACCATCGCGGCGGCACGCAGCGCAACCTCGGTCTTGCCGTAGCCGACATCGCCGACGACGAGCCGGTCCATCGGACTGCCGTCGGCAAGGTCATCGCGGACGGCGGCGATCGCGCGGAGCTGATCGGGCGTTTCGGTAAACTGGAACCCGGCGACAAAGCGTTCATAGGCGGCAACGTCGGGCACGATTGCGGGACATTTTCGATCAGCGCGCGCGGATGCCAATGCCGTCAGCCCGCGTGCGCTCTCGGCGATCGCGGCATCGATCTCACCGCGCCGCTTTTGCCAGCCTGCGCCGTCGAGGCGATCGAGGGTAACCGCGTCGGCGTCTGCGCCGTAGCGCCATATGCGGTCGGCGTCGGCAACCGGCACGAGCCGCCGCGCACCAGCGGCGTATTCGAGCACGAATGCATCGCCGTCGTCTCCGGGCAGCGCTTCCAGCCCGAAGATTACGCCGATCCCGAAATCCTCGTGAATGACGACGTCGCCGAGGCGCAGTTCGCTGATTTCCGCCAGCAGCGGGCTGCCGCCACCCGTAAGCGCATCGGCCGTCAGAGCGCGGCTGCCGAGCACGTCGGCCGCGGCGATAACGAGCAAGCCGGGTGCCTTCCAGCCGCGGTCGACCGGCATTTCCAGCATGGCGACCGCAACTCCATTGAGGTCGATAGCGGCTGCCCATGACGCGGCAGCTACGGTTTCGATCTTTGCCTTATGCAACTGGCGAGCGATGAACCGGTTGTCGCGCGCGGCACCGGCGATGATGACGCGAACGTCGGCAGCAAGGGCCGCCCTGATCGCTCGAACGAGGCTGCGCAACGGGGACTTGCCCTCGACGAAGCGCGGCGCGTCGGCTGCTTCGCCGTCATTGAGTTCGATCTTGCATCTGCCGGCAAGAGCCGTCGACCAGCGCGATTTGTCAGCGACCGGCTCGACGCGTTGACCAGGCCGCGCACGGGCGGCGTCGGCGACGAGCGCGACGAAGCGGTCGCGGCGGCTTGCGACATTGGGATCAAGTCCGACGTCAGCGCCGGGAAGATGATCGAACAGCGTCACCGGGCAGTCGCCAAGCGACGGATCGGCGCTGCGTCCGATCTCGACGGATGCGAGTTCATTGCTGCTCAACTGGGTCGCGGGATCGTACACGCGAAGCGCCGTAATGCGCCCGTCGGCAACCTCCGCGCGAACCGGAAGGTCGGAGTCGGCCGGAAAAAGGTCGACAACTTGACCACGCACGGCGAACTCGCCTGGTTCGTCGACGCGGTCATCGATCACGTAGCCGAGGTCGCCGAGCACGGTGCCGACTGTCTCGAGATCGCAGACTTCGCCGACGCGGAGAACGGGCAACGCAGCATCGAAGGCTGCGACCGGCGGGTACAGCCGTGTCGCGGCCTCGGCGCTGGCGATCAGTGCGACGCGCTGCTCGCTGTGTGCTGCCCTGGCCTTGTATAGCGCAGCGACGCGGCGACCGATATTGGCGGGCGACGCCGGCGCATCGTCGCCTGGCAGCGCGTCGCTCGAAGGCACGTGCAAGATCAATGCCTCTGGAGCAGCTTGAGCCAGCGCGTTGGCGACGGCAGCAGCGCGTTGCTCGTCGGTCGCGACGTAGATGACGTTTCCCTTGGCGAGGACTTCTGCAAGCCGCGTCGCAACCAGGCCTATGGATGCCGGTGTCGACCGATGCTCGACGGCCTCGCCGATATTGGCCGCTGCATCGCCCTCGTCACCCGCTGCTTGCATGAAGATCGAGAGCCTTTGCGTTGGAAGACAACGGGACACCGGGCCTGACCACGGCGTGCTTGGTGAAACGGAGTGGCCCAAGACGTCGTGTCCGGGTGGGCCCTGTGAACTGCGCCGCGCGCATCACCCGATCAACGGTCCCGGTTGACGCAGGGCCGACCCGTCGCATCTCGACTAACTTCGCACGACGGTCCGAGGCCCTACCAACTTTCGATAGAAAGCATTCCGATGATGCACGCTGCCGGGCGGCGATCGAAAGGGCCAAAGCAGCTTCGACACGACGGCGGTCCGCCGAGCGCGCGCAAACCAGGAGCAGCCGTCATGACCACCCAAATTCTGCACCGCACCGCCACGGTGAATGGCCGCACCATTTTCTACCGCGAAGCGGGTGACCCCAGCCGGCAGACCATCCTGCTGCTCCACGGGCTGCCGACCAGCAGCCAGATGTTTCGCGATCTGATGCCGGCGCTGGCCGACCGGTTTCATTTGATCGCGCCGGATTACATCGGCTTTGGTCACTCCGATGCGCCGTCGCGGGATGAGTTCGCCTACACCTTCGACAATCTCGCGAGCCATGTGGCGGGCTTGGTCGACGTGCTGGGGCTGGCGTCCTACGTCCTCTATATGCAGGATTACGGCGGCCCCGTCGGCTTCCGCCTCTTCACCGCCCGTCCTGACAAGGTCGACGGCTTCATCATCCAGAACACCAACGCCTATATGGAAGGCGTTGGAGACGGCCCAAAAGCGGTGCTGATGCCGCTCTGGGAAAACCGCACGCCCGAAACCGAAAAGGCAGCGCGCGACTTCGTCAGCCTGGCGGGGACCAAATATCATTGGCTGGTGGGCGCCAAGAACCCCGAAGCGATCAACCCGGACAATTGGGTGCTGGATCAGGCTTTGCTCGACCGGCCCGGCAATCAGGATTGCCAAGTCGATCTTCTCGAGAACTACAAGAGCAACATTGCGCTCTATCCCGAATGGCAGGCGGCCTTCAGGGCGCATACGCCCAAAACCCTAATAGTCTGGGGGGAGCAGGACCCCTTCTTCATTCCGCCCGGGGCCCGCGCCTATCTGAACGACTTGCCCGACGTCAAGCTAATCTGGCTTGATTCTGGACATTACGTGCTCGATGAAAACGTCGTGCAGGTCGCAGCCGAGATCAAGACCGTGTTCGCCGCCTGACGCAACTGCCGGCGGCCCGCGAGCGTCATCTTCGATGAACCTCCACTTCGGGCTGCCGGTATTTGCAGCTTCAAGTCGCAGCAACCGTGGTTCGCGGCCACGCTTACTCGCTCTTCGAGCGTTTAGCAGTCCGGCCGCTATCGGACTCTGCGGCGCTCGACGTCTACGCCTTGTGCGTCAGGCCCGTCGGGCTGGAAGTGAACGCCTGCGTCTTCGGGCAGCGGATAGTGGAGATGGACGGCATCGGTTCGGGCGGGTTACGCAGATAAAAAAGATGCGCTAACTCGGCCTCATGCACCGGGCGATACGGTTGCCTGGCATAGACACAGCGAGCCATTCCATGTTCGATGAACCCGGTTTCCCGCGCGGCGCTGACCAAGACGAAGCCGCGCCCATGCTTTATACGTTCGTCTACTGCAGCCGTGCCGCCGAAGGCATTGACGACGTTGCGGTCGATCGGATCGTCGAGGCGGCACAACGCAGCAATCTCGCCCGTGGCATTACCGGGGTTCTGGTTTTCGGCAGCGGCGTCTTCTTCCAGTGGATCGAAGGGCCCGCCGCCCACGTCCAAAATCTGATCGCGAGCCTGCGTGGCGATCCGCGCCATTACGATGTCGTTTCGCTCGATTGGAGTGAGGAACGGCGCGAGCGGCTCTATCCGAACTGGGAGATGGAGCAGGTCAAAGCCGAGGACATCCGCGCGGTACTGCAGGACGCGCTCGGAAGCGCCGAAGACGAGACCAACGTCGCGGCTCTCAATCGGATTTTGGAACACCTTGATTCGGGGCCGCTAGCGTCACTAGGCCGAAGCTGATTGACGTCGCCTGGGCGGAACATCGACGGAGCATTGAGCCATGCGGCTGGCCGGCGCGAAGAGGCAGACCGCAGGCGCTACGCCAGTAACTTCCGCCCCTCGCTCGCCTGCCACCATAAGAGCGCTGGCACCCCGATCGTCAGGTCGCGCGCGCGCTTGAGCAGCGACAGCGCCACCGCGACCTGCGGGTCGAGCCCGAACAAAGGGGCGAGGAGGAGGTACGCGCCTTCCTGTACACCCAGCGCGCCGGGGACGACGAAGGCGATCGAGCGGACGGCGAAGATCAGGCTTTCGATCGCCAGCACCGCGACCGGGCCGATCGCGACCCCCATCAGCCGCAGCGCGAGCCAGGCGCCGATGCCGCTCGCAACCCACGCCGCGAGGTTGAAGCCGAACGACCAGGCGAGTGCGGCGCGGTCGCGGTAGATCGCCGCGAGCCGCGACTGGACGGCGGCGAGGCCGGTAACCGACGCGGGCAACAGGCGCTCGCCGATCCGGGCGGCAGCGCTCAGCATCGGCTGCTGTCCGAACGCCAGCGCCGCGAGCAACGCGCACGTCAGGCCGAGGCCGCCGAGGACGAGTTTGAGCACGCCGCCGCTGTCGAACCCGCCGCCGAGCGCGAGCAGCAAGGCACCGACGCCGAACAGGGTGAAGATCAGTTGCGACGCCATCTCGGTCGTCAGGTCGGCGATCATCGAGGCGTAGGCGAGGTCGCTCGGCACACGCTGCGCGGTCAGCGCGCGCCCGCCGACGACGAGGCCGCCGATCTGCGCAAAGGGGAGAACGTCGGTCGCCCCCTCGCGCACCGTCCGCGCCCAGACGTACGCTCCGATTGGACCGCCGCCGGGCGCGACCGCACGCCATGCCGCGCCGAGCAGCCCGAGGACGATCGCGGTGTAGGCGACGTACACGACATAGCCGCCGACGCCGATCGCGCGGATCGCGGCGATGACCGGCTCGACCCCGACCGAACCGACGATAAGCGCGGCACCGATCAGTCCGACGACGGTGAGGAGGAGGATGATGACGCGCGTCATGCCGAGGCGAAACTTCCCAGCCGGGCGCACGCCGCGACGACTGCCGCGCGCACCTCGGGATCGATCAACGCGGCGAGTTCGTCGCGGTGACGGTAGGCGGGGCCGTGCCCAGGGTAATCGTCGCGCGTCGCGGGGTGAAAATAGATTTCGCTCAGGCCGTCGGGGAGATGCTGGATAATTTCTCGAACACGGTCGGCGGTCATCGCTCCCGACCAGCGCAGCCCGAACACCGCGTCGGGGACCCCGATCCCGTGTCCGCGGAAGCGGCGGCGCACGAGCTTCGCCCACGGGTCGGTCAGCGACGGTGCCCCCGGCTCGATCGGCGCGCGGACCGCACGCAGCCCATAGCGCGCGCCAATGCTGGCGATCAGCCCGGCGATCGTCGGGTGGAGGTGGAAATGCTTGTGCGCGTTGACGTGGTCGAGCGGCAGCCCGGTCGCGGCGAACGCGGCAAACTGCGCCTCGATCTCCGCGGCGAGCTGGCGACGGGTCGCTGGGAGAAAGAACATCGCCGCCCCGGCGAGCGCCATGTTGTCGCGAAACCGGCCGCGCGCGTCGACGAGGCCGGGTACCTGTTCGGGGGGCAGGACCGGCGTGCTGTCGACGAGGACCAGATGGAGGCCGACCCCGAGGTCTGGCATCGTCTTGGCTCGGGCGACCGCATCGGCGGCAGCGGGCGCGCCGACCATCAGGCTCGCAGCCGTCAGGATGCCGCTGCGGTGCGCGATCTCGACCGCCTCGTTGACCGCAACGTCGTTGCCGAAGTCGTCGGCGGTGACGACGAGCCGCTTCAAGCGGTTACGCCGCCTCTTTCCGATGGCGCAGGAACTCGAAGAACTCGACGCCTTCGCGCAGGCGGCGCTTCATCATGTTCCAGTCGCGCAGCATCTCCCAGACGATGTCCTTGATCTTGCTGAAGCGGAAATAATAGCGGCGGTAGAAATCCTCGACCGCATCGAAGATCTGCGCGGCGGGGAGGTGGGGGTAGCTGAGCTGGGCAATCTGCTCGCCGTCGTCGTTGAGCAGGTCGGTCGAATTGTCGAACCAGCCGTTCTCGGTCGCCTGCTTGTACAGAAACGTCCCCGGATACGGCGCGGCGAGCGACACCTGGATCGTGTGCGGATTGAGCTCTTTGGCGTAGTTGATCGTCTCCTCGATCGTCTCGGCGGTCTCGCCGGGCAGGCCGAGGATGAAGGTGCCGTGGATCACGATGCCGAGGTCGTGGCAGTCCTTGGTGAACTGGCGCGCGACTTCGGTGCGCAGGCCCTTCTTGATGTTGATCAGGATCTGCTGGTTGCCGCTCTCATAGCCGACCAGCAGCAGCCGCAGCCCGCCTGCCTTCATTATTTCCAACGTCTTGCGCGGAACATTGGCCTTGGCGTTGCAGCTCCACGTCACGCCGAGCTTGCCGAGTTCGCGCGCGAGCGCCTCGACGCGCGGGGCGTTGTCGGTCAGCGTGTCGTCGTCGAAGAAGATTTCCTTGAGGTCGGGCCACGTCTTGATCGTGTACTTGACCTCCTCGACGACGTTCTCGATCGACCGCGTCCGGTAATTGTGCCCGCCGACGGTCTGCGGCCATAGGCAGAAGGTGCAGCGCGATTTGCACCCGCGCCCGGTATAGAAGCTGATGTACGGGTGGAGCAGGTAGCCGCCGAAATACTTGGTGTGGTCGAGGTCGCGCTTGTAGATCGGCGTGACCCACGGCAGCGTGTCCATGTCCATGATGACGGGTCGGTCGGGATTGTTGACGATCTCCCCCGCGGCGTTCCTGAAGCTGATGCCGGCGATGTCGGCGAGCGGAATGCCGTCGGCGACGTCCTTGATCGTGAAGTCGAACTCGTTGCGGCACACGAAGTCTATCGCGGTCGACGCCTCGAGCGACTTCTGCGTCTCGACCGCGACCTTCGCCCCGATCATGCCGATCAGCGCCTTGGGATTGCGCGCCTTGATCAGCTCCGCAGTGCGGATGTCCTGGCGAAAGCTCGGCGTCGAGGTGTGAAGAACAACGAGATCCTTGTCGTCGACCTCGTGCGCGATGTCGTCCCACGACAGGTCGTGCGCCGGGGCGTCGATCAGCTTAGACCCTTCGACGAGCGCGGCGGGCTGCGCTAGCCATGTCGGGTACCAGAACGACTTGACCTCGCGCTTCATCTGATAGCGCGCGCCGGCACCGCCGTCGTAGCCGTCGAACGACGGACCCTGAAGAAAGAGACTACGCATCGGACGTGCCTTCGTTGTGTGTGGTCGAGCGACCACGGGCGTTGTGTGATCGGGCGACCACGGGATCTTGACCAGAAATGCTGCCGTCGCGGGCGACCTTCAAGCGGGCACCACGCCAGTCGACCGATTGCACCAGAAACCCGGCAATAAAAAGTCCGAACGTCAAGAAATCGCGCGCCGGTAGCCACCAATACGGCGCAGCGCGGCTCGCGGTTACACGGTCGACCGCCGCGACGACGAGCGCGCGCGCCGCCAGTGCCACCGGCAGCAGGGGCCACGCGACCGGATGGACGAGCGTCGCCGCGACCGCGAACGGCAGCGGATTGACCAGTCCATGGCCGAGATAGCCCAGTGGATCGAGCCGCCGGATCGTCACGTTCCAGCGTAATTCGTGGCGCATCAGCGCGCGCAGGCTCGGGTCGACGCAGCCGTGCGCGACGGTGAACGGCGGGACGGCGACGTGGAGGCCGGGGACGCGGACCGCGACGCCGATCGCATGGTCGTCGGCGAGAACATCGGCGAACGCCGAGAATCCGCCGATCGCGTCGAGCGTCTCGCGGCGCAGCGCGATCGTGGAGCCCATGCATGGTTCGGCGAGGCCCAGCCGCAGGCCGACGACGACCGCGGGCAGGAAGCCGTAGCTGATCCCCTGCGCCGCGAGCTTCGACCAGCCGCCGGAGTCGCCGCGCCCGTGGTAGAGGCACGTCACCGCGCCGATGCCGGGGAGCGCGAGCGCGCCGACGACGCGCGCGAGATAGTCGGGGCCGACCGCGATGTCCGAGTCGCTGACCACGAGGATATCGTGCTTCGCCGCCGCCATCATGTTGACGAGGTTCGACACCTTGGCATTGCTGCCATGGCGGACGCCGTCGACGACGAGCGCGATATCGGCGTTGCTCTCCGCGCGGAGTGTCTCGACCGCGCCGATCGCGCCGTCGTTGCCGGCGCTGACGCCGCAGACGATCTGACACCGTCCGCCATAGTCCTGGGTGAGGAAGCCGCCGAGGTTTGCCGCGAGCCGGGGCTCAGCCCCGTACAGCGGCTTGAGCAAGGTCACCGACGGGGCATTGCCGATCCAGATCGGTTGCGGGGCGGGAGCAATCGTCCGCCACACCGCGAATGCCGAAACCAACTGATAGCCGATGCCCGCCACCGCGAAGGCGATCAGCACCGCGGTCACCGTCGCCACGCCGATCATCGTTGAAGTCGAAACTGAGTCACGCGCGGCTCCATAGACCCGCGCGCGCGACTTGTCGCGTGGTTGCACGATAGTATTCCGGCTGCACAGCCGGTGACACTATCCACGCCGCGCGCTTCGCGGCTAGGGAGGCGCGATGAACGGTGAGACGATCCTGGTAACCGGCGCGGCGGGGTTCGTCGGCGCGAGCGTGGCGCGCGCGTTCGGCGCTGCGGGGTACCGTGTCCGCGTCCTCGTCCGGGCGAGCAGCCCGCGCGACAACCTGCTCGGGCTCGACGCCGAGATCGTCACCGCCGACCTGATGGATCCGGGCGCGGTCGCGGCGGCGTGCGGGGGAGCGGCAGGGGTCGTCCATGTCGCCGCCGACTATCGGCTGTGGGCGCGCGACCCCGAGGAGATCGTCCGCAACAACCGGACGCAGACCGAGAACGTCATGCGCAGCGCGCTTGCGGCGGGGGTGCAGCGGATCGTCCATACGAGTTCGGTGGCGACGCTCGGCCTCGACCGGCTCCCGGCCGACGAGACCGATCCGCTGACCCACGACCTCGCGATCGGCGCGTACAAAAGGAGCAAGGTCGTCGCCGAACGCCTCGTCGAGGCGATGATCGCTGCCGACGGTCTCCCCGCGGTGATCGTCAACCCTTCGACCCCGATCGGCCCGCGCGACGTCCGCCCGACGCCAACCGGGCGGATCATCGTCGAGGCGGCGACGGGCAAGATCCCGGCGTTCGTCGATACCGGGCTCAACCTCGTCCACGTCGACGACGTCGCGCGCGGGCATGTGCTGGCGTTCGAGCGCGGGCGGATCGGCGAGCGCTATATCCTCGGCGGGCAGGACGTCAGCCTGCGAACGATGCTCGGCGATATCGCGCGGCTGGTCGGGCGCAAGCCGCCGACGATCTCGCTGCCGCGCGGCCCGCTGTTCCCACTGGCATGGGCGGCGGAGGCGGTGGCGCAAATCACCGGGCGCGAGCCGTTCCTCACTGCCGACGCGCTGCGGATGGCGGGACATCATATGTATTTCACGAGCGCGAAGGCCGAGGCCGAGCTCGGCTACACCGCGCGGCCGTACGGCGTTGCGCTTGCCGACGCGCTGGCATGGTTTGGCGCGGCCGGGATGCTGCGGTGAGCGGCGTTCTCGGCGGGCTCGTCGTGGTCATCTGGGGGATATTGCTGTTCGCGCGCGGCGGATGGTGGCGGATGGCCGAGCGCGACGCGGGGATGCTCGCCACTCCGGGGGGCTGGCCGAGCGTCGTCGCGGTCGTTCCTGCGCGCGACGAGGCGTCGGTGGTCGGACGCGCGATCGCGAGCCTCGCGGCGCAGGATTACCCGGGGGAGTTTCGGATCATCCTCGTCGACGATGCGAGCAGCGATGAGACGGCCGAGGTTGCGCGGCGGGCTTACGCTGCCTCTGCGAGTTCCCAAGGCGCTGCGTCTGCCCCCCTGCCCTTCAGGGGAGGGGCCGGGGGTGGGGCAGTCGTTCGGGATAAGACCCGAGCGCGCGGCGTACTCCCCACCCCCGACCCCTCCCCCAAGGAGGAGGGGAGGTTTTCCGTCCTCCCCGCATCCCCGCTCGCCCCCGGCTGGACCGGCAAGCTAGCCGCCGTCGCGCAAGGCATCGCCGCCGCGGGTGAGCCAACCTACCTCTGGCTGACCGACGCCGATATCGTCCACGCCCCCGACACGCTCCGGTCGCTCGTCGCCCGCGCGGTGACTGAGCAACGCGTCCTCGTCTCGCTGATGGCGCGCCTCCGCTGCGACAGCGCCGCCGAGCGCTTCCTCGTTCCCGCCTTCGTCTGGTTCTTCGCGATGCTGTTCCCGTTCCGCGCAATCGCGCGCCCGGGGAAGGTCGCGGCGGCGGCGGGTGGGGTAATGCTCGTCGATCGAGCCGCGCTTGAGCGCGCCGGGGGGATCGCGGCAATCCGGGGATCGCTGATCGACGACTGCGCGCTGGCGCGGGTGATGAAGGCGCAGGGGCCGATCGCGCTGCTGCTGACCGATCGCTCAGTGTCGCTGCGCGCGTACCCGCGGATTGGCGATATTGGCGCGATGATCTCGCGCTCGGCGTACGCCCAGCTCGATTATTCGCCGCTGCTGCTTGCCGGGACGCTGGTCGGCCTCACGCTGACCTTCGTCGCGCCGCCGCTGCTGACGTTCGTCGGCTCGGACGCGGGCAAACTCGGCGGTGCGCTGGCGTGGGGGATGATGTCGGCGGCGTTCCAGCCGATGCTCCGCTTCTATCGCCGCTCGCCGGTGTGGGGCGCGGCGGTGCCGCTGATCGCCTTGGTCTATGGCTGGTACACGCTGGTTTCGGCGGTGCAGACGTGGCGCGGGGCAGGGGGCCAGTGGAAGGGCCGCGCCCAAGCGAAAGCGAGCGCATGACCCCCAACCGCACCGCAACAACGGAAAACTTCCCTGTCGCCTCATGGCTGATCCGCCCCGCCAACCGCGCGCCGATCATGGCGTTCTACCGGTTCGCTCGCGCTGCCGACGACATCGCCGACCACGCCCCTATCCCTCCCGCAGCCAAGCTCGACCGGCTCGAGGCGATGCGCGCGACGATCGCCGGGGAAGCCGAGGCCGAACCCACCTCGCTCGCGCTGCGCGAAGCGATGGCCGCCCGCCGCCTCGACCGCGACCACGCACTCGACCTGCTGAAAGCATTCGTCCGCGACGTGACGACCCCCAGCACCGCCACTTACGACGATCTTCTCGGTTATTGCGCGAAGTCTGCAATGCCGGTCGGGCGCTTCGTCCTCGACGTCCACGGCGAGGATCGCGCGACATGGCCCGCGTCGGACGCGCTGTGCGCCGCGCTCCAGATCATCAATCACCTCCAGGATTGCGGGAAGGACTTCCGCGAGATGGGCCGGGTGTATATCCCCGACGACATGCTCAACGCCGCAGGTCTCGATATCGACGTTCTCGGCGGCACGCGCTCGCCGCCCGCCTTGCGCACGATCATCGCCGACCTCGCCCGCCGCGCCGAGGCGCTGCTCGCGCAGTCCGCGCCATTTTCGGCGATGCTCCGCGACCGGAGGCTCGCGGCCGAGGTGCGCGTGATCCAGCGCCTCGCCGAGGATCTCGCGCGGCAGTTGCAGGTGCGTGACCCGCTCGCCGAGCGCGTCGCCCACTCGAAGCCTCGCGCCGCATGGCTGGCCCTGACCGCGGTGGTCGCGTGACCGACGACGACCGCGTCGCGCTCAACGGCCAGATTTCGCGCAGCTCGTTCTACGCCGGGATGCGCGTGTTGCCGAAGGCCGAGCGCGAGGCGATGTTCGCGGTCTACGCCTATTGCCGCGCGGTCGACGACATCGCCGACGATATCGACCGCGGCCGCAGCGACCGCGCCGCCGCGCTGACCGCATGGCGCGGCGATATCGAGGCGCTCTACGCCGGGGGACCGCCGGGGCGGGCGTCGATGGTCGCCGATGCGGTCGCGCATTTCGGCCTCGCCAAGGAGGACTTTCTTGCTGTCATCGACGGGATGGACATGGACGTCGCCGCCGATATCCGCGCCCCCGACATGGCGACGCTCGACCTGTACTGCGACCGTGTCGCGAGCGCGGTCGGGCGGCTGTCGGTGCGGATCTTCGGCATGACCGGCGAGCCCGCCATCGCGCTCGCGCATCACCTCGGCCGTGCGCTGCAACTGACGAATATCCTGCGCGATATCGACGAAGATGCCGCGATCGGGCGGCTGTATCTGCCGCGCGAACATCTGGTCGCGCACGGGATTGTCGGCGACGATCCGATGGTGGTCGCCGCCAACCCGGCGATCGACGGCGTCGCGCGTGACCTCGCGGCGCTCGCGCACAAGCACTACGCCCATGCCAAGGCGATCCTTGCCGAGCGTCCAAAGGGCTATCTGTTCGCGCCGCGGCTGATGGCGGGGGTGTACTCCAAGACGCTCGCGATGATGGAGGCGACCGGCTGGCACCGCCCGCGCTCGCGGGTCAAGCTTCGGAAGGCGGCTTTGCTGTGGACGGTGATCAAGGTCGGCGTGTTGCGGTGACCGTCCACGTTATCGGCGCGGGGCTCGCGGGCTTGTCGGCTGCGGTCGAGCTCGCCGCTGCCGGGCACCACGTCATCCTGTCCGAATCCGCTCCCCAAGCCGGTGGTCGCTGCCGGTCGTACGCCGACGCCGCGACCGGACTGACGATCGACAACGGCAACCACCTCGTCCTGTCGGGCAACGGCGCGGTGATGGCGTATCTCGGACGGATCGGCGCGAGCGATCAGCTGCGTGGCCCCGAGCATACGGCGTTCGGCTTCGTCGACCTGAAGAACGCCAGCCCGGACAAGGGCGCCTTCACCGTCGCGCCCAACGACGGGCCGGTACCGTGGTGGATTTTCTCCGCCGCCCGGCGCGTGCCCGGAACCGGCCCGCTCGATTATCTCGCGCTCGCCAGGCTGCTGCGCACTCCCGCCGGAGCGACGGTCGGCGAGGTCGTCGCGACGCACGGCCCGCTGTGGGACAAGCTCCTCGAACCTGTCCTCCTCGCCGCGCTCAACACCCCACCCGCAGCAGCGTCGGCGACCCTCACCAGCGCCGTCGTCCGCGGCTCGCTCGCGCGCGGTGGTGCCGCCTGCCGCCCGCTGATTGCGCATCCGACGCTCGCCGCCGCGTTCGTCGACCCGGCGCTCGCGTACCTTCGGGAAAGGGGCGCGGACATCCGCACGCGGCGACTGACCGCATTAGAATTCGGTGGCAAGCAGCTGACATCGCTGACGTTTGCCGATGGCATCGAACCTGTCGACGGCGCGGTGATCCTTGCGGTCCCGGCCCCGGTCGCGGCGACGCTGCTCCCCGGCCTGCGCGTGCCGACCGCGTTCAACCCGATCGTTAGCCTGCACTTCGCGGTCCCGCCGCCCCCAAATGCCCCCGCGATCCTCGGCGTCCTCGGCGGCATCACCGAGTGGATCTTCGCCTTCCCCGATCGCATCTCGGTGACGATCAGCGCGGCGAACGCCGTCGTCGACCGCGACCGTGCCGACCTCGCCGCCGCGATCTGGGCCGAGGTCACCGCCGCACTCGCCCTGACCGCGCCGATGCCCGCGTGGCAGGTCGTCAAGGAGCGCCGCGCGACCTTTGCCGCGACGGTCGAGCAGGACGCGTTGCGCCCCCCGGCCGCAACCGCGACGCGCAACCTGTTTCTCGCGGGCGACTGGACGCAGACCGGCCTGCCGTCGACGATCGAGGGCGCGATCCGCTCGGGCGTGACCGCTGCGACCCTGGCGCAAGCCAAGTCCTGATCCCCCAAGTCGAGCCCTGACCTTACAAAGTTTGGCGTTTCGACTCCTTCGGCTGTAAACAGGGGCAATGTCAGTCATTAACCATCCGGCATTCGCGTCCGCCGTGACCACGGCGACTGGCTCCGCCGTCACGATCGCCGAACTCGACGCCGCCGTCGGTCGCGCCGCCGATGCGCTTGCCCGCCTCCAGCAGCCCGACGGGCATTGGGTGTTCGAGCTCGAGGCCGACGCGACGATCCCCGCCGAATACATCCTCCTCCGCCATTTCCTCGGTGAGCCCGACGACCTCGACCTCGAGGCACGCATCGGGCGCTACCTGCGGCGGATCCAGGGCGATCACGACGGCTGGGCGCTGTTCCACGGCGGCGCGTTCGACATCTCGGCGACGGTCAAGGCGTATTTCGCGCTCAAGATGATCGGCGACGCCGTCGACGCGCCGCATATGGCCCGCGCCCGCGCCGCGATCCTCGCCCATGGCGGGGCGGCGGCGGTCAACGTCTTCACCCGTATCCAGCTCGCTCTGTTCGCTGCCGGGCCGTGGCAGACGGTGCCGACGATGCCGCCCGAGCTGATCCTCGCGCCGCGCTGGTTTCCGGTCCATTTGTCGAAGATGGCGTATTGGGCGCGGACGGTGATCGTGCCGCTGCTCGTCCTCGCGGCGCTGCGCCCGGTGGCGAAGAACCCGCGCGGGATCAAGGTCGACGAGCTGTATTTGCCGCGCGCGACGGTCAAGCCGAAGTCGAACGTCGCCGGGGCGAAGGCGTTCTGGAAGGCGGCATTCGGCGCGCTCGATGTCGTGCTCAAGGCGGGCGACGGCTTGTGGCCGAAGCGGTTGCGCGCGCGCGCGATCGACCGCTGCCGCAGCTTCGTCGTCGAGCGGCTCAACGGCGACGACGGGCTCGGTGCGATCTACCCGGCGATGGCGAACAGCGTGATGATGTTCGACGCGCTAGGCGACCCCGTTCACCGCGACATCGCCCGCGCCGCCGTCGAAAAGCTCATCGTCCGCCGCGAAGACGGCGAAATCTATTGCCAGCCGTGCTTCTCGCCGGTGTGGGACACCGCGCTTGCCGCACACGCGATGCTCGAAGTCCGCAGCCCCGCTGCCGAAGCCGCCGCCGACGCCGGGCTCGACTGGCTGATCCCGCGCCAGGTCCTCGATGTGAAGGGCGACTGGGCGGAAAACGCCCCCGACCTGCGCCCCGGCGGCTGGGCGTTCCAGTACAACAACGCGCATTACCCCGACCTCGACGACACCGCCGCCGTCGTCTGCGCGCTCGACCGCGCGCGCGGGCGGGTCGGTGCGCGCTACGACGAGGCGATCGCGCGCGGGACCGAATGGACCGTCGGGCTGCAGAGCAAGGACGGCGGCTGGGGCGCGTTCGACGCCGACAACAGCTACCATTACCTCAACAACATCCCCTTCGCCGACCATGGCGCGTTGCTCGACCCGCCGACCGCCGACGTCAGCGCGCGCTGCGTCTCGATGCTCGCGCAGCTCGGCGAGCCGGTCGGATCGGCGCGAATGGCGGCGGCGCTCGCGTATCTCCGCAAGGAGCAGGAGGCCGACGGCAGCTGGTTCGGGCGCTGGGGCGTCAACTACATCTACGGGACGTGGTCGGCACTGTGCGCGCTCAACGCGGCCGGGCTGAGCGGTGCCGATCCGGCGGTCCGGCGCGGCGCCGACTGGCTGATCGCGGTGCAGAACGCGGACGGCGGGTGGGGCGAGGGGTGCGACAGCTATGCGCTCGACCGCAGCGGCCATGTCGCCGCCGACAGCCGCGCATCGCAGACCGCATGGGCGCTGCTCGGGCTGATGGCGGCGGGCGAAGCGCAACACCCCGCGGTCGCGCGTGGCGTCGCGTGGCTCGCGGCGAACCAAAGCGATGACGGCGTGTGGCCCGAGGAGGATTACACCGGCGGCGGCTTCCCGCGCGTCTTCTACCTCCGCTACCACGGCTATGCGAAAATCTTCCCGCTGTGGGCGCTGGCGCGGTATCGCAACCTGCGCGCGAGCAACAGCGTCCACGTCGCGCACGGGCTTTGATCCCCGCGCTATGATCCTCGTCGCGACCGGGCTGCTGCGCGAGGCGAAGCTGATCGCCCGCGACGGCGTCGTCGTCATCGCCGGTGGCGGCGACGCGGCGCGGCTCGAACGCGAGCTCTCGGCGCTGGCGGGGCAGGCATCGGCGATCCTCAGTATTGGTCTCGCGGGCGCGCTCGTCGGCGGCCTCAAGCCCGGCGACTGGGTCGTCGAGGGCAAGGTCGCGCCGTTCCTTGTCCCCGCCGGCGCACGGCGCGGACGCGTCACCGCGAGCGAGCGTCCCGTCGCCGACGCGATCGCCAAGCGCGCGCTCTATGCCGCGACGGGTGCGATCGCGGTCGACATGGAGAGCGGGGTCGCCGCGCGAGTCGCCAAGCGCCACCGCCGCCGCTTCGCCGCGCTGCGGGTGATTTCCGACAGCGTCGAGCACGGCCTGCCGCCTGCGGCGCTGGTCGGAATGCGGCCCGACGGCGCGATGGACTTGCCCGCGGTTCTGCGGTCATTGTTGCGCCAGCCGGGGCAGCTCGGCGCGCTGATCCGCACCGGCTGGGCGGCGGAGCGCGCGTTCCGGGCACTGGGGCGGTTGCAGATGGGGGCGAAATGACGATCTGGCACATCGGCATCGTGGCAACGCTCGTTCTCGCCGCCCCGCTCGCCGCGCGGACGGTGGTGGTCAACGCCAACGGCTATACGCTCGACGATGCGGGCACGCTGACGCGGTTCGGCACGCTCGTCGTCGGCGACGATGGCCGGGTCGAGGCGACGCTGGCGAAGGGCGTCGCCGCGCCCGCGGGAACGGTGGTCGACGCGCACGGTGCGACCGTCCTGCCCGGGCTGATCGACGCGCACGGCCACATCATGGAGCTCGGCTACCGCGCGCTGTCGGTCGACCTGACGGGCACGAAATCGCTCGCCGAGGCGCTCGCGCGGGTCAAGGCGTATGCCAAGGCGAACCCGACCGCGCGCTGGATCGTCGGCGGCGGGTGGAATCAGGAGATCTGGCAGCTCGGGCGCTTCCCGACCGCAGCCGAACTCGATGCCGCCGTCGGCGACCGCCCGGTCTGGCTCAACCGCGTCGACGGCCACGCGGGGTGGACCAACTCGGCCGGGCTGCGAGCGGCGGGCGTCACGGCAGCGACCGCTGACCCCGCCGGGGGGCGGATCGAGCGTGGCCCGGGCGGCGCGCCGTCGGGAGTGTTCGTCGACGGCGCACAGCAGCTCGTCGACAAGCACCTGCCGCAACCGACTCCCGCGGAGGCCACCGCGGCGCTGACCAAGGCGCTCGCGATCATGGCGTCGGTCGGGCTGACCGGGGCCGCCGACATGGGCATCGATCCGGGGACTTGGAAGCTCTACCGCGCGTTCGATGCCGACCGCCGCCTGACCGCGCGGATCACCGCGATGGCGGGCGGAATCGACTCGCTTCGTGCGATCGCGCCGAGCGGCCCGGTCGGCTGGAGCGGCGACGAATTTCTGTCGCTGCCCGGGGTCAAGCTGTACGACGACGGCGCGCTCGGCTCGCGCGGGGCGTGGCTAAAGGCCGATTACAGCGACGCGCCCGGCAACCGCGGGCTGCAATTCCACAGCGACGCCGAACTGCGCGGCTGGGTCGACGATGCGACGGGCCACGGCTTCCAAGTCGCGACCCACGCGATCGGCGATGCCGCCAACGCGCAGGTGCTCGATGCGTATGCGCGGGTCCCGGCGGCGACGCGGCAGAGCCTGCGGCTGCGGATCGAGCATGCGCAGATCGTCGACCCCGCCGACCTGCCGCGCTTTGCTTCGCTCGGGGTGATCGCGTCGATGCAGCCGACGCACGCGACGTCGGACAAGAACATGGCGGAGAACCGCCTCGGCGCGGCGCGACTGGCGGGGGCGTACGCGTGGAAGACGCTGATCGACAGCGGTGCGCGCTTCGCCGGTGGGTCGGACTTTCCGGTCGAATCGCCCAACCCGTTCTACGGACTGTATTCGGCAGTAACGCGGCAGGACCACGAGGGCAATCCGCCGGGCGGCTGGCGTCCGGCCGAGAAATTGACCACGGTACAGGCCTTGGCGGCGTTCACCACCGGCGCCGCCTATGCCGCGCACGCCGAGACCCGCGTCGGCACGCTCACCCCCGGCAAATGGGCCGACTTCATCATCGTCGACCACGACCTGTTCGTGGATGACCCCGCGACAATCTGGCGAACGAAAGTCAGCCAGACGTGGGTCGGCGGGAAGCGGGTGTTTTAGAGCTTGGCCACGGCGGGACTACGGGGTCGTTGTTTCCGCAGCAAGTCTGTGCGGCGACTTAGCTATTAGTCCTTCGCTGGGTTTAGCCGCAACAGGACGCCATTCGCGACTTCCTCAACGATCAATTCGGTATTCGCAGTCCAACCCGCAGTTTGCGCAAGTCGGCGGGCAAGGTCAGCCTACCGCCCTCAAGTAAAGTAACGACTCGGAGACGCTCTGTGCTCATTCAAAACCCCGCTGCTCTCGCATGAGCTTCATAGCGATTACGGAGCACATCACGATCCTAATCGTCAGAAATAAATAATATACAGATAATGTCCCAGCGGTGACGGCGAACAGCGGAGCTATCAAAAAGCCGAGCCCGGGTGGACCATCGCCGTTATCATGTGCGGACCAAACGATGAACTGGACGCAGCCCAATTCGACCGCGCAAATTACCGGGCCGGCAATCAGATGAAGCCACCACCTTTGCGGGCGGTTGGTGGCCTCGCGCCAGAAAAACTTCGCGAGACCGACCGGCGCTGCCAAGCCACCAAACCAACCGGCCAATCCTGCCAAAATGGCCGGAATGGCGTTGATCATCGGTCGACTTCTAAGCCGCGCGCTGAACCCGCTTCCACCCCTCGGGGTCCGCCGTCTTGATCCGCTCCAGCTCCTTCTCGACATGGTCGGAGAAGTTGTCCTCCGCCGGGCGAGCATTCGACAAATCAATGTCCGCCGCCATCGGGCCTTCGGTGCGGATGCCGTTGCGGCCGATGCCGAACATCTTGAGCGGGTGCTTGATCGAATCGGTCGCAGCGGTGCCTTCGAAGCCGCAATGGACCATGCAGTTCGAGCATTTGGCGTACTTGCCGACGCCATACTGGTCCCAGTCGGTGCCCTCCATCAGCTCGGCGAAGGTCTGCACATAGCCCTCGCCGAGGAGGTAGCACGGCTTCTGCCAGCCGAAGACGGTGCGCAGCGGCATTGACCACGGGGTGCACTCGTAGCTCTGGTTGCCCGCGAGAAAGTCGAGGAACAGCGGCGAGTTGGTGAACTTCCACGCCTTGCCGCCGTCGCCGCGGCGGAACACGTCGCGGAAGAACGTCTTGGTCCGCTCGCGGTTAAGGAAATGCTCCTGGTCGGCGGCGCGCTCGTACGCGTATCCGGGCGACAGCGTCACCTCGACGTCGCGGCGGGTCATCTCGTCGAAGAAGCCCGCGAGCCGTTCGGACGATGCGCCATCGAACACGGTGCAGTTGACCTGGACGCGGAAGCCCTTCGACTGGGCCAGCTCGATCGCCTCGATCGCGACCTCGTAGGTGCCGTCCTGGTCGACCGCGTGGTCGTGCATGCCCTTATCGCCGTCGAGATGGATCGACCACGTGAAGTAAGCCGACGGCGCGTAGTCGTTGATTTTCTTCTTCAGCAGCAGCGCATTGGTGCAGAGGATGACGAACTTCTTCTTGGCGATATAGCCCTTGACGATCTTGGGCATGTCGCGGTGAAGCAGCGGCTCGCCGCCGGCGATCGAGACGGCGGGCGCGCCGCACTCGTCGATCGCGGCCATGCACTGGTCGTAGCTCAGCCGCTGGTTGAGGATCGTATCGGGATAATCGATCTTGCCGCAGCCGGGGCAGGCGAGGTTGCAGCGGAGCAACGGCTCGAGCATCAGCACGAGCGGATATTTGCCGCCCTTGATATGCTGCGTCACGGTATACGTACCGATGCGGAGGAGGGGGGCGAGGGGAAGGGTCATGACGCTGTCCTAGACGCTTGCGGCGGTCGACGCCAGTTCAGCCCCAACGCCGCTACGGTGCTGCGGTGCCGCACGTTCGAGGCTCGGGGGTAGGCGGAACGACTGGTGCTCCTCGATCCCGGCCATTGTCGACACCTCGACGTCGCCGAGCGCGCGGAGCGCCGCGATTACCCCCTGGACGAGCTCCTCGGGGGCCGACGCACCCGCGGTCAGTCCGACCGTGGCGATGCCCGCGACCCATGCTGGATCGAGCGCAGAACCGTCGGCGATGAGGTAGCTCGGCACGCCCATCTCGACGCCGATCTCGCGCAGCCGGTTCGAGTTCGAGCTATTCTTTGCGCCGACCACGAGCAGGACGTCGACCGCCGCGCACAGGTCGCGGACCGCGGTTTGGCGGTTCTGGGTGGCGTAGCAGATGTCCGACACATCGGGACCGACGACATCGCTGAAGCGTACCGACAGCGCCTCGATGATGTGGCGCGTGTCGTCGACGCTGAGAGTCGTCTGGGTGACGTAGGCGATCGGCGTATCGAGCGGCAGGTCGAGCGCGGCAACATCCTCGATCGTCGAAACGAGGCGCACCGGGGCGTCGATCTGGCCGATCGTACCGTCGACCTCGGGGTGGCCGGCGTGGCCGATCAGGACGATCGTCCGACCGCGCGCGGCATAGCGGCGGCCCTGAATATGAACCTTGGTGACGAGCGGGCACGTCGCGTCGATCACCGGCAGTGCGCGGCGAGCGGCCTCGTCGACGATATCGCGGGCGACGCCGTGGGCGCTGAATACAGTCAGCGCGCCTTCGGGGACTTCGTCGAGCTCCTCGACGAAGATCGCGCCCTTTGCCTTGAGCTTGTCGACGACGTGCGCGTTATGAACGATCTCGTGGCGGACGTAGACCGGCGAGCCGTGCATCGTGAGCGCACGATCGACGATCTCGACCGCGCGGACGACGCCCGCGCAAAAACCGCGGGGCTGAGCGAGAATTAATCGCATCCGGTAACCTTCTATGCCTATCCTCCGGGCTACTGAAATCCCGGTCCAGCAGCAACCCCGCACGTCGGGTTCACCATCAGACTGTGTCTTTCGCGCCGCGTGCGGATAATGTTACGCAGCGCCGGGCGTTCAGCCCCCGTTCGTGCGTGCAACGGCACTGCGACGCTGCCGATGCGATATGAGGAGATGAAGCACGTGAACAAGGTCTGGACCCTCGCCCTGTTGCTGGCGTGTGCCACGGGTGCAGCGGCAGCGCCAGCGTCAAGCGACCCGGCGGCGGTCGTCGGTGCGTTCAATGCGTCGCTGCTGGCAACGATGAAGGAGGGCAAGGGGCTCGGATTATCGGGGCGGACGGCAAAGCTGCTGCCGCTGGTCAAGGCGACCCACGACATGCCGGCGATGACGCGGCTCGTGGCCGGCCCGGCGTGGGCGACGACGGCTCCGGCCGATAAGACGGCGCTGACCGATGCGTTCACCCGCCACTCGGTCGTCGCTTATGCAACCAACTTCGCGAGCTTCGACGGACAGCGCTTTACCGTCCAGCCCAAGGTCGACATGCGCGGCGAGGATGCGCTGGTCCACGCCGCGATCGTCGCGAAGGATGGCACGACCCCGCTCAATTATCGGCTGCACAAGACCGAAGGCGGCTGGCGGATCGTCGACGTCTATGCCGACGGGATCAGCCAGATCGCCGTCCAGCGCGCCGAGTTCGCCGCCACGGTCAAGGCGGGCGGCGCGGCGGCGCTGGCGGCGAAGCTCAATGCGGCGGACGACGCGAAACTAGCGAAATAACCGTCAGCGGTAATCTGCGCCGGAGCGCTTCGCCGGTCCGAGCAGCGCCGGTTCGAATACCAATGCGCAGACCAGAGTCCACGCGAGCGAGATCATCAGGATCTTGCCCATGCTCGCGGTGCCGGGGTGGTGCGACAGCCACAGGCTGCCGAACGCGGTCCCGGTGGCGAGCGCGCTGAACAGGACGGCGCGGGCGAGGCTCGACTGGAGCAGGTTCGCCGCGCCGTCCTTCCACGCCATGACGAAATAGATGTGGAAGGCAACGCCGACGCCGAACAGCAGCGGGAAGGCGATGATGTTGGCGAAGTTGATCGGCTGGCCGATGAGAACGCACGTTGCCAGCGTCAAGAATCCCGACAGGACGACGGGGGCGAGGGTGAACAGCACCTCGCGCACCGACCGCAGCACGAAGAACAGGAGCAGCGAGATCGCGGCGAGGCCGTAGATGCTCGCAAGGACGAAGGCACGGGCGATCGTCGCTGCCGCCGCCTGGATCGAGACCGCCGCGCCGCTGGCGTGCGGGGCGACCGCAAGGACCGCCGCGACGAAGCGCTTTAGCGTGGCGTTGTCTTCCGGGTCACCCGCCGGGAAGGCTTGTACCCGCGCGCGGCCGTCGGCGGTGATCCAGTCAGCGCGGAGGTCGGCGGGCAGGGTCGCGCGGGTGACCGGCTCGGCGAGGAGCAATGCGCGGGTCTGGTCGAGCAGGACGTTGAGCGGGGCGACGAGGAGCGCCGAGGCGCGGGCGCGCATGGCAGGGGGCCCCGCGGCGATCCGGTCGAGCGCGCCCGCCAATCGCGTTGCGGCAGGGTCGGCAGGGGCGACCTCGCGGAGTTGCGCCGCGGTATGGCGCAGCGCGGCGATCGTCGCGTCGTCGTCGGGCGCGGGCGCGACGTCGAACGGATTGAGCGTCAGGTCGAGCAGATCGCGGGCGTCGGCGACGAGCGCGAGCTTGGCGGGCTGGTCGTCGGGGACGAAGCTGTCGAGGCTCGCGACCTGGCGGACCTCGGGGAGGCGGCTCAACCGTGCCGCGACCGCTGCCGGATCGCGGGTCAGCAGGTCGATCGTGTTCGGGGTCCGGTCGGGATCGCGGGTCAGGTCGGTCAGCGTCGCCATCGCCTCGCCGTCGGCGGCGCGGAGGTGGTACGGGTTGAAGTCGAAGCGAACCAGCGGCAGCAGCGCGATGCTGATCGCAAGCAACCCCGCGAACGCCCACAGGACCGCGCGGCGGTGCGTCAGCAGCCACGTCTCGGCGCGCGCGAGCGGGAGCCCGGGGTTGCCGCGCGCTGCCGGACGGAACAGCAAGAGCAGCGCGGGCAGCAGCGTGACGTTGAGCGCGAGCGCGACGACCATGCCGCACGCCGCGATGATGCCGAGCTCGGACACGCCGACATATGCGGTCGGCAGGAACGCCGCGAAGCCGAGCGCGACCGCGGTTGCCGCGAGCGCCAGTGCCCCGCCAAGCCCCTTCGCCGCCGCGCGCAACGCCGCCGCCGGCTCGATATTCCCCTCGGCACGGAAGCGGATGCTGAGTTGGATGCCGAAATCGACGCCGAGGCCGACGAACAACGGGATGAACGCGACCGAGATCAGGTTGAACTTGCCGACCGCCGCCAGCCCGATCGCGCTCGTCACGACGAGTCCGCCGAGCGTCACCAACGTAATCGCGGCGACGATCCGCAGCGACCGGACTGCCCACCACAGGATCACCAGCATCGACCCGAGCATCACGCCGCCGACGAGCCACGCGCGGTCGGCGAGGCTGGCGAACTCCTCGTCGGCGAGCGGGACCGCGCCGGTCAGGCGGATACGCGCGTCGAGGCCCTTGGCGTCGGCGCGGATCGCATCGCCCGCGGCTTCGCCGGGCTTGAGCGCACCATAGTCGAGGCGCGGCTGGACGAGGACGATGCGGCGGCGCGGCGGGGTGAGTTTGCCGCTGCCCGCGTCGAACAGGTCAATCCACGAAAAGGTCGTGGGCCGCCCGTTCGCGACCGCGTCGAGCGCGGTGCCGAGCGCGGCGACAGGCTTGGCGATGTCGGACAGCTTGGCGGTCCCTGCACCGACCCCGGTCAGCACCGTCGACAGGCTCGTCATCACCCCGCGCAACGACGGGTCGGCGGCGAGCGGGCCGAGGAAGGGTTGTGCCGCGATCAGCGCCGCGGTCGTCGCGCGGACTTCCTCGGTCGAGCCGAGCAGCAGGCCGTTGCGCTGGAGGAACGGCGTCGCGTCGGGGCGGCGGACCGTCTCGAAATGCACGGTATCGCCTGCCAGCCGTTTAGCCAGCGTCGCCGCGGCGATCTCTGCGGCCTCAGGGGTTGCGCCGTCGACGACAACCGCGATCAGGTCGCGGTTCTGCGGGAAGGCGGTGTCGACCGCGATCTCGTCGCGTCGCCAGTCAACCGTTGGCGCGATCAGCGTCGCGGTGTCGGTGTTCATCGCGAAGTGTGTGGAGGCAAACCAGCCCGCGCCGAGCACGACGGCAAGCGCGACCGCGATCGTCGTCCACGGGCGGCGAACCGAAAAAGCGACGGCGTCGGGGACGAGAGACAGGGTCAAACGATTGTTCCAATACGCGACCGTCATCCGCGGGAGAGCGGGGCCATCTCCAGCCGCTGGAGGTGGGCCCCTGCTTTCGCGGGGATGACGGCGTTGTTCAAGCACCGATAAGCGAACCGCGGACGAGTGCGGCCACCGGGCCTACGAAAGCGGATTGCCATACCCCCCGCTTTCATCGCACGTTCATCGCCTCAACGAACCACGGGGCCCGACCAGAATGAACCTCAACATCCGCGTCTTCGGAATTGCCGCGATTCTCGCCTCGACCGCTTATGCCGCGCCGACGACGCAGGCCGCGCGCGAGGCGCAGTTCGACGCGGGGATCAGCTCGGCCGACCAGATGACGTGGCTCAAGGATTTCTCGTCGGAGCCGAACCATGTCGGGTCGCCGCACGACAAGGTCATCGCCGACAAGACGCTGGCGATGTTCAAGTCGTGGGGCTGGGACGCGCACATCGAGCAGTATGACGTGCTGTACCCGACGCCGATCTCGACGACGGTCGAGATGGTCACCCCCAGGCAGATCACGCTCGGCGGGCAGGAGCCGGCGATCCCGGAGGATTCGACGAGCGGCAATACCAAGAACGCGCTGCCGCCATACGTCGCGTTCCAGGGCGACGGCGACGTCACCGCGCCGTTGGTCTACGTCAATTACGGCCTGCCCGCCGACTATGAGGCGCTCGCCCGGCGTGGCATCGACGTGAAGGGCAAGATCGCGATCGCTCGCTACGGCGCGGGCTGGCGCGGCCTCAAGCCCAAGCTCGCGCAGGAGCATGGCGCGGTCGGCTGCATCATCTATTCCGACCCCGCCGACGACGGCTACGGCCAGGGCGACGTCTACCCCAAGGGCGGCGCGCGCCCGCCGTTCGGCGTCCAGCGCGGCTCGGTCGCCGACATGACGACGTATCCCGGCGACCCGACGACCCCGGGCGTCGGCTCGGTTCCCGGCGTCACCGGGCGGCTGACCCGCGAACAGGCGATCACGATCCTCAAGATTCCGACGCTGCCGATGTCGTACGGCGACGCGCAGCAGCTGCTCGGCGCGCTCGCCGGGCCGATGGCGCCCGAGGCGTTCCGCGGCGGGCTGCCGATCGCCTACCATATCGGCGGTACCGACGCGGTCACCGTCCACCTCGCGGTCAAGTCCGACTGGTCACTGAAGCCGCTGTACGATGTCGTCGCGACGCTCAAAGGCGCGAAATATCCCGACGAGTGGGTCGTCCGCGGCAACCACCATGACGGCTGGGTGTTCGGTGCGGCTGATCCGCTATCGGGCAATGTCGCGATGCTGTCGGAGGCGAAGTCGCTCGGCGAGATGGCGAAGAAGGGGTGGAAGCCCGCGCGGACGATCGTCTACATCAGCTGGGACGGCGAGGAGCCGATGCTGCTCGGCTCGACCGAATATGCCGAGACCCACGCCGCCGAGCTCAAGGCGAAAGCGGTCGCGTACATCAACACCGACGGCAACGAACGCGGCTTTTACAACGCCGGCGGCAGCCACGAACTTCAGCATCTCGCCAACGCGGTCGGCAACGACGTCATCGACCCGCAGACCGGAACCAGCGTCGGCGCACGCGCGCGGGCGAAGCTGCTTGCCGATGGCTATGAAGGACATGGGCGCAGCGACGATGCGGCGGTCAAAGCAGCCGAAAACGGCGGCGACCTGCCGATCGCCGCGCTCGGGTCGGGGTCGGACTATTCGACGTTCCTCCAGCATCTCGGCCTGCCGACGCTCGACATCGGCTTCGGCGGCGAAGGGATGGCGGGCGGCGTCTATCACTCCATCTACGACAGTTACGACCACTTCACGCGGTTCGACGACCCGGGCCTCAAGTACGGCGCGGTGATGTCGAAGACTGTCGGGCGGCTGGTCATGCGGATCGCCGACTCCGATACCCCGCCGGTGCGCTTCGCCGATTTCGCCGACACCGTCGCGCGCTACACGACCGAAGTCCACAAGCTCGCCGACGATCGGCGGACCAAGGACAGCCGGCTCGCGAAGCTAACCGGCGACAAGGCATTCGCGCAGGCAAGCGACCCGCTCGATGCCGTCGCCGCGCCGACCACCGTAACGCCGACACCGTTCCTCGATCTCGCCGCGCTCGACAACGCGGTGGCGAAGCTGGGCATGAGCGCCAAGGCGTACGACGCGGCGTATGCGGCGAAGGGCGCGAGCCTCGCTCCAGCGACCCGGGCGAAGCTCAACGCGACGCTTCGCGACATCGACCAGTTGCTCCTCGACCCGAAGGGCTTGCCGGGGCGCAGCTGGTACCAGAACCTCGTCTACGCCCCAGGGCGCTTCACCGGTTACGGCGCGAAGACGCTGCCGGGGGTGCGCGAGGCGATCGAAGAACGCCGCTTCGCCGATGCCGCCGAGTACGCGAAACGGACGGGCGATGTGCTGATGGCATATGCCGCCCGGCTTGATGCGGCGACGGCGATCGTCAAGGGGAGCTAGGGGACAGCATGGCACTTACCCCGCAGACCGACTTCGCGACCTTCATGCTCGCCGACATCCGCATCGGCACGGTCATCGCGGCGGAGGCGTTTCCCGAGGCGCGCAAGCCCGCGTTCAAGCTGGCGATCGACTTCGGGCCGGAGGTTGGGATCAAGCAGTCGAGCGCGCAGATCACCGTCCACTACACGCTCGACCAACTTCTCGGGCGGAAGGTCGCGGCGGTGGTCAACTTCCCGGCGCGCCAGATCGGGCCGTTCATGTCGGAGGTGCTGACGCTGGGGTTTCCGGATGCGGACGGTGCGGTGGTGCTGTTCGCGCCGGATAAGGACGTGCCGAACGGGTCACGACTGTTCTGATTTTCTCTTCCCCTCCCCTTTAGGGGAGGGGCCGGGGGTGGGGGAGTCGCCACGAGCCATCCGCCTGAGAAAGCCCCACCCCCGGGCCGGCGCAAGCGCGCCGTCTCTCGCCCCTCCCCTGCAGGGGAGGGGAGGCTCCGATCACTCTGATCGCCACTCTCCGTTTGCGTGCAGCCCCCCGGCACCTTACCTCCGCCCGATGACTACATACGACTATGATCTCTTCGTCATCGGCGCCGGTTCGGGGGGCGTTCGCGCCGCGCGGATTTCCTCCGGCCACGGCGCGCGCGTCGCCATCGCCGAGGAGTATCGCGTCGGCGGAACCTGCGTCATCCGCGGCTGCGTGCCGAAAAAGCTGCTCGTCTATGGCTCGCATTTCGCCGAAGACTTGGTCGATGCCCGCCGCTTCGGCTGGACGATCGGCGAGAAGGGCTTCGACTGGCTGACGCTGCGCGACAACGTCATGGCCGAGGTCGACCGGATCAACGGCTCGTACACCGACACGCTGACGAGCCATAATGTCGAGCTGTACCACGACCACGCCGAGCTGCTCGACGCGCACACGATCAAGGTCGGCGACAAGACGGTTACCGCCGACAAGATCCTGATTGCTACCGGCGCGCGCCCGCTCGTTCCCGACCTGCCGGGGGCCGAGCTCGGCATCACGTCGAACGAAATCTTCCATCTCGACCGCCTGCCGAAGTCGCTCGCGATCGCGGGCGGCGGCTATATCGCCAACGAATTCGCCGGGGTCTTCCACGAGCTCGGCGTCAAGGTGACGTTGGTCAACCGCGGTGACACGATTCTGCGCGGCTACGACGAAGCGCTGCGCGATCGCCTGCTCCAGATTTCGATGACGAAGGGCATCAAGTTCGTCTTCAACTGCAACGTCGAGCGCTTCGAGAAAATCGAGGGCGGCGGCGTCCGGGCGTTCGTCGGCGGCGACGACCCGATCGAGGCCGAGATGCTGCTGTGGGCAATCGGCCGCCGCCCGAACATCGAGGGGCTGGGGCTCGAGGCGGCGGGGGTCGAGCTCAACGACAAGGGCGCGATCGCGGTCGACGCGGCGAGCCACACCAATGTCGAGAATATCTGGGCAGTCGGCGATGTCACCGACCGGATCCAGCTGACGCCGGTCGCGATCCGCGAGGGCCATGCCTTCGCCGACACGGTGTTCGGCAACAAGCCGTGGACCGTCGACCATGAGACCGTGCCGAGCGCGGTGTTCTCGAACCCGCCGATCGCCAGCGTCGGCATGACCGAGGCGCAGGCGAAGACCAAGCTCGGCACCGTCAAGATCTTCACCAGCGACTTCCGCCCGATGCGCAACGTGCTGGCCGGACGCAACGAGCGGTCGTCGTACAAGCTCGTCGTCGACAGCGCGACCGACGTCGTCGTCGGCGCGCATATGATCGGGCCGGATGCACCGGAGATCTTGCAGGCTCTGGCGATCGCGGTGAAGGCGAAGCTGACGAAGGCGCAGTTCGACGAGACCGTCGCGCTGCATCCGACGATGGCCGAAGAATTGGTGCTGATGCGGTAAGCGCTGGCGCGGCTGGCGAGAGCGCAGCCGGCCCCCTCGCCGATTAGCAGCTGCCGAACTCGCGCCGAGCCGGCCGGCCTAGTGGCGGTCACAAGCCGCCGAACCCGCCCGACGGAGGACGCAGCCCTGGCGCGGCCACCGCCGGATTTCTCCTCCCACGTGACGCTCGCAACATACTGCTGTCCTACACCGCCTCGCCTGCGGTAGCTTTTGCCGTCGCCACCGGGCGGCGCGTGTTCTTTCTCATTGCTGGACTTTGTGAGACGGTTCGCTTGGAAAGCGAGCTGCAAGAAGACACGCTTTAGTGTGAACTTATTTTGAACTTAGCGTTCGCTGGCGCTTGTGACCGGTCGCGGTACGGAGCGCTCGTGTTGCCGTCCCGCGACGCAAGCGCGATAACCCGGTCGTCCCGTGGACTTGTGTAACTTTCGACGCGCCGCGGACGCGAAATACCCGGTCGTTCCGTGGACTTGTGTAACCTTCGACGCGACGCGGACGCGAAATAGCTGGTCGTTCTACGCGCCCGGTCTTCGCCGGCGTGGCGGGAGAAGGCGTCGGGGTAAATCCGCACCGTCGCGCGGCGTTGTCCCGGTCGTACAGCGCGCCAAATCGGCGATGGTGGCAGCGTCGTCGAAGCGCCGATCGCCGCCTGTTCTTTCTCATTGCAGGACCGTCATGCCGTCGCTCGGCGGTCGCGCTAGCACCGTGAACTTCCACGCGAAGAGCGCGGAATTGCAAGGATCGGGTCAGCCTTCCTCAGCGACCTGAAGCACGATCTTCCCGACATGATCCCCCGCCTCCATCCGCCGGTGCGCGTCGGCGGCATCGGCGAGCGCGAAGGTCTTGTCGCTGACCGCGCGGAGCTTGCCAGCCGCGAACAGCGGCCAGACCTCGCGCTCCAGCGCCGCGGCGATCGCCGCCTTGAATGCGACTGGGCGGGCGCGGAGCATCGATCCGCTCAGCGTCAGGCGGCGGCGCATGACAAGGCCGAAATTGACCTCCGCCGTCGCGCCGCGCTGGAGCGCGATCGAGACGTGGCGGCCATCGTCGCCGAGGCACATTAGGTTGCGCGGGATATAATCGCCGCCGACCATGTCGAGGACGACGTCGACCCCCTTGCCGCCGGTGATGCCGGCGACCTTGTCGACGAAGTCGCTCGCCTTGTAGTCGATCGCGTGATCCGCGCCGAGGCCGCGCGCGGCGGCGCACTTGCCCGCCGACCCGGCGGTGACGATGACCTTCACACCGCGTGCCTTGGCGAGCAGGATCGCGGTCGTGCCGATGCCGCTGGTGCCGCCGTGGATCAGGACGGTCTCGCTCGCCGCCGCGTGGCCGCGCTCGAACAGGTTCGACCAGACGGTGAAGTAGGTCTCGGGCAGCCCGGCGGCGGCGATATAGTCGAGGCCGTCGGGGATCGGCAGGCACTGGCCTGCCGGGGCGACACAATATTCGGCGTAGCCACCGCCGACGACGAGTGCGCAGACCCGGTCGCCGACCGCCCAACGCCCGCCGGAGCGACCGACGGCAACGACTTCGCCCGCGATTTCGAGCCCCATGATCGTCGGCGCCGCGGGCGGCATCGGGTACAGGCCCTGCCGCTGGAGGACATCGGGGCGGTTGACCCCGGCGGCGTGGACGCGGACCAGCACCTCGCCATCACCGGGGACCGGCACCGGGCGGGTCACCAGCACCAGCACCTCGGGACCTCCCGGAGCTGAAGGATCGATCGCGGTCATCGTCGTGGGAATCGTCATACGCGCGATATTGACTTGAGCGGGTGCCGGGTCAACGTCTGCGACATGGACGAGGACCTCCCCCGCGCGAAGCCCGACGACGTCGTCGCCGCATTGATCAAGCAGGATCTCGACCGACTGTCTGTCGGCGAGCTCGACGAACGCATCGTCGCCCTCGAAGCCGAGGTCATCCGGACCAAAGCCAAGCGCGACGGCGCGTCGAAATTCCGCAGCGCCGCCGACTCGCTGTTCGAGCGCGGCTAGGCGGTCAGCGCGGCGATCAACCGGGCGAACATCGCGATATTATCGGTCTGGTGCGCGACGACCCCGGCGGTGATGTCCTGCGTCGTGCCGTCGGGCATTTCGAGCAATGCGCGCACGCCGCCGCCGCCGAACAGCTCGATCTGCCGCGCCGCATCCTCCGATTGACGCTGACACCAGTCGGCCAGCTCGGCATTTGAAGTCACGCAGCCGCCGCGACGATCTTGCGCGCGAGCCCGTCGCCGCTGCCAAAGACGATCCACAATGGCGCCCCCGCCGCCGCACCGAGCACGGTCAGCACCGCGAGCCCGCCGCCGAACAGCGCGATCATCGCCGTCGCCCCGCCGACCGCGGCGCGCTCGGGGTTGCTCCGCTCGTCCCACGCGTTGCGCTTGATCGCGTCGCCAAGGCGTTGGATCAGCGGCCATGCCGCCTTGCTGTCGACCGTCGCCATCAGCGCCGACCGCGCCTTGCCGAAACCGTCCTCCGAGTCGACGCGGATCGCGAGCAGCCGGCTCGCCCATGCCGCAAGAGCGATACGCTGCTCAGGCGTCGCGCCCTCGGTCAGCTCAATCGCAACGCGGTCTTCCATCGCTTCGCTCATCGGAGAGTCTCCTTCGTACCCTGTCTACCATGCCGCGGGGGTTGCGCGAGACTGACGTTAACGTAAGGTCGCGCCAAAGCCTCTGGGGAGATGGCATGGATTTCGACTTTTCCGATGACGCCAAGGCGTTGCGCGAGCAGGCCCGCAAGTTCTTCGACGAGCGCGCTGGACCGGCAGTCGCACGTGCCTCGATGAACGGCGACGCCACGTTCGACGCCCAGCTTTGGCAGGCGGTGGTCGACCTCGGCTGGACCGCGGCGCGGGTTCCTGAAGCGCATGGCGGAGTCGGCATGACGTCCGAAGCCGCCTGCGTTCTCGCTGAGGAGGCCGGGCGCAGCCTCGCGCCGATCCCGCTCGCTCAGGCGCTGGCGGCGACCGAGGCGCTGATCGCGCTTGGCACCGCCGAGCAGCAGGCGCGCTGGCTCCCCGGCATCGCCGACGGCTCGGTCGTCGCGGTCACCGGCTGGGCCGAAGGCGGCACCGCCTCCCCCGCCAAGGCATCGGCCACGGTCGACGGCGGCTCGATCACCGGCACCAAGTCGCCGATCGCCGATCTCGCCGCCGCGACGATGGCGATCGTCAGCGCAGCCGGCCCCGACGGCCCCGCGCTCTATATCGTCGACCTGAGTGGCGAAGGCGTCGGTGTCGCCGCGATCGACACGCTCGACCTCGTTCGCCGCCACGGCACCTTGACGCTGACCGGGGCCGCCGCCGACCCGCTCGGCGACGCTGCCGGCTACCATGACTGGCTCGACCGCGCTGCGATCCTCGGCAGCTTCGAGGCGATGGGGACCGCGACCGCCGCGATGGACATGGCGGTCGCCTATGCCAAGGAACGCACCGCCTTCGGCCAAAAGATCGGGCGATATCAGGGCGTCAAGCACAAGTGCGCCGACATGTATATCAAGCTCGAACTCGCCCGCGCCCACGCCCTCCACGCGGCATGGGCGATGGAGGCGGGCGCCCCCGAGCTCCGCCAGGCGGCAAGCGCGGCGCGGGTCGCAAGCCTCGACGCGCTGGCCTTCGCCGCCGAGGAGAATGTCCAGATCCACGGCGGCATCGGCTTCACGTGGGAAAGCGACTGCCAGTTCTACTACCGCCGCAACCGCGCGCTCGTCGCGGCGCTCGGCAGCCGCAATTTCTGGGCCGACCGGCTGGTGCGCTCGCTGGAGCAGCGCAACCGGGTCGCAGCGTAAGGGAGACCGACGATGGACTTCAACGACACCCCCGGCGACGCCGAGTACCGCGCCAAGGCGCACGCATGGCTCGCCACCGCCGCCGCCGAGTACCGGGATCCGCCCGCGCGCGCCGTCAGCCGCGGTGAGAACGTCCCCGAATCGCGCAAGTGGCAGAAGATCAAGCACGCCGCCGGCTACACCGGGATCACATGGCCCAAGGCGTTCGGCGGGCAGGGCCTGTCGCCGATGCACTCGATCATCTTCAACCAGGAGCAGTCGAAGTATCACGCCCCGACCGAGCTGTTCGCGATCGGCCTCGGCATGTGCATCCCGACCGTCTTCACCCACGGCTCGCCCGCGCTGATCGAACGCTACGTCGCCAAGGCGCTCGAGGGCGAGGAGGTCTGGTGCCAGCTGTTCTCCGAGCCGAGCGCCGGGTCCGACCTCGCCGGCATCCGCACCAAGGCGGTCCGTGACGGCGACGACTGGGTGATCGACGGGCAGAAGGTGTGGACGACCAACGCCCATCTGTCCGACTTCGGCATCATCGTCACCCGGACCGATCCGTCCGCGCCCAAGCACAAGGGGCTGACGATGTTCATCGTCGACATGCACGCCCCCGGGGTCGAGGCGCGGCCGTTGAAGCAGATGTCGGGCGGCAGCGACTTCAACGAGGTGTTTTTCACCGGCGTCCGGGTCAGCGACAGCCACCGCCTCGGCGCGGTCGGCGACGGCTGGAAGGTATCGCTGACGACACTGATGAACGAGCGCCTCGCGGTCGGCGGCAAGCCCGGCCACGCCCCCGGCTACCGCGACCTGATGGCGCTTGCCGCGCGGATCGAGACCGACATGGGTCCGGCGATCGAGGCACGCGACGTCCGCCAGCGGATTGCTGCGACCTACATCGCCGACGAGGGCATCAAGCTGACGCAGATGCGCGCGCTTTCGGCGCTGTCGAAGGGCGAGGCCCCCGGGCCCGAACAGTCGATCAGCAAGGTCGTCGTCGCCAAGACGATGCAGGAGATGGCAGCGTTCGCACTTGACCTGTCCGAGGCGTCGGGCTTCACCACCACCGGCGGCGAGCCCGGCATCCACAAGCTCCAAGGCAGCTACATGGCTTCGGCGGGGCTGCGGATCGCCGGCGGCACCGACGAGATCCTGCGCAACATCATCGCCGAGCGCGTCCTCGGCCTGCCCGGCGACATGCGTCCCGACAAGGATACGCCGTTCAACGAGATCAGGGCGGCGTAGGGGGAGAGCCGCCGCGTCCTGCGTGGAAGGTTACACAAGTCCACGCAACGACTATGTTTTCGCGAGCGGCTTCGTCGCAGAACAGGTGACGCCGGCCGACGCGACGCTCGGGTATTCCGCGCGCGTCACCATTGTCCTGCTGATCCTGCTGCAATTCTAGGTTCGTCACCCCGGCGGAGGCCGGGGCCCATGGTCGTGCAAGCACCCGACCTCGCGTTGCTGGGAGAGTTGGGCCCCGGCCTGCGTCGGGGTGACGGAAAGTTACAGAAGTCCACACAACGACCGGGTTTTTCACATCCGTGTCGTGCGGAAGGTTACACAAGTCCACACAACGACCGGGTTTTCGCCTGCATGACGCGAAAGTCCACGGTCTTGGCGCGACCGAGGGTCCGTAAGCTGATCCAGCGATGAGAAAGAACAGGTGCCGCTCGGCACTCCGACGACGCTGACACCATACCCGATCCAGAACCCTGTAGGACAGCGGCGATAACTCGATGACCTTCTCGATCGTCCTGTCCTCTGGCCCGGATCAATCGCCGGTCGAGGCGACGGGCCATCGTGCAGCCACCAAGGTCACGAAGTTAGCGAGCGGCCTGCCCAACAACCGTCGGCCCGGTGTGGCCTGCTCACCGTAAGCTGCGATTTCCGTGCCATAATCCGGCGGCGCTGCCATCGGTCAACAAATCGTAAGGAACGATTTTCTTCATTAAGAAATCGTCGGAATTCTTTACATATCGATAATGTAATATTTCTAAGTCATTGATATTGCATGTGCCGGAAATTGGCACGGTCTCTGCATAGCGGGTGTCAGGCACGTAAGCCCCTTTGGAGAGAAGAATGAAGAGTCTGTTGCTTTTTGCGTCCGCAGTCGCGCTTGCCGGTTCGGCCCAAGCCCTCACGATCACCTCGTCGCCGCTCGACGTCGCTCCCGCAGCCGGCGAAACCGTCGTCTTCGATTTCAACGGCGGCGCGCCCGCAACCGGCTACAGCTACACCGGCGGCACCATCTTCCCGACCTCGGTGGCCAATGTTGCCGCCGCACCCGCCGGCGATGAGACCCCGTTCCTCGCGATCCAGGGTGGCGAGAGCGCAACCTTCACCTTCGCGCACGCGATCAAGTCGTTCAGCATCTACATCGGCTCGGTTGACTCGTATAACTCGCTCCAGTTCACCGGCCCCGGCTATGACTCGGGCAAGTTCTCGGCGTCGGTCCTCCCGGGCGGCGACAACGGCAACCAGACTGCCGGCGACACCAACCGTCGCTACTTCTTCAGCTTCGGTCCCGGCCAGAGCGTCAAGACCGTGACGCTGTCGAGCTCGCAGAACTCGTTCGAACTCGACAACATCGCCGTTGCGAATGTTCCCGAGCCCTCGACCTGGGTGATGCTTGTCGGCGGCTTCGGCCTCGTCGGCTTCGCGCGCCGCCGCAAGTCGGCCACGAAGACCGTCGCCGCGTAAGCGATCGACGCGTTCCGAGCCTTTCGGGGCCCGAAATCGAAATGACTGCGCGCAACTCCGGTTGCGCGCAGTTTTTTTGCCTGCGCTTGCCAAGGCTGCGTGACGACTTGGCTCTGTTCGCGGTCGAGCCGACTGTTTAACGGTCAGCGTTCGATCCTCACCGCATAGGCGCCCGATGACCCTGTCCACGCTCAACTTCGCCCATGGCGAGACCATCGACATGATCCGCGAGTCGGTTCGCGCCTTCGCCGCTGCCGAAATCGCGCCGCGCGCCGCCGCGATCGACACCGACAATGTTTTCCCGCGCGACCTGTGGCCGAAGCTCGGCGACCTCGGGCTCCACGGGATCACCGTCCCCGAGGCCGACGGCGGCGCCGGGCTTGGCTATCTCGCGCACGTCGTCGCGGTCGAGGAGATCAGCCGCGCGTCGGCGAGCGTCGGCCTGAGCTATGGCGCGCATTCGAACCTGTGCATCAACCAGATCGCGCGCTGGGGGACGGCCGAGCAGAAGACGAAATATCTGCCCAAGCTCATCTCGGGCGAGCATCTCGGCAGCCTCGCGATGTCCGAGAGTGGTTCGGGCTCCGACGTCGTGTCGATGCGACTGCGCGCGGAAAAACGCAACGACCGCTACGTCCTCAATGGGTCGAAGTTCTGGATCACCAACGGCCCGGGCGCCGACACGCTCGTCGTCTACGGCAAGACCGATGCCAACGCCGGGGCGAAGGGCATCACCGCCTTTCTGATCGAGCGTGGCATGGCGGGGTTCTCGACCGCGCAGAAGCTCGACAAGCTCGGGATGCGCGGGTCGGACACCTGCGAACTCGTCTTCGAGGATTGCGAAGTGCCGTTCGAAAACGTCCTCGGGATTGAAGGGCGCGGCGTTCAGGTGCTGATGTCGGGGCTCGATTACGAGCGCGTCGTTCTGGCAGGCGGTCCGCTCGGGATCATGCAGGCATGCCTCGACGTCGTTGTGCCGTACATCCATGAGCGCAAGCAGTTCGGCCAAGCGATCGGTGAATTCCAGCTGATGCAGGGGAAGATCGCCGACATGTACGTCGCGCTGTCGACCGCGCAGGCCTACACCTATGCCGTCGCGCAGGCGTGCGACCGGGGCGAAACGACACGCAAGGATGCCGCGGGCTGCATCCTCTACGCTGCCGAAAAGGCGACTTGGATGGCGTTGGAGGCGATTCAGGCGCTCGGCGGCAACGGCTATATCAACGAATATTCGACCGGTCGCCTGCTCCGCGATGCCAAGCTGTACGAGATCGGCGCGGGAACGAGCGAGATCCGCCGCTATCTGATCGGACGTGAATTGTTCGACGAGACCGCATGACCGGCGTTCTCGGCGCGATCCTTGCGGGGGGCGCATCGAGCCGGTTCGGCAGCGACAAGGCGATGGCCGAGTGGCGCGGCAAGCCGCTGATCGAGCATGTGATCACCCGTCTGCGGCCGCAGGTATCGGACCTCGTCGTGGTCGGGCGAGATTATCCCGGCGAGGTCTCGATCCCCGACCGCCCGGCCCCCGGGCTCGGTCCGCTCGGCGGGCTGTGCGCCGCTCTACGCCACGCCGCCGCCGGGGGCTACGATGCGGTGCTGACGAGCGGGTGCGACCTGCCCGAGTTGCCGCTCGAGCTCCGCGAGGCGCTGGGGGAGGGGCCTGCGTTTGTCCTCGGCCAACCTCTGCTTGCGCTGTGGCCGGTTGGATTGGCGGGGGTAATCGAACTCCACCTCGCCCACAGCGATGACCGCTCGCTTCGCGGCTGGGTCGCGCTGACGGGTGCGACGGGAGTCGACATCGGGCCGATCCGCAACGTCAACCGACCAGGGGATCTTTAGCTTTTCTTCTCCCCTTACTCTTGGGGGAGGGACCGGGGGTGGGGCGGTCGCTGCGAGCGATCCGTCTGAAGAAGACCCCACCCCCGGGCCGGTGCAAGGACACCGTCTCTCGCCCCTCCCCTGAAGGGGAGGGGTAGGTTCGACTTACATCGGCGGCACGACGCCCTTCAGTCCGACCGCGACCTGATTCGTCGCGAGCTTGCCGTCGGGGGTCCGCATCGTGAACGCGAAGATATGCGCGCCGGGCACAAGCTGCGCGGCACTGCCCTCGACGAACGACACGATCGGTGTGTTCGCGGGCACGACGACTTCCTGCGTCCCGCCCTTGTAATCGACCGTCAACGTCCGCCCGCTGTGGTGGCGGATCGTGCCGACCTTGCCGACATTGCCGTTTGTCATCGTGCTCGTCGGACCCTGGTCCCACGCGCGGTGGCCCTCTCCGAGGCCGCGCATCGATTCGGCGAAAACGTGGACCTCGGTCGCTTCGAGGACGCCGTTCTTGCCCGGCTTGGCGGCGGTGCCGATGAAGCTGTTCGCCTTGATGTCGTCGAGGCCGATCTTGCTCAGCGCTGCAACCTTGGCTCCGGGAGCGAGGACGACGGTCAGCGGGGTGCCGTCGTTCGACTTGACGCTAAGTGCGCCCGTCGGATCGACCGCGGTGATCGTGCCGCGAACGACGATCGGCGCAGCGGGCTTCATCAGGTCGGCCGACGCGCCGGTGGCGAGCAGGGTAGCGGCCAGCGCCGCGAACATCGTCTTCATCGTCTTGTCTCCTCAGGTCCGCTTGGTCGCGGCGATCCAGTCGTCGATCTTGCTTTCAAGCACCGCCATCGGCAGCGCTCCCGACATCAGCACCTGCGCGTGAAACGCACGAATGTCGAATTTCGCACCAAGCTCGGCTTCGGCCTTGGTCCGCAGGCGGCGGATCGTCAACTGCCCGACCTTGTAGGCGAGCGCCTGTGACGGGATGGCGATGTAGCGCTCGACCTCGGCGGTCGCGTCGGTCTTTCCCATCGCCGAATTGTCGAGCATGTATTTGATCGCCTGATCGCGGGTCCAGCCCTGGCTGTGGATGCCGGTGTCGACCACCAGTCGCATCGCGCGCAGGATCTCGTCGTTGAGGTGGCCGTAATCCTGGTACGGGTCTTTGTAGAAGCCCATCTCATAGCCGAGGCTCTCCGAATACAGCGCCCAACCCTCGACATAAGCGGTGTTGCCGCCGAAGCGCTGGAATGCCGGAAGCGACGTATTTTCCTGCGCGAGGCTGATCTGGAAATGGTGCCCGGGGATGCCCTCGTGGAGGAACAGCGTCTCGAAGCCCCAGGTGAAGCGCGACGGCAGATCGTAGGCGTCGTAATAGAAGGTGCCGGGGCGCGATCCGTCGGGGGTGCCGCCCTGATACGAACCGGCGGCCTCGGTCTTTTCCTTGTACGCCGGGACAGGGCGAATCTCGAGCGCCGACTTGGGGATCGTCGAGAACTCCGTGCCGACGACCGCCATCACGCGCTTGTCGATCGCGAGAAAGTCTTCGCGCATCGCCTCGCGGGTGGCGGGGGCGAAGCGCGGGTCGGTCCGCATGAAGTTGGCGAATTCAGCCAGCGTGCCCTTGAAGCCGGCGGCATCCTTGACCTTCTCCTCGGCCGCATGGATGCGATCGACCTCGCTCAGGCCGAGCGCGTGGATTGCCTCGGGGGTCATGTCGGTCGTCGTCGTCGACGCGACGAGATAGCGATAATACGCCGGCCCTCCCGGGATCGCACCGAGCCCGACCGTTGTCCGCGCCTTCGGCAAATAGACGTCGCGGATGAAGTCGCGGAGGCGGGTGTGTGCCGGAATCAGCTGGTCGCGAATGAACGCGGCATAGGCTGCGGTCAGGCGCGTCCGGTCGGCGGCGGGAATGCTGTCGGGGAACTTCTTGACCGGCTTGTAGAAGGTCGAGCCCTCGACCCCCTCGGCGTTGAGCGCATCGAGCTGGCCGACGACGTTCTGCATGACGAGCTTGGGGTTGGTCACGCCATCGGCGAGCCCATGCTGCATCCGCCCGATCGAGCGATCGAGCAGGACGACGTAACCGGCGAGCCGCTTGAGGTTGTTGTCATAGTCGGCAACAGTCTTGAACGGGGCCGCGCCTTCACCCGACGACAGGTCGGGCATGAAGGTCTGGAAGCCCGAGAAATGGTCGATCGGGCGGTCGGTCGCTGTTCGCAGCAGCGCGGGATCATAGCCCTTGAGGTCGGTCGTGCGCTGCCATTTGAAGACGTCGTAGCTGATCCGGTCGTTGGCGTTGAGCGCCTTGCGGTCGATCTTCGCCAGCGCCGCGAGCTCGTCGACGGCGGCCTGCTTCTCGGCGGCGTAATAAGCGTCGGTGATATAATCGCCGAACTCGTTGGCGTAGCGCGGGTCGCCGCGGACGAGCGCCTGGATCGGATTGCGCTTGAGCTGCCCCTCGTCGCTTTCGTGAAACAGCGCCTTGAGCTGCGCCGCGGGAGTTGTCGCCGTCGCCGCTGGGGGAGGCGTGGGCTGCGCGACCGCCGCGGTGCCGGAAAGGAGGGTGACGGCGAGCAGCGCTGCGCGGAGCATGAGCGAACTTTCAAGGAGGAGGTGATGTCGTCAGCTAATAGTCGCGTCCGCTCGCTTGACGCCAGCCCCGGCGACGCCGCCGCGAATTCGGCGCGCCGGTCGTCAGGCCAGGGTGGCTATACCATCCCCATGCCGCCGCTCGCGCCGCAGCCGCGTCAGCAGCAGCACCGCTCCCGCCGGGATCAGCCAGACGATCCGCGACTGGTAACGCGGGAACGGTCCCGACAGGATGCCGCAGACCGCGGCGTTGAGGATCACACCGGCGGCGAACATGATCGCCACCGCCAGCAGGCGGCGGTCGTCACCGCGCGCCGCCCCGGGCTGGGCCGTCATGCGTTGGCGGATGACGGTCGCGGCGAGTGCGAGTGCCGCCGCTGCCGCGATCAGCCACGCCCCGTGCCACGACCGCGATTGCGCCATCGTCAGCCGCGACGGGCAGCCTTTGAAGTTTTTGCCGCAGTCGGCGACGCGCTCGATGACCGGCGGCAGGTTGGTCTGCCGCCAGTACGGGTCGGTCAAATAGAAATGCGGATTGCGGATCGGATCCTCGACAAAGATCAGGATCAGCTGTTGCCCCCAGTTCTTGAGCGAGGCGGCGAGCTGGGCACCCGGCGCATACGCCAGTGTGCCGAGGACGAAGCGCGGCTCCTGTTCTTCGAGTTCGACCCGCGTCTTATAGTCGGCGAGCATGAACACGCCGTTCTTGGGCAGGTCGGACCAGAGGACATCCTCCGAATTGCTCAGCGGCTTCGCCTTATACCCGCATAAGGTGTAGACATTCCCCTTCGCGCAGGCGTGGCGGAGGTACGTTCGCCCCGGCCCGTCGGCGAGCAGGCGGGCGGTGAGGAATGGCTGGTTGCGCAGCGGCTCGCCGGTCTCGAGGCGGACGACCGCGCCGTAAAGGCTGTTGGCGGCAAGGGCGACGACGATCGCGACCCCGACGCTAGTCAGCCGCCCTGCCGCCGCGCGCCGCCCGGCCTTGAGCCAGATCAGCATCAGCCCGCCGATCCCGAGCAGGGGGACCATGAACAGGATGTGCGAGGTGTGGACCGCGAGCGCGATCGTCAGCAGCGCCCCGACCGCGCGCCGTTCCCACCGCCCAAGCCGGTCGCCGTAGACGAGGATCAGCACCGCTGCGACGACGACGACACCGGCAAAGATGTCGGGCATCGCGAAGGCGGCGAAGAACGGCAGCGGCGAGACGACGGCGATGACCGTGAGCGCGACGAGTGCACTCCAGCGCGGCTCGGCGGGCAGCGCGGTACGCCACAGCAGCAGCACCAGCCAGCTCACCGCCGATGCCTGCGCCAGCGCGACGAGCCACAGCGTCCCGGCCGATTCGGTGACGTACAGGAACACGCTGTAGATCGCCGAGCGCGACGCCATCTGGGTCAGTCCCATGTGCCGGTCGATCTTGGCCTGGGCGACGTCGGCGTCGGACAGTTCGGGCGGCGGCGGCCCGAGCCCGATATCGGTCATCAGCTCCTTGCCCAGCGCGTAATAATCGTCGGTGTCGGTAAACACCGTCGGATGGCCATTGACCGCGACGACGGCAAGGATGAGCAGCGCGCCCGCGAGCACCGCGCTCCACCATTTGACGAGGACGATCGCGCGCCCGCTCGCTTTGGTCATCGAGGTCCAGTTCGGTTTGTCGTTACAGTCGAACGCTATACGGTGCTCCGCCGCTGCTGCAACGCTGTCCACGCGACAAGTGCGATCGCCGAGCCGAGCGCCCAGCCGGCGACGACATCGGTCGGCCAATGGACCCCGAGGTAAACCCGGCTGATTCCGATCGCGACGACGAGGACGACGCTTCCCGCCATCAGCAGCCGCCGCGCCGCCGGGCGCAATTCCCCGGCGGCGATAATCGCGGCAAGGGTGAAGTAGACCGCCGGGGCCATCATCGAATGGCCGCTGGGGAAGCTCGACGAGCTAATCAGGTCATACTGGGTGACGAACGTCGGCCGCTCGCGTCCAACGAAATGCTTGATCACCTCCGCTGCAACCTGCGCGACGACCGCGGTCGTGCCGAACACGAATGCCTGACGCCGGCGGTCATAGACGAGCAGGACCGCGACCGCCGCGAGCGTCACCAAGGTCAAGACGGTGAAGCCGCCGAGTGCGGTAACGTCGCGCGCCGTCTCGCGCAGCCATAGCGGCCCGATCGTCAAATTTGGATCGGCGGTCTGGCGGAAGGCGAGCAGGACGGCGCGGTCGAACGCGGCGGTATCGCCCTCGCCGACCTCCGAGCCGAGATGCGCGACGCCCCACAGCACCGCGCAGACCAGCGCGATGACGACAAGAATGCGCGGTTCGACGCGGCGGGTGGGAAGCACGATCGTCAGGGCCGGACCCCGCGGTTACCTGTCGCCATCGCCACCTCCGTCACCCGTGCGAGCTGTAACAACCGGCGTAGCGGGCGGTTCAATCTTGTGCGCGCAACCCACAACCTGACGGGGCCGCCCCGCCATGCCCCGGTCACATCGTCGAAAGGTCACACGAAGTTCACGGATTTGGACATCAATTTTCAGCGTCCGGGGAGCGCCTAAACGTTCGTCGAAAGGCAGCGACGGAAATTAGCCGCCGCAGCCGCGCCTCGCGGAATCCGAAATTTGCGCCACAATGAGAAAGAACACGCCGCGCCGCCCGGTGGCGACTCAAGGAAGTTAGAATACAGGCTTAGCCATGGTGTAGGACAGCAGTTTATGCTGCGCCAAGCGCCGACAACGTATGCCAGCCCAATCGATCGGCGATGTGATGGTGACCCCTACGGGAATCGAACCCGTGCTTCAGCCGTGAGAGGGCCGCGTCCTAACCGCTAGACGAAGGGGCCGAGCGAGGCGCGTCAATACCGGCGCATCGGTCGCTTAGTCAAGCCGCCGCAGAGCAGATCGCGTATCAGGCAGCCGCCCGGTGATCGCGGTCGGCTTTCTCCGCCTTGAGGCAATCGGCGAGCAGGAACGCAAGTTCGAGCGCCTGGCTGGCGTTGAGGCGCGGGTCACACTGCGTCTCGTAGCGGTCGGCCAGCCCCTCGTCGGTGATCGCGATCGCGCCGCCGGTGCATTCGGTGACGTCCTGCCCGGTCATCTCGACGTGGATGCCGCCGGCGTGGGTGCCCTCGGCGCGGTGAACCGCGAAGAAGCTGCGGACCTCGCGCAGGATCAGATCGAACGGACGCGTCTTGTAGCCGCCCGCCGCCTTGACGGTGTTGCCGTGCATCGGGTCGCACGACCAGACGACCGAGCGCCCTTCGCGGGCGATCGCGCGGACCAGCCGGGGCAGGGCGCCCTCGACCTGATCGGCGCCGAAGCGCGCGATCAGCGTCAGCCGCCCGGGGACGTTGCCCGGGTTGAGCGTGTCGGTCAGGCGCAGCAGGTCGTCGACGGTGATCGACGGCCCGACCTTGAGCCCGATCGGATTGCCGACCCCGCGGAGGAACTCGACGTGCGCCGACCCGGCGAAGCGCGTCCGGTCGCCGATCCACAGCATGTGCGCCGAGGTGTCGTACCAGTCGCCGGTCAGGCTGTCCTGCCGCGTCAGGGCCTGTTCGTAGCCAAGCAGCAACGCCTCGTGGCTGGTGAAGAAGCTCGTTCCCTTGAGCTGCGGCACGGTCTCGGGCGAGATGCCGCACGCCGCCATGAAGTCGAGCGCCTCGCCGATCCGGTCGGCGAGCGCCTGATACTGCTCGCTCCACAGCGAACGCCCGCCGAAGTCGAGGTTCCACTGGTGGACCTGATGGAGACTCGCATAACCGCCGCTGGCAAAGGCACGCAGCAGGTTGAGCGTCGCCGCCGACTGCATATAGCCGCGCATCATCCGCGCCGGGTCGGGGGTCCGCGACGCCGCGGTGAAGTCGAGACCGTTGATGTTGTCGCCGCGGTAGCTCGGCAGTTCGACGCCGTCGACCGTCTCGGTGTCGCCCGAGCGCGGCTTGGCGAACTGCCCCGCCATCCGCCCGACCTTCACCACCGGCAGCTTCGACGCGAAGGTCAGGACGACCGCCATCTGGAGCAGGACGCGGAAGGTGTCGCGGATATTGTTCGGGTGGAAATCGGCGAAGCTTTCGGCGCAGTCGCCTCCCTGCATCAGGAACGCCTTGCCCGCCGCAACGTCGGCCAATTGCGCCGTCAGGTCGCGCGCCTCGCCGGCAAACACCAGCGGCGGATACGTCCGCAGCTCGGCCTCGGTCGCGGCGAGCACCGCGGCGTCGGGGTAAACGGGAAGCTGCCGCGCCTCGCGGTCGCGCCAGCTATCGGGGGTCCAAGTCGTCGTCATGGGTGCTTCCATGCGGACCTTCGACGCGCCTGACAAGCCGATGCGGCACGGATCGGGTTCGTCGCGGCAGTCGGAAGTTGACGAAGTTGACGCCATGTCGAGCCAGAATCCACCCCCGGCGAACCGGATCGGCTGTTTTTCTTCGTCGAGAAATGAGGGTCGGTCGTCATCACGCGTGGAAAATACGCGCACAGACGGGGTGTAGGACAGCAATTTCCGACGGTCGTCGTGTGCCTGCGGACCATACGATCGAATGCCGGTGCGAACCCGTATTGATTTTCATTCGCAACAAGCTTGCGATTGAGAATGACTCGCAGTATCGAGCGATCTCACTCATCGGGGAAATCCATTGTCGAACACCAGAATGCCGCTGTCGCTGCGGTCGCCCGCGCTCGTACCGTTCACCGCCGCGTTGCTGCTTGGCGGGGCCGCGAACGCTGCTGCTGCCGACGCCGTTGATGCCGATGCAGCGGGCGGGAGCAGCGACATCGTCGTCACCGGCTTCCGCGCTCCGGGCACGAACCCCTATGCCGACGCCGCGGCGCCGTACAAGGTCGACCGGTCGGCATCGTCGAAGCTGACCGAGGCGATCGCCGACACGCCGAAGTCGATCACGATCATCCCGAAGGAGGTCATCCAGGATCTCGGCGCACTCAGCTTCCGCGACCTTGCGCGGACCCAGCCGGGCGTCACGCTCGGCACGGGTGAGGGCGGCAACGCGTTCGGCGACCGTATCTTCATCCGCGGCTTCGACGCCCGCAACGACGTCTATATCGACGGCCTCCGCGATCCCGGCGTGTCGAGCCGCGAGGTCTTCGCGATCGAGCAGGTCGAGATCGTCAAGGGCCCGTCGTCGACCTATGGCGGGCGCGGCACCACCGGCGGCGCGGTCAGCCTGATCAGCAAGGCGCCGCAGATGAACAACTTCGTCGAGGGCGAGATCACTGGCGGCACCGACGCGACGCGGCGCTTCACCGCCGACGTCAACCGCAAGCTGTCGGAGACGGTCCAGGTTCGCGTCAACGGCATGTTCACCGATGCCGGGGTCGCCGGGCGTGACTATACCTACAGCCGCCGCTGGGGGGCCGCCGGGTCCCTCGCGTGGCAGGCGGCGCCGAACTTCGATGTCATCCTCGATTATTATCACCTGACCGCCGACGGCCTGCCCGACTGGGGCGTCCCGTTCGACGTTCGCAGCCAGCAGCCGTTCAACGTCAATCGCAACAACTTCTACGGCCTGCTCGCGCGCGACTTCACCCATTCGCTGACCGACATCGGCACCGCGCGGCTCGAATGGCGCCCGGCCGAGGGGATCAAGCTGACCAGCAAGACCCGCTACGGCGAGACGCTCAACCAATATATCGCCGGCGCTCCCGAGCGGCCGAACATCACCAGCCCCAATCCGGCGCTGTGGACGGTCCAGTCCAACGCGCAAAGCCGCAATGCTCGCGCCAAGACGTGGGCCAACGCCACCGAGGCGAGCGGCGAGTTCGATACCGGCAGCTTCCACCACAGCCTCGTCGGCGGCGTCGAGTTCGACCACGAGGACATCGTCAACCGCCTGTTCCTCAACGGCCGGTCGGAGACCGTCGGGACGATCATCGTGCCGCCGGTGGTCATCACGCAGAACCTGTTCAACCCCGATCCCCGCAACCCCGCCTATGTTCCCTTCCGCGCACTGTCCGGAGCGGTCGCCGATACGCTGGTGGTGTCGAAGGCAGCGTACCTGCTCGATACGATCGACCTGACCAACACGATCAAGCTCAGTGCCGGGGTCCGCTTCGACGACTATATCGTGTCGAGCAACTCGCTGTCGGCGACGCCGTTGACCGCGACTGCGCCGGCGCAGACCCGGACCCTGCTCCGCAACCACAGCAGCTTCGTCAACTGGAATGGCGGACTGGTGTGGAAGCCGGTGCCCAAGGCGACGCTGTACGTCTCGGCGAGCTCGTCGTCGAACCCGAGCGGGGAGCAGACCGACGCCAGCGGAGTCGCCTATGGCGGGCTCGGCCCGACGACGAACAACCTCGATCCCGAGCGTAACTACAGCTACGAGGCGGCGGCGAAGTACCAGGCGGGCAAGGGCGGCCATGTCCTGCTGACTGCGGCGGTGTTCCGCACCGACAAGACCAACGGCCGTGTCATCGACCCGTTGAGCGGCATCTCGCAGGTCCTCGCCGGCAAGCAGCGCGTCGACGGTTTCGAACTCGGCGCGAGCGGCAACATCACCCCGCGCTGGGCGGTATTCGGGGGCTATACCTACCTCGACGCCAAGGTGCTGGCGACGACCAACCCGGTCGTTGCCGGGGGTCCGTTCCCCAACGTCGCCAAGAACAGCTTCGCGATGCTGACGACGTACCGGTTGTTCGACAGCTTCACCGTCGGCGGGCAGGCGTTCTACAACAGCGCGCGCTACGGCGGGACGACGATCGCCCAGACCGCGACGCTGCCGGGCTATTGGCGCTTCGACGCGACCGCCAAGGCATCGGTCACGAGCAAGATCGAGGTCCAGCTCAACCTGCTCAACCTGACCAACAAGACCTACTACGACGCGATCTATCGCTCGGCCGCGCCGTTCGCCTACGAGGCTCCCGGACGGTCGTTGCTGGCGACGTTGCGCTTCAAGCTCTAACTGCGCCTCAAGCTGTAATTGTCATCCCCGCGCAGGCGGGGACCCAAGGTCACTGCCGTCGGTGACTTTGGGTCCCTGCTTTCGCGGGGATAACAGCCACGGTAGGGTCCCCCATGCTCCTCGTCATCCCCGATGTCTTCTCCCCCGAGCAGGTCGCGGCGTGCGTCGCCGACCTCGACGCGGCGACATGGGGCGACGGGCGCATCACCGCCGGGCTGCAATCCGCCCCGGTCAAGGACAACGAGCAGCTGTCCGAGACGTCGCCGGTCGCGCGCAAATGGGGCGACGTGGTCCTCGACGCGCTCGGCGCCAGCGACCTGTTCGTCGCCGCCGCGCTGCCGCTCCGCACCTTCCCGCCGCTGTTCAACCGCTACGCCGGGGGGCAGTCGTTCGGCACCCACATCGACAATGCGATCCGCCCGATCCGGGGGACAAGCGTCAAGCTCCGCACCGACCTCTCGGCGACCTTGTTCCTAAATGACCCCGACAGCTACGACGGCGGCGAGCTGATCGTCGAGGACGCCAGCGGCGGCCAGGTCATCAAGCTCCCCGCCGGCAGCATGGTCCTCTACCCCGCCTCGAGCCTCCACCGCGTCGAGCCGGTCACCCGCGGAGTCCGGCTGGCGAGCTTCTTCTGGGTCCAGTCGATGGTCCGCGACGACGGCGCGCGGGCATTGCTGTTCGACCTCGACCGCACGATTCAGCGGCTCGCTGGCCGCGACGGGATCGGCGACGCCGAGGTGGTCAGCCTGACCGGCATCTACCACAACCTCGTCCGGCGCTGGGCGGACAGCTGAGAGCGTTAAGTTGACAGAGTTGACGTTTCCGTCGTTGCGGACACGAGTCCCGGGGCGTCCGCAGCGGAAAAGTGTTCCCCCGCTTAAGTTGACAGAGTCGACGTTTTCACAACGTTTGAAACGTGTTCGCCTCGTCCGCGAAGGCGTCGACTTGCCGTAGGCCAGCGATGAGAAAGAACGAGCGCGGCCCGGTGGCGACGGGGGGAGGCTAGTCCAGACGGCGGGGTGTAGGACAGCGGTTTGTTTGGGGCGCATGATGGCGGCTTTGCCCCACACGTGGTCGGTCATCGTCTGTCGGACGACAGGAAGGCAACTCTCGCAACGCTTCCGCAAATAAACGTTGACACTGCGCCCTCTGACGAAGATCGTGCCATTCGTTCCGTCACCGTAACGTAAGGCAGAATCATGGTCGACAAGACTGATCAGGTCGTCACCGCCGATGTCGTCGGTTCCATCCCTGTACCACCGCCTCCGCCTCCCTATCCGGACCCGCCGCCGCCGCCGCCGCCGTCACCCAACCCCTGCTTTCTCACGACTGCTGCCGTTCGGGCGATGGGAATGGCCGATGACAGCGAGCCGCTTCAGTTGGCCCGTGGGCTGCGCGACGGGCACATGGACTCCCTGCGCGACCGACAGGCGGTCGCGCTCTATTACCAAGTAGCGCCGCTCATCGTCGCCCGTTCAACGGATGACCAGTGGGTGTCGTTTTGGCAGCACCACATGAAACCGATCACCGGTCTGATCAAAGCCGGGAAATATGATTTGGCTCAAGAATGGTACACGTTCGTCACTGCAAGTCTGATCAATGCCCGCGCGTTGCGTTACACTGATCGAGCGGAAGTCGATGCAGTGTACGCTTATGGGCTGCGGGGCGTAGGGCAGAAGCAATTGCCCTACGGTGTCCGATTCCTTGTACTCAAGGCGGCGATGCGGGTGGAGTTGATTCACAAGCAGGTCCGTCTCGCCTTCCGCAAAAGGTCTTCGGCGGCAACCATCGCTGCATGCGCGAACTGAGACCATATTGGTGGCAGGGCGTGGACAAGGTCTACGCCCTGCCTTGGTTGCGCCGTCGAGTCGAGATTACGAGTGAACCCGAGCGTATCGAGCGCTACGTCAAAAAGAAGTTTACGCGATCGAGCGTACTCATGGCGCTTCTCAGCGCGTTTCACCTCAGCCGAGACTCGATACTCGTAAGTTCCGACGAACATGCCGCATTTATGCGTGGGATGCTGTTGAAGTGTTTCCCGGCGGCCGCGGATTACCCATCCATCGCCGTCGAGCTCGTCGAAAGATTGTTCGACAAGGCGGTTTACGCCACGTGCGAGCATCGCGTCACAATCGCTCCGGTCGCAGTACGTTCGCTATACGTAACCCTGCTTGAAACACTTCTCGGCGCATTCGTACCGCCAAATATTCGCGACTTCATCGACAGCACTAACTTTTCACCTGGCTGGCGTCCGTTGCGTGTCGAGGCCTTTATGTACTCGTTTCGGCTTCACCTGCCCATCTTTGCCCCGATCCGGTGGTTGCTCGACCTAGGCTTATTTCGACAAGCGCGGCGAATGCGGCATTTAGCGCGCAAACTCGAGCAGATGCTCGAAGCATCGGCAGAGCCGCGGCCTGGCTCATGGTTAGAAGCGCTGCAGCATCAGCGTAACGCGGGTACGATAACGGAGAAACAATTCCGCGGTGAGCTGACGGCGATCCTTGTCTCGACGTTTAGCCTCGCCTCGACACTTTCCTTCTGTCTGTTATGCCTCGCTGCGACACCCTGGTATGTCGGCAAGATCAATCGCGATCCTGAGTTCGCAAAGATCTTCCTCTATGAGGTGCTTCGCCTCTACCCTCCCTTTCATCAATTCGGCTATCGAACGCTGCATGACGACGGCAGCGAAGGTTCCGCCGAGTTCCTCATCAGCGCCCTGTTTTTACATCGAAATCCTAAGCATTGGGAAATGCCGGACAACTTCTACCCCGAACGTTTCCAGGAGCCGGCGAGTCATTCTCGGTTTCGCTATCTCCCGTTTGGCATCGGAGCGCGATTATGCCCGGGAAGAAGCTATTCGCTCCGGCTACTCATCGAAGTGCTCAAAGTTGTCTGCGCCGACAGTTCGCCCGTGACGCTGATGCCGAGTGATCGCATGCCGATGGCCACCGCAGACCGGGTCATCTCGTTTCCGCGCGAAGGCCTTCTGACATTCCAGGTTAAACCGCGTTGATTAGTCGGCAGCCATCCGCAAGGACCATGTCGTTGTGTTGGACCAGGGAGCATCAAAGCATCAGCCTCGGATCGGCGACGTTCTCGAACGATGGTCCCACCAACATCTATCCGTCTCATGATCTAGCGCATCTCCTGATCGGCGCGACCACCAACCTCGAATGGGACCCGCGCGGATCAAAGGATCACTCGCGTCTCGCCGAGTATAATGCCGTGCTATTGGATACGCTATTTTCAAAGATCGGCTACTTCGTCCGCGACGGCCATGTTCCACAACGGTCGATCCTCGGAGCAACACTCAAACACATGCGATGGTTCGTCTACAAACACTATAATCCCTTCCCAATTGAGGCAGAGGAGGCATTCTGCCGCTTTTGCACTTTCGTCGATGCGGAGAAGATCATCCGTCTCTCGCCATTTTATTTTGAAATGTGGCTCCAGGAAAACGACGGCACCGATCCCACCGGGCGGGATTGGAGCCTCTTGTTCAATGAGTCCGATGCACCCGGGGGGTCTGACACCGCCCTCCGCGGTCGAACCGTCTTCGCCGAGCAGATCGAGCGGATGCTGAAGGCGGTCAATCGGGCTTAACTGAAATATCACCGCAGGTATGGGCACGCTCCTGAACAATCTCCACTGCTGATGACGGGGCGATTCACCGCTCGCCGCGCAAACCTCAAGTCACCGCGCGCCGCACCGCAAACCTCGCTTCGCGCCACTCCCCGCTCGCCAGCACGCGCGAGAGATATTCGACCGCGTCCCACACGTCGGCGTACCGCACATACAGCGCCGGGAATCCCAGCCGCAGGACGTCGGGCGGGCGGAAGTCGCCGATGACGCCGCGGGCGATCAGGGCCTGGCAGAGTTCATAGGCGTTGGGATGGCTCAGGCTGACGTGTGCGCCGCGGTGGTCGCGCGGGCAGGCGATGCCGATTTCGGGGCAGCGTTGTTCGATCAGGTCGATCATCAGGTCGCCGAGCGCACGCGACTTTGCCGCCGCCGCCGCCATGTCGATCCCGTCGAAGGTCGCGACGCCCGCGCCAAGCGCCGCCATGCCGAGGACGCCTGGGGTTCCCGACAGCATCTGCGCGATCCCGGCGGCGGGGCGGTAGTCGCCCTCGAACGCGAACGGCGCGGCGTGGCCCATCCAGCCCGACAGCGGCTGGCGCAGCCCGTCGTGGTGGCGGCGCGAGACATAGGCGAACGCGGGGGCGCCCGGTCCACCGTTGAGGAATTTATAGCCGCAGCCGACCGCCATGTCGGCGTGCGCTGCGTCGAGCTCGACTGCGATCGCGCCGACGCTGTGGCTCAGATCCCAGCACGCCAGCGCGCCGGCGGCGTGCGCGGCGGCGGTCATTGCCGCCATGTCGTGGACCGCTCCGGTCCGGTAGTGCGTCTGGGTCAGCAGCAGCAGCGCGACCGTTTCGTCGAGCGCGGCGGCGATCGCGTCGCGCTCGACCACGCGAAGGTCGATCCCGGTAAGTGCCGCAAGTCCCTGCAGGACATAGACGTCGGTCGGGAAGTTGCCCGCCTCGGTGACGATGACGCGGCGGTCGGGGCGGAGCGCGAGTGCGGCGGCGGCGAGCTTGAAGATGTTGACCGAGACCGAGTCGGTGACGATCACCTCGTCGCCCGCCGCGCCGACCAGCCGCGCGATCTTGGCACCGATCTTTGCCGGGGCGTCGATCCATTGCGCGTCGTTCCAGCTGCGGATCAGTCCCTCGCCCCATTCGCGCGTCACGGTGTCGGCGACGCGCGTGGCGGTGCGGCGGGGGAGGGCACCGAGCGAATTGCCGTCGAGGTAGATCAGCCCGTCGGGCAACGCGAACCGCGCGCGGGCGAAGGCGAGGCCGTCGGCGGCGTCGAGCGCGAGGCAATCGTTACGGGAAATCATTGCCGGGGGTCCAAGTCATTGGTTGATCGGGCGGGGTATCGCGCCTACATCAACTTGTCACATGGCCGCTCCGCAAGGGGCGGCCCTTTCTATATTCACTTGCAAGGTTTTCAGCCGATGAGCGCTCCGACGACACCCTTGATGGCGCACGCCACTGCCGCGTGGCTGGTCGACAATACGGCGCTGACCTTCGAACAGATCGCGGTTTTCTGCGGGCTCCACATCCTTGAAATCCAGGCGATTGCCGACGATACCGCCGCCACCAAGCTGACCGGGCGCGACCCGATCCGTTCGGGCGAGCTGACCCAGGCCGAGATCGACCGGGTCGCCGCCGACCCGTCGCGCCGGCTGGTTCTCGAAAAGCAGCCCGAGCAGGAGCGCCGGACCAAGGGCCCGCGTTATACGCCGGTGTCGATGCGTCAGGACAAGCCCGACGGCATCGCGTGGATCGTCCGCAACCACCCCGAAGTCACCGACAACCAGATCAGCCGCCTGATCGGCACGACCAAGACGACGATCGCCGCGATCCGCGACAAGTCGCATTGGAACATCGCCAACATCACGCCGAAGGACCCGGTCACGCTCGGCCTGTGCCCGCAGCGCGAACTCGACGTGCTCGTGCTGGCAGCGGCGAAGAAGGCCGGCGTCGACACCAACATCGACGAGGGCAAGATCGTCGAGGAGCGCGCCCAGTTGATCGAGCAGCTTCACGCGGAGCGCGTGGCGGCCGCACACATCGCCGAGCATGGTCCGGCTCCCGAGGTTGGCACCGCTCAGCAGCAGGGCGACGCACTTTTCCGGCGGTAGTTTGGGGAGCCGGCGGCACGTCGCCGTCATCTCGGCCGTCACCCCGGCGAAGGCCGGGGCCCAACTCGCCCCGCAACGCGCAGTTCGGTGCTTGCACGAGGTTGGGCCCCGGCCTTCGCCGGGGTGACGGCAGAAGGTGGGTGTGGGACCGACGGTTGATCCGCATTGCACGTCGCCAATCGCCCCCCAGCAAGCGGGAAGTCGCCGCACCTGCCAACCCGCCGCTTGACCCCCAACTGTCGTCCGTTCACAACCGCGGCGTGATGGAACCAGTATCCGACGTTGCCGAGTTGAGTTTCGAGATCGCGCTCGCGCGGCTGGAGAAGATCGTCCATCGGCTCGAGGCGGGCGATGCGACGCTCGAGGAGTCGATCGACCTGTATACCGATGGACAGCGCTTGAAGAAACATTGCGAAGACAAGCTCGCCGGCGCGACCGCGCGGATCGAGGCGATCGTCGTCGGGGCCGATGGCCAGGCGGCGGGACTTAAGCCGTTCGATGCAGGCTGACCGGATCATGCGGCCGTCGAACAGCCTCAAGCCCGCGCTCGATGCGATCGGGACTGCGATGGACCAGCGCTTCGACCGGCTGCTGCCGATTCCCGGCGACGGCCGCGACCGGCTGTACATGGGGATGCGCCATGCCGCGATCGGCGGCGGCAAGCGGATGCGGCCATTGCTCGTCGTCGCGGCGTGCGACTTGTTCAACGTCGACCGCGAACGCGCGTTGCGGGTCGCGCTCGCGATCGAGTGCGTCCATTGCTACTCGCTGATCCACGACGACCTGCCGTGCATGGACGACGACGACCTGCGCCGCGGCAAGCCGACCGTCCATAAGGCGTTCGACGAGGCGACTGCGGTCCTCGCGGGCGATTCGCTCCACGCGCTGGCGTTCGAGATTCTCGCCGATCCGGCAACGCACGCCGATCCGTCGGCGCGTGCCGAGCTCGTCCTCGAACTCGCCCGCGCGAGCGGCCCGTCGGGCATGGCGGGCGGGCAGATGATGGATCTCGCGGCGGCCGAGACCGACTTCGACCTTACCGCGACGACGCGGCTTCAGCAGTTGAAGACCGGCGCACTGATCGGCTTCTGCCTCGAAGCCGGGGCGATCATGGCACGCATCCCCGACGACCGGCGGACGCCGTTGCGCGGTTATGCTCACGATCTCGGCCTCGCCTTCCAGATCGCCGACGACCTGCTCGACGTCGAGGGATCGTCGGACAAGACCGGCAAGGCGGTCCACAAGGACGCGGCGGCGGGCAAGTCGACCTTCGTCTCGCTGCTCGGCGTCGACCGCGCGCGGACGCAGGCGGGGATGCTGATCGATCAGGCGATCGACCACCTCCACAGCTATGGCAGCGAGGCCGACCTCCTCCGTGCGATCGCCCGGTTTGCCATCGAACGCGACTTCTAGGCCGTGCGGATCGGCGTCTATCCCGGCACGTTCGACCCCGTCACGCTCGGGCACATGGACATCATCCGGCGTGGCGCAAAGCTCGTCGACAAACTCATTATCGGCGTGTCGACCAACCCGTCGAAGTCGCCGATGTTCACCCTCGACGAACGCGTCGCGATGGTGACGCGCGAGACCGAAGACCTTGGCGACGCTGTCGGTGTGGTTTCGTTCGACGCGCTGCTGATGAAGTTCGCCGAGGCGCAGCACGCCCAGCTCATCATCCGCGGGCTGCGCGCGGTGTCGGACTTCGAATACGAATATCAGATGGCGGGAATGAACCAGCAGCTCAATGCGCGGATCGAGACCGTCTTCCTGATGGCCGACGTCGCGCTCCAGCCGATCGCGTCGAAGCTGGTCAAGGAAATCGCGATCTACGACGGCGACATCCGCAAGTTCGTCACGCCGCGGATCGCTGCCGACGTCGTGGCGCGTGTTGCCCAACTCGGGGCGCGGCGCTAGCTGCATCGTTCAGCGCCGCGCAAGCAGGCGATGTGTACGGCGGGAAACCTTTTTTGGGGATGACGATGCGCAATGTACTGCTGGCTTTCGTGGCACTGACGATCGGGAGCCTCGCGTCGGCACAGACAGCGGCGCCGCCCGTCGCGCCGCCGCTGACGCCCGAGAACACTCTCGTCCTCGACCTGTCGACCGGCGGGCGCGTGACGATCGCGATGCGCCCCGACGTCGCCCCAAAGCATGTCGAGCGGATCCGGACGCTCGTTCGCGAGCATTTCTACGATGGCACGATCTTCCACCGCGTTATCGACGGCTTCATGGCGCAGGGCGGCGATCCGACCGGCACGGGCACCGGGGGATCGAAGCTGCCCAACCTCAAGGCCGAATTCAACGACTTGCCGCACGTCCGCGGCGCCGTGGCGATGGCGCGCGCGAGCGACAACGACAGCGCCAACAGCCAGTTCTACATCTGCCTCGCCCCCGCGTTGAAGCTCGACCGCAGCTACACCGTCTGGGGCCGCGTGACGTCGGGCATGGAATATGTCGACGCGATCGAAAAGGGCGAGCCGCCCGCGAACCCGTCGAAGATCGTCCATGCGTCGATCGGGTCGGACAATTATCCCGCCCCCGCGCCGTCGACGCCGATCCCGTCAAGCGCGAAGCCGGTGGCTCCGGCTGCCGACACGCCGATGCCGGGGATGCCGCTGCCGACGAAAGCACTGCCGACCCTGCCGCCCGAAGCTCCGGCGAAGCCGCGGCACCCGTAACGCAGGACACCGTATTGCGCGTCGCCGATTTCGACTTCGATCTCCCCGCCGACCGGATCGCGCTGCGCCCGGTCGTGCCGCGCGACGCGGCGCGGTTGCTCGTCGTTACCCCCGACGGTCTGAGCGACCGCGGCATCGCCGACCTGCCGGGGTTGCTCCGCGCGGGCGACTGCCTCGTGTTCAACGACACCCGCGTTATCCCGGCGCAGCTCGCGGGAATGAAGCACGACGCCAAGATCCGCGTCACGCTCCACAAGCGCGAAGATCACCGGGTCTGGTGGAGCTTCGTCAAGAACGCCAAGCGCCTCAAGATCGGCGACCGCATCGACTTCGGCGGCGGGTTGTCAGGGCTCGTCGAGGCGCGCGGCGAGGATGGCTCGGTCCGCTGGCGCTTCGACAGCGCGCTGCCGTTCGAGGAGGCGCTCGCCGCCGCCGGGCAGATGCCGCTCCCACCGTACATCTCGTCGAAGCGCGCGGTCGATGCGCAGGATCTCGACGATTATCAAACCGTCTATGCGACCAAGCCCGGCGCTGTCGCGGCCCCGACCGCCGGGCTGCACTTCACTCCCGATCTGCTCGCAGCGCTCGATGCGGCAGGCGTCACCCGCGAGACCGTCACCCTTCACGTCGGGGCGGGCACGTTTTTGCCGGTCAAGGCGGACGACACCGACGACCATGCGATGCACGCAGAGTGGGGAAGCATCGACGCCGCGACGACCGCGCGGATCGTCGCGGCGCGCAATGCTGGGGGCCGGATCATCGCGGTCGGCACGACAAGTGCGCGGCTGCTCGAAAGCGCGTGGACGCCCGACGGGCTCGGCGCTTGGGCCGGCGACACGCGCATCTTCATCACGCCCGGTTTCCGCTTCGCGATGGTCGACGGGCTGCTGACCAACTTCCACCTGCCGAAGTCGACTTTGTTCATGCTTGTCAGTGCGTTGATGGGGCTCGAGACGATGCGGGCAGCGTATGCCCATGCTGTCGCCGAGGAATACCGGTTCTACTCATATGGGGATGCGAGCCTGCTGCTGCCGTAGCCTAGTCCAGCTGGCTGCTACGCCAAGATGAACATATCTCAGCAGCGCTGCTCTGATTGCCCCTTAATCCAGTCATGAGAAAAACACGGTGCCGCCCGTTGGCGAGTCGAGCGCGCACCGTATTTAATTCATCACGTTGTAGGACAACGGAAAGTCCGTCGCGTGTCAGCTTGAAAGCTTCTGCGCGGTCTGGAGATGCTTGCGCAGCGTCGGAAGGGTTGCCTTGGCCAGCTTGACCGTCGCGGGATCGTTGCGCGCGATTTCCTTCTCGTACGACGTGATATCGTCGTTGTGGTCCTTGACCATGTGGCTCGCGAATTCCTTGTCGAACGAATTGCCCGACAGGACCTTAAGCTTGAGATATTCGACGTCCGCGCCAGCGGTCATGCCGTCGGGGATCGACATCTTGAGCGGCTGGGCGATCGCGACGAGCTTTGCCTTGTGCGCCGTGTGATCGGCATTGAGCATCTTGCCGTACGCCTTGATCGCTGCCGTCCCACCCTTTTCCTCGGCCATCGCGCCAAGCTTGATCTCGGAGTTATCGCCCTTGATCGCGTCGCTGAGGAAATCCGTGGTCGGTGTTGCGACAGCGGCAGTGGCAAGCCCAAGACCAGCGATCGTCAAGACAGTATTCAGGCGGCGCATAGCAAATCTCCAGTGAATATAGCCCATGTAACGGTAGCGGCTATGGGGAGTTCCGCCGCATCGGCTGAGTGACCGGGACGACTTGTCGCAGCAGCGCGCGGTCTTCAGGCTTTTGCCGCGCCGCTTGCGCTCACGGATCCGGGCCGGTCGAGCCGTGCCAGACACACCGGCCCTTCGGCGATCATGGCGACAAGCCGAGCGTGCCGGCGGCGCAGCTCGTCGAGGTCGGCCGGCGTGGTGATAGTGTGGACGCCGTCGCCGAGCGCGAGGTCTGCGTGGCGGCGCAACGTTGCCAGCCGCCCGGCGTCGCGCTCGCACCCGGCGACCGCGGTCAACACCTCGACGAACCGGATCAGGACCGACATGCTGCTGGCGGCATTCTGTCGGATCATGTCGAGCATCGCGTTGGTCAGCCCGTCGTAGTCGACCGCCGGAACGACCAGCACGACCCGGCCGTCGCGGCTCCAGCGCCCGCTATGGAGGTATCGCGGGGCGAGCTCGCACAGCGCCGCGCCCATGCGGTCGAGCACGCTCATCGCCGTATTCGGATCGTTGATGCCCGGCGACAGCGCGCGGACCGCGACCTCGACCAACTGGCGGACGGCATATTCGAGGTCTTCGTCGCTGACCCGTTCCTTGGCGAGCGCGGTCGCGGCGCGGATCGCGATACCGGCGCCTGCGACCGCCGGAGTGATCAACGCGATCACCGCCCCGGGGAAGACGCAGTCGCCCGGACGGACAAGCAACTGGAGTGTCGTGGCGTTTTTGGCCGCCCAATCGGCGAGCCCGTCGGCATCGAGGTGCTTGAGATAGCCGCGGCGCGCATCGGGGACGGTGAAGACGGCCTCACCAAGCTGCGGTGCGCTGGTTCCGGGCTCGGGGTCGCGCGTCGTCAGCCGTTTGATCGCCGCGGTCAGGTCGCCCGCGACGAGATCGATGACGGTGTCGACGTTGATCCGGCTCGCGGTGTGGCCGACGAAATAGACGAGCGTGCCGACACAGACGAACGCGAGCGCGATGCCGACGCTCATCGACAGATGCGGGATGAATTCGCCCTCGCCGCTGGTGCGGACATTGCGCAGGACCATCAGCGCGTACGAGAAGGTGCCGAGGAAGACTCCGAGCGTTACCTGGTTGCCGCGGTCGCGGACGAAATTGCGCAGCAGCCGCGGACCCATCTGCCCCGCGGCAAGCGACAGCGACGCGATCGTGATCGAGAACACCGTCCCCGCGACCCCGATAGTCGACGACGCGACCGCGCCGAGCAAAGTCCGCGCACCGGTCGCGCCGCCGTTGTAAAGCCAGCGATTGTCGACCAGCAGCCCTGCGAGCAGACCGGCACGGTCGACCGCGACGAGACCCTCGGCAAGCCCGATCGCGGCGACGATCACGACCGCCGGAACGATCCAGAAGCTGTCGGCAACCGTGCTGGCGATGCGGCGCAGTCGCGCGATCACGTTGTTTCCGGCCGTTCGATCATCGCGGCGACGTATCCATCACAGCAGGTTAGGCCGGGTTGCCGCGTCAGACCAACTCAATAAAGCTATCGAGCACCCGCTTCCGCCCGGCTTTCTCGAACTCGATCTCGAGCTTGTTGCCCTCGATCGCGGCGACCGCGCCGTAGCCGAACTTCGAGTGGAACACGCGGGCACCAACGGCGACGTCCTTGCGGCCGGGCTGGCCGACGCTGACCGCGCTGGCGCGGGCCTCGATCTGGAGGCCGCCGCGGCCGGGAACGCTCGCCCCGCCCATCGCCGTCGCGCGCGCCCAGCCGGGGCCGCGACCGGCCCCGCGCGTGACGTCGGCGAAGGGGTCGCCGCCGCCCAGCGCGGCGCGCCACAGGCTCGGGCCACCGCTCATCGTGCTCGACACGTCGATATGGTCGTCGGGCAGGTCGCTGACGAAGCGCGACGGGATGCTCGACGTCCATTGGCCGTAGATGCGGCGGTTGGCGGCGTGGCTGATCGTGGCGGCGCGTTTCGCCCGGGTGATGCCGACATAGGCGAGGCGGCGTTCCTCCTCCAACGACGCGTTGCCGCCCTCGTCGAGCGAGCGCTGCGACGGGAAGACGCCTTCCTCCCAGCCGACGAGGAAGACGTGGTCGAATTCGAGGCCCTTCGCCGCGTGGAGGGTCATGATCGTGACGCGCTCCTCGTGATCGGCCTTGTCGTTCTCCATGACGAGGCTGACGTGTTCGAGGAACGCGGTCATTGATTCGAACTCGTCCATCGCGCGGGTAAGTTCCTGGAGGTTCTCGAGCCGCCCATCGGCCTCCGACGTCCGCTGGTTCTGGTACATCGCGATATACCCCGATTCCTCGAGGACGATCCGCGCGAGTTCGGCGTGGGGCAGGGTGTCGACCTGGTCGCGCCACCGCTTGAGGTCGGTCATGAAATTGCTCAGCGAGCGTCGCGCCGCCGGGGTGAGTTCGTCGGTCTCGATCAGCGCGTTCGCCGCCGACGACAGCGGCTTGTTCGTCGCGCGGGCGTGGGCGTGGAGCGACTGCATCGCCTTGTCGCCGAGCCCGCGCTTGGGCGTGTTGACGATCCGTTCGAACGCCAGCCCGTCCGATGGCTGGACGACGACGCGGAGGTAGGCGATCGCGTCGCGAACCTCCGCGCGCTCATAGAAGCGGAAGCCGCCGACGATCTTGTACGGCAGGCCGGTGGTGATGAAGCGGTCCTCGAACTCGCGCGTCTGGAACTGGGCGCGGACGAGGATCGCCATGTCGTTCAATGACGCGCCCTCGCGCTGGAGGCGCTCGATCGCGTCGCCGGTCAGCCGCGCTTCCTCGGGGCCGTCCCAGACGCCGACGACCTTGACCTTGTCGCCCGAGTTGCGCTCGGTCCACAGAGTCTTGCCGAGGCGTCCCGAGTTCTTGGCGATCAGCCCGCCGGCGGCGCCGAGGATATGCGGGGTCGAGCGGTAATTCTGTTCGAGGCGGATGACAGTCGCGCCGGGAAAGTCGACCTCGAAGCGGAGGATGTTGGCGACCTCGGCACCGCGCCACGAATAGATCGACTGGTCGTCGTCGCCGACGCAGCAGATGTTGCGGCGGTCCTGCGCGAGCAGCCGCAGCCACAGATACTGGCTGACATTGGTGTCCTGATATTCGTCGACGAGGACGTATTTGAAGCGCCGCTGGTATTCCGCCAGCACATCGGGGTGGCTGAGGAAAATCGTCAGCATGTGGAGGAGCAGATCGCCGAAATCGCACGCGTTGAGCGCGACGAGACGCTCCTGATAGCGCGCATACAGCGCGACCGATCTGTTGTCGTAGCCGCCTTCCTCGGTCGCGGGGACCTGCGCCGGGGTCCAGCCGCGGTTCTTCCAGCGGTCGATCAGCGACGCCAGCCCCTTCGCCGGCCAGCGCTTGTCGTCGACGTTCGCCTCGATCAGGACCTGCTTGAGCAGCCGCAACTGGTCGTCGGTGTCGAGGATCGAGAAGTTGCTCTCCAGCCCGACGAGCCCGGCGTTGCGTCGCAGCATGCGCGACGCAACCGAGTGGAAGGTGCCGAGGAACTGCATGCCTTCCGCGCTCCCCCCAAGCAGCAGCCCCATGCGATGCTGCATCTCGCGCGCCGCCTTGTTGGTGAAGGTCACCGCAAGGATCTCGGACGGCCACGCTCGCCGCGTGTAGATGATGTGCGCGAGGCGGCTGGTCAGCGCGCGGGTCTTGCCGGTCCCGGCGCCGGCAAGGAGGAGCACCGGGCCTTCGGTGGTCAGCACTGCCTCGCGCTGCGCCGCGTTGAGACCGTCCATGTACGGCGGTTCGGGGGCCGGGGAGTGTGGGGCGGGCGAGGCGTGCATCGCTGAACACATAGGGAACGGCGACGCGTTTGTCACGATGCGGCTTGCCCGCGCGCGATGTTCGGACCGAAGCTTGGCCGGTCAGGGCGGCGGACTAGTTGCCCTTCGCCTCACGCATCGCGCGCATCTTCTCGCGACCGGCCTTGAGCTCGTCCATCGTCAGAAAGCCGTCGTGGTCGGCGTCCATCATGTCGAAGCCGCGTTCCTGGCGGCCGGCGGCGAGCCACTCGGCCTTGCTCACTTTGCCGTCGTGGTCGGTGTCCATCGCCGCGAACCGCGTCGCCATGCCTTCATGCTGGCCCGATGCGGGGGCAGCTTCCTGTGCCGCGACTGGCATGCCGACGACGACGGCAAGCGCGGCGACGAAGGTGGCGACGAACGCGACGAATAAGATGCGGCCCATGGCAGTAGCTCCTCGACTATGCCCGAGATACGCGCACCCCGGCGGCGATCCCCCGAGTCAGTCGGCGCGAAACAGATGGAGCCGCGCCTTGCCGTGCGCGCGGACGGTGTCGAGGGTGAAGCCCGGCGGTTCGAGCGCTTCGCCCTTCGCCGTCTCGACCGACACCCATGCGTGCGGTGCGACCCAGCCATATTCGAGCAGCCGGGCGAGCGCGGGCAAAGCATGGCCTTCGCCGTACGGTGGGTCGAGGAGGATCAGGTCGAACGCGGCAGGGGCACGGCCGATCGCCTGCACAGGCTGTTGCAGCACAGTCGTCGCGGCGTCGGCGCCACATTTCAGGATGTTGGCGCGCAGCGCAGTCACCGCCGCCTTGTCGTTCTCGACGAAGGTCGCGTGCGCCGCGCCGCGCGACAGTGCCTCGAGCCCGAGCGCGCCGGTCCCGGCGTACAGGTCGGCGACGCGCAGCCCGTCGAAGTCGCCGAGGCGGCTGGCGAGCATGGAGAACAGCGCCTCGCGCGCTCGTTCGCTCGTCGGTCGCGTCGCTTCGCCCGGCGGCGCGACCAGCGGCCGCCCGCGATATTGTCCCGCGATGATCCTCATTTGGCCTTCGACACCGATTTGCGCAGCTGGTCGATCGCCTGCGGGTTGACCTCCTCGACCGCGCGCGCGGGCAGGTCGCTCAATTCGAACGGGCCGTACGCGACGCGGATCAGCCGCGAGACCTGGAGGCCGAGGAATTCGAGGACGCGGCGGATCTCGCGATTCTTGCCCTCGGTAAGCGTGATCGACAGCCATAGGTTGCGCCCGGTCCGGCGCTCGATGTCGGCGTTGATCGGGCCGTAACGCATCCCGTCGATCTCGATACCCTCGATCAGCCCTTCGAGGATCGCCTGCGTGACTTCGCCGTAAGCGCGGACGCGGTAGCGGCGCGCGACCGCGTTGACCGGCAGTTCGAGCTGTCGCTTGAGCGCGCCGTCGGTCGTCAGCAGCAGCAGCCCCTCGGTATTCATGTCGAGCCGTCCGACCGGCACGAGCCGCGGCAGTCCGGGGGGCAGCGCGTCGAAGATCGTCGGGCGGCCGCCGGGATCACGGACCGTCGTCAGGAAGCCCGCGGGCTTGTGGAAGCGGAACAGCCGCGTCGCCTCGATCGCCGCAACCGGGCGGCCATCATACGTCACGCCGTCGAGCGACGAGATGATGTGCGCAGGGGTCGTCAGGACGGTGCCGTTGATCGCGACGCGCCCCTCGGCGATGAAGCGCTCGATGTCGCGACGCGATCCGACCCCGGCGCGCGCGAGCAATTTGGCGATCCGCTGCGGCTCGATCTTGCCGGGGGCCGCCGCCGCCGCTTCGGCGCGCGCATTGCCGCGGTCGCGACGCGGGGCGTTGTTGGCGCGCGAAGGCTTGGCCGCTTCGTCGCGGGCGCGGGGCACCTTGACCGGACGCCCGCCGAACGGATTCGACGTGCTCCCCGCCTCGGGGCGCTTGAGCATCGGGCGCTCGGCCTGGTTGGCGCGGCGATTGGCCTCGCGCGGATTGGTCGACAGCGGATCGCCGCCGGCGGGCTCGCGGCGGCGGACGGGAGGCCGGGGACCGGCGGGGGGATCGATGGGCGGACGGCCCGGAGGGCGGCCGCCGGTGCGGCGCGGGGGCTGTGACATGCGGCGTTCGTGGAACGAGAAGCGCGAATTGGCAAGGTGCGCGCGCTATCGCTCGACCAGCCCGCGAAGCGACCCTAGCAAATACAGCGCCTTGTCCCGAACGATTGCTATTCCCCCGACGCCCTTCTTTGCGCTACAAGCCCGTCCGCAGCGCGAGAACGATCGCGCGCCCACGCGGGTGTGGTGAAACTGGTAGACGCGCGGGACTCAAAATCCCGTTCCGCAAGGAGTGCCGGTTCGACCCCGGCCACCCGCACCAACAACATTTATGGGTGTTGCCGAGGCGCAAAAGTCGCGCCATCATGATCGTAACAAATCGCAAAGCGGTTTCGCGGGGAAGAAATGGTGTCGGACCGCAAGGTCCCGCGGGTCGGGCTGACATCGCCATGCCCGAGCGCCATCGGTTCCGGGGGCGGTTGCCCCCAGCGCGGGGGTTTTGATGATTACACGACGCAATCTGCTGACGCGCCTCGGAATGCTGGGCGGGCTCGGCGCAACCTTCGGGGCAATGCAGGCGCTCGGGCTCAACGGCGCGGCGCGCGCGGCGACGATGCCCGCGCTGCCGTCGGTCGCCGGGCGGGGGCTTCACATTGCGGTGCTGGGGGCGGGGATCAGCGGGCTCGTCGCCGCGTACGAGCTCGAACAGGCGGGGTATCTCGTCACCCTGCTTGAGGCCCGCGACCGCGTCGGCGGGCGCGCGTGGACGATCCGCGACCGCGACACGATCGAGATGAACGGCGAGGCGACCCAGACCGCCAAATTCTCGAACGGCATCTACATGAACGCCGGACCGGCGCGCATCCCGAGCTTCCACACCGGGCTGCTCGACTATTGCGACAAGTTCGTCGTCCCGCTCGAGGTCGAGGTCAACTCAAGCCGTTCGGCGTATGTCATGGCCGCCGACGGGACGAAAATTCGCCAGCGCACCGCAGTCAACGACATGCGCGGCCACATCGCCGAGCTGCTCGCCAAGGCGCTCAATCAGGGGTCGCTCGACCAGGCAATCAGCGCCGCCGACAAAGCCAAGTTGCTGCCGTTCCTCAAATTCTATGGTGACCTCGACGACAAGGGCGACTTCACCGGCTCCGCGCGCTCGGGCTTCGCTAAACTGCCTGGGGCAGGGGTGACGCTTGCCAGCCCGGGGACGGCGATGCCGCTCGACCAGTTGCTGGCGAACGAGCAGCTGCCGATGACGCTGTTCGACGACGTCCTGTATATGCAGGCGACGATGGTCGAGCCGATCGGCGGGATGGACCGGATCCACGCCGGCTTCGATCGCAACCTCCGCAACCCCGCAATCCGCGGCGCCGAGGTGACCCGCATCCGCCACACGGCGAAGGGCGTCGACGTCGTCTACCGCGACAAGGCCAGCGGCGCGGTCCAGACCGTCCACGCCGACTATATGGTCTGCACGATCCCGTTCGCGGTGCTGAAGGACATCGACACCGACTTCACCCCTGCAACCAAAACCGCGATCGCCGGCGTGATCTACGACTATTCGAACAAGATCGCATTCGAATCGCCGCGCTTCTGGGAGAAGGAGCAGATCTATGGCGGCATCTCGTTCGTCGGCGGCCCGACCAGCCTCGTCTGGTATCCGTCGGCTGGCCTCCACACGCCGCGCGGGATGCTCCTCGCCTGCTACGGCTCGGGGCCGATGGCGGCGGAGTTCGAGAAGCGGCCGATCGTCGAGCAGATCGAATTCGCCCGCGGCGTCGTCGAGAAGCTTCACCCCGGCCACGGCGGCGACCTCGTCAACGGCATCGCGGTCAACTGGCACAAAATCCCGTACAGTCTCGGCCCGTGGCCCGACTTCAGCGGCGGCAAGGGCGGCGTCGGGCTCGAAGCCGCGATCGACACCCCCGGCTTCCGCCACCTGCTCGAACCCGACGGGCGGGTCTATTTCGCCAGCGCCGCGCTGAGCCAGACACCCGGCTGGCAGGAGGGCGGGATCGCGTCGGCGTGGGCGCAGGTCGCGGCGCTGGCAAAGCGCGTCGCCGCCGACATGCCGGTGCGGAAGGCGGCGTGAGGGCACCCGGCCCGCATGTCGGGATGCTGTGCCCTTGAGCGGGCAGCTGTTGCACTAATGTTACGGTGTCCGGATTTAACTTTGCCGAGGTCGATATCGGTTAATACGGACTTGTTGTCGTCGAGCCAATGCGTCAGCTTGATAACAGTTGCTCGGCACGCACTGGGGTTTGTCGAAACTTATCATTAGGTAGTCGGCTCGGCATTATTTGCTGAGTGCTTGGTTTTGCCCGGCAGTATGCGCGGCGAAGATCGCGCGTTGCTGGACAGGGGAGCCGTGTCTGTAATTCAGGGGGTTCATCGATGCTCAAGACTTCACAATTGTCGCACACCGCACTCGCCGTCGCGATGCTCAGCGCCGTCGCCTTCGTTCCGACCGGTGCCATCGCGCAACAGGTCGCCGCCGCCGATACCGCCGCCGCAACGCCGGCGCAGGCCGACGAGATCATCGTCCTCGGCACCCGCCGCACCGACCGGACCCTGACGACGTCGGCATCGCCAGTCGATGTCATCAGCGCAAGCGAGCTCAAGACGCAGCCCGCAGCGAACATGCTCGAAGTCCTGAAGAACATCGTCCCGTCGTTCTTCGTCGGCCAGAATACGATTTCCGACGCCTCGAGTTTCGTCCGCGCGCCGTCGCTGCGCGGCCTGCCCGCCGACGAAATCCTCGTCATGCTCGACGGCAAGCGGTACAACCGCTCGGCGCTCGTCCAGGTCTATTCGGGCGGCGACACCGGCCTGTCGTACGGCTCGCAGGGGTCCGACCTGTCGGCGATCCCATCGATCGCGATCAAGAGCCTCCAGATCCTCCGCGAAGGCGCGACCGCGCAATACGGGTCGGACGCGATCGCCGGCGTCCTCAACTACGGCCTCCGCGACAACAAGACCGGGTTCGAGGCGATCGCCCGCTACGGCCAATATTACGATCACGGTGACGGCAAATCGAAGCAGATCTCCGCGAACCTCGGCCTGTCGCTCGGCGAGCGCGGCTTCGTCAATCTGAGCGGTGAATATGACGATGACGGCCAGACCAGCCGCGGCGCGACCCGCCCGCTCGCGCTCGTCTTCGCCCAGCAGAATCCCAGCCTCGCATCGCAGCTGCCGAACTATCCGGGACCGGTGCAGATCTGGGGCTCGTCGCCGAGCCACGGCTGGAAGGCGGTGATCAATTCGGGCTATGAGGTCACCGACAACAGCAAGTTGTACTTCTTCGGCAACGCCGCGCGGTCGAAGGCGAACGAGAGCTTCAACTACCGCTCGCCGATCAGCGGCACCGCTGTCGACGTGACCGGCGCGACGCAATCGCTCGGGGCCAATGGCGCACTGTCGCGGGTGTTCTACCTGACGCCGTGCCCGGCCGGGAACGCGACGTGCCCGGCAGGCGGCTTCGTCTCGAACGGCAACACCTTTAGCGTCAAGTCGATCTACCCGGCGGGCTTCACCCCGCGCTTCGTCGGCACGACCGAAGAATTGATCGGCACCGTCGGCTACAAGGGCAAGACGCCGGGCGGTTTCACCTACGACTTCTCGGCGACGACGAGCCGCAACTCGCTCGACCTGTCGATGTATAATTCGATCAGCCCGACCTACGGCCCGGCATCGCAGACCGCGTTCAAGTTCGGCGACCTGATCCAGAAGGAAACCGACGCCAACATCGACCTCAGCCAGCCGGTCAACATCGGCCTGTACAGCCCGCTGACGATCTCGGCCGGTGCCGAATACCGCCGCGAGAGCTACACCGCGACCCCCGGCGACCCGCAGTCGTACGGCGCGGGCCCCTACACGGCGTCGCAGAACCTGTATCTCAACAACGGTGGCGGCATCTATACGCCGAACGGTACCAGCGGCGGGTCGTCGCCGGGCGCGAGCGGCTACGGCGGCACCGATCCCGCCGCCGCCGGCTCGCACTCGCAGTCGAGCTACGGCATCTACGGCGACCTCGAAACCGACATCGTCAAGGCGCTCAGCGTCGGCATCGCCGGCCGGTACGAGCATTACAACACCTTCGGCGGCGCGTTCGTCTACAAGGCGAATGCGATCTACAAATTCTCCGACGCCTTCTCGCTTCGCGGAACCGTCGGCTCGGGCTTCCACGCCCCGTCGCCCGGCCAGTCGAACACCCAAATCCTGACGACCAACTTCATCGGCGGCAACCAGGTCCAGACCGGCACCTACCCGACGACGAGCCCGATTGCGCAATATTACGGGGCGAAGCAGCTGACGCCTGAAAAGTCGTATAACTACGGCGTCGGCTTCATCGCCACCCCGGTTCACAACCTGACGCTGACGGTCGATGCGTATAGCATCAAGGTCAAGAACCGCATCTTCATCACGCAGAACTTCACCGTGACACCTGCCGATATCATCGCCCAGCCGGCGTTGTTGTCGGTTGGAGCCGGCGGCGCGATCACCTACTTCACCAACGGCCTCGACACCGTCACCAAGGGCATCGATTTCGTCGCAACGTACCGCGCGGCGCTCATCGAGCCGGGCGACCTCAACCTCACACTGGCGTACAACTACAACACCAGCCGGGTATCGCGCGCCGACGCGAACGTGCTCAGTGCGAACCAGATCCTCGATATCTCGCACCTTGCGCCGAACCACCGCGCGACGCTGTCGGCGGCGTGGAGCCACGACAAGTTCTCGGTCAACGCCCGCGAGAACTTCTACGGCGACTGGATCGATTCGAACGACTATCCGGTCTTCAACTCCGCCGGGAAGCTGGTCGGCCAGAAGTTCGGGTCGAAGTTCACCACCGACCTCGACGTCGGCTACGACCTGACCAAGTATCTGACCCTGTCGGTCGGCGGCTCGAACATCTTCAATATCAAGCCCGACCGCATCGCCAACAGCCCCGCCAACACCGTCTACGCCGCGACCGGCTCGACCGCCGACGGACAGATCTATCCGCGGAGCGGCGGTCCGTTCGGGATCAACGGCGGCCTCTGGTACGTCCGCGCCCGGGTTGCCTTCTAGGCCCGAAGCGCACAGCATCGAGCATGACGGGTGCGGGCCGGCGGCTCGCACCCGTTGCAACATGGGGAGCCTGACATGATCCGGACGATGACAGCACTGCTGGGTGCCAGCCTGCTCGCGACGGCCGCGAACGCCGAGGCGATCAAGCACGCCAACACCCCTCCGGGATTGATCCTCGAGAGCGTGACGGTGACCCCGGGGACCGAGATGCTCTACCTTAGCGGGCAGGTCGCCTCGCCGGTCGACATGTCGAAGCCGATGTCGGCGATGGCGTCGATGAGCATGGCCGATTTCGGCGATACGAAGACCCAGACGATCAGCGTGCTGGGCAAGATCAAGAAGATCCTCGCGAGCCACGGCTACACGATGGCCGATATCATCAAGCTGACCGTGTTCGTCGCCGCCGCACCCGACATGGGCGGCAAGATGGACTTCGCGGGGATGAACGACGGGTTCAAGACATTCTTCGGCACGTCCGAGAACCCCGGCACCGTCGCCCGCTCAACGGTCCAGGTCGCCGCGCTCGCAGGGCCAGCGTTTCTCGTCGAGATCGAGGCAACTGCGGCGAAGCCTGCGAAGTAGGCGCTTACCGCGCCGCGATCGCCGCCGCGAAGGCGTCCTCGAACATCGGCGCCGTCAGCCGCCCGGTGTTCGTGTTGTAGCGCGAGCAGTGATAGCTATCGACGAGCGTGAACCCGGTGTGGAGCCGGTGAACCGCGGCGTGGGCGAACGGCACCTTGGGCAGCTTGCCGCCGAGCGCCTTGACCGCCGACTGGTGCGCGATCGTCCCCAGCGCCAGCACGACCTTCAGGTTCGGCAGCGCCGCGAGCTGGGCGCTCAGGAACTGGCGACAGGTGTGAATCTCTGCCGGAACCGGCTTGTTCTCGGGGGGCACGCAGCGGACCGCATTGCTGATGAACACGCCGTCGAGCCGCAGCCCGTCGTCGGCGCGCGCGTCGAACGTCCCCTGCGACAGGCCGAACTTTGCGAGCGTGGCATAGAGCAACAGTCCGGCATGGTCGCCGGTGAACGGACGCCCGGTCCGGTTCGCCCCGGTCACACCCGGAGCCAGCCCGACGACGCACAGCCACGCCGCCGGGTCGCCCCAGCCCGGGACCGGGGCGTTGAACCAGTCGGGATGCGCGACGCGGTTGGCGGCGCGGTAATCGGCAAGGCGCGGGCACAGCTGGCAATCACGCGGCGGCTCGGCTTGAGCCGCAACATGTGACGGCTCGGCTAGCGGCGACGCGGTGTGAAGGTCGGCGGGGTTGGGTTCCATGGCGGCGACCTGTAAAGCGCGAGCGGCCATGCCCGCAATCATCCACATCGCCCTCGGCAGCAATCGGCGGCACGGCCGTCACGGATCGCCGCAGGGCGTCGTCGCTGCCGCCATCGTTGCGCTGGCCGATGCAGGCCTCACCGTCGTCGCGCGGTCGGCGATCCGCACCACCAAGCCGATCGGCCCGAGCAAGCGCGCCTTCGCAAACACCGCGATCGCCGTCGAGACCGACGTTCCGGTCGACGACCTGCTAATCGTGCTCAAGCAAATCGAGCGCGACTTCGGCCGCCGCCGAGGCCGCCGCTGGGCCGAACGCGTCCTCGACCTTGATATCGTCACCGCCGGCGGCGCGGTCACACACGACTGGCGGCGAGCACGGCAGGGACTCATCGTCCCCCACCGCAGCCTTGCCACCCGCGCCTTCGTCCTCGACCCGCTGGTCGATATCGCCCCTTTGTGGCGGCATCCGGTGCTGCACTTGACCGCACGCCAGTTGCGCGCGCGGCAACGTCGCCCTAAACCGCAATCCGCTGGGAGCCCTTAGCTCAATCGGTAGAGCAATTGACTTTTAATCAATAGGTCGCGGGTTCGAATCCCGCAGGGCTCACCAGCTTCATTTTTGCCGATTTCGGCCACGATTTTGGTTCTCACGACACCGTGCGTGGCCAGAACAGTGAGCGCCATCGGCCAGCGCATTTGCTCATCAATGAGCTAAGATCAAATGCTGAACTGGCGAGCCCCCGTGGGCTCGCCAGCAGATTCAGTTAGCGGTCCGAACGGACCAGCGTGGTCTCAGCCAGGTGCTCGGCGATGAACCAGACCTGGGGTTCGCCGGTGCGGATGATGTTCGACACCAGCAGGTCATTCGTGCCGTCGTCGCCCGACTCGTCGGCGGCATCGGCACCCTCGTGCGCCTGGCGCAGGATGATCTCGTGCGCCTCGAGCAGCCGCGACAGCTGGGTCGGAACGTCCTCGCGGCCCTTCGGGGGGCGGGGAATCTTGGTCATCTCAGCGACGTCGGCGGCCATCGCGATGCTGATCCCGCCCAGCGCCATGATCCGCTCAGCGATCATGTCGACGAGTTCGGCCTGCGCTTCATAGTGCGTGTCGAGCAGGAGGTGGAGCTGGTAGAACGTCGCCCCCGACATCTGCCAGTGGTGCTTCTTATACATGTCGCGGAGCGTCATCGTGTCGGCGAGCATCTGGTTGAGCGTCTCGACCGACTGAGCGCGGGCATTGCCCTCGAGCGCGATCGGCAGGTCCTTGAGCGTCCCGTACGGCTGGATCTCGCGGTACTCGACCTTGTACTGCGGCTGGGCTTCGCTGCTGGGGGCGGGGCTGGGCTTCTTGGCCATGATGGACATCCTTTGTTTGGGGGAGTGGCTGGCGATTAGCGACTTGAGTAGGAGGTAATCGTGACGAGCGAACGTTACGCCTTCCGCTGGGTTCCACTTGGTACAGACATTGCGGAGCTGCAATGACCGATTTCCGACCGTTGGTGATCACTGCGCGACCCGATGACGCGATGCTCGCGCGTTTCGAGGCGCTGCGCCGCGCGCATTTCCCGCCCGCACTCAATCGGGTGCCGGCGCATATCTCGTTGTTCCACCAGATTCCCGGGAGCGAATTCGACGCCGTCGTCGAGCGGCTTAAGGCCATGGCGCGCGAGCATCCGGCACCGCAGGTGGAGGTCGCTGGCTTGCGCTCGCTCGGCCGCGGGGTCGCTTATGTTCTGCGGTCGGCGGGGCTGTCGGCGTTCCACGACGACCTATCCGAGGCGTGGGAGCCGCTGTTGATCCCGCAGGACCGCCACCGCCTCGCCGCGCACGTCACGATCCAGAACAAGGTGACGCCCGAGGTGGCGCGGGCGACGCTGGCGGCGTTGTCCGAGGGGTTCGAGCCGTGGCGCTTCGATGTCGTTGGGATCGACGTGTGGCGGTATCTCGACGGGCCGTGGGAGCATCTGAAGACAGTCGGGCTGCGCCCGGCCTGAGCGGAGCGCAGCAGGGCTAACGCAGCTTCGCCAGCTTGAGCGAATCTTCCTTCGCCCGCGCCTTGACCGACTCCTCGCTCCGGGTCAGCGCCTTGGCGATCGCGCGGACCGACATCCCCTTCTCGGAAAAGCGATGGAGCTTGGCGACCTCTTCCGAAGTCCATGCCTGCTTGTGACGAACGAAATCCTCGGCCATGCGGCGATAGTAGCGCAGGCCGGTCCAACTGGCTATCACGCGCAATCATTCGATCCGAAGGCCCGCCACCATGACCGACGAAACCATCGAGACCACGACCGGCACCGAAACGCCGAACGCCGCTTCGGCGAATCCGGACGCTGCGACCCCCGAAGCCGCGATCGTCGACACCCCGCCCGACCGCCTGTCGAACAACCCGAACAGTCCGCATTACGAGCCGGCGATGCTCGAGCGCGGCATCGGCATCCGCTTCAAGGGCGTCGAGCGGACCAATGTCGACGAGTATTGCGTTTCCGAAGGCTGGGTCCGGCTGACCGTCGCGGGCTCGAAGGACCGCTATGGCAATCCGATCACGATCAAGCAGCAGGGCGAGGTCGTCCCGTATTTCCGCTCCTAGGCCTGGGCGCCCGATCGCGCGGATGACGGCGCTGGGTTGCGCGGCGGCGCTCGCCGTTGTCCTGACCGTCACCGTCACCGCCGCCGCACCCCTCGCCGACCCCGGGGTGCAACTCGCCCGCTTGCCTGACGGGCGACACCTCGCCTTCCGCTGCACAGGGAGCGGCACTCCGACTGTCCTCCTCGAAGGCGGCTGGGCAGCGTCGTCGCTCGCTTGGAGCAAGGTCGAGCGGCTCGTCGCACTGGTCACCCGCGTCTGCAGCTACGATCGCGCCGGCCTTGGGCTCAGCGATGGCGGCCCGGCGCCGCGCGACGGCGCCGCGATCGCCCGCGATCTCGACGAGGGGCTCCGCGCGCTCAAGATCGCCGGGCCGTTCGTCGTCGCCGGACACTCGGCGGGCGGGTTATACGTCCGCGTCTTCGCCGATCGCCGTCCGGGCGACGTCGTCGGCATGGTCCTCGTCGACCCGAGTGTCGAATACCAGGACAAGCGCCTCAGCGCGGTGTTCGGTCCGGGCGCGGGCAGCACCGCCGGGATTCGCAACCGCGCCGCAGCGTGCCTCGCCGCCGCCAAGGCGCATGCGCTGCCGTCGCCCGATCCCAAGCTCGTTAGATGCGCCGCCGCGACCCCGATCGCGACGTGGGAGACGCAGGTCGCTGAACTCGACAGCCTGTGGGGTGCAACGTCGGACGAGGTCGCAGGCGGCCGGTCGAGCTATGGCGCGCTGCCGTTGATCGTCCTCACCGCGGGCGACACCAACGCCGCGCTGCCCGATCCCTCGCGCCGCGTCGCCGATCGCGTCTGGGCCGGACTGCACCAGGAACTTGCCGAACACTCGACGATCGGCGTGCGGCGGACGGTCGAGCGGACCGGCCATCTGATCCCCAGGGACCGCCCCGATGCCGTCGCCGACGCGATTATCGAGGTCGTCAAAGCGGCGCGGGGAGAGCCGCTTGGCACCCCCCGGCCCATCGGCTAAGGACACGAACATGATCCAGTCCCGCGTGCTTCGTCTCGTCCTGCTGCCGTCGTTCGCCGTCGGGCTCGCGCTCAGCGGCTGTGCCTCGACCAAGGCGAAGAAAGACCGTCCGTACGTCGCGCGCGACGTCGACACGCTTTACACCGCGGCGCAGGAGACGCTCGCCCGTCGCCAGTATAAGCTCGCCGCCGCGCAGTTCGACGAGGTCGAGCGCCAGCATCCATACTCGGTCTGGGCGCGACGGGCGCAGTTGATGTCGGCGTATAGCTATTACGTCAGCCAGGATTACAACGAGGCGATCCTGTCGGCGCAGCGCTTTATCTCGCTCCATCCCGGCAGCCGCGAGGCACCATATGCCTATTACGTCGTCGCGGTCAGCTATTACGAGCAGATCACGTCGGTCGACCGCGACCAGAAGATCACCCTGAAGGCGCTCGATGCACTGCAGGAACTGATCCGCCGCTACCCCAATTCGGAATACGCCGCCGATGCCCGGCTCAAGGTCGACCTGACGCGCGACCATCTCGCGGGCAAGGAGATGGAAGTCGGGCGTTATTATCAGGCGAACAAGCAGTTCATCGGCGCGGTCGACCGCTTCCGCACCGTCATCGACACCTACAACACGACGAGCCACACCCCCGAGGCGCTCGAGCGGCTCGTCGAATGCTACCTCGCGCTCGGCCTGCCCGAGGAAGCGAAAAAGGCCGCAGCAGTTCTCGGCTACAACTATCCCGGGACCAAGTGGTACAAGCACAGCTATACGCTGATGACCAAGAAGGTCGCCTGAGCTCCTATGGCGCGCTTCGGTGCCTGAGCGCCCGTGGCGCGCTTCGGTGCCTGAGCGTCTGTGGCGCGCTTCGGTGCCTGAGCGCCCGTGGCGCGCTTCGGTGACTGATGTGCGCTTGCGGCTCGGTGCCGACAGCGTTGGGATTTCGCGGCCATGTTAACCGCCATCGATATTCGCGACGTCGTCCTGATCGAAGCCTTGCGCCTCGACTTTGCCGCAGGACTGAGCGTCCTCACTGGTGAAACCGGGGCGGGCAAGTCGATCCTGCTCGACAGCCTCGGTCTCGCGCTCGGCGCGCGCGGTGATGCCGGCCTCGTTCGTTCGGGCGCCGCCTTCGCCAGCGTCACCGCGAGCTTCAGTGTCGGCGCGTCGCACCCCGCGCGCGCGCTACTCGACGACAACGATCTCGATCATGAAGGCGACATCATCCTCCGGCGGCGGATCGCAGCCGACGGCGGCGGGCGCGCGTTCATCAACGATCAGCCGGTGTCGGTCGCGTTGCTCCGCGAACTCGGCACGCGATTGGTCGAGATTCACGGCCAGCACGATGATCGCGGCCTGCTCAATCCGCGTGGCCACCGTGACCTGCTCGATGCATTTGGCGGATTGACCGTCGAGGTTAAATCCGTCGCCACCGACTATGCCGCGTGGCGTGCTGCCGAAGCCGCGCTCGAGGCGGCGAAGGTCGCGCTCGAGGCGGGGCAGCGTGACCGCGAGTGGCTCGACCATGCGGTGGCCGAATTGACCGCGCTGGCACCTCAGCCGGGGGAGGAGGCCGAACTCGCCGAGGCGCGATCGTCGATGCAGAAGGGTGCGCGGCTCGCGGGTGATCTCGACGCTGTGACAACGCATCTTCTTGGGTCGGACGGTGGTCTCGCGAGCCTGCGGCAGGCGGCGCGGCGGCTCGACCGGCTCGCTCCCGAGCACCCGTTGCTCGCTAGTGCGCTGGAGAGCCTCGATCGCGCGGTGATCGAGGCGAGCGAGGCCGAGGACGCGCTCGCCGCCGCCGGTCTCGCGCTCAGTTTCGCTCCCGAGCAGCTCGACGCGACCGAGGCGCGGCTGTTCGAACTGCGCGCGCAGGCGCGCAAGCACCGCGTCGACCCCGACGCACTCCCCGCGCTCGCCGCAGACCTCGCCGCGCGCGCAGCGGCGATCGACGCCGGGGAGTTGGGTTTAACCGCGCTGACGAAGACGATGGCTGCGGCAAAGGCGGCATTCGTCAAGTCGGCGGCGGCCCTGACCACCGCGCGGATCGCCACCGCCGCCCGGCTCGACGCCGCGGTGACCGGCGAACTTGGCCCGCTCAAGCTCGACGCCGCGCGCTTTCGCACCGCGATCGCGGCGGCTTCCGAGGGGGCCGGCGGAGCCGATGCGGTTCAGTTCGAAATCTCGACCAACCCCGGCGCGCCGTTCGGCCCGCTCGTGAAGATCGCCTCGGGGGGCGAGCTGTCGCGCTTCATTCTCGCACTGAAGGTCGCGCTCGCCGAAACCGGAACGGCGGGGACGATGATCTTCGATGAAATCGATCGCGGGGTCGGCGGGGCTGTGGCGAGCGCGATCGGTGACCGGCTCGCCCGGCTGTCGGGAACCACGCAGGTTCTCGTCGTCACCCACTCGCCGCAGGTCGCGGCGCGCGGCGCGAACCAATGGCGCATCGCCAAGTCGGTCGACGGCACCGTCACCCGCACCGGCGTCACCCCGCTCGACGCGGACGAACGCCGCGAGGAAATCGCCCGGATGCTGTCGGGGGCGGAGGTCACCGACGAAGCGCGGGCGCAGGCGGCGCGGCTGCTCGCGCTCGCCTGATCCCGGCGGTCACACCGCTACGGGAACATGAAAGTCGATCGTCGCCCCAGGCTTAATCGGGGCGAATTTGCCGTCGTAACGCTCGAAGTCGGGGCTGTCGGCGACCGTCAGCCCCGATGCCGGGATCAACTCGCCCCACACCGCCGCCATCGCCGCCTTGACCTGCGGGTGGACCGGGCCGCCGTTGAGGACGATGCGAAACACCGCGTAAGTCGCTGAAGGGATTGGCATGACGGCGAAGCCCTCGGGCACGGCCGCGTCGGCGACGATCTCGACGCCCGCCATATAATCGAAGCTGCTTTCGCTGCGGTCGGCTTCGGAGACGACGCCGAATGTCGCCCAGCTATCGATCTGGCCAGCAAACGGCAGCGCCCCGATCAGCCGCGACCAGAGGTGCGGAATCGCGGCCTTGGTCGACGCATCGAAGCGGCTCGACGGCCCTGCGACGACGAAGGCGGGGATTGCAACGAGATCCGGCAGGAGGGTGACAGCGGCGGCGACGTGGTGGGTGTCGGGCATCGTCATCGGATATTGTCCTTCGATCGGAGTGAGGGCGAAACCCTGGCGAAAGCGTCCGGGAGCGACCCCGAAGACGCGGCGAAAAGCGCGGGTGAACGCCTCCTGCGATTCGAATCCGCAGTCGAAGGCGAGGTCGATCAGCCGGGCATCGGGGTCGTTGACGAGGCGCTGGCCGGCCCTGATCAGCCGCCGCCCGCGGACATGCGTCATCACGCTGCGGCCCATCCGCGCGGTGAACAGCCGCGAGAAGTGATACGGCGACCGCCCCGAATGATCGGCGATCGCGTCGAGCGTCAGCGGCTCGTCGAGATGCGCCTCGATCCAGTCGACGACTGCGATCAGGCTGGGGTGCGGCGGCGTGTCCATGCCGGCTCTATGGCGGATCGCGCGCGGGTCTGTCCTGACCGGTCTTGCTCTCCCGCACGGGGAAATACGCTGCTAAAGCCGGTTCATGGCCGAAGATACCGCTCAACCTGCCGAACCCGCCGCCGAACTCGCGCGTCTCGCGGCGGAAATAGCCGAGCACGCCGCGCGTTATCACCGCGACGACGCGCCGACGATCAGCGATGCCGACTACGATGCAATGGTCCGGCGCAACGCCGAGCTAGAGGCGGCGTATCCAGACCTGAAGCGCGCCGATTCGCCGTCCGAAACCGTCGGGGCTGTGGCTGCGGCGGGGTTTGGCAAGGTCGTCCACTCCCGCCCGATGTTGAGTCTCGACAATGCATTCGCCGATGACGAGGTGGTCGAGTTCATCGCACGGGTCCGACGGTTTCTCCGGCTTGGTGATGACGAAGCCGTCGCCATAACCGCCGAGCCGAAGATCGACGGGTTGTCGGTGTCGCTCGTCTATCGCGACGGCGTACTGGTCAGCGGGGCGACGCGCGGCGACGGGGCGGTGGGCGAGGACGTTACCGCCAACCTCGCGACGGTCAGCGACGTTCCGCAGCGGCTGCCCGATGGGGCGCCGGCGATCGTCGAGGTGCGTGGTGAAATCTATATGTCGAAGGCCGACTTCCTCGCCTTGAACGCGGCGCAGGCGAGCGCGGGGCAGCGGCTGTTCGCCAATCCGCGCAACGCGGCGGCGGGGTCGCTGCGCCAGCTCGACGTCGCGGTGACGCGCGCGCGGCCTCTGCGCTTGTTCGCACATGGCTGGGGCGAGATGAGCACCGTCCCCGGCGACACCCAGGCGGGGGTGATGGCGGCGATCTCCGGCTGGGGCTTTCCGGTAAGCGATCGCCTTAAGGTCTGCGATACCGTCGACGACGCGCTAAGTGTCTATCGCAGCATCGAAATCGACCGTGCCGAGCTGCCGTACGACATCGACGGGGTGGTCTATAAGGTCGATCGACTCGACTGGCAGGCGCGGCTTGGGCAGGTCGCGCGGTCGCCGCGCTGGGCGCTCGCGCATAAATTCCCCGCCGAGCGCGCGACGACGACGCTGCTCGCGATCGACATCCAGGTCGGGCGGACGGGGCAGTTGACCCCGGTCGCGCGGCTCGAACCTGTCGGCGTCGGCGGGGTGATCGTGACCAACGCGACGCTCCACAACGAGGATGAGATCGCGCGCAAGGACGTCCGCGTCGGCGACATCGTCGAACTCCAGCGCGCCGGCGATGTCATCCCGCAGATCCTCGGCCCGGTGCCGAGCGACGCCCCGCGCGGCGAAGCCTTTGTTTTCCCAGGCGTCTGCCCGGCGTGCGGCAGCCTTGCGGTGCGCGAGGCGGGGGAGGTCGCGCGGCGCTGCACCGGCGGGCTGATCTGCCCGGCGCAGCGGATCGAGCGGCTGCGGCACTTCGTGTCGCGGCGCGCGCTCGACATCGAGGGACTCGGGTCGGAGCGGATCGAGCTGTTCGTCGGCGAGGGGCTGATCACGACTCCGGCCGATATCTTCCGTCTCAGGGATCACCGCGATGCGCTCGTCGCGCGCAAGGGGTTCGAGGCGAAGTCGGTCGACAACCTGCTCGCGGGGATCGAGGCGCGGCGCGACGTGCCACTCGACCGCCTCCTGTTCGGGCTCGGCATCCGCCACGTCGGCGAGGTCACCGCACGCGATCTGGCGCGGGCGTTCGTGACATATCAAGGCTTTGCCGAGCGGGTCGCGGCGGCGCTCGAGCATCTGCAGGCGGCGGTGCCGGTGATCGGCGAGACCGACGACAAGTTCCGCAAGCGGCGCGCCGGAGAGCTGGCGGCGCTGTTCGCGGTCGGCGGGGTCGGCCCCGAGATTGCCGAGGCGATCACCGACTTCTTCGCCGAGGCGCATAACCGCGATCTCGTCGCCGACCTGCTCGCGGCGATCACGGTCGCCGATCTTGTCCATGCGACCGAGGCGTCGCAGGTGTCGGGCAAGATTGTCGTGTTCACCGGCACGCTCGAAACGATGAGCCGCGACGAGGCGCGGGCGCAGGCCGAGCGGCTGGGGGCGCGGGTCGCGGCATCGGTGTCGGCGAAGACCGATCTGGTTATTGCTGGTCCCGGTGCGGGGTCTAAAGCAGCGAAAGCGGCGGCGCTCGGGATCACGGTGATCGACGAAGCGGCATGGCAGGAAATCGCCGGAGCGGTTTGAATCGGCGCAGCTTTGTCGCGCGCACATAGGCCCGCACAAGGCCGAACTTCGAACCGAACCGCGGTTGCGGCCGAACGCACATCCGGCTCAGCCGCGTTCGAGCACCAATGTCGGCCATTCGCTGCGGTCGAGCCGTTCGACCAGCCGGAAACCGCGCGCGGTGTAGGCGGCGGCAACGCGGCGGGCCTGCGTCGTCAGCAGCCCGGCGAGGACGAGGATGCCACCGGGGGCAAGCGTTGCGGCGACCGGGCCCGCCATCGCGACCAGCGGGCCAGCAAGGATATTAGCGGTGACGAGGTCGAACCGCCGGCGCAGCCGGGGATGTTCGACTCCGGGCGCGGTGACGAGGTCGATCGCGCCGCGCCCCCGCCCTTGCCGGACGCCGTTCGCGGCGAGGTTGGCGCGCGCGACGATCGTCGCGACCGGGTCGATGTCGCTCGCGACGACGGTGGCGCGCGGCCAGCGCTTCGCGATGGCGATGGCGAGGACGCCGGTGCCGGTGCCGAGGTCGGCGGCGCGGGTGAAGCGATGCGTTTTCGCCAGCGCATCGAGTGCGGCGAGACACCCGTGGGTGGTGAAATGCTGGCCGGTGCCGAACGCGAGCCCCGCCTCGATGGCGATGCCGATGTCGCTCGAGCGGACCGCGTCGGCGTGCGCGGCGGTGTGGACGACGAACCGCCCGGCGCGGACGGGGGGGAAGCCCGACTGGCTGAGCGTCACCCAGTCGGTGTCGGCGATCGGTTCGACCGTCGCGCTGCCCGGCGCGGCGGCGGGGACGAGGGCGTAGAGGCGGGCGATGTCGTCGGGGCCGGGCTCGTCGACGAAATACGCGTCGAGGGTCCAGTCGTCGGGGCGCGACGGGTCGGGCTCGTCGGTCAGGAGGGTGGGGGGCGGTTCGCGGTCGGGGAACGCGTCTTCGGCGAAGGGGATGGCCTCGGCTTCGGCGCGGGTTGCGGGGAGGCGGACGCGATAGCCGCTGGCGGGGCTGGTTGGGAGTGGCGGGGAGGGGGCGGGCACAGGGGAATGGGGCACTCAGCGGTCGCCCATAACACTGCCGTCATCCCCGCGCAGGCGGGGACCCATCACCAAGACATTCGGGATGATGGGTCCCCGCCTGCGCGGGGATGACGACCAAAAGTTGAGCAGGGTGCTACCATCCGCTTCGCCGCCATTTACTCGCTTACGATCGATGCGCCCGCTACCGGACATAGCTCGCCCCGTTGACGTCGAGCACCGCCCCCGTCAGCGACGCGGGCGCGTCGAGGCTGAGCCAGCGGATCGTCTCGGCGACCTCGGCGGCGCTGGCGACGCGGCCGAGCGGGATGTCGGCGATGACCTTGCCGCCCTCGCGGCTGGCGAGGAATTCCTCGGCCATACCGGTCATGGTGAACCCCGGGGCGACGACGAAGGCGACGATGCCGTCGGCGGCATAGGCGCGCGCGATGCTGCGGGTCATCGCGACCATCCCGGCCTTGGCGGCGGCATAGTGCCAGTGCGCGGGCGAGTCGCCGCGGAAGGCGGCGCGGCTCGAGACGTTGACGATGCGACCGGCGACTCCCGAGGCGTCGCGGCCCTTCTTATCCAAGCTGCCGTGTTCCTGGAAATGCAGGACCGCGCGGCGTGACAGGTCGGCGGCGGCCTGGAGGTTGATCCGCCACGACCGCTCCCATGCGGTCTCCCACGCGGCGGCATCGGCGAGCGGCGCGGCCTCGAACACCCCGGCGTTGTTGACCAGCACGTCGATCCGCCCGCCGAGCCGGTCGAGCGCCGCGTCCCACAACCGGTCTCCCGCTCCGGGTTCGGCGAGGTCGGCCCCGATCGTTACCGTGTCGGGGCCGTCGCCGTCGCGGCTGCCGTGCCCGACCACCGTGGCTCCGGCGGCGATAAGAGCGGCGTGCGCAGCGGCCCCGATGCCGCGGGTGCTGCCGGTGAGGAGAATGTTGGTCATGGCTGCGGGTTAGCCGAGGCGGTGCGGCGCGGGAAGGGGTGTTCAAAGCTCCCACCCGTTCATGGTTTTGCAAACCCCGTTTCGTGCTAACGATGCGCCGCTGCCAACCTTGCAAGGCTCGTCGCTCATGTCGGAATCAGAGAAGCCGCTGCGCCAGCAGATGGCCGATGCGATGGAGGCGATCCGCCAGCAATTGGAGGTTCTGCGCGCGGGGCCGAGTATCGGCGACGCGCTCGACAACCGCAGCGTGATCGCTGATCTCGAGGCTGAGTTCGTGGCGCTGAAAGAGGCTCGAGCGGCGATGGGTCCCGCGGACGGATGACGCGCGACCAGTCGTTCCGCGCATAGTCGTTGGGCCGCGCGACCGTTCGCGCCGGCTGCCGAGCCGATCGCAATCGAGCAGTCGCGATCGCGAGGGCCGACAGACCATTTGGCTGGAGTTCGCCTTCCCACACCCCCGGCGTTGCGTTCTGACCGCAGCGGCCTAACCTCGCCGGAAAACGGGGAGTGAGGCGATGGTTGCACCGAACTGGGTCGACATGCGCGCGCGGGTCAAGGCGTTCGTCGAGGAGCGCGTCTATCCGGCGGAGGACGTGCTCGACAACGGGGCGCCCGACGCGGCTCGGGCGAAGCTCGCTGAGTTGATGGCGGCTGCCAAGGCCGAGGGGCTGTGGGCGCTCGGGCATCCGGTGGCGATCGGCGGGCAGGGGATGCCGTTCCTCGATTACGTCCATGTCAACGAGGTGATCGGGCGGAGCCAGCATGCGATGGTCGCGCTGGGGACCCACTCGTTGCAGGACGCGCTGATGCTCGACCGCTACGCTGCGCCGGAGTGGCGCGAGAAATATCTGCTGCCGCTGGTGGCGGGGACGATCTTCCCGAGCTTTGCGATGACCGAGCCCGATGTCGCGTCGAGCGACCCGACGCAGTTGCAGACGACCGCGACGCTGGATGGCGATCATTGGGTCATTCGCGGGCGCAAGTGGTTCACCACCGGCGCGGCGGGGGCGGCGTATACGACGGTGATGTGCCGGACCGAAAGCGGCGACGCGGCCCCGCATGCGGCGTTCTCGATGATCGTCGTGCCGACCGACACGCCGGGCTACCGCATCGTCCGCGATACGCCGGTGCTCGGGCTGCATCACGGGCTGAGCGGGCATTACGAGGTCGCCTACGACGACGTTCGCGTGCCGGCGGCGAACCTGCTCGGGCCGCGGGGGCAGGGGTTCGCGATCGCGCAAATGCGGCTCGGGCCGGGGCGCATCTTCCATTGCATGCGCTGGCTGGGACAGGCGCAGCGCGCGTTCGACCTGATGTGCCGCCGCTTGAACGAGCGGTGGGCGGGGGGCGAGAAGCTCGCCGACAAGCAGTTGATGCAGCAGTTCGTCTTCGACAGCGCGGCCGAAATCCAGTCGGCGCGGCTGCTGACGCTCGATGCGGCGGCGAAGATCGATGCCGGGTCGGATGCGCGGGTCGAGATTGGGCTGATCAAGGTCGTCGGCGCGAAGATGCTCCACAATGTCGTCGACCGCGCGGTGCAGGTGTTCGGCGCGAAGGGCCTGACGCCCGATACGCCGCTCCACATCATGTACCGCCATGCGCGCGAGGCGCGGATCTATGATGGGCCGGACGAGGTGCATATCACCAGCGTCGGCAAGCGGTTGTTGCGGGCGTATGCGGGGAACGGGCCGGGGATCGACTTCGGGGCGGCGGGATGAGGGGAGCGGTGGCTTACTCCTTCCTCTTTCTAGATCCTCCCAGACTTCGGGGAGGGGGACCATCGCTCTTGCGATGGTGGAGGGGCGGTCGAGCGGACTCAGATTGTGAGTTTGCTCGCCCGCCCCTCCACCACGCCCCAAGAAGGGCGCGGTCCCCCTCCCCGAAGACGGGGAAGATCTAGATGCGTGCTGACCGCGCTGCACCGCTCGCTGCTCTCCTCCGCCGCGCCGGGCACGATGCGGCGGTTGAGCGCGTCACCCCCCTTTCGGGCGGAGCGTCCTCCGCAACCTTCGCGGTCGAGGCGACGCGGAACGGCGCACCTTGGCCGCTGATCTTCCAGCGCGGCGAAGGCCAGATCGGCATGGCGAAATCGGTCCAGGCCGAACTGCAGCGGATCGCGGGAAACCACGGCGTGCCCGTCGCCGAGGTCGTCGCCATCGCCGCATCGGACGACAATCTCGGCGACGGCTTCGTCATGGCGCGGGTCGAGGGGGAAAGCCTTGCGCCGCGCTGGCTCAAGGGCGAAGGCTTCGCGGCGGCGCGGGCGGCGATGACAGTGCAGTGCGGTGCCGCGCTCGCACACATCCACGCGATCCCTCTCGACGCCGTCGCGCACCTGCCGCTCGCCGGGGGCACGGCGGCGGCACAGTGCGCGGCGATGTTCGCGCTGTACCGCAGCTTCGGCGTCGACGAGCCGGCGTTCGACCTCGCCTTCGCTTGGTTGCGCGAGCGGATCGGCGACGCCCCGGCGCGGGTGGTGTGTCACGGCGACTTCCGCAGCGGCAATTTTATCGTCGACGAGCGCGGGATGGCGGCGGTGCTCGACTGGGAACTCGCGCATCTCGGCGACCACCACGCCGACCTCGGCTGGCTGTGCGTCAATGCGTGGCGCTTCGGGCAGTGGCGGCTTCCGGTCGGCGGGTTCGGCGAGCGCGCCGACCTGTACGCCGCATACGAAGCCGCCGGGGGAGCCGCGGTCTACCCGGAGAAGGCGCATGTCTGGGAGGTCTACGGCTCGTTGCGCTGGGGGATGTCGTGTCTCCAGCTTGCCGACGACCATCTGTCGGGGCGGGTGCGGTCGGTCGAGCGCGCGACGATCGGGCGGCGGGTGACCGAGGTCGCCGCCGACCTGCTGTGGCTGATCGAATACGGGAGCATCTGATGGCGGGACATCCGAGTGCGCGCGAGCTGGTCGCGGCGGTCCGCGAGTTCATCGCCGGGCTCGAGATCGAGGGGCGCGAGGGGTTTCATGCGAAGGTCGCGGCGAATGCGCTGGCGATCGTCGAGCGGGAGCTCGTGGCGAGGCCGGATGTGGCGGAGGTGGCGGCTTTAGCCTCCATCAACTTGTCATCCCCGCGCACGCGGGGACCCAAGGTCACAACTGTCGCGACATTGGGTCCCCGCGTGCGCGGGGATGACAGGGAAGAGGGGGATGACGAGGGAGAATGGGATGAGGCCGCCGACCTCCGCGCGTGTGTCTGCACCGCCCTCCGCAACGGCACCCTCACCCCCGCTACCCCCTGCCTCCTCGCCGCCCTCACCGCTGCGAACCTTGCCCGTCTCGCGGTCGACAACCCGCGCTATTCGACCTTCCTCCGCCGGACCGCCGCTGCCGCACCGCCGCGATGAACGGTTGCGCGCGCGCGCCAAGGGGTTAAACCGTCGCCAATCCAAAGACTCCCGAGGAACTAATGGCCTCAGCCACCCGCCCGCGCGCTCCCGGACCCAGCCGTCCGCTCTCCCCGCACCTGTCGATCTGGCGGTGGCGGGTCAACATGACGGTGTCGATCCTGCATCGTGCGACCGGCAATGCGATGGCGTTCGGCGCGGTCGTGCTGTTCCTGTGGTGGCTTGTCGCCGCCGCGACCGGCCCGGCGGCGTACGCGACCTTCTACGGCGTCGCGACCGGCTGGTTCGGTATCCTCGTCGGCGTCGGGCTGACGTGGGTGTTCTTCCAGCACATGATGAGCGGTATCCGCCACCTTGTGATGGACACCGGCGCGGCGCTCGAGGTCCACACCAGCCAGACCTTCGCGACCATGACGATCGTCGGCTCGCTCGTTCTGACCCTGCTGACCTGGGCCGCGATCTACTTCACCAAGGGCATCTGAGAATGGGAACGGGAACCGAGATCGGCCGGGTCCGCGGACTCGGCGCAGCAAAAAGCGGCGTCGGCCATTGGTGGCAGCAGCGCGTGACTGCGATCGCCAACATCGCGCTGCTGCTGTGGTTCGTCATCAGTCTCGTCCGGATGCCGGGGCTCGATTACGCCAGTGTGGTGCTGTGGCTGCGGCAGCCTGTCGCTGCGATACCGATGCTCCTTCTCATCGTTTCGGTCTTCTATCATTTTAGGTTGGGCGTGCAGGTATTCATCGAGGACTATCTGCACAACGAAGGGACCAAGCTGCTCGCGCTGCTGGCCCTTAATTTCTACGCACTCGGGGGTGCGGCCGCGGCCGTGTTCGCGGTGCTGAAGATCGCGCTAGGAGCGTAGTTTATGGCCGAAGCGTATAAGATCATCGATCACACCTACGACGCGGTCGTCGTCGGCGCAGGCGGCTCGGGCCTCCGCGCGGCGATGGGCATCGCCGAAACCGGGCTCAAGGTCGCGTGCATCACCAAGGTCTTCCCGACGCGGTCGCACACCGTCGCGGCGCAGGGCGGCATTGCCGCATCGCTCGGCAACATGGGGCCCGACCACTGGCAGTGGCACATGTACGACACCGTCAAGGGGTCGGACTGGCTCGGCGACCAGGACGCCATAGAATATCTGTGCCGCGAAGCTCCCAAGGCGGTCTACGAGCTCGAACACTTCGGCGTGCCGTTCAGCCGGACCGAGGAAGGCAAGATCTACCAGCGCGCGTTCGGCGGCATGACGCAGAACATGGGCGACGGACCCCCGGCACAGCGCACCTGCGCGGCTGCCGACCGCACCGGCCACGCGATGCTCCACGCGCTGTATCAACAGAGCCTCAAGCACGACACCGACTTCTACATCGAGTATTTCGCGATCGACCTGATCATGGTCGACGGCGAGTGCAAGGGCGTCATCGCGCTCAACATGGAAGACGGCAGCATCCACCGTTTCCGCTCGCACAGCGTTGTGCTGGCGACCGGCGGCTATGGCCGCTGCTATTTCTCGGCGACATCGGCGCACACCTCGACCGGCGACGGCGGCGGCATGGCGATCCGTGCCGGCGTGCCGATGCAGGACATGGAGTTCGTCCAGTTCCACCCGACCGGCATCTACGGCGCGGGGGTCCTCATCACCGAGGGCGCGCGCGGCGAGGGCGGTTACCTGACCAATGCGCAGGGTGAGCGCTTCATGGAGCGCTATGCTCCGTCGGCGAAGGACCTCGCCAGCCGCGACGTCGTCAGCCGTTCGATGGCGATGGAAATCCGTGAAGGCCGCGGCGTCGGTGCCGAGGGCGATCACATCAACCTCCACCTCAACCACATCGACCCGGCGGTCCTCCACGAGCGCCTGCCCGGGATCAGCGAAACCGCGAAGATCTTCGCCGGGGTCGACGTCACCAAGGAGCCGATCCCGGTCACCCCGACGGTCCATTACAACATGGGCGGCATCCCGACGAACTATCACGGCGAAGTTGTCACGCTGAAGGACGGCGACCCGGACTCGGTCGTCCCCGGCCTGTTCGCGGTCGGCGAAGCGGCGTGCGTCTCGGTGCACGGCGCCAACCGCTTGGGCTCGAACAGCCTGATCGACCTCGTCGTCTTCGGCCGTGCCACCGCGCACCGCGTCGGCGCGACGATCAAGCCGTTCACGACGCATAGCCCGCTGCCCAAGGACAGCGCCGACTTCGCGCTTGGCCGCCTAGACGGCTACCGCTTCAGCAAGGGCGGATCGCCGACGGCGGCGGTGCGGCTGGCGATGCAGAAGACGATGCAGGCCAACGCGGGCGTGTTCCGCACGTCGGAAGTGCTTGAAGAAGGCCAGCGCAAGATCGACGCGGTCTACCAGCAGATGGCCGACATCGGCATCGCCGACCGCAGTATGGTGTTCAACACCGACCTGATCGAGACGCTCGAACTCGACAACATGATCGGCCAGGCCGTCCTGACGATGCACATGGCCGCGAACCGCCACGAAAGCCGCGGCGCGCACATGCACGAGGACTTCCCCAAGCGCGACGACGACAGCTGGATGAAGCACTCACTCGGCTGGTTCAGGGATGGCGGAGTGCGGCTGGATACGCGGCCGGTGCACAGCTACACGCTGAGCGACGAGATTGCGTACATCAAGCCGAAGGCGCGGGTTTACTAAACCCGCGCCCCAGCATCGTCAGATCGAGAAGCCGCCGTCGATGTCGATCGTCGTGCCGGTGATGTAGCTCGACTCGTCGCTGGCGAGAAACGCGGTCAGGTTGGCGACTTCTTCGGCGGTGCCGTAGCGCTTGAGCGGCGTCAGTGACGTCAGCAGCGTGGCGAAGTCGCCGGTCGCCGGGTTGAGATCGGTGTCGATCGGGCCGGGCTGGACGACGTTGACGAGGATGTTGCGCGGGGCGAGGTCGACCGCCCAGCCGCGGGCGAGGCCCGCGACCGCCGCCTTGGTCGCGCCATAGACCGCGACGCCGGGGAAGGGCGATGTGTGGCCGTTGACGCTGCCGATGATGATGATCCGGCCGCCGTCGCGCAGGTGCGGGAACGCCGCGGTCGTACCGAAATAGACGCCGTCGACGTTGAGCCCAAACTGCTTGCGGTAGCTCGCGTCTTCGGTCGAACCGAGGGGGGCGGCCTCGAACGTGCCGGCATTGTGGATCAGGATGTCGATGCCGCCGAGCGTCGCTGCGGCCTGCTCGACCGCCGCCTTGACCGCGACCGGATCGCCGCCGTCGGCCTGGATCGCCTCGCCCTTGCGGCCCGATGCGGTAATCGCCGCGACGGTCGCCGCGGCGGCTTCGTGGTTGCCGGCGAAGGTGATGACGACATCGGCCCCGTCGGCTGCGAGGCGTTTCGCGATCGCCGCGCCAATGCCGCGCGATCCTCCGGTGACGAGGGCGGTCTTGCCGGCAAGCCGATCGGTCATGGTATTTCCTTCGTTGTGTCGCCGTATCGATGTAGCAATCACATCGAAGCGAACAACCGCAGCGGCGGCGCAGATTAGCTTGGAGGTGCTAAAGAACCGGCGGCTTGCAACGGCGCTATTTCGCCGCCTCGAGCCGGTCCGCGAGCCACATCTTGATCAGCGCCTGCCGCGTCACGCCGCGCTTTTTCGCCTCCCGATCGAGGCTGAAGACCATCCATGAGGGGAAATCGACGTTGACGCGCTTTGGGTCGAGGCCGGGGCGGCGGGTAGTGGTGAAGTCGAGATATTCGCTGATGTCTTCGCCGTCGTCGAACTTCCGGTCGAACTCTTCAACCGAGATAGAAGCGGGCTTCGTCGTCGCGGGCGCGTCTGACTGAGATGAGGCGGATGCGTTCGCCGCGGCGGGTGATGATCGCCGTCCAGCATTTCCCTGCGATTTGGCCGATGACGCGGCTTCGCTGTTCGTCGCCATGAAATGCACCTCCGGTCTCAACGCGGTTCTGGTCGCTCCAGATCGCCTGCGCTTCCTCGAAATCGATCCCGTGCTTCGCGGCGTTGGTCACGCTTTTCGCAGGATCATATTCGAACACGTCACGGTATAATATCTATACCCTTTTCGCACAAGCGGCGGTGCGACGAGATGCGGGTTGAGCCTCGCCGCGCAACCCCCTATGCCCGCCGGGCAAGACAGGACCGAAGCATGGCCGAATTTTCCCTTCCGACGAACTCGCGCATCCGCAACGACGGCAAGCGCTATCCTGCGCCCGCCGGGGCGACGCACACCAAGGCGTTCAAGATCTATCGCTGGAACCCCGACGACGGGGCGAACCCGCGCTACGACACCTATGAGCTCGATCTCGATACGACCGGGCCGATGGTCCTCGACGCGCTGATCCGGATCAAGGCCGAGGTCGACCCGACGCTGACCTTCCGCCGGTCGTGCCGCGAGGGCATCTGCGGATCGTGCTCGATGAACATCGATGGGACCAACACGCTCGCGTGCACCCAGGCGATCGAGGACATCAAGGGCGAGATCCGCATCACGCCGCTGCCGCACATGGACGTCGTCAAGGACCTCGTCCCCGATTTCAAGCACTTCTACGCGCAATATGCCTCGATCAAGCCGTGGCTCCAGACCGTTACGCCCGCCCCCGCTGACGGCGAGCGCATCCAGACGGTCGAGGACCGCTCGAAGATCGACGGGCTTTACGAATGCATCCTGTGCGCGTGCTGCTCGACCGCGTGCCCGAGCTATTGGTGGAACAGCGACAAGTTCCTCGGGCCGGCGATCCTGTTGCAGGCGTATCGCTGGCTGGTCGATAGCCGCGACGAGATGACCGGCGAGCGGCTCGATGCCCTTGAGGATCCGTTCCGGCTGTACCGCTGCCATACGATCATGAACTGCGCCAACGTCTGCCCCAAGGGGTTGAACCCGGCAAAGGCGATCGCGGAGATCAAGAAGATGATGGTCGAGAGAGCCGTTTAGCGGCCGAGCCTAAGGCGAGCTTCGCACTTTCGCGAAGATTGACTTAGGCGCTGACTCGCGCGGCTCCGGGCGGCGAGGCGGCGGCATCAAGCCGCCGAACTCGTCCGACGAAGGACACGGCTTTGCCGCGGCCCCGCTTGCTCACCCGCCAAGCCCCCGCTAACCACCGCCGCATGAGCGAAACAAATTACCCCGCCCCCGACGCCGATGGCTGGGTGCCGTGGATCGGCAAGCCCGATGGGCGCTTCCACGATCTCCTCGGCCAGATGTATTTCCGCGTCACCGCGAACGGCGTGGAGACCAAGATGGACACCGACCGCAGCCACTCGAATGGCCATGGTTTCCTCCACGGCGGCTTCCTGATGTCCTTCGTCGACATGGCGATGTTCGCGATCATCCGCCCGCGCTTTTCGAAGGGGGAAGGGGCAGTGACGTTGAGTTGCGCGACCGATTTCCTAACCGCCGGTATTGTCGGCGAGCCGATCGAGGCGCACGGCGAGGTGCTCAAGGAAACCGGCAAGATGTTTTTCGTCCGCGGGCTGGTAACGCAGGGCGGCGACAACGTCTGTTCGTTCACCGGCACGATGCGCAAGATCACTCGGCGTCCGGTCGTTCCGACGGCATCGTGACGGCCGTCCCCGCGGGCGCGCTGAACACCGCTTACCGGCAACTGGTTGCGGCGGGCGAACTCCAGCCCGATCCCGATCAGGCGGCGGCGGCGGAAAAGCTGTATCGCCTGCGCCGCGCGCTCGCGGTCGAGCCGAAGCGCGGGCTGATCGGACGGCTGTTCGGGGCGAAGGCCGAGGCGTTGCGCGGCATCTATCTGTGGGGCGGGGTCGGGCGCGGCAAGTCGATGCTGATGGACCTGTTCTTCGCGCACGCGACGACCGAGCCGCGCCGCCGTGTTCACTTCCACGAGTTCATGATCGAGGTCCACTCCGCGATCCACACCCATCGCCAGCATTCGGGCGACGACCCGATCCCGGTCGTCGCTGCGGCGGTCGCGGCGAGTGCGCGGTTGCTGTGCTTCGACGAGATGCAGGTCCGCGACGTCGCCGACGCGGCGATCCTGTCGCGGCTGTTCACGGCATTGTTCGAGGCGGGGACGACGATCGTCGCGACGTCGAACCGGCCACCGTCGGACCTGTACAAGGACGGCCTCAACCGCCAGCTTTTCCTGCCGTTCATCGCGCTGCTCGAGGAGCGGCTCGACATCGTGCCGTTGAACGGCCCGGTCGATTACCGCCTCGACCGGCTCGGCGGCGCGCCGACCTATTACGTCCCGAACGGCCCCGAGGCGACCGCCGCGCTCAGCGCCGCCTTCTTTCGCCTGACCGACTTCCCCGTCGAGGACCGGATCCGCGTTCCATCGGAAACGATCGCGGTGCCCGGCGGGCGGACATTGTTCGTGCCCAAGGCGATCAAGGGCGTCGCGGTATTCTCGTTCACCCGCCTGTGCCGCGCGGCGCTCGGCGCGGCAGATCATCTCGCGGTCGCGCGGCGGTTCCACACGGTGATCCTCGTCGGCGTGCCGGTGATGGGACCGGCAAACCGCAACGAGGCGGCACGCTTCGTCACGCTGATCGACGAGTTGTATGAACACCGCGTCAAGCTGCTGATCGCCGCTGATGCGGCCCCGCGGGAACTGTACCCGGCAGGCGACGGTGCGTTCGAATTCGAGCGGACGGTGTCGCGCTTGCAGGAAATGCAGTCGGCTGATTACCTTGCACTGGGCCATGGGACCGAAGCCTGACGACGACCGGAACGCAGCAGGGGAGGACAGAATGACCGACGACGCCTTGATCGGAACGTGGCTGCTGCGCTCGCATCAGGTCGAGGACCGGAACACCGGCGAGCGGACCGAACCGTTCGGCTCCGCCCCGTCGGGGGTGCTCATCGTTCTCGCCGACGGCCGCATGTCGGCGCTGATCACCGGCCAAGCGGTCGGCGACGCGGGCGCGCCGCTCATCGCCTATTCGGGACACTACCGCGTGCCGTCGCCCGGCAGCTTCATCACCGCGGTCGATGTCGCGTCGATCGCGCCGTGGGTCGGCACCGAGCAGGCGCGCAGCTATACCGTCGACGGTGACAGGCTCGAACTGTCGACCGCCCCGGCGCGGATGCCAAACCCCGATGGCACCGCCGAGACCCGCGTCGGCCGCATGGTCTGGGTCCGCGAGACGACGGCGGTTGCGAGTAACCAAGCGAGCGACTAAGCCGACGCCGTCTCCAGCGGGCCGCGCCCGCGCCCACCGACGAGGAACCAACATGGCCCGCAACAAGATCGCCCTCATCGGCGCCGGCAATATCGGCGGGACGCTCGCGCACCTCGCCGCCGCCAAGGGCCTTGGCGACGTCGTCCTGTTCGACGTCGTCGATGGCGTGCCGCAGGGCAAGGCGCTCGACCTCGCGCAGTGCGGTCCGGTCGAGGGCTTCGACGCCGTCCTCAAGGGCACCAACGACTATACCGACATCGCCGGCGCCGACGTCATCATCGTCACCGCCGGGATCGCCCGCAAGCCGGGGATGAGCCGCGACGACCTGCTCGGCATCAATCTCAAGGTGATGAAGGCGGTCGGCGAGGGCATCGCCGCCAATGCTCCGGGCGCGTTCGTCATCTGCATCACCAACCCGCTCGATGCGATGGTCTGGGCGCTGCGTGAATTCTCGAAGCTGCCGCACCACATGGTCGTCGGCATGGCGGGCGTCCTCGACTCGAGCCGCTTCCGTCACTTCCTCGCCGACGAGTTCAAGGTCAGCGTGCAGGACGTCACCGCCTTCGTCCTCGGCGGCCACGGCGACACGATGGTCCCGGTGATCGAATATTCGACCGTCGCCGGCATTCCGATCCCGGCGCTGATCGAGATGGGCTGGTCGACCAAGGAGCGCATCGACGCGATCGTCGCCCGCACCCGCGCTGGCGGCGGCGAGATCGTCGCTTTGCTCAAGACCGGCAGCGCCTATTACGCCCCCGCCACCAGCGGCATCGCAATGGCTGAAGCGTATCTTTACGACCAGAAGCGCGTCATCCCGTGCGCGGTGAATTTGACCGGCCAGTACGGCGTCAACGACCTTTACGTCGGCGTGCCGTGCGTGATCGGCGCGGGCGGGGTCGAGAAGATCGTCGAGATCGCGCTCAATGACGAAGCAAAGGCGAACTTTGCCAAGTCGGTCGAGGCGGTAAAAGAGTTGCTGACTGCATGCCGCGCGATCGACAACTCGCTGAACTAGTCTAAACACCACATTTCGATAGTCATGGCGGCGTGCCTCGGCACGCCGCCTTTTTTTTGTCCGTTCGTGGTAGATAAAATATAAACAGCGTGAATGTTCAGCGGAATCAACGCTGAATGCCCGTGACAAGCATCCCTCCACCATTGAGTTTTGTACAGTATCGTATATCCAGTGTCTTGAATGGTACGATAGCTAGGTTCAAGGATTTGCGTGACCACCCCCAACAGCCGTTCGGCCGGGAGATGATTGCAAGTTCACAGGTTGCTTTACGTACCGCGTACGTTCGGAGGAATTGTGCCGCTTACTAGGTTGCAGGAAAAGGCGCGGCTCGCTGCACTGTACAAGTACGATGTCCTCGATACACCGGCTGAGGCATCGTTCGACCGGATCAGTCGCGCTGCTGCCGAGATCTGTTCGACCCCGATGGCGTTGGTGAGCCTCGTCGACGACGATCGCCAATGGTTCAAATCGAATATTGGCGTTACGGTTTCGGAAACCCCGCGCGCAGTTTCATTTTGCACGCATACCGTGGATCGCGGCGAGCTTCTTGTTGTTCCGGACGCTTCGGTCGACCCGTTGTTCTTCGACAGCCCATTCGTGGCTGGCGAGATGTCGTTACGCTTCTACGCGGGGGCACCGCTGACGACACCCGATGGACATTGTATTGGTGCGTTGTGTGTCCTTCATACGGAAAAGCGCGACGAAGGACTGTCGCCAATTCAGGCGCAGATGCTCGAAGCCCTCGCGGCGCAGGTCGTCGTCGAGCTCGAGCTGCGGCGCTGTGTGGCACAGCTCCAGTGGTCGGCGCATCACGACGCGCTGACCGGGCTCGGCAACCGGGTGTACTTTCACAAGCAGCTCGACGCGCTGCTGGCCAGGCAGATCGGGCGCGATCCGCCGGCCCGGGTTGCCCTCGCACTGCTCGACCTCGACCATTTCAAGCAGGTCAACGATGCTTACGGCCACGACGCCGGCGATGCCCTCCTCAAGGTCGTCGCGGCGCGGCTCGACGATTTTCTTATGCCCGACGAGATGGCAGCGCGGCTTGGCGGCGACGAATTTGTCCTGATCCTGCCCAACTGCGGCAGCGACTTCCTCGTCGAGCGGCGATTGGCCCAGCTCATCGAAAAGCTGCGCGAACCTTATGTGTTCGAGGGGCGCCAGCTCGACGTGTCCGCGAGCATCGGCGTCGCGTGCTCGCCGCGGGCGGGCCGGGACAGCAAGACCCTGCTCAAACACGCCGATATCGCGATGTACCGGGCGAAGGCGGCGGGACGGAGCGTTGTCTGGATGTACCGGCGCGCGCTCGGCGATGATGTCGAACGGCGGGTCGAGATCTTCAACGTCGTCCGCGCCGCGATCCGCAGCGGCGACATTTTTCCGTATTATCAGGCACAGTTCGACCTTGAGACTGGAGCCATCATCGGCTGCGAGGCGCTTGCCCGGCTGCGCGACAGCACCGGCAAGATCCGCCTTCCCGCCGAGATCGAGGAGGCGTTCGACGATTTCGACCTCGGCGTCGGGATCGGCGTCTGCATTCTCCGGCGGGTCGTCAAGGACATCCGCGGCTGGATCGACCAGGGCATCGACGTCGGCCATGTCTCGATCAACGCGTCGGCAGCCGAGCTGCGCCGCGTCGATTATGCCGACGCCATGCTCAACACCCTTGCGGAGGCGGGCGTGCCGCCGGCGTATCTCCAGGTCGAGGTCACCGAGAGCGTCTTCCTCGGGCGCGGGTCGGAGCGGGTCGAGGAGACGTTGAACGCGCTCAACGCTGCGGGAATCGCGATCGCGCTCGACGACTTCGGCACCGGTTTCGCCTCGCTGTCGCATCTCAAGCGGTTTCCGGTCGATATCATCAAGATCGACCGCAGCTTCGTCTCGAACGTCGAGGACAATGACGACGACGCGACGATCGTTGCGGCGGTGATCGGGCTCGCGCGCAACCTGGGGATGAAGATCGTCGCCGAAGGGGTCGAGACTGCCGGACAGGCGGGAATACTGCGCGGCCTCGGCTGCCGCGTCGTCCAGGGCAACCACTTCAGCCGCCCGGTAACCGCGGACGCCTTGACCCGGATGCTGGAGGCGGACACCGCCGTCGACGCGGCGCGTAGTTAAGCTCCGCCTTGCGGTCGGCCGACGGGCATTCCATAGAGCGGTGCGTCTAGCATCTGCCGGGGAACACCGCGCCAATGAACATCCACGAATATCAGGCGAAGGAACTCCTCGCCAAATTCGGCGTCGCCATTCCGGCGGGCTATGCCGCGATGTCGGTCGACGAAGCGGTCGCGGCCGCCGGCAAGCTCCCCGGGCCGCTGTACGTCGTCAAGGCGCAGATCCACGCTGGCGGGCGCGGCAAGGGCAAGTTCAAGGAACTCGGTCCCGATGCCAAGGGCGGCGTCCGGCTGGCGAAGACGCTCGACGAGGTCCGCGCCGCGGCGAACGACATGTTCGAAAACACGCTCGTCACGATCCAGACCGGCGAGCACGGCAAGCAGGTCAACCGCCTGTATGTCACCGACGGCGTCGACATCGCCCGCGAATTGTATCTCGCGCTGCTCGTCGACCGCCAGTCGAGCGAGATCGCGCTGGTCGCCTCGACCGAGGGCGGCATGGACATCGAACACGTCGCCGAGCACACGCCCGAGCGCATCCACACCTTCATGGTCGACCCCGCCGCCGGCATCCAGCCGCACCACGGGCGCAGCGTCGCCTTCGCGCTCGGCCTGACCGGCGACCTCGGCAAGCAGTGCCAGAAGGTCGTCGCGCAGCTGTACGACATGTTCGTGTCGACCGACGCGGCGCAGGTCGAGATCAACCCGCTCGCAGTCACCGACGACGGGAAATTGCTCGTCCTCGATGCCAAGGTCGGCTTCGACGACAACGCGATGTTCCGCCACCCCGACGTCGCCGAACTCCGCGACTTCACCGAGGAGGACCCCGCCGAGGTCGAGGCGTCGAAGTACGACCTCAGCTACATCAAGCTCGACGGCACGATCGGCTGCATGGTCAACGGCGCCGGCCTCGCGATGGCGACCATGGACATCATCAAGCTCAACGGTGCCGAGCCGGCGAACTTCCTCGACGTCGGCGGTGGCGCGACGACCGAGAAAGTGACGGCGGCGTTCAAGATCATCCTCAGCGATCCGAACGTGAAGGGCATCCTCGTCAACATCTTCGGCGGAATCATGCGCTGCGATATCATCGCCGAGGGCATCATCGCCGCGGCGAAGGAAGTGAATTTGAGCGTGCCGCTGGTCGTTCGCCTCGAAGGCACCAACGTCGAGCTGGGCAAGAAAATCCTCGCGGAGAGCGGCCTGCCGATCATCAGCGGCGACAATCTCGGCGACGCAGCGGCGAAGATCGTCGCCGAAGTGAAGAAGGCGGCCTAATCCCATGAGCATTCTCGTCAACGCCGCCACCCGCGTCATCTGCCAGGGCTTCACCGGCAAGCAGGGGACGTTCCACTCCGAGGCGGCGATCGCGTACGGCACCAAGATGGTCGGCGGCGTCGCTCCCGGTAAGGGCGGCTCGACCCACCTCAACCTGCCGGTATTCGACACCGTGCTCGAGGCGAAGGAGCGCACCGACGCCGACGCCAGCGTGATCTACGTCCCGCCGCCGTTCGCCGCCGACGCGATCCTCGAGGCGATCGACGCCGAGATCGGGCTGATCGTCTGCATCACCGAGGGCATCCCGGTGCTCGACATGGTCAAGGTCAAGCGCGCGCTGTCGGGGTCGAAGTCGCGGCTGATCGGGCCGAACTGCCCCGGCGTGATGACCCCGGGCGAGTGCAAGATCGGCATCATGCCCGGCAATATCTTTATGAAGGGCTCGGTCGGCGTCGTCTCGCGCTCGGGAACGCTGACCTATGAGGCGGTCCACCAGACCACCGCGGTCGGGCTCGGCCAGACGTCGGCGGTCGGCATCGGCGGCGATCCGGTCAACGGCACCGACTTCATCGACGTCCTCGAACTCTACCTCGCCGACCCCGCGACGACGTCGATCATCATGATCGGCGAAATCGGAGGAGCTGCGGAAGAAGACGCCGCCGAGTTTATCCGCCTGAACAAGGTCAAGAAGCCGATGGTCGGCTTCATCGCCGGTCGCACCGCTCCCCCGGGCCGCCGCATGGGCCACGCCGGGGCGATCGTCGCCGGCGGCAAGGGCAAGGCCGAGGACAAGATCGAGGCGATGCGCGCCGCCGGGATCCGCGTCGCCGATTCACCCTCGGCGCTGGGCACGACGCTGATCGAGCTGCTGCGGGGTTGAAGCTCCGTCATGGCGGGGTGACATACGGTGACCCCGCCGTTATGACCCCTCGCGCGGGCGACAATCCGAGGACGTGACCAATGGACTATGAGGGCGGAATTCCCGCGGCCAGCGACATGGCCGGGCCGTCGTGGGCGCGCGCCGATTGGCCGCCGCAGCCGACCGATGTGCTGACGCTGGCGCTCGATGCATCGGGGATCGACCTGCCGCCGAAGGCCGCGAAGCCCGCACCCGGCAAGCCGGCAACGGCAGCGCCGGCCAGCGCACCGGCCGCACATGCACCGGCTCACGACGCCGCCGCGATCGAGCAGGCCGCGCAGGACTCGATCAGCGCGATGATGCTGATCCGCACCTATCGCGTCCGCGGCCATCTCGCGTCGAACCTCGATCCGCTCGGCCTGACCAAGCGCGAACTGCCTGCCGACCTGACGCCCGAATATCATGGCTTCAAGGAGGCCGACCTCGACCGCGAAATCTTCCTTGGCGGTGCCTTGGGCATGGAACGCGGCACTGTCCGCGAACTCGTCTCGATCCTGCGCGCGAACTATTGCGGCAATGTCGGCGTCGAATACATGCACATCAACGACGTCGAGGAGCGCCGCTTCATTCAGGAGCGCATCGAAGGGCGCGATAAGGAAATCCAGTTCAGCGAGCTGGGCAAGAAGGCGATCCTCAACAAGCTGATCGAAGCCGAGCAGTTCGAGCGTTTCCTCGGCAAGAAATACGTCGGGACCAAGCGCTTCGGTCTCGACGGCGGTGAATCGATGATCCCGGCGATGGAGTCGATCATCAAGATCGGCGGCCAGAACGGCATCAAGGAAATCATCTTCGGCATGCCGCATCGCGGGCGGCTCAACATGCTCGGCAACGTCATGCAGAAGCCGTTCCGCGTCATCTTCCATGAATTCGGCGGCGGCTCGGCGAACCCCGACGACGTCGGTGGGTCGGGCGACGTCAAGTATCACCTCGGCACTTCGACCGACCGCGAGTTCGACGGCAACAAGGTCCACCTGTCGCTGACACCGAACCCGTCGCACCTCGAAGCCGTCGATCCCGTCGTCCTCGGCAAGGTCCGCGCGATCCAGACCGTCCGCGGCGACGACGACCATGGCGAAGTCCTCCCCGTCCTGATGCACGGCGACGCCGCGTTCGCGGGGCAGGGGATCGTCGCCGAGTGCTTCGGTTTCTCAGGCCTCACCGGCTACAACACCGGCGGGTGCATCCACTACGTCGTTAACAACCAGATCGGCTTCACCACCAGCCCGCAGTTCGCGCGCTCGTCGCCGTACCCGAGCGACGTCGCCAAGATCGTCCAGGCGCCGATCTTCCACGTCAACGGCGACGACCCCGAGGCCGTGACTTTTGCCACCAAGGTCGCAACCGAATTCCGCCAGCAGTTCAAGCGCGACGTCGTCATCGACATGTGGTGCTACCGCCGCTTCGGCCACAACGAATCCGACGAACCGAGCTTCACCCAGCCGCTGATGTACGCTGCGATCGGCCACCATCCGCCGGTCAGCGAGCTGTACGCCAAGCGCCTGATCGCCGAGAATGTCGTCGACGAGGCATGGGTCGCCGACAACATCGCGCAGTTCACCAACCGCCTCGAAGGCGATTTCGCCGCCGCGACCGGGTACAAGGCGAACAAGGCTGAATGGTTCGAGGGCCGCTGGTCGGGCCTCGGCAAGCCGAAGGAAGAAGTCACCGGACGCCGCGCCGCCGAAACCGGCGTTGCCACCGACGACCTCCGCACCGTCGGCACCGCGCTGGTTACGGTCCCCCCGGCGTTCACCGTCCACAAGACGCTCGCCCGCATTCTCGACGCCAAGGCTTCGACGATCACCACCGGCGAGGGGATCGACTGGGCGACCGCCGAGGCGCTGGCGTTCGGCACGCTGTTGCAGGACGGCTATGGCGTCCGCCTGTCGGGACAGGATTCGGGGCGCGGCACCTTCTCGCAGCGCCACTCGGTCTGGGTCGACCAGGTCGACGGCAGCAAATACACGCCGTTAAAGTCGATCGACGCGAAGTTCGAGGTGCTCGACTCGCCGCTGAGCGAGTTCGGCGTCCTCGGTTTCGAATACGGCTATTCGCTCGCCGATCCAAAGACGCTCGTGCTGTGGGAAGGCCAGTTCGGCGACTTCGTCAACGGCGCGCAGGTGATGATCGACCAGTTCATCGCGGCGGGCGAGGCGAAGTGGCTGCGCGCGACGGGGCTTGTCATGCTCCTGCCGCACGGCTTCGAAGGGCAGGGGCCCGAGCATAGTTCGGCGCGGCTCGAACGCTTCCTCCAGCTCTGCGCCGAGGACAATATGCAGGTGGCGAACTGCACGACGCCGGCGAATTATTTCCACCTGCTGCGGCGCCAGATGATGCGCGATTTCCGCAAGCCGTTGATCGTGATGACGCCGAAGTCGTTGCTACGAGCGAAGCGCGCGGTGTCGAGCCTCGCCGACATGGCGGCGGGATCGAGCTTTCACCGCTGCCTCGACGACATCAACCCGGTCCCCGACGCGCAGGTCCGGCGGCTCGTATTGTGTTCGGGCAAGGTCTATTACGACCTGCTCGAAGCGCGCGAGAAGAACGCCCGCGACGACATCTACATCCTGCGTGTCGAACAGCTCTATCCGTTCCCGGCAGACGTTATCGCCGACTATGCCGCGCGCTTTACCGGCCTCGAAGAGGTCGTCTGGGCGCAGGAAGAGCCGCGCAATGCCGGGGCGTGGAGCTTCGTCGCGCCGCTGATCGAGGATGCGCTCGAAAAGCGCCCGGCCTATGCGGGCCGTGCTGCAGCGGCGGCGACCGCGACCGGGTTGCTCAAGCGGCATAATGCCGAGCAGGCGAAGCTGATCGCCGAGGCGCTCGGCGCGACGCGCGGCGAAATCACCGCCGCGATTCGCGGCGGCCTGAAGTCGGTCCAGGCGGCCGAGTGACGCCGCGCGGCACCATATTCTCATTCGACGGCATTGTTTGGAACTAGATCATGGCAACCGACGTCACCATCCCCGCGCTGGGTGAATCGATCACCGAGGCGACCGTCGGCGAGTGGCTCAAGGCCCCCGGCGACGCGGTCGCGGTCGACGAGCCGATCGTCAGTCTCGAGACCGACAAGGTCGCGGTCGAAGTGCCGTCGCCGGTCGCGGGCACGATGGGCGAGCAGTTGTTCAAGGTCGGCGACACCGTCAACGTCGGCGCGCTGATCGCGCGGATCGAGAGCGGGGCAGGAGCTGCGGCGCAAATGGCGGCACCGACCCCGGCGGTCGTCGAGAGCGTCAAGCCTGCCGCGACCGCGTCAGCAAAGGCCGAGCCGAGCAAGGCCGAAACGCCCAAGCCCGAGACCAAGGCCGACGCGCCCGCTCCAACCGCTGAGCCGCTGCCGTCGAAGACCGCCCCCGCCGAACCGGCCCAGGCTCCAGCCGCGGCAGCGCATGACGAGATGGAGGCGATCGCCCCCGCCGTCCGCCGCCTGCTCGGTGACTATAACCTCGACCCGGCGTCGATCACCGGTACCGGCCTCGATGGCCGCCTGACGAAGGGCGACGTTCTCGCGGCAATCGAGGCAGGTACCGCGAAGGTCATCGGCAAGCCCGCCGCCGCCGCTCCGGCTGCCGCCGCTGCTGCGCCCGAGCGCAAGGAGGAGCGCGTCCGCATGACCCGCATCCGCCAGACGATCGCGCGGCGGTTGAAGGAGGCGCAGAACACCGCGGCGATGCTGACGACGTTCAACGATGTCGACATGACCGCGGTGATGGCGGCGCGGACCAAGTACAAGGATCTGTTCGAGAAGAAGCACGGCGTCCGCCTCGGCTTCATGTCGTTCTTCGCCAAGGCGGTCGTCCTCGCACTGCGCGACATCCCGTCGGTCAACGCCGCGATCGAGGGCGATGAGATCGTCTACCGCGATTACGCCGACCTCGGCATCGCGGTGTCGTCGCCGGGCGGGCTCGTCGTGCCGGTCCTCAAGGACGCCGACAAGCACAGCTTCGCCGACATCGAAAAGGCGATCGGCGACTTCGGCCGCCGCGCGCGCGACGGCAAGCTGACGATTGCCGACATGCAGGGCGGCACCTTCACGATCACCAACGGCGGCGTCTTCGGCTCGCTGATGTCGACCCCGATCCTCAACACCCCGCAGTCGGGCGTGCTCGGCATGCACCGCATCGAGGATCGCGCCGTGGTCCGCGACGGCCAGATCGTCATCCGCCCGATGATGTATCTCGCGCTCAGCTACGACCACCGCCTCGTCGACGGTCGCGAGGCGGTCACGTTCCTCGTCGCGGTCAAGGACGCGATCGAGGATCCGGCGCGCCTGCTGATCGATCTGTAGCGGCGTCTCCGGACGGCAGTGTCCGGCGCCGGGGCTTCGGCGGGTTGGTGCCGGCGGGCCAGCCCTCGCGCTGCTTCGTCCGGTCGCCGTCGGTTTCCTCGCTCTGGTCGTGGAGCAGGACGACCGTCGTCGGGAACGGCAGGTCGATGCCGTGCGCTGTCGCCGTCTTATGGATCGCGAGAATGACGCGGGCACGAGCGTGGACGACATCGGTCCGCTTCGAGCTGACCCACCAGCGGGCTTTGATGTTCACCGTCGACTCGGCGAGTTCCCACACCAGTGCGTCGGGCGCGGGGTCCGCCAGCACGCCCTCGACTGCGGCGATCGCCGCGACGAAGGTTGCCGCCGTCGCCTCGGGATCATCACCATAGCCGATCCCGATAAGATATTCGTCGCGGCGGTGCGGGAACGCCGTGTTGACGACGACCGGCGAAGTATAGACGTCGCTGTTCGGGATGATGACGCGGCGGCCGTCGTAGGTCTTGATCAGCGTCGCACGACTTTCGATGTGCTCGACCGTTCCTTCGAACCCCTTGACGACGATCTGGTCGCCGCGCCGATATGGGCGATTGACGAGTAGAAGCAGCCCGGCGAGCAAATTCTGTAAGATATCCTTGAAAGCAAAGCCGATCGCCACTGATCCGACGCCGAGCGTTGCGAACACCCCGCCGGGATTGACGCTCGGGAAGACGATCGCAGCCGCGAACAGCACTGCAATGATCTGAATTCCGCCCTTGGCCAAGCTACCGAGCAAATTGCCGAGATCATTGCGCCCGCGCGTCGCCGCGACGCGAGCGATCGCCGATTTGACGAGCCGAGAGACGAACCATGCGATCGCAAGGAAGACGATCGCCGCGACCATATTGGGCAGCAGCAGGAAAAACTCGGCGACGAAGCTGTTAACTTTGGCGGTGATCAGATCGATGGGGGCGCGCATCGTCGGCAAACTGGTCGCGGACGACGTTGGTTCCCCCTCGGGGTAGCGCGACGGGTCCCGACCGCCTATCTGCTGCGGTGCAGCGCCAGCGAGGGTACGACATGGCCGACGACTTCGACGTAGTAGTGATCGGCTCCGGCCCCGGGGGGTATGTCGCCGCGATCCGCGCCGCGCAACTCGGGCTCAAGACCGCGTGCATCGAGAAGCGCGACCGGCTCGGGGGCACGTGCCTCAACGTCGGCTGCATCCCGTCGAAGTCGCTCCTCCACGCATCCGAATATTACGACGAGGCGCGCGGTGGCCACCTCAAGAAGTTCGGCATCACCTTTCCGAGCGTGGATATCGATGTCCCGACATTGATGGGTGAAAAGGACAAGGCGGTCCGCGAACTGACCGACGGCGTCGCCTTCCTGTTCAAGAAGAACAAGGTCGAGTGGATCAAGGGCGAGGGCAGCTTCACTGACGCGAAGACGCTCAAGGTTGGCGACCGCAGCATCACCGCGAAGAACTTCATCATCGCGACGGGGTCGGAGGTTTTGCTCCTCCCCGGCATGGTCCCCGACGGCGAAGTGCTCATCACCTCGACCGAGGCGCTCGCGCTGCCGAAGGTGCCCGAGCATTTGGTGATCATCGGCGGCGGCTATATCGGGCTCGAGATGGGGTCGGTGTGGCGGCGGCTCGGCGCGAAGGTCACCGTCGTCGAATACGCCGACCGTGTCGTGCCCGCGATGGACGCCGAGGTCGGGATCGCCTTCGCCAAGCTGCTGGTCAAGCAGGGCATGGTCCTCAAGACCGCGACCAAGGTGATCGAAGCGCGGCGCGACGGGGCGGGGGCGATCGTCGTCGTCGAACCAGCGAAGGGCGGCGCGCGCGAGGAGATTGCCGCCGACATCGTCCTCCTGTCGATCGGGCGGCGGCCGAACACCGATGGGCTCAACCTCGCCGCGACGGGGCTCAAGCTCGACGAGCGCGGACGCGTGCCGATCAACGCCGACTTCTCGACGAGCGTCGCGGGCATCTGGGCGATCGGCGACGTCGTCCCCGGGCCGATGCTCGCGCACAAGGCCGAGGACGAGGGCATCGCCTGCGCTGAAAACATCGCCGGGCTCAACGGGCTGGTCAACCACGCGGTCATCCCGGCGGTGGTCTATACCCAGCCCGAAGTCGCCTCGGTCGGCCGGACCGAGGAGGAACTCAAGGCGGCGGGCGTCGAGTATAAATCCGGCAAGTTCCCGTTCAGCGCCAACAGCCGGGCGAAGGCGAACCGCGAGACCGACGGCTTCGTCAAGGTCCTCGCCGATGCTGCGACCGACCGCGTCCTCGGCGTCCACATCCTCGGGTCGATGGCGGGGGCGATGATCGCCGAGGCGGCGGCGGTGATGGAGTTTGGCGGGTCGTCGGAGGACATCGCCTACACCTGCCACGCCCACCCGACGCATTCCGAAGCGCTCAAGGAAGCGGCGATGGCGGTGCAGGGCAAGCCGATCCACATGTAGTTTGCCGGGGTCACGGCGTCGCCCGGAAGTAGCGGGCGAGCCGCGGCGTCACGACCGGGATCGTCAGCATCGTGCTGCCCAGCGCCATCAGCAGCAGCGCGGTGAAGATCTCGTTGGTGATGATCGCGCGATCGAGCAGGATGTTTGCGAAGATGATCATGATCAGTGCCTTGGTCTGAAGCAGCCACCCGATGATGGACGCCTCGCCGGGCCGCCACTTGAGCAGGCGTCCGGCGATGTGAACCCCGATCAGCTTGCCTCCTACCGACGCTGCGAGCAACAGCGCGGCGGCCGCGAAGACCGATACGCCGCCGACGTTCCACTGCGTCTTCAGGCCCGTCGACAGGAAAAACACCGGCATCACCGCGAGCAGGACGAAGTGGCGGAAGCGGTCGATCGCCTCGCGGTCGAACCACTTCGCATCGAGCACCGCGCCCGACAGGAAGGCGCCGACCATATAGTGCAACCCGGCCCAGTCGGCGGCGAATCCGCAGCCGGCGAGCCAGATCAGGCTGAGATACCAGCGGTCCCGCTCGGTCGACCGCGCCATGATCCAGCGGAACACAACCGTCGCGACCGCGAAGCCGATGAAGAATCCCGCCTGCCGCCCGACCCGGTTCCAGTCGAGCAGGATCAGCGCGAGGACGCCCCAGATCGCGACGTCGTCGAGGCTCGCATAGCGCAGGACGCGCTGGCCGAACGGCGTCCGCAGGATGTCGAGCTTCTCGAGGAACAGCACGAGGATCGGCAACGCGGTGACCGCGCATGCCATGCCGATGCCAAGGACGACCTGCCACGTCGCCCCCGCCGGTCCGCGCCAGCCGGGAAACTGGAGCATCACGATCGCTGCGAGACTTCCCGCGATCAACGGCATGACGAGCGCGAGACCTGCCGTGGTCCCGGTCTCGCGGCGGCGCTGCCACGCCTCGCCGAGGTCGAGCTCGATTCCAGCAACCCAGACGAACATCATCACCGCCCATGCCGCGATGCCGTTCAATGAGCCGATCGTCGCGGGGGTGAAGATCGTCGCGTAATAAGACGGGGCGGCGGTGCCGAGGACGCCGGGGCCGAGCAGGATGCCGCCGACGATCTGGACGACGACGAGGGGTGCCCAGTAGTCGGTCCGGGCGACCCGCCAGACGAGGTACGGCGCGGTGAAGACGATCAGCAGCGCGAGGAGAAAGACCTCGGTTGGACTCATGTGCATGTTACGATCCCCCCGATGGTAGCGGTAACGTGCAGCGCGCGCGGTGGGAAGGGGGCGAGGTTTGCAGCCGGGGACGCAAGGCTGCGAGTACGCGAGGACGCGAGGCTTAATCAGTGTCATCCCCGCGAAAGCGGGGACCCAAGGTCACGATCGTTGGCGACCTTGGGTGCCCGCTTTCGCGGGGATGACAGTAACTAAGCCTCGCGTCGCGCCTCGCGCCCGCGTGGTCGGCCCTGCTTCCGGTATTCATCGAGCCGCCGTTTCAGGGTCGAAGAAACCGCTGTCCTACACGCCCTGCGATCGTCAGACTCGTGGCATGGCGCTCACCCTCACCCTTCGGAACCTCGCAGACCCTTCAGGAGCCCGACGGGGAGCCGCGTTTCATTCCGACGTGGCGTCAACTTCATCAACTTTGGAATATTGTTGCGCGAAAGAAACGGTCTCGACTCGCGTCGGAGTAGAAGTGGCATGATCGCCGGGTTCGCCGACGTTACCCCCCTGATCGCCGTCCTCGACTATGCCGGGGTCGCGGTATTTGCCGCAACCGGCGCGCTCGCGGCGGCGCGGGCGAAGCAGACCATCGTGACGTTCGTCTTCTTCGCTGCGGTGACCGGGGTCGGCGGCGGCACGCTCCGCGACCTGCTGATCGGCGCACCTGTATTCTGGGTCCATCGCAGCGACTATCTCGGGGTGTGTATCGTTGCCGCCGCGCTTGTCTGGCTGCTCCAGGCCGATCGCTGGCGGTTGCGCACCTTGCTGTGGCTCGATGCGGCGGGAATGGCGGCGTATGCGGTGATCGGTGCGGCGAAGGGCGCGGCGTACGGGGTGCCGCCGGTCGCGCAGGTGGCGATGGGCGTGCTCACCGCGAGCTTCGGCGGGATCATCCGCGACCTGCTGGCGAATGAGCCGTCGGTCCTGCTCAGCCGCGAAATCTATGTATCGGCGGCGGCGCTGGGGGCGGTCGTCTATGTCGTCGGGACGCAGGCCGGGGCGTCGACCTTCGTCGCTGGCGGCGCAGGCGTCATCGCCTGCTTCGGCGTGCGAGCCGCAGCGCTCGGATGCGGCCTGACACTTCCCGGCTACCGGGACCGGTAAAGCGGCGCTGTCCTACACCCATGCCAATGATCATAGTCACACCGTCGAGTCGCCAACGGGCGAGGGAGTGCGCCTTCTCATCGTCAGTTGCCGCGGCGATCACAACAGGTGGCGAGAGCATATCTCGCTGATTCTCGCCGCGGCAATTTCCAAGATACGTTTAGTGTCCCTCGGTTATCTCAGCTGCCACGCTGGGGTTGGACGAGCTTGGCTTCGGCCTTGAGAACATTAGCGCCATACGGCGTCTGGGCGGCGTAGTAGGCTGACACCGCGCCGATCTCGCGATCGGTCAGGTTCTTTGCCACACCAACCATCGGGTTGTATTTGCCCGAGTTACCACGGCCACCGGCACGGAACAGCTTGAGCTGGTTGATCAGATAATCCTCGTTCTGGCCGTTGAGGCGCGGGTAGGCGCGAACATCGGCGTCGGCCAAGGCGTGGCAGCCGCTGCACGCGCCGATCTTGCGATCACGCAGGCCCTGAAGGGCAATCTGCTGGCCGTAGGCAACGTCGGCAGCGGGGACCTGGAAGGTCGCCGCAGCGAGCGACTTCGCCTTGGGCTGGCTCGAATAATACGCCGCAACCTGCTGGATCTGCTGCGGTGAGAGCTGGTCGGCGACGGTCTGCATGTAGGCGCTGTGGCGCTTGCCGCTGGCGAACGAAGTCAGTGCGCTGGCGATATACTGCTGGCTGAGGATCGCGAGGTTGGGGAAGGCCCCGACCGCCCGCCCGGTCCCCGCCGACCCGTGGCAGCGCGAGCAGGTTTCGATCACCGCGCCGGTCTGGCCGAACTGGTCGGGGCCGGTCGCCGGGAAGACATAATGGTTGATGTCGCCCTGCGGGATCGTCGAATTGTGGCTGACATAGGGGCGCAGAACCGGGTCGCTGCCGAAGTCGATCCGGGGGAGGTTGGCGTTGCCGCTGGCGCTCTCGCCGAGCGCAACGCGGCGGTAGATGTCGTACTTCAGGTCGGGCAATGTCTTGACGAAGGCGACCATCGACCAGATTTCGTCGTCGCGAAGCTGGGTCGGCCAGCCGGGCATCGCGCTATACTTGACGCCGTGCTTCAGAACCCAGAAAATCTCCTTATCATTCAAGTCTTTGATCTGGGCGGGCAAATACGGCGGGCGCGGGGTCATCGCGAGCGCGATCGGGTTCTGGCCGGTTCCCGGCGCGCCGTGGCAATTGGCGCAGACGTTGGCGTAATGCGCCGCCCCAAGTGCGACCCGGTTCGGGCTGTTGAGATCGGCCGGTGGGGTCAGGTCACTCGAGTGGAACGAGACCGAGCGGCTGAAGACGAAATGGAGGAACTTCGCCCACAGCTGCGGGTGCGGGGTGGTCGCGGCCAGATTGGGGATGCCGGACAGGACGACGATCGTCGCGACAACCAGCGCGGTAAAGCCGGCAGCGATGAGCGGGCCGAGCCATTGCAGGAGCCGCCGGGGGAAGAGATCACGGAGCATCGGCGAAACCCTTTAATGGTCTCGCTCAAACTGATGCCCGCCAACCCGGTTCCGTAACAGACGCGGCTAAGCCTTGGGTGCGACAAGACGTTAACCTGACATGACCAGCATCCTCACCACGCTCGGGGTTGGATCGGGGCTCGACACGACCGCGCTGATCGACGCGCTGGTCAAGGCGCAGCACGACCCGCGCGACACCGCGCTGACCACGCGGTCGACGGTCAACGACGCGCGCATCTCGGGCGTGTCTCAAGTCAACTCGGGGCTGAGCGGGCTGATCACGGCGCTGTCGTCGCGGACCGTCGGCGGCGCGCTCGGGCCCTTGCCGTCAAGCAGCGATCCGGCGGTGGTCGCCGCGAGCGCGACCAGCGGGGCGACGCCGTTGCTCGACCCGATCGACATCGTCGTCAATGCCCTCGCCGCCGGGCAGACCCTCGTCGCCGGGACGGTCGCGTCACCCGCCGCGCCGGTCGGGCTCGGCACCCTGACGCTGACCTTCGGCACCGCGACGAGCGACGGGCAGGGCGGCTTCGGCTTTGCCGGGGGAACGGCCGCGCCGATCACGGTCACGATCGACCCGACAAACAACAGCCTGACGGGGCTCCGCGACGCGATCAATGCCGCGCAAAAGGGCAACGCGACCGCGGTCGTCGCGAGCATCATCGCCGACTCAACCGGCGCCCGCCTCGTCCTCAAGGGCCCGGGGGGCGCGGCTTCGGCGTTCATCGTCGCCGCCGACCCAGGGGCCAGCGCGGACGGCGTCGCCGATACCGGGCTCAACCGCTTCGTCTACACGCCGGCAGCCAGCACGATGACGGTCGCCGCGACCGCCCATGACGCCTCGCTTACCGTCGACGGGATCGCGATCAAGCGCCCGACGAACCACTTCTCCGACCTGATCGACGGGGTGACGCTCGACCTTCGCAAAGCATCTCCGGGGACGACGGTGACGATCGCCGCGACCCGCGACGGCGACGGCCTGAAGAGCGCGATCCGCGACCTCGTCGCGGCGCTCAACGCGGTCAGCGCGACCGCCAAGGGGCTGACCCATACCGCGACGACGTCGGATCCGGCGGGGGCATTGGTCGGCGATGCAACGATGCGGCGCTTCGAGCAGCAGCTCGCCGCATTGACGTCGAGTGTAACCGGCAGTGTGGCGGCGGGGGTGCCATCTCGGCTGGCCGATCTCGGCATCACAACGGCGCGCGACGGAACGCTAAGCGTCGACGAGACGAGGCTTGGGGCCGCCGTCGCCGCTTACCCCGATGCCGCCGAGAAGATCCTCGTCGGGCTGACCGCCAGCGGCGCGACCAAGGGGGCGCTGACCGCGCTCGCCGCCGACTTCGCTGCGGTGACAAAGACTGGTGACGCCTCGAACCGCTACGCCCGCGAGACGACCGCGATCGCGTCCGAGCGGGCTACCCTCGACGCGCGGATGACGACGTACCGGGCGACGCTGGTGAAGCAATACGCCGCGATGGAGGCCGCCGTCGCCGCCTCCAAATCGACCCAGGCCTTTCTCGACGAGCAGATCAAGGCGTGGAACCAGACGACTAACTGAGGAGACGTCGATGTCGCTTGCCCATGCCTTTGCCCCGCGCGCCAACGTAATGCCGAACCCGGCGGCGGCGATCGCGCGGCGCTACCGCGACGCCGACCTCCGAGATCGTATTGCCGCCGCGACTCCGCACGGCCTTGTCGCGATGCTCTACTCGGGCGGCCGCGAGGCGCTGGCGGCGGCGGCGGCTGCGACTTCCGCTGGCGATGCGGCGGCTCGGGTTGCGGCGACGACGCGGGGCTTGCGGATCCTCGACGCCCTCGATGCCGCGCTCGACCATGGCCGCGGCGGGACCGTCGCGCGGGCGCTGGCCGATGCCTATGCGCAGGTTCGCGCGGTGACAGTCGCCGCGAGTAGCGAGCGCCGCGCCGACCTGTTCGCCGGTGCCGCGACCCAGCTCGGCGAGCTGGCGCGGGCGTGGGGGAAGATCGAAGTCACGGCCAGATAGGTCAGCAATCCGCCGGGCGCTCGATCTGGAGCCGCCGCATCTTCTCGATCAGCGTTGTCCGGCGCAGGCCGAGCAGCCGCGCCGACCCGGCGATGCCGCCCGCAGTTCTGCCAAGGGCGTCACGGATATACGCCTGCTCGACGTCGTCGAGGACCGCCTTGAGGTCGATCGGCTCGCCGTCGCGCCACGGCCCGCGGTCGGGGAGCGGTAGCGTCGTCGGCAGGGCAAGTATGTGCCTCTCACCGTGGAGCAACGTCGCCGCGAGGGTCCGGTCGACCAGCGCGCCGGGGTGGAGGGCGGTTGCCCGAGCGACGAAGTTCCTGAGCTCGCGAACGTTCCCGCGCCACGGCTGGCTGGCGAGATAGTCGGTCGCGCCCGCGGTAAAGCCGACCCGGGGGCGTTCGCTGTTGCGGGCGAAGTGTTCGAGCAGCAGGGGGACGTCGCTCGCGCGCTCGGCGAGGCCGGGAAGGCGGATCTCGACGACTGCCAGCCGGTAGAACAGGTCCTCCCTGAAGCGCCCCGACGCGACCGCCTCGGCGAGATCGACGTTGGTCGCCGCGATCAGCCGGACGTCGACCGGGAAGGCGAGCATGCCGCCGACGCGCTCGACGAGCCGGGTTTCGAGGATACGCAGCAGCTTGACCTGGAACTCGGCGGGCATGTCGCCGATCTCGTCGAGGAACAAGGTGCCGGTGTCGGCGAGCTCGAAGCGCCCGCGACGCGCCTTGGCGGCACCGGTGAACGACCCGGCTTCATGTCCGAAGATCTCGCTTTCGAGGAGGTCGCGGGGGATCGCGGCGCAGTTGATCGCGACGAATGGCTTGGCGGCACGGCTGCTCCGCTGGTGGAGCAGCTGCGCGACGACTTCCTTGCCGCTCCCCGACGGCCCGGTGACGAGAACCGAGACCGACGACGCCGCGAGTTGGTCGACGAGCGCGCGGACCTTGACGATCGCGGGACTCGCTCCGATCAATTCGGCGAGCTTGGTCGGCGGCGACGCAGGGGCTTTCATGGGAAAAGTCCTGTTGGTGACGCAACACTTATGGGCAAACTGCGCTACACACCCCGCAGGTAAAAGCGGCTAGGCAGGAACCTATACTTGCCCGTATAGGCGTAAAGTCATTCTGCATCCGAAATGGTCGGAAAGTACGAACGTTTTCGGCAGCTTGGCGTGCGGTGCGTTTTAGTGGGGATTGACATATTTTGTTAACCGAAAAAGCTGCGGCGTTACGATTCGGCGATGTAACGACGCTGTGCGCGGTGTCTCCGGCATGGGCTGATCGCTACCGCGAGGCGCTTGCCGGGGAGGGGCTTGCGGTCGGCTTCGTCGCCGATGGCGCAGCATTGACGGCGACGCTTGCGGATCATTGGACGATCGATGTCGTCGTCCTCGATCTCGCCCTTGCGACTCCTGCGCTGGCAGCGCGGCTGAGTGCTTCGGGGCCACGCGTGCTTGCCTTCGGCAACCCGGAGCATGCGGGCTTGGCGCTCGCGAGCAACCTTGCAGACTTCATTGCCGAGGTGCCGGCTGCCGCCGACCTCGTTGCCGCGATCCGGGAAGCTGCCGCCGCGCCTAAGGCCGCCGGCGTCGCCGACCGGTCGGACCAGAGTTCGGCGCGGCTCGGGGCGTTGGGAGCCGAAGCCGAGCGGGTCGCGGCGGCACTCGCGCGGCTGATCGCACCGACCGATGCGAGCGACCCGCCACCGGTCGATCCCGGAGCCATTCGCCAGATCGTCCGGGCGCGGCGGGCGCGCGACCGGTATTTCCCTGCCGACATCTTCGCCGACCCGGCGTGGGACATGCTGCTCGACCTGGCCGCCGCGCGTGCCGAAGGGCAGCCGGTGTCGGTGTCGAGCCTGTGCATTGCCGCGTGCGTGCCGCCGACGACCGCGCTCCGCTGGATACGGACGCTGTGCGACGCTGGGCTGTTCGATCGGACCAGTGACCCGCTCGATGCGCGGCGGGCGTTCATCGCGCTGGCCGAGCCGACGGCGCAGGCAATGGCGCGCTATTTGGGGGTGTTTGTCCGGCCGGAGAACCAAGACCAGCGATGAAACCCCCAACGTCGGCCGCCGAGCGGTCGGGCATCTCCTCCATCGGCAAATGGCCGATGCCGTCGTAGATGATCGTGCGGCTCTGGGGCAGGTTGGCGGCGAAATAGGCGGCTGAAGCGACCGGGATGAAGCGGTCGTCGCGGCCCCACAGGATCAGGACAGGGGCGTCGATCCGGGCAAGGTCGGCCGGGCTGACCGACGAATAGCCCTGCGCGAAGCGGTCGAGCGTCGCCGCGCGATTGCCCGGGTAGCGCAACAGCTCCCAATAGCGGTCGATCATCGCCGGGGTCATCACCGCCTTGTTCGATACCGCCCCGGCGAACGATGCCGCGATCAGCGAGCGTGGGGTGATGCTGCTGGCGATGTCGCGGATGATGGGGGCGCGGGCGATCCGCAGCGCGAGCGGGGTGTCGCGGGCGCCTTCGGGGTAAAGCGCGCCGCTGGCATCGACGAGGATCAGCCCGGCAATGCGGTCGGGATGATCGGCGGCATAGCGCGCAGCGACGCCGCCGCCCATCGAGTTTCCGGCGAGGACGAAGCGCGTTAGTCGGCGGTTGGCGACGACCGCCGCGAGCACCTTGGCATAGGCAGACTGGCTATATTGACCGTCGGGGGCGGGGCCGGTCAGGCCGTGAGCGGGTAAGTCAAAGCTGATGATCCGGAAGCGGTCGCCGAGACGCGCGACCCATGGCTCCCACGTATGGAGCGAAGCGTTCGAGCCGTGGAGCAGGACCAGTGGGACGCCGTCATGCTTGCCCTCGTCGCGGAGGTGAACGGTCAGCCCGGGCATGACCTCGATGAACTGCGACGCGGGCGAGGCGTACTTCGCCCGGAGTGTTGCGACGGGTATGTCGGGGACGCGGAAGACCAGCCACGCGACCACCGCGACGGCGATCAGCGCCGCCACGATCCATGCCACGATACGCAACCCGCGACGCGCCGCCACTAGAGCCGTTCGAGGCGGATCGGCAGGCCGTCCTTGGGCTTGGGGATCGGGAACATCTGAAAATCGCAGACATATTCCGGATCGACGACGACACGGCACTCGCTCAGCAGCGTGTAGAAGAACGACTTCATCTGCATGTAGGCGAAGTGCAGTCCGATGCACATGTGCGCGCCCCCACCAAACGGCACCCATGCGTATTTGTGGCGGCCCTTAGAGCGGTTGTGGCTGAAGCGCGACGGGTCGAACGTCTCGGGGTCTTCCCAATATTCGGCCATGCGGTGGGTGTACATCGGGTTGACCCCAACGTGCGTCCCCCCGGGGATGGTGAAGCCGTTGAAGGTGAAGTCGCGGAGCGCGCGGCGCGGGACCGACGGTACCGGCGGGAGCAGCCGCAGCGCTTCCTTGAACGCCCACTCGGTCTGTTCGAGCTCGCCGAGGCGGTCGAACGGCAGCTCGGGTCCGGCGGTGGCGCGGACCGCCATGATCTCGGTCCGCAGCCGGTCCTGCCACTCGGGGTTTTTCGCCAGATAATAGATCGTCGAGGTCAGCGACGACGTCAGCGTGTCGTGCGCCGCCATCATCAGGAAGTTCATATGGTCGATGATCTCCTGGTCGGTCAGGAGGTCGCCGGCGTCGTTGCGGGCGTTGCAGAACTGGGTGAAGAAGTCCGCGCCGGTCGCGCCGCGGCGCTTGGGGATTTCGCGGGCGAAGAACTTCGACATGAACTTGTGGCCCTTCACCCCGCGGCCCATCGCGGTGAACGGCAGGGGGACGCGGACGATGCCGATCGACGCCGCGACCATGTCGACGAACGCCTTGTTGATCGCGTCTGCCTCCGGGCCCCACGCGATGCCGAGGAACGAGGTGGCGGCGAGGTCGAGGGTCAATGCCTTGATCGCGGGGTAGAACTTGAACTCGGTCCCGGTCGGCCAGCCGGCGATGCCGCGCGCGATCCCGCTGTTGAGCGCACCGAGATAGTGGCGCATCGGCTCGGGCTTGAACGCGACCGACAGCGTTTTGCGATCGGCGCGGTGGTGGTCGAAGTCGAGCAGCATCAGCCCGCGCGGGAAGACGCGGCCGAGGATCGGGGTCCAGCCGAGCTCGGACGAGAAGTTCTTGTCCTTGTCGAACAGCACCAGCTCGTTGGCGTCGGGCCCGATCAGTCCGACGTTCCAGCCGCCGAAGTTGTTGACCCGGTAGACCTTGCCGAAGTTGGCGACGTTGGCGGTGACCCCGGCGAGAGGGTCCTTGAGGAACTCGATCGTGCGGAGGAGCGGCAGCGGATGCGGCTTGAGCCCAGGCAAATGCGACAGTTCGGCGTAGGTCGGGAGGTGGAGGTCCTTGTCGGCGGGGACAAAGGTGCCGGATTTGACGGGGGCGTTCATCGGGTCGGCTCCTCGAGTTTTACGGAGTGATGATACGCAGCTTCACGGACCTACGCAACGGGGTATGCGCGGCCCGGCAGGTAATTGATTCGGCGCAGGCCGCAGTCGCCAAAGGTTACACAAGTCCATAGAACGACCAGGTTTTTCACGGTCGCGCCGCTCCGAAGGTTACACAAGTCCACGGAACGACCAGCTTTTCAGCATTTGCGCCGCGGCTCGTGGAGTGGCGGAGCGAGGCTGGAAGCTCGGGGATGGGGAGGAGCGGGCACATCTTTCGACGCTATGCCGAAACGCACGCTGTAGGACAGGCTTGGTGTGCGGCCTTCAACGCGAGCTATATTTGCTTGAACCGTCATCCCCGCGCAGGCGGGGACCTATCACCCACACTGTCGGGGCGATGGGTCCCCGCCTGCGCAGGTATGACGGCTAAAATGCGGAGCTCACGGCGCCCGCTAAAGAATGAACACGCCTTCGATTACCTCGACGCACGTCCCGCCGAGGATCACCCGGTCGCCGTCGAGGCGGCACGCGACGTGGCCGCCGCGCGCGCTCGCCTGATACGCGGAGAAGGCGTTACGACCCAGCCGGTCGGCCCAATACCCCGCGATGACGCAGTGCGCTGATCCGGTGACGGGGTCTTCGTCGATCCCGGCGCTCGCGGCGAAGACGCGGCTGACGACGTCGGTCTTGGTCCCGGGCGCAGTCGCGATGACGAGCGTGTCGGCGATCGCGCGGAGGGCGGCGAAGTCGGGAGTCAGTGCGCGGACCGCCTCCTCGTTCTCGAGGACGAGGACTGAATAACCGTTGTCGCGCCACAGCGTTGCGACCGGCGAAACGCCCAGCGCCGCTTCGATGTCAGGACGGCGCTCGCCCAGCTCGGCGCTCCATGACGGCAGGTCGAGCCGCAGCGCCGCGCCGTCGCGGGCGACGGTCAGTACGCCCGCCTTACGCGTCGCGAAGGTCACTGCCGACCGGCTGCGGTCGCGCATCAGCGCCCAATGCCCGCTCGCCAGCGTCGCGTGGCCGCACAGCGCGACTTCGACCGTCGGCGTGAACCAGCGCAGGTCGTAGTCGGCGACACCATCGGTCCGTGCGACGAGGAAGGCGGTCTCGGCGATGTTGTTCTCCGCCGCGATCGACTGGCAGGTCGCGTCGTCGAGCGCGGCGTCGAGGATCATCACCGCTGCCGGGTTGCCGCTGAACGGGCGGTCGGCGAAGGCGTCGATCTGGTGGAACGGGATGCGCATCGGTCAGGCCCTCAACACTTGCGGCCGGTCGTAATGACCGAGCGGATCGATATGAATCATGATCTCTGCGCCGGGGAAGGTCGTGGCGACATCGGCCTCGATCTCGTCGACGATGTCGTGGGCGCAGCGGACGCTCATCTCGGGTGAGAGCCAGATGTGGAACTGAATGAAATCAACGACGCCGCTGCTGCGGGTGCGGAGCTCGTGGACGCCGTCGACCTGCGGGTGGCGCGCGACGACGCCGAGCAAAGTCTGGCGTTTCTCGTCGGGCCATTCGCGGTCCATCAGCATGTCGAGCGCGGCGCGGGCGGACGTGATCGCACCATAGGCAAGGTATAGCGCGATGCCGATGCCGAACACCGCGTCGGCGCCGTGGAGCCCCGCGAACGCCTCGAGCGCGAACGCGGCGATGACCGCGAGGTTGAGCAGCAGGTCGGATTCGTAATGGACCTGGTCGGTGACGATCGCGATCGACTGGGTCATGCGGACGACGTGGCGCTGATAGGCGACAAGGCACAGGGTCAGCGCGACCGCGACGACCGACACGCCGATGCCGACATCGGCGCGCTGCGGAGGGGTTCGCGTGCCGATCTCCATCGCCGCGCGCACACCGATTGCGACCGCCGAGCCGAGGATGACGAGAGTCTGCATCAGCGCGGCAATCGCCTCCGCCTTGCCGTGGCCGAAGCGATGATCCTCGTCGGCAGGCTGGCCTGCAAGCCAGACGGCGTAAAGCGTGACACAGCTCGACAGCAGGTCGAGGCCGGTGTCGGCGAGCGAGCCGAGCATCGCCACCGACCCCGTTGCCGATGCCGCCCACGCCTTGAGCACGAGCAGGACGGTCGCCGACGATACCGAGGCGATCGCGGCGCGGCGAGTAAGGGTCGCGCGTGAAGGCGCGCTCGCGTTCGGAGAGGACGAGACCGTACTCATGGGTACAGCATCCCGGTCGTCCAGCCGTCGCCGCTGCGCGTGTAGAGCGTGCGCTCATGATGGCGGAAGTCGACGTCCTGCCAGAATTCGATCTGCTGGGGAACGACGCGAAAGCCCGACCAGCGCGCCGGGCGGGGGACGGCGGTGCCGTCGTACTTCGCCGTGGCATTGGCGAGTTTCTCGCGGAAGACCGCGCGGTCGGGCAGCGGGCGCGACTGGTCCGAGGCCCATGCGCCAAGCTGCGAATCGCGGGGGCGGGTGTCGAAGTAGGCGTCGGCCTCGGCGTCGCGGACAAGCTCGGCGCGGCCGTCGACGCGGACCTGCCGCCGCAGCGACTTCCAGTGGAAATCGAGATGGACCGCGGGGTTGGCCGCGATTTCGGCGCCCTTGCGGCTATCGAGGTTGGTGTAAAAGACGAAGCCGCGCTCGTCCCACGCCTTCATCAGGACCACGCGGACCGATGGCCGTCCGTCGGGCGTCGCCGTCGCCAGCGCCATCGCGTTGGGGTCGTTGACCTCGGCTGCAGTCGCGGCGGCAAACCAGTCGGCGAAGATCGGGAAGGGGTCGTGCAACATCGCCGCAGGTGTAAGGCCCGCGGCGATGGGGAGCAACCGGTCAGGCTTCCGGACTAGTTACGATAGCCGGTCTGCGACTGCGCCTTTGTATCGCGGAGCCGCTGGCTCATCGCATCGAGGCGCGCCTGGATGTTCGCCTCGTTCTGCGGCGAAAGCTGGCCGTTATAGTGGCGCATCGACCGCTCGCTGCGGCGGATCGAGTCGAGATCGGCGCGCGCGCGATAGACCTGGTCGCGGTTCATCGTGCCGTCGGCAGCGAACCGGTCGATCCGCTGCGCAAGGCGGTCTTCACGGCTGCGGATGTCGCGCGGGCCCTCGTCGCCCTGGTATCCTTGCGTGCGCGGATCGCCCTGATAGCCCTGCGCGCGCGGGTCGTATGCCGGCTGCGGGGCCGAATAGCCCACGGCGCGCGGATCGATGTAGCTGCCATCGGCAGCGTAATACGCTTGGTCACGCGCGGGCACCCAATAGCCATTGCTGTCGCGATAGCCGCCATTTTGCGACGCGATGTAGCGTCCGTCGTTGTCATAATAGCCGCTCGGCGCGCCGACGACCCAGGCACCATTGCGGTCGTAGTAACCAGTTGCGCTGTTGCCCTCGATGCGGTTGGCATGCCAGCGACGGCTGTTGTCGTAATAACCGTACGCACGCTCGCAGCCGCCATCGTTCGACTTGGTCAGCTGATTGCCCGCAACACCGCCGCCGACCGCGCCGAGGACGGCACCGAGCCCGCCGCCGGAGATCGCGCCGCCGAGGACCGCGCCGATACCGGCACCCGCGACGGTGCCGATGACACGGTTGTCGCGGCGCTCCTGGCAAGTCTGCTGCGCGGTTGCGGACGTCGTGATCGTGGCGGCGGCGAGGCCGACAGCGAGGATGAAATTACGCATAAAAATCCTTCGAAATGACGTTTGGTCGCCCCGTAACGATCAACAAGATTGCGAGGTTCCGGTATGGCTCTTTAGGCAGCCTGCGATGAACCCAGCCTCAACGCACACAAAAAAAGGGCCCCGGCGAACCGGGGCCCTTCGTTTGATCTTGAGCCAGGTTAGGCGGCGACGGCCGGTGTGGTGGCCCGACGGCGGCGGGCGGCAAAGCCGACCATGCCGAAGCCAACGATCATCAGCGCCCATGCAGCAGGCTCGGGGACTGCCGTGCCGGCAACGTCATCGAGCTCGAACGCCACTCCGGTCGAGGCGAAGCGCAACCCGGTGATGACTTGGCCGCTGCCAGCGGTGAAGTAGACCCGGCGGTTGGTTGAAGCAGCCGATTGGTCGCCGTTCGCTGGTGCGAACGCCGAGCCGCCATAGGAGCCGAGCGAAACGCCGCCGGCACCGAGGACATCGACCGTATTGTACGCGTCGATCGATCCCCAATAAAAGCTGATCGATTTCAATGCGTGCGCAGTGGTCAATGTCGCGTTATTCGGCGTCAGCGCCGATGAAACGTAGAGATACTGCGTCGTGTCGCCAGCCGGCGCAGCCGCGAACGACGTCGTTCCCGTCGCGTACCCATAACCGCCCGACAGTGCGTAGCCGGTCGGAAGCGTCGTTGAGTTGAAGTCGACCAGCATCGTCTCGCCCATCGCCGGACCGGAATCAGGCGAGCCGAACGCCGATGTAACAGTCATCGCGTGACCCGCCGCTGCCAAAGCCATGAACGCCGCGGCTGCCGCAAATTTAATAATCATTTTAGCGAACCCTTTCGACAAAATCCCCAAGGCCGACCCAAAAATGCCAGTCCAGCATAATCGAATGATTACGCATAGGTTAATATTAGCAAGACTCGTGCCAATTTCTCGAATCAAGCCTTGTCAGCGACTTGAACAATCAATACGGTCCCGGAATGTAAACAAATCCGACACTTTTATGAATATTTGATTGCATCATGCGGTGTCGCAGCAGTCCGCGGCGCACAAACCGACGTTTCGCTTGCTGTAATGGAGATTGGTGACGGGACGATCCGCTAAGGCGAACGCCCGGCCGCACCAACATACTGGACAGCGCGCCGCCACTGTGGTGACGGGGATCATGGCAAAAGACCTTTATTCGACGCTCGGTGTCGCGCGCGGGGCAAGCGCCGCCGACATTAAAAAAGCTTATCGCAAGCTCGCCAAGGCGAACCACCCCGACACTCATGCGGGTGACGCGGCGGCGCTGGCGCGGTTCAAGGACGTCTCGGCAGCGTACACGATCCTGTCGGATACGGGCGAGCGCGCCAAGTATGACCGCGGCGAGATCGATGCCGATGGCCAGCCGAAAGCACCGCCGGGGTATGGTGGGTTCGGCGGCGGGAGCGGCGGTGGGTTCGGTGGCGGCGACGGCTTCGGCCCGCAACCGGGAGGCGGAACACGCTTCGACTTCGGCGGCGATCCAGGTGACATTTTTTCCGAGCTGTTCGGACGCAGCGGTGGCCCGTTTGGCAGCGATCCGCGAATGCGCGCTGCCCCGGTCAAGGGCGCCGACGTGTCGTACCGCCTGAACGTCCCGTTCGAGGATGCGGCGCTGCTCAAGCCGCAGCGGATAGCGCTGAAGAACGGCAAGACGCTCGACCTCAAGCTGACTCCGGGGCTCGAAAGCGGCAAGCAGGTGCGGATGGCGGGGCAGGGCGATCCCGGTCCGGGCGGCGCGGGCGATGCGCTGGTGACGATCGATATCATGCCGCATCGCTTCTTCACGCGCGACGGTGCCGACATCCGCCTCGACCTGCCGGTGCGTCTGGGCGAGGCGGTGCTCGGTGCGAAGGTCCGGGTGCCGACGCCCGAAGGCCCGGTCATGCTCGGCGTCCCCGCCGGAACGACGTCGGGGCGCACCTTGCGACTGCGCGGGCGCGGCTTCTCCAAGGCGGACGGCAGCCGGGGCGACCTGCTTGCGACACTGATGGTCGATTTGCCCGCCGACGATGCGGAGCTTCGCAGCTTTGCCGAGCGTTGGGAGGGGGACGCGACCCGTAATCCGCGGAGCGCGCTCGGGATCGACTGAGGGGCACACCGACATGCACGTTCCGGCGGCCCTGGCCCGTTTTCTCGCAACGCGCCCATGCCAGATCGTCACGCGGGTTGTCAGTGGTACCTGGATCGACGGCTTCGTCCTCGCCGGGAACCTCGCCTATCTATCGCTCCTGACGCTGTTTCCGTTCTTCATCGTGGTTGCGACGATTGCCGGGGCATTCGGACGGACGGAGGATGGCATTCACGCGGTCAACGCCTTCATGCGGACCGTCCCGCCCGATGTCGGCAAGCTGATCGCCGCGCCGGTCCGCGCGGTGTTGACGGCGCGCTCGGGCAAGGGACTTGTAACGCTCGGTATTCTCGTGACCTTGTGGACGGTGTCCGGTTTTATCGAGACGATACGCGAGATCATCCGCAAGGCGTACGGCACGAGCAGCACGCGCCCGGTCTGGGAATACCGCGTCGGCGCGATCGCGCTGATCGTCGGCGCGGTTTTTCTGATGGTCATCGCCTTCATCGTCCAGGTCGTGATGACCGGCATCGAGCAGTTCATCGTCCAGCTCCTGCCATTCAAAGAGAACCTCATCAGTCTCGTCGGGCTTGGACGGATCGCGCCTGCGCTTGCGCTGTTCGGCTCGCTCTGGGGGCTGTTCTACGCGCTCACCCCGCGCAAATTTCGCGATGCCGGCGCACCGGTGTGGCCAGGCGCGCTGCTCATTGCAGTGGTGTGGATTGGCACGACGATGCTGCTGCCGGTCGTTCTGTCGAGTTTTGGCAGCTATGACCGCACCTACGGCAGTCTTGCCGGGGTAATCGTCGCCTTGCTGTTCTTCTATATCATCGGATTCGGGGTGGTCATCGGCGCACAGCTCAACGCAGCGCTGGCGATTGTGCCGAAACTGGGCCAGAAAGCGGCGACGATCGAACCGGGCCAAGGCGTCGACTGCGCCAAGAGTTAACAAGGACCATAAATGGCAGGACTGATGGCCGGAAAGCGCGGCCTGATCATGGGGGTGGCGAACGACCGGAGCCTCGCATGGGGCATCGCCCAGGCGGTTGCAGCGCAGGGCGGCGAGATCGCCTTCAGCTTTCAGGGGGAGGCCCTCGAAAAGCGCGTTCGCCCCTTGGCGGCGTCGCTCGGCAGCGACCTGCTTATCGAATGCGATGTCGCCGAACCCGAGAGCATCGATGCGTGCTTCGCGACACTCGCCGAGCGCTGGCCGACGATCGACTATCTCGTCCACGCGATCGGCTTTTCGGACAAGAACGAACTCCGCGGCCGCTATGTCGATACCAGCGCCGAGAACTTCGCGACGACGATGAATATCAGCGTGTTTAGCTTCACCGCGGTCGCTCAGCGCGCGTTGGCGATGATGCCCGACGGCGGGTCGATGCTCACGCTGAGCTATTACGGCGCCGAGAAGGTCATCCCGCATTATAACGTCATGGGCGTCGCGAAGGCGGCGCTCGAGACGAGTGTGCGCTACCTCGCGATGGACCTCGGACCCGACAAGGTGCGGGTCAACGCGATCAGCGCCGGTCCGATCAAGACATTGGCGGCGAGCGGGATCGGCGATTTCCGCCACATCCTCAAGTGGAACGAATATAACTCGCCGCTCCGCCGCAACGTGACGATCGACGATGTCGGCGGGGCGGGCGTGTACCTGCTGAGCGACCTCGCGAGCGGGGTGACGGGCGAGGTCCATCACGTCGACGCGGGGTATAACGTGATCGGGATGAAGGCCGAGGACGCGCCGGATATCAGCGTTGCCTGATACCCCTTTCCCACTTGGAGAGAGAAACAAGCCCGCGCCCGCTTGGGTGTGGGGAGGTGAAGGTAACACGGTAGAACCTTCATGACCTTCAACACCTTTGGCCACAGCTTCCGCTTCACCACCTGGGGCGAATCGCATGGCCCCGCGATCGGCGCGGTCGTCGACGGCTGCCCCCCCGGCCTATTGCTGTCCGAGACCGACGTCCAGCCGTGGCTCGACAAGCGCCGCCCCGGCACATCGCGCTTCACGACGCAGCGGCAGGAGCCCGATCAGGTCCGCATCCTGTCGGGCGTTTATGAGGGGCGCACCACCGGCACCCCGATCCACCTGATGATCGACAACGTCGACCAGCGGTCGAAGGACTATGGTGACATCGCGCAGGCGTATCGCCCCGGCCACGCCGATTATGCCTATGACGCCAAGTACAGCCTCCGCGATCCGCGTGGTGGCGGGCGGTCGTCGGCGCGTGAGACCGCGAGCCGGGTCGCGGCGGGGGCGGTCGCGCGGCTGGTCATCCCCGAGGTCTCCATCCGCGCGTATCTCGTCGAGCTCGGCGGCGACGCGATCGACCGCGCCGCGTTCGACGATGCCGAGATCGACCGCAACCCGTTCTTCTGCCCCGATCCTGCCGCTGCTGCGCGGTGGGAGACGCTCCTCGATGCCGCGCGCAAGTCAGGGTCGTCGCTCGGCGCGATCGTCGAATGCTGCGCGAGTGGTGTTCCAGCAGGGTGGGGAAGCCCGGTCTACGCCAAGCTCGACAGTCAGCTAGCCGCCGCGATGATGAGCATCAACGCGGTCAAGGGCGTCGAGGTCGGCGACGGCTTCGGCGCCGCACGGCTCCGCGGCGAAGAGAATGCCGACGCCATGCGCCCCGGCAACGACGGGCGGCCGGTGTTCGGCTCAAACCACGCGGGCGGCACGGCGGGCGGAATCTCGACCGGGCAACCGGTCGTCATTCGCATCGCGCTCAAGCCGACTTCGTCGATCCTTACCCCGGTCGATACGATCACCTCGACAGGCGACGCCACCATGATCGTCACCAAGGGCCGCCACGACCCGTGCGTCGGCATCCGCGCGGCACCGGTCGCTGAGGCGATGATGGCGCTGGTGCTCGCCGATGCGAGACTGATGCATCGCGGGCAGACGGGCTTTTAATCTCGCCACGTGGCGACTATCTTAGCTGGGTAACACACCCGGGAGGAATGCCATGGCGATCGATCGCTACCGTACGAACGAGGTCGGGCCGCCGGTCGCGTCGACGCTGATCACCTATGTCGTCTGGTTCTTCCTTGGCAACATTGGCGGTCACCGTTTCCTCACCGGGCGTGTCTTCAGCGGCGCAGTCATGCTCGTGCTTCACGTTCTCGGATGGTTGACGTGGTGGTTCGGCCTCGGCTTTTTGATCTGGGGCTTTGTCGGCCTATGGTGGTTGGTCGACGCCTTCCTAATCCCGGGGTGGCTCCGCGATTAGTCGACGAACGGATCGCGCACGAGGATCGTATCCTCGCGCTCGGGTGATGTGCTGACCAAAGCGACCGGGCAGTTGGTCAGTTCCTCGATGCGGCGAATGTACTTGATCGCCTGTGCCGGAAGTTCGCCCCAGCTGCGCGCGCCCATCGTCGATTCGCTCCAGCCGTCGAAGCGCTCATAGATCGGGACAACCGCCGCCTGGTCCGCCGCGTGCGCCGGGAAATGGTCGAGCGTCTTCCCGTCGAGCGTGTAGCCGTTGCAGATCATCAAATCGTCGAGCCCGTCGAGGACGTCGAGCTTGGTCAGCGCCATGCCGTGGACGCCGCTGACCTGCACCGCCTGCCGGACCAGCACCGCGTCGAACCAGCCGCAGCGGCGCTTGCGCCCGGTGACGGTGCCGAATTCGCGCCCGCGCTCGCCCAAGCGCTGCCCGATCGCGTCGTCGAGCTCGGTCGGGAAGGGGCCGCCGCCGACGCGCGTCGTGTACGCCTTGACGATGCCGAGGACGTAGTTGATCGCGCCGGGACCCATGCCGCTGCCGCTCGCGGCGGTGCCGGCGACGACGTTCGACGAGGTGACGAACGGGTAGGTGCCGTGGTCGACGTCGAGCAGCACGCCCTGCGCGCCCTCGAACAGGATGCGTTTTCCGGCGCGGCGGGCATCGCCGAGGCTCGACCAGACGGGCGCGGCAAATGGCAGGACGAACGGCGCGATCTCCTCGAGCGACGCGACCAGCGCCTCGCGGTCGACCGGGGGGATGCCGAAGCCGACGCGGAGCGCATTGTGATGCGCGAGCAGCCGGTCGAGCTGCGGTCCCATCTTGTCGAGGTGGCCGAGGTCGCAGACCCGCAGCGCGCGGCGTCCGGCCTTGTCCTCATACGCCGGGCCGATGCCGCGCCGCGTCGTGCCGATCTTGCCCGCGCCGCTGGCGTCCTCGCGCAGGCCATCGAGCTCGCTATGGAGCGGCAGGATCAGCGGGCACAGTTCGCTGACCTGCAGCGTCTCGGGGCTGATCGCGACGCCCTGGCCGCGGAGCTTTTCGACCTCGGCCTTGAAGTGCCACGGGTCGAAGACGACGCCGTTGCCGATCACCGACAGCGCACCGCGAACGATGCCACTCGGCAGCAGGCTGAGCTTGTAGACCTCGTTGCCGACGACGAGCGTGTGTCCGGCGTTGTGCCCGCCCTGGAAGCGGACGACGACGTCGGCGCGCGCCGACAGCCAGTCGACGATCTTGCCCTTACCCTCGTCGCCCCACTGCGCCCCGATAACGACGACATTAGCCATGGGGGGCAGTCCTTCCGATCCAGGTGGTGAACGCAGCCATGATCTTGGCGAGGAATTCGTGCGACGCGGGCATGACGCTGCCATCGTCGGCAAACATTTTGGCGACGTTGCCGAGGTAAGCCTCAGGCTGCTGCATCGTCGGCATGTCGAGGAAGACGAGCGATTGGCGGAGATGATGGTTCGCGCCGAAGCCGCCCAACGCGCCGGGGGTGCAGCTGATGACCGCCGCCGGTTTGCCGCTCCACACGCTCTTGCCATACGGCCGCGACCCGACGTCGAGCGCGTTCTTAAGCACGCCGGGAACCGAGCGGTTATATTCGGGAGTGACGAACAGAACCGCGCCATATCCGGCCATCGCCGTGCGAAATTCGGTGTAGGCGGGGGGCGGCGTGCCGTCGTCGTCGAAGTCCTGATTGTAGATCGGCAGCGCGCCGATTTCGACGATCGTGCAGTCGAGGTCGGGCGCGAGGTCGATCATCGCCTGCGCCAGCTTGCGGCTGAACGAGGCGCGGCGAAGGCTGCCGACGAGTACGGCGACTTTGGTCATGCGTGTCCTTCCAAAGGTTCGGCAGTGTCGCCGGTCCAGCGGTGCGTGCAGCCGGCGGGAATATCGCCATCGAGCGCCGCGACGGTGATCCAGCCTTCGCGGCGCAGGCGGTCGCCGACGGATGCAGGCGTGCCAAGGGGGAGCAGGATACGGTCGCGCGCGACGATCCCCAATCCGGCATCGACGAGGCCGTCGATATAGAGCGAGAAACCGACTGCGGGCTCGCGCGCGCCGTCGGGATGGACGATGCTATACGCGCCGCCGCGACCGATCTCGCCGCGAACGCCATCGGCGAACAGCGTGAAGCCGATCCAGCGCTGATACTCGAAGCCGTGGCGCTCGGTCGGGTCGAGCGTTACCGCAACGCCCTCCCCGTTCCCGGCGGCGAGCGCGGCGACGACGTCGGCAACATCGGCGAGGCGGTCCGCAAGGGCCGGGGGCAGGTCGAGGCGGCCGAGCGCGGCGAGAGCGGCGGCAGCGGGACCGGCGGCGGCGATCAGCGGCTGGTAGAGTGACGCGCCTCCGGCAGCGAGGCCCGCGCTGTCTTTGGCGTCGAGCAGGTCCTCGACCGTGGCGAGATCGGCGATCGGCGCGGGCCCGGCCCAGGCAGCGGCGAGGTCGGCGACGAAGCTCGGCAGGGTCAGGTCGACGGTCAGTCCGGTGACTCCGGCGCGGGTCAGCGCGGCGACCGCGAGCGTCAGCACCTCGACGACAGCGGCGACGCTGTCGCGCCCGATCAATTCGGCGCCGACCTGGAGCATCTCGCGCTCGGGGCGCAACTGGCTACCCTTCACCCGCAAGACCGCGCCGCCATAGGCCAGCCGCAGCGGCCGAGGGATGTGGGCGAGACGGGTCGCGGCGATCCGGCCGACCTGCCCGGTCATGTCGGGGCGCAGCGCGAGCGTGTGCCGCGACACAGGGTCGGTGAAGCGCAAAAGTTCCTGCCGTCCGGTCACGCCCAAGCGCCCGGCGAGACTTTCCTCGAACTCGACGAGCGGCGGCTGGACGCGTTCGTAGCCGTGGCTGGCGACGTGATCGAGCAGCCCGCGCATGAGGTGTTCGGCGGCGGCAGCCTGCGGGGGGAGCCGGTCGCGGAGGCCTTCGGGGAGGAGGCCTGCGGTGATGTCGGTCACGACCGTTCCTCCCCCCGCGAGGGGGAGGGACAGGTCACGCGCTGGCGTGACCAGGGTGAGGGTGAGGGGGGGCGCGTCGACTTTGGCTTGTGGCGCACGCACCCTCTCCCTGGTCGCCGAGGGGCCACCTGTCCCTCCCCCTCACGGGGGGAGGGAAGAAGTATTTTCTCACCCAAAATTCAGCGCCTTGACCTGCTTCACGCCGGGCAGCGCCTTGATCTCGCTGAGCACTGCCGCCGGGATTACCTCGTCGACCGACAACAGCAGCACCGCCTCCGCCCGGCTGTCACGCCGCCCGAGGTGGAACGTCCCGATGTTGACGCTCGCAGTACCGAGGGTGCTCCCGAGCCGTCCGATGAACCCCGGCTTGTCCTCGTTGACGATGAACAGCATCGGTCCGTGGAGGTCGGCCTCGACCTTGATGCCGATGATCTCGACCAGCCGCGGCTCGCGGTTGCCGAACAGCGTGCCCGCGACCGAACGCTCGCCGTCGGGGGTCCGCACCGTGACCCGGACGAGCGTGTGATAGTCGGTCTCGCGCTCGTGGCGGACCTCGGCGACGTCGATGTCGCGTTCGCGGGCGAGGAACGGCGCGTTGACCATGTTGACCGTGTCCGAATGGACCCGCATCAGCCCGGCGAGGACGGCGGCGGTGATCGGCTTGATGTTGAGCTCGGCCGCCGCGCCCTCGACCTCGACCGTCACGCCCGAGATGCCGTCGCTGACGAGCTGCCCGGTCAAGGTACCGAGCCGGTCGGCAAGCGCCATGTATGGGCGCAGCCGCGGTGCTTCCTCCGCCGACAGCGACGGGACGTTGAGCGCGTTGGTGACGCCGCCGCTCATCAGGAAGTCCGACATCTGCTCAGCGACCTGGATCGCGACGTTGACCTGCGCCTCGTCGGTCGACGCGCCGAGGTGCGGGGTCGAGATGAAGTTCGGCGTGCCGAACAACGGCGATGCCTTCGCCGGTTCGGTGGCGAAGACGTCGAGCGCCGCGCCGCCGATATGCCCCGAATCGAGCCCGGCCTTAAGCGCGACCTCGTCGATCAACCCGCCGCGCGCACAGTTGATGATGCGGACGCCCGGCTTGGTCTTCGCCAGCGCCTCGGCCGACAGGATATTCCGCGTAGAGTCGGTCAGCGGGGTGTGGAGCGTGATGATGTCGGCGCGCGCGAGCAGGTCGTCGAGCGTGACCTTCTCGATGCCGAGGTCCTGCGCGCGCTCGGGCGTCAGGAACGGGTCGAAGGCGATGACCTTCATCCGCAAACCGAGCGCGCGGTCGGCGACGATCGAGCCGATATTGCCCGCGCCGATCAGCCCGAGTGTCTTCGCGGTCAGCTCGACCCCCATGAAGCGGTTCTTCTCCCACTTGCCCGCCTGCGTCGACGCGTCGGCCTCGGGCAGCTGGCGGGCGAGCGCGAACATCAGCGCGATCGCGTGCTCGGCGGTGGTGATCGAATTGCCGAACGGGGTGTTCATCACGACGACGCCCTTGGCGCTTGCGGCAGGGATGTCGATGTTGTCGACGCCGATCCCGGCGCGGCCGATGACCTTGAGGTTGGTCGCGGCGGCGAAGACGTCCTTCGTCGCCTTGGTCGTCGAGCGGACGGCGATGCCGTCGTAATTGCCGATGATCTTGATCAGTTCGTCTTTCGACAGACCGGTGATTTCGTCGAAGTCGACCCCGCGCGCGCGGAAGATTTCGGCGGCCTTGGGGGACATTTCGTCGGCGATGAGGACTTTGGGCATGGTTTGTTATCCGATCTTCTTGCCGTCATCCCCGCGGAGGCGGGGACCCATCACCACTGAAGGTCGGGCTGATGGGTCCCCGCCTGCGCGGGGATGACGAAATTGGGGGTTAGGCGGCGACGGCCTGCTGCGTGACCTGCGCATGCGCCCAGTCGAGCCACGGTCCGAGCGCCGCGATATCGGCGGTGTCAACCGTCCCGCCGCACCAGATGCGCAGGCCCGGAGGCGCGTCACGATAGCCGCCGATGTCGAAGGCGACGCCTTCCTTCTCGAGCAGCGAGGCGATCGCCTTCGGCACGTCGGGCGACGCGCCCGGCAGCGACAGGCAGACGCTGGTGTTCGACCGCGTTCCGGGCTCGGTCGCGAGGTGCGCGACCCACGGCGTCGCCTCGACCCAGCGGTCGAGCGCGGCGGCGTTGGCGTCGGCGCGGGCGTAGAGTTCCTGCAGCCCGCCGATCGATTTCGCCCACGTCAGCGCGTCGATATAATCCTCTACCGCGAGCATCGACGGGGTGTTGATCGTCTCGCCCTCGAAGATGCCGGCGATCAGCTTGCCCTTGCTGGTCAGGCGGAAGATCTTCGGCAGCGGCCACGCCGGGACGTAGCTCTCCAGCCGCTCGACCGCGCGCGGGCCGAGGATCAGGACGCCGTGCCCGCCCTCGCCGCCAAGCACCTTCTGCCAGCTATAGGTGACGACATCGAGCTTCGCCCACGGCAGCTCCTGCGCGAACACCGCGCTCGTCGCGTCGCACAGCATCAGCCCTTCGCGGTCGTCGCGAATCCAGTCGCCGTTGGGCACGCGAACGCCCGACGTCGTGCCGTTCCACGTGAAGCAGACGTCGTGCGATTGCGGTACGCGGGTGAGGTCGGGAAGCTCGCCATACGCCGCGTTGACGACGGTGCAGTCGGCAAGCTTGAGCTGCTTGACCGCGTCGGTCACCCAGCCTTCGCCGAAGCTTTCCCACGCCGCCATCGTCACCGGGCGCTGCCCAAGCATCGACCACATCGCCATTTCGAAGGCGCCGGTGTCGGACGCGGGGACGATGCCGATGAGGTGGGTGTCGGGAACCTGCAGTACCTCGCGGGTCATGTCGATCGCGAGCTTGAGGCGCGCCTTGCCGAGCTTCGACCGGTGCGAGCGGCCGAGCACGTCGGTTTTGAGTTGGTCGGGGGTCCAGCCGGGACGCTTGGCGCAAGGGCCGGACGAGAAAAAGGCGCGCGCCGGGGGCGCGTTCGGTCGGTCAATCATAGTCTCTCCTCACAGAGAGCTCGCGCCGCGTTGGGACGGCGTGGCCCGTCGCCGTGAGTAAAGAAGCCTCCGCTCCAGTCAAGCGGTTTGCACCGGAGCCGAATCGATCCGATACCGTTTTGCGCTCGACTGTCGAAAGGTCTCTTATGCAAATTTTCCGTCTGACCGCCGCCGTGATGCTGCTCGCGACCACCCCGCTTGCCGCGCAGACGACGCCGGGCGACGAGCGCAGCGTCGCGACGATCGCGGGGTCGCCGCTGCACGATTTCGGCATCAAGAAGACCAAGGTCTCGCCGGTTCTTGTCCGTGCGGCGGAACATCCGTACACGACCGACGGGCTCAAGACGTGCAAGTCGATCGGTGCCGCAGTCACGGAACTGAACACCGCGCTCGGCCGCGACGTCGACGCGCCGACCGACGGCACGAAGCCGAGCGAGGCGACCGAATTGTCGATGGACGCCGGGCAGGACACGATCAACAGCCTGATCCCCGGGCGCTTCATCATCCGCCGCCTGTCGGGTGCCGCCAACGCCCAGCGCAAGGCGCGCTCGGTGGTCTACGCCGCCTCGGTCCGCCGCGGCTTTCTCAAGGGCTATGGTGACGCGAAGGGGTGCAAATGGCCCGCGGCACCGCGCGTGAAGTAGAGCTGCGCGGCGGAAGCGGGGGCGACAAGCGACGGCGAAGCGCGTAAGTCGCCCCCGCCGTGCCCCGCGAGACCCTGCCATGACTTCCAGCCCAGCATCACCCGCAGCCAAACCGGCGCGCCTGTTTCCGACCGCGCGCGACGAAGCCGCCGTCGCCAACAAGCCGACGTCGACTGCGCAGACCGAACATTCCGCGTACCGCCTCGCATTCCAGGACAATGAATTCCTGCTCCGTGACGAGGCGCGACCGGTCCGTCTCCAGCTCGAATTGATGAAGGCCGAACTCGCGCTCGCCGAAGCGCGAATTGCGTCGACCTTCGTGATTTACGGTTCGGCGCGGATCCCGTCGCCGGAGGACGCAGCAGCACTCGTCGCGGCGTCGGAGCCGGGCGAGGACCGGCGGATCGCCGAGAGCCTCGCCGCCAAGTCGCATTACTATACCGTGGCCCGTGAGCTGGCGCGGCTGGCGTCGTCGGTCGGCGAGGACGCTGCGGGCAAGCAGTTCGTCGTCTGCTCGGGTGGCGGGCCGTCGATCATGGAGGCAGCGAACCGCGGGGCTGCCGACGTCGGCGCGATCTCGATCGGATTGAATATCGTCCTGCCGTTCGAGCAGGTGCCGAACCCGTACGTCACCCCGGGGCTGTCATTCCAGTTCCACTATTTCGCGCTGCGGAAGATGCACTTCCTGATGCGTGCGAGGGCGGTCGCGGCGTTCCCGGGCGGCTTCGGCACGTTCGACGAACTGTTTGAGCTGCTGACACTGGTCCAGACCGGCAAGGTGCCGCCGCTGCCGATCTTCCTGTTCGGGCGCGACTTCTGGAGCCGGGTGGTCAACTTTGACGCGCTCGCCGAGGAAGGCACGATCGCCCGGACCGACCTCGATCTGTTTCACATCGTCGAGACGGCGGACGAGGCGTGGGCGATCGTCAAGGCGCATTACGGGCTGGCCTGAGACGACCGCCGCGGCGGCGTGACCCCGGTGAAGGCCGGGGCCCGCCGATCCTGCACCGCGAAGTTCGTCGCCTGCACGAACCTGGACCCCGGCCTTCGCCGGGGTCGCGGGTAGGTATTTTAGGCGGGCTTCGACCCGGGGGTCGGAACGGTCTTCGACGTGCCCTGCTGCTTCTCTGCGCCAGTGCTGCCCGGCGCAATGTCGGGAGCCTTGCCGGCTTGCGGCGCAGGCTTTTCGGCGGTCGGCGTGGCCGCAGGCGCGCCGGCGGCGGATGCCGCCGCAGGGGCACCAGCAGCTGCAGGCGCACCAGCTGCGGCGGGGGCCGCTGCCGGGGCGGCAGCCTCGGCCGGAACCGGCGGGATCGGCAGCGGGTGGTCGCTCTTGCTGTTGAGGTAGGCGATGACCGCAGCGCGTTCCTCGGGCTTGGCGATCCCGGCGAACGCCATCTTGGTGCCCGGAACGAAAGCCTTGGGGTTGGTCAGCCACGTGTTGAGCTCGTCCCAGTCCCACTTCTGGCCGCTCGTCTTCTGCATCGCGTCCGAATAGGAGAAGCCGGGCATGTGATCGTGCGGGCCGCCGACGACGCCATATAGGTTCGGGCCGATCCCCGCCGCGCCGCCCTTTTCGGCGTTGTGGCAGGCGCCGCACTTCTTGAAGACATCGGCGCCCTTGTCGACGCTGGCCGACGCGAGATAGAATTCGATCGGCTTGTCTGCGACGGGCGCGGGGCCCGCGGCGGCGACTTCCTCGACGCCCTCGACGATGTAGCCTGGCTTGGCGAGCTTGCCCGGGTGGAAGACCTCACCGGTGAACAGGACCAATGCGAGGACCGTCATCGCAGCGGCGAGCGTCCAGCCCGCGATCTTGTTCCACTCGAAACTGTCCACGATGTTCTCCGGAAAGCGGGGCGTACACTCGCCCCGGCAAAGCGGGCGGACCATAGTTGCCGCGTCCCGCGCTCGCAAGCCATGTATCGTCGCACTGCAGCATGCGCGCGCAGGGCGGTCGTTCCGGCGCGGCATTGTAACCGCCAGTTACATTTCGTACCCACCGCCGATGACCAGCTACCCCGCTCCCGCCGCCGCGCTCGTCGCCGCGATGCACGCCGCCGCCGCCGCTGACCCAGCGCGCGCGGTCGCGTTCCAAGGCGCGCCCGGGGCGTATTCGCACCAGGCGGTCCGTGAGGCCTTTCCCGACGCGCTGCCGTTGCCGTGCTTCAGCTTCGATGACGCGATCGAGGCGGTCCAGTCGGCACGAGCAGGGCGCGCGGTGATCCCGATCGAGAATTCGCTCCACGGCCGCGTCGCCGACATCCACTTCCTGCTGCCCGAGTCCGGGCTGGCGATCGTCGGCGAGCATTTCGTCCGCGTGCGCCACTGTTTGCTTGGCGTGCGCGGGGCCGTGCGCGAGGACGTGCGCGTCGCGATCAGCCATGAACAGGCGCTCGGGCAGGTCCGCCGCCGCCTCGCCGGCTGGGGCATCGCCGCCGAGCGATACGCCGACACTGCGGGTGCCGCTGCGCTCGTCGCCGAGGCGGGCGATCCGGCGCAAGCAGCGGTCGCGTCGCGCCTCGCCGCCGAGCTGTACGACCTCGACGTCCTCGCCGAGAATATCGAGGATGCCGCCCACAACACGACGCGCTTCGTCGTTTTGTCGCGTGAAGCGAAGCTTCCCGCGCCGGGCTACCCGCTGATGACCAGCCTGTTGTTCGAGGTCCGCTCGGTCCCGGCGGCGCTGTTCAAGGCCTTGGGCGGGTTCGCCACCAACGGCGTCAACCTGACCAAGCTCGAAAGCTATCTCAAGGGCGGGGCGTTCTCGGCGGCCGAATTCTACGCCGACATCGAGGGAGCTCCCGACGATCCCGGCGTCGCCCGCGCGCTCGACGAACTGCGCTTTCACACCAACTGGGTCCGCATCCTCGGCACCTACCCGCAAGCCCGCAGCCGCGAGCTGCCCGGCGGCTGATCGAGTCGCGCGGCGAAAAGTGTCAAGCCAGCTTGTCGAAGTTGATGAAGTTGACGCCACGCCGGATCGAAACGCACCCCCTCCGCAGCGGCCCGGGCGACGCTGGCGGCTGGCGAGGGGGTAGAGGGCGGTCATCGGCCAAAGGCTGGCAAATCGAGGGCGTGTAGGACAGCGTTATTTCGGGACATGCGCTCGCCACCGACTCCAAGCAGCGATCGAGGAACTGCCGATCAACTCAGCTAAGGGGGGCGTTCGTTGAGCCGGTGCCTAATGCGACCCCGAAGCTGGCCTGAGCCAGCGGATCGTCAGAAACCGGCTATGGACCGCAGTGTCGATCACTTCCTCGTGATATCCCTTGGCCTCGAGAAAATCCGCCGTGCCGGCCCGCAAAGCAACAGTGCAGAGCGGAAAAAGCAGCAGGCACAAAAGCGCAACCCCGACCACCCGCTGGCCCCGGTTGAGACGCTTCCCGCCGCCTCCCCGATTACGACAACCGGACGCCGGCACATCTTCCGGGGGCAGAAGGGCGAACAAGCCGAAGCCCATGATCGCAACCCCCATGAGCAACAACCCCGGCGTGCCGGTCATCACATCGATCGATGCCGGCAGCGTAAGCAACGCTTTTCCGATTGTCGCCAGCTGCGCCATCCCGGCAATCACCATCGCCAACCCACCAATACCGGCGACCCCGGCGTAAAGCCGGCGCTGCCACGGTCGGAGCGGCGGAACAACTTCTGACAGACTGTCGGTGCGGCTCATAGAAAACCCATTTCCCAACGCACCATCGAAGCCTGTCGCTCGACCCAGTCAGCGGATACTTGCGAAGCCCGCGACAGATCGCGCACCGCCCCTGAATTTTCCAGTCGGTGCCATGTAGCAGCCCCGGCAACCTTGGCCGACTCAGTTAACGTCTTGAGTTTGTCGAGCCCTTCTTCGCAAAGCTTGCCTAATTTCTCGGTTACCCCGAAATGCTTGTCGAGCATGTCCAAAACGATCGCGAGTCCGACGCCGACAACCAAGGCAGCCACAACCGGTCCGATTGCGACGATAGCGGTACCCATGATCGCCACTGTACCAACTCTAACCAAAAAGGGGGACGGCTGCTTCCGCCCTTAGTTGCGGTCGCTACGATCCCGTTCACTGTGCCTCTGTCTGCGTCCGTGCCTTCGCGGTCTGGTCATCAATGATGCCGACGATCTGCGACATGGGAATCGTGAAGACTCCACCGTCTGCCCTTCGCCATTCTGCAATACCTTCTCCAGAGCGATCGTCGGAAATTCCGGCTTCGCCGCAGATAGCTTGGTTACGCTCGCATCGAGCGTCTCGTCTGACACTGGAATATGCGGCAACACGCCAGCTATTCCAGGTGTGGAGAAATGAACGCCGATAACGCTGATGTGGTAAACCTTTGTCGATCCCAGCAATTCGACGCGCTGCACCTTGAGAAGCGATCCCGCGTCTTGCGGACGGGTGCGGTATTCCCACACCTGACCTGCTACGTATCTTGGGGGCAGCACTTGACCCGATAATCCAGCGGTTGCGAATAGAATGCCTACGAGACGAAAGCGCGACATAAACCCCCCTTTGCGTGACGTTACGGTGTCCGCGCTCTACGACCGGCCTCTGATGAAAGCAGACAGACAGCTCTCCAACCCATAGCAGACGCTCGCCTATGGTCCGCCAACGATCCAATGCGCTCTCCGCTTGTGGTCTTGACGCTCGGGTAGATCGCAAGCGCCATCCGTTCCGGCACTAAACCTTGACCCCACCCCGCCGTTTGAACCTGCAACGAAGATGCAAGGGGCGGTCCACCATGTCGGCGATGTTCCGGCCACCGACGGCGGTGGTCAAGGCGATCGGCTGGGCCGAGGTATTCGGTTTCGGTCACGGCAGCGACCCGTTCTGGGCGAGCGTCCGCGCGGCGCAGCTCGCGCTGGTCGGGCGCTATGTGCCGTTCAACGTTGCCTGCGTCGCGGTCAACCTCGCCGCGCTTGGTATCGTCCTGCGCCGGACCGGCGACCCGGCGGTGCTGGCATGCTTTGCGGCGGCGCTGATCGGGCTGATGGCGGTGTGGCTGGCGGGCTGGATCGAACAGCGCGAAGGCCCGGTGCCGATTGCCGCCAGTCGCGCCGACGTTGCCGCGTTCTGCGCGAAGATCCTCGCGTTCGGCGCGCTGTGGGCGTTGTTCATGGTCTATATCGTCCCGCGCGCGGCACCTCCCGAGCAGGTCTACCTGTCGTTGCTGTCGGTTGCAGTGATGGGCATGTGCGGCTTCGCGACCTCGGTGCTGCCGCTGCCGAGCGCGCTGCTGGTGACGCTGGTCGCGGGCAGCGCGATCTTCGGCGTCCCCGGCGGCACTGCGGCGTGGCCGGTCCAGCTCGGCATCGCGACCTTCGCCGTCGCGATCGTCCGCGGGGTGATGGTGACGAGCTTTTCGATGATGGCGCGGATGCGGACCGAGGCCGAGCACGCCGAGCAGGAGGCGGTGATCGGCATGCTGCTCAGCGAGTTCGAGGCGAACGGCAGCGACTGGCTGTTCGAGCTCGACGGCGACTTGCGGCTGACCCACGTCTCGCCCCGCTTCGCCCTCGTCGCGCAGCGCCCGCGCGAGGCGATGCTCGGGCAGGACCTGCTGCCGATGCTCGGCTGCAGCCGGCGCGGGGCCGAGGCGCGGCAGGCGATCCGGCTGCTCGGCGAGCATTTCGCGCATGCCCGGCCGTTTCGCGATATCGTCGCGCCGGTCAAGGTCGGCGGCGAGACGCGGTGGTGGCAGTTGTCGGGCACGCCGAAGCACGATGCGCGCGGGCGTTTCGCCGGTTATCGCGGGGTCGGGTCGGACATCACCGACATTCGGCTGAGCCACGACCGGATCGCGCATCTCGCACGGTTCGATCCGCTGACGGGCCTCGCCAACCGCTCGCTCCTCCGCGAGCGGCTCGACGAGGCTTTGATCCGCTCGACCCGGACGCGGACCGGTTGCGCGTTGCTGTTCGTCGACCTCGACCGGTTCAAGTCGGTCAACGACACGCTCGGGCATCTTGCCGGCGACCGGATGCTGCGCGAGGTCGCGGCGCGGCTGCGGCAGGCAATGGGGGCGGAGGCGCACATCGGACGGCTCGGCGGCGACGAATTCGCGGTCGTCCTGCCCGAAAGCTCGACCACGAGTGCCGAAGCCGCATCGCGCGCGATCGTCGCGGTGTTGTCGCAGCCATTCGATGTCGACGGCGTGCCCGTTACGATCGGCGCGAGTGTCGGCTTCGCTATTGGACCCGCCGACGGCGCGACGGTCGACGTGTTGCTGCGCTCGGCCGATCTCGCGCTGTACGAGGTCAAGGGGTCGGGCAGGGGGGCCGCGTGCCGGTTCGTCCCCGCGATCAAGGACAAGGCCGACGAGCGCCGCGCGATCGAGGCCGACCTGCGCGGCGCGCTCGCAGGCGGACAATTCCAGCTCGCCTACCAGCCCGTCGTCGATGCCGCCGACGAGGGCATCGTCGGCTTCGAGGCGCTGCTCCGCTGGCACCATCCGACGCTCGGGTTGATCCCCCCGGCGAAATTCATTCCGATCGCCGAGGAGACCGGGCTGATCGTCGAGATCGGCGCATGGGTCCTGCGCGAGGCGTGCGCGCAGGCGCGCGAATGGCCCGGACATGTCCGCGTCGCGGTCAACCTGTCGCCGGTCCAGTTCGACGATCCGCGCCTCGTCGAGCGCGTCGCCGCCGCGCTCGTCGACTTCGGCATCGCCCCCGACCGGCTCGAACTCGAGATCACCGAGAGCCTGTTCATGAACGAACGCGCGGCGACGGTGGCGATGCTCGCGGCGTTGAAAGCGCTCGGCATTCGCTTCGCGCTCGACGATTTCGGCACCGGCTATTCGTCGCTCGGCTACCTCCAGAAGGTCGCGTTCAGCCGCATCAAGATCGACCGCAGCTTCGTCATGCACGCGACCGAACCGGCGAGCGAGGCGGTCGCGATCATCCAGGCGATCGTCGCGCTGGCGACCAGCCTCGGGATGGAGACGACGGCGGAAGGGGCGGAGACGCGCGCGGAATTCGACGTCTGCCGTGAGCTAGGGTGCCTGCAGGTCCAGGGGTATCTGACGGGGCGGCCGATGGGGGCGGCGGAGGCGACCGCGCTGGTCGCGCCGGTGTTGTTGAGGGCGGTGGCGTAGGGAAGGGCTATTCGTCCACCCATGTTCGCAAAAGCGTATGCGCGATCGCCAGCGGGGGCGGCGCGAGCCACGGCCCAACCCCGTCGAGCGCGGCGCGGACTTCGCCTTTCGTCACCCACTTCGCTTCCTCGATCTCGTCGTCGTCGAGGTTGAGTTCGCGGGTCGTGGCCTCGGCGAAGGCTCCGACCATCAGGTTCGACGGGAATGGCCACGGCTGGCTGGCGATGTAGCGGACGCGGGCGACGCCGATCCCGGCCTCCTCGAACAATTCGCGCGCGACGGCTTCCTCGAGGGTTTCACCCGGCTCGACGAACCCCGCCAGCGCCGAGAAGAAGCGCTTGGGGAAGCGCGGCTGGCGGCCGACAAGGGCGTGCGGCTCGCCGAGATCGGGGGTGTCGAGGATCGCGAGCATGATCACCACCGGGTCGGTCCGGGGGAAATGATGCGCGCCGCAGACGTCGCACAATCGCTCGTACCCCGCCTTGAATACCCGCGTCGGGCTCGCGCAGTTGGCGCAGAATTTGTGGCGCGCGTGCCAGTCGAGCAGCGACCGCGCCTGCGCGAAGATCGCCGCGTCGCCGGGGTTCGGGCTTGCCGCGAGCTCTGCGCCGAACGCCCGTGGATCGCCGAGCGGCCCGAGATGCGCTCCGGGAGCGGCGACGGCGAAGCGCGGCGCGCCGTCGTCGAGGCCGAGGAATACCGTCGTCGCGTCGGCCGGAACCGCGTCGCGCTCGAGCCACATCAGCCCGCCGCCTTCGGGGAGCACCGGGCGCAGGTCGTCGAGGATGAGCCAGCGGGCGGCACGGTTCGACCGCGCCATGACCATCGCGCCCTCGTCCTTGCGCATCGCGTCGGCGCGGTCGAGCGGCGAGCCACTGAACCCGACGCGCGGGGTGGTCGGGCCGGCGAAGGGATCGGTCATGCAGTGGTCTCCAGGGCGAGCGGCGGCGACTGAACAGCATCGGCGCGCGCGCGCAAGACTGCTTCCGCACAACGGGCGAAAAGCGTGGGGAGTCCGGCGGTGGCGATCGTCGCGACGGGATGCCAGATGCCGTTGGTGTCGGGGCGGGTGGAGGGGTGGTTGACGACGACCGAAAGCCGCAGCTCGAAGTGGGTGAAGACGTGGCGGACGATCCCGATCACGGTGTCGCTGATCATGGTTTCATCAGCAGCTTCATTGCTGTCATTCCCGTAAAAGCGGGGACCCAAGGTCACCGAGGGTCGTGACATTGGGTTCCCGCCTTCGCGGGGATGACATAGTATCTTTGGCGGACACTCGCTCCACTCGCCCGTCGGCAAGCCGAGCATTCCGCCGAGCAACCCCGACCCCGGCCGCCGTTCGAGCAGCACCGCGCCGTCGTGCTCGATCCAGTAAGCGATGCCATAGCGGACCGGCTTCACCACTTTCGGCGGCTTGACCGGAAAACGCGCGGGATCTCCTCCTGCTAATGCAGCACAATCCTCGCTCAGCGGACATCGTTCGCACTTCGGCACCCGCGGGGTGCAGATCGTCGCACCGAGGTCCATCATCGCCTGCGCATGGTCCCCCGCCCGCGTATCCGGGGTCAGCCGGTCCGCCAGCGCATACAGCTCGCGCTTCGCCTTCGGCAGCGGCGTCGCCACCGCAAACAGCCGCGCGACGACCCGCTCGACATTGCCATCGACGACCACCGCGCGCCGCTCGAACGCGATCGCGGCGATCGCGGCGGCGGTGTAGCCGCCAACCCCCGGCAGCGCGCGCAGCCCCGCCTCGTCATCGGGCCAGCCGCCGCGCGCGACGACGGCGCGGGCGCAGGCGAGCAGGTTGCGTGCCCGGGCATAATAGCCGAGCCCCGCCCATTCGCGCATGACGTCGGCATCGTCCGCCGCCGCGAGCGCTTCGACGCTCGGCCACAATGCGAGAAACCGCGCATAATAAGGTGCGACCGCCGCCGTCGTCGTCTGCTGGAGCATAATTTCCGACAGCCAGACGCGGTACGGCGTCGGCGGCGGCGCGGCTCCCGGCGGGCTGCGCCACGGCAGCGTCCGGGCATTCGCATCGTACCACGCGAGCAGCTTCGCTGGCACCGGAGTGGCGCAATCTTCGTCGACGGGCATCGTCCGCCTATGGCATAGCGAGCGCATGGCCGAAACCGAATCGACACTGCCGCGCAAGGGCCGGTCCGCGCGCGCGGTCAGCGAACTCGTCCCCAAGGTCGGCGGGGCCGCGTTCCGCCGCTTCGGCTTCATGCAGAACGAGGTCGTCGCGCGCTGGGCCGAGATCGTCGGCGAGCAATACGCGCGCTATTCGACCCCCGAATCGATCGCCTTTCCGGTCGGCAAGAAGAGCGGCGGGACGCTCAAGGTCTGCGTCACCGGGGCGTTCGCGCCGATGCTCAAGCACGTCGAGCCACAGGTCATCGAGCGGGTCAACCGCTACTTCGGCTATGCTGCAGTGTCGCGCGTCGCGCTGCGCCACGGCGACCTGCCCGCGACGGTGCGACGCGCGACCGTTACCGAGCATCCACTGTCGGCCGAGACCACGACCACCCTCCGCGACATCGCCGACCCCGACCTTCGCGCCAGCCTCGAATCGCTGGCGCGCGCGCTGTCGTCGACCCGCGGGATCCCCAAGATCAGCTAGTCGACCTTGGCGATGCACGGCGAGACGAACAAATGGCCCTTCCAGCCGCCGTCGACCGTCCGCGCGGCGACGAGCACCCACAATAGTCCGACAACGACGGTCAGCAGCGCCCCGAAGATCGACAGGCCGCCGAGGTGGAGCGTCGCGCCGAGACGGATCGTCGCCAGCGCATAGACCCCGAGCGGGAAGATATAGCCCCACCAGCCGAGGTTGAACGGCACCCCCGACCGGGCATAGCGCGCGGTGATCAGCGTCCCGAGCAGCAGCCACCACAGGCCGAAGCCCCACAGCACCGTCGCGACGATCAATCCGCCCGAAGCGGCGACGTGCCCGGCCTCGGCGAACCCGGCCGCGCCAAGAATCGCCGGGGCGGCCTTCCCGAGGACGACCATGCCGAGCGCTCCCGTGCCGATCGGGCCGAGCGCGAGCCAACTCGACGATGCCATGCTCGACGGCGGCAATTTGTACAGCGCCATCCGCAGGATCAGGATCGCGAGGATGCCGAACGCGAGCGGCACCGAATATCCCCACAGGACATAGCTCGCGACGAGCGTCGGAAAGCGGTCGGCGGCGGCGAGGTGCGGTGCGAGCAATCCCCCGGTGACCGCGGCGACCTCGGCCGCGACGACCGGAAGCAGCCATACCGCCGTCATCTGGTCGACGCTGTGATCCTGCCGGGTGAACATCAAATACGGGATGCCGACGCCGATCACGACCGCGAGCGCGATGTCGAGCCACCACAACGCCTCGGCGACCGGGACGACGCCGGGCCCCCACAGCGGCAGTCCGAACGCCAGCAGGCCGTTGATGATCGTCGCCAATCCCATCGGGATCGTCCCGATGAACATCGACACGATCGAATGGCCGAAGATCCGCCGCGCCTCGCTGCCGAACATGATCCAGCGCGCGGCGTACAATCCGCTGAAAACGATGAACAGGACGATATCGAGCAGCCACAGTCCTTGCCCAATCCCGCGCAGGCCCGGCACCGCGAACGGAAATTGCGCGAGCATCAGCGCGAGGATACCGGTCCCCATTGTCGCAGCGAACCAGTTCGGCGTGAACTGGCGGATCATCTCGCGCGGATGGCTGAGGCTCGACAGCGGGCGCAGGCCGGCGAAGATTTCGGCGCGGTGATCGTGAAGCATGGCTCGGCCCTTACTGGAGCGACGTTAATAGGCATGCCTCGATGCCGCCGCCACCTTTGACGCCGCCTCGGCTTCGCCTGTATCGTGACCCGGCACGTTATCTGCCGAAAGTGCCCGTCCATGACCCCGCGTTTCCGTTCACTGCCGATCGTCCTCGCCGCGTCGCTGGCGCTTGCCGCATTTGGCGAGATGGCGAGATGGCGAGCGCCGCGCCCGCGAAACCGGCGGTGGTCAACACCGCGAAGCCCGCCGCGGCGAACTGGCTCGACGTCATCGTCGCGACGCCCGAGGGCGGGTTCCGCCAGGGCAATCCGAACGCCAAGGTCAAATTGCTCGAATTCGGCTCGTTGACCTGCCCGCATTGCGCCGCCTTCGCCCGCGTCAACGTTCCCACGTTGCGCAGCCAATATGTCGCGACCGGCAAGGTAAGCTACGAATACCGTCCGTTTCTGCTCAACGGCGTCGACCTCGCACCGGCGTTGCTCGTCCGTTGCGAGGCACCCGCCGCCGCGATCAAGCTGATCGACGCCTTTTACGAGCAGCAGCCGCAATGGACCCTGCCGTTCACCAAGCCGCTCCCCGACGACGTCCAGAAGCGGCTCAGCGCGCTGCCGCAGGAGCAGCAGATCAGCGCCTTTGCCGCGAATGGCGGCCTCGATACCTTCATGGCGAACCGGGGGATGCCGCGCGCGAAGTTCGATGCGTGCACCAGCGACAAGGCGGGGATCGCCAAGCTCGAGGACATCCGCACCGACGCCGACAAGAATTACGGGCTGACCGCGGTCCCGACCTTCGTCATCAACGGCAAGACGGTGCCCAATGCCTATGACTGGTCGAAGCTCAAGCCGGCGATCGACGCCGCGCTTTGAGCCATTCGCGAAGGTCGCGGATGGCGCTTTGACGCGGCGGTGCAGGTGCCGCTATTCTGACGGTCGCCCCGCGTCACAGGAACCCCGCGCTCATGCCATTTGCCGCCCGTAGCATCGCCGCCGCCGCCCTCGCTGCCCTGACCCTGACCGCGTGCGGCGACAAGGCGTCGAGCGCCGCGCCGACCAAGTCGACGACCGCCGCCAAGGCGACCCCGGCGACGCCCGCGACGAAGGACTGGCTCGATGTCGTCACGATGACCCCCGAGGGCGGGTTCAAGCAGGGTAACCCCGACGCCAAGGTCAAGCTGCTCGAATTCGGCTCGCTGACCTGCTCGCACTGCGGCGCGTTCGCGCATGAGGGCGTTCCCGAACTCCGCGCCAAATATATCGCCACCGGGAAGGTCAGCTACGAATACCGCACCTTCATCCTGAACGGCGTCGATTTCGCGCCGTCGCTCCTCGTCCGCTGCCAGCAGCCGGCGGCGGCGCTCAAGCTGATCGACGCGTTCTACGACCAGCAGGCGGTGTGGACAGTGCCGTTCACCAAGCCGCTGCCCGACGATGTGCAGAAGAAGCTCGCGACGCTGCCGCAGGAGCAGCAGATCACCGAATTCGCCGCGCAGGGCGGGCTTGACGCGTTCATGCGGACGCGCGGGATGACGCGTGCCAAGTTCGACCAGTGCACCAGCGACAAGGCCGGGATCGCCGCGCTGACCGCGATCCGCGACGAGGCGACGAACAAGTACAAGCTCCAGGGAACGCCGACCTTTGTCATCAACGGCGTCACCCAGACCGACACCGCGAATTGGGCGAAGCTCAAGCCGCTGCTCGACGCTGCGGTCAGCTAAGGCGGGGGGAGCGCCGGGGGGCGGGTGGAGTTTCAACGCCTTAGGCTGGCCGGGTTCAAGTCGTTCGTCGAAGCGTGCGAGCTGCGGATCGAGCCGGGGCTGACCGGGGTCGTCGGGCCGAACGGCTGCGGCAAGTCGAACCTGCTCGAAGCGATCCGCTGGGTGATGGGCGAGGGGTCGGCGAAGTCGCTGCGCGGCGGCGGCATGGACGACGTCATCTTCGCCGGCACCGGCGCGCGGCCCGGGCGCGACTTCGCCGAGGTGCTGCTGACCGTCGAGGACGACGGCGAAACCCACGAGGTCGTCCGCCGGATCGAGCGCGGCCTCGGCTCGGCGTACCGGCTCGACGGGCGCGATGTCCGCGCCCGCGACGTGCAACTGCTGTTCGCCGACGCCGCGACCGGCGCGCATTCGCCCGCGCTCGTCAGCCAGGGGCGGATCGGCGCGATCATCGCCGCCAAGCCCGCCGAGCGCCGCATTTTGCTCGAGGAGGCGGCGGGGATATCCGGGCTCCACGTTCGCCGCCGCGAGGCCGAGATCCGATTGAAGGCGACCGAGGCGAACCTGCTTCGCCTCGATGACGTCATCGCCGCACTCGACGCGCAGGCGGCGGCCCTCAAGCGGCAGGCGCGCACAGCCGAGCGCTATCGCGCGCTGTCGGATCGCATCCGTGCGGCCGAGGGCGCGCTGCTGTTCGCGCGGTGGAGTGCGGCGCGGGCGGCGGCGGCTGCTGCTCATGCCGCCGCCGCCGCCGCCGAGGCATCTGTCGTTGCCGCGACGCGCGAGGCAGCGCGACTGGCGACGGCGCAGGCCGAGACTGCGGTCACGCTCCCCGAACTGCGGATCGCCGAGGCGGCGGCGGCGGCCGGAGCGCAGGTGCTGGTACAAGCGCAAAGGACCTTGGCGGCGGAGGCCGAGGCGATCGCCCGCCGCGCGCGCGACCTTGCTGCGGCGGCGGTGACGCTCGCGCGCGACCGGGGGCGCGAGGACGGGCTGGCGCGCGATGCGGCGGGTGCGCTCGACCGGCTGGCGACGGAGGGGGCGGCGCTCGAGGCGACGGCAGCGACGGCGAAAGCGGCGTTGCCCGAAGCAGCAAAGGCGGTCGAACGCGCCGAACGGACCGCGACGACGACCGAAGGTGCATTGTCGACCGCGATCGAGGCGCATGCCCGGGCAGCGGCGTCGGCGCGCGCAGCCGAGGCGGCGCTTGCCAATGCCGAGGCGCGGCGGGCACGCGCGGCGGGCGAGGCCGACCGGCTCGACCGGGCGCGCGAAGGGATCGACTCCGCCGGGCTCGATGCGCGCTGCGTCGCGGCAGCGGGGGCGCTCGACGCGGCCGCCACGCGGGTGGCGCGTGCGATTGCCGCGATCGCCGAGGCCGACGAAGCCCGGCGGAATGCCGAGGCTGCGCGCGAAGCCGCCAACACCGCCGTCCTGACCGCACGCGGCGTCGCCGCCGGGCTGACCGCCGAGCGCGACGCGCTGGCGCGGGTGCTCGCGGGGGGAGGGGCATCGACCAGCCTGCTCGACCGGATCGGCGTTGCAGCGGGGGATGAACGCGCGCTTGCGGCGGCGCTCGGCGACGATCTCTCGGCAGGGCTGGGCGAAGCCGCGAGCGGTCGCTTCTGGACAATCGCTCCGGGTGACGATGCGCCGCTTCCCGAAGAAGCCGAGCCGCTCAACTGCACCGCGCCGCCCGAACTCGCACGGCGGCTGGCCGCGACCGGCATCGCCGCGCCTGAGGACGCACCGCGTCTAGCTGCGCTGCTGCTGCCCGGTCAGCGGCTCGTCACCCGCGACGGCAGAATGTGGCGCTGGGACGGGTTTCGCGCGTTCGGCGGGCAGGGGGTGGCGACCGCCGAGCGGCTGATCCAGCGCAACCGCCTTGCCGCCGTGTCGGCCGACTTGATCCCCGCCGAAGCTGCGCTCGCCGATGCGCGAACCGCGCTCGCCGCCGCCGAAGCCGCTGCCCGCGCGGCGGGCGAGGCCGAACGCGCCGCCCGCGCCGAACGCACTACCGCCGACCGCGCGCACGACGCCACCCGCGCTGCGTTCGCCGCGGCGACCACCGAACGCGACCGCGCAACCGCAAAGCGCGAGGCGAGCGACGCCGCGATCGCCCGGCTGCGCGACGATGCCGCAGGTTTCGCCCGCGAAGTCGAGGCCGCGCGCGCTGCCGCCGCCGAAATCACCGGGCTGCCCGGCCTCGCCGCAGCGGTGACTGCCGCCCGCGCCGCCGCAGAGACCGCGCGCGCAACACTTGCCCGCGCCCGCGCCGACCATGCGACACTCGCCCGCGACCTCGACGCCGCTGCCGCGCGCGTCGCCGCGATCGCCGCCGATCGCGCCGCCTGGACTCGCCGCGCTGCCGCGAGCGCTGCGCAGATCGCCGAGCTCGATACGCGCGTCGCCGCCGGGGATGCCGAGGCGGCAACCCTCGCCGCGCGCCCCGGCGAGATCGCCGCCGACCTCGCCGCACTGGCGACGCGCGGCCACGCCGCCGACGGCACCCGCCGCGCCGCCGCCGACGCGCTCGCCACCGCCGAGGCCGGGTCGCGCAGCCTCGACGCCGAGGCGCGCACCGTCGCGGAAACGCTGGCCACTGCGCGCGAGGCCCGCGCCCGCGCTGCTGCCGACGCTGATCACGCCGGAACACGGACGCGCGAGATCGAGGCGCAGTGCGGTGACCGTTTCGGCTGCTCGCCGCCGATGCTCGGGGTCGATGCCGCGGGCGATCCGGCGGCGCTCGCGCACGAGTTCGAGACGTTGACGATCGAGCGCGACCGGATCGGCCCGGTCAATCTTCGCGCCGACCTCGAACTCGCCGAGCTCGCCGCGACGAGCGAGGGGTCGGCAGCCGAGCGCGCCGAACTCGACACCGCCGTCGCCCGGCTGCGCGGCAGCATCGGCGCGCTCAACCGCGAGGGGCGGGTTCGGCTGGTCGCGGCGTTCGAGGCGGTCGACGGCCATTTCCGGACCCTGTTCGGGACGCTGTTCGCCGGCGGCGCGGCGCATCTCGCGCTGATCGAATCGGACGATCCGCTCGAAGCCGGGCTCGAGATCATGGCGCAACCGCCGGGCAAGAAGCTGCAATCGTTGACCTTGCTGTCGGGCGGCGAGCAGGCGTTGACCGCAACCGCGCTGATCTTCGCGCTATTCCTGACGACCCCGTCGCCGCTGTGCGTGCTCGACGAGGTCGATGCGCCGTTGGACGACGCCAACGTCGAGCGCTTCTGCGACCTGCTCGACCGCATGGCCGAGACGACGCGCACGCGCTTCCTCATCGTCACCCACAATGCCGTGACGATGAGCCGGATGCACCGGCTGTACGGCGTGACGATGGCCGAACCCGGGGTCAGCCAGCTCGTCTCGGTCGACCTGCGCGCCGCCGAGCACCTGCTGGCGGCGGCGGAGTGAGCGGCCGGGCTGGGGAAAAGGGCAAAAGGTTGACACTCCAACCCCCCATCCCTAGACGGACCGGGCTTCGGCGGGCAACCGGCGGGGCTGTGCGGGGCTATTCCCGCCATCCGTCAGAGGAAACCCGGTGAGCCGCCCGCGTCCGACCGACGAGCTCGAGTCTCTCGAAGCTCGCCTGGCCGAGGCCAAGGCGCGGCATAACCCGGTGGACCCGATGCGGGTGGCGAGTGGAGCCATGGGTCAGGGTTTCCGCTTTGCACTGGAAATCGTGATCACGACTGTCGTTGGCAGCGCCATCGGCTGGCAGCTCGACAAATGGTTGGGCACCAAGCCGTGGTTGTTGCTGTTGTTCATGCTGCTGGGGCTGGCAGCGGGGTTCATCAGTCTGTTTCGCGCGGTTGGTGCCGAGCAGAAACTGGTCGATGCACAACCGATCCCCCCATCGGTCCCAGATGAAGTCGAGGATTGAAGTTGGTCCGTCCGCAGCTCGAACAGTTTGAAATCCACCGGATGGTTCCGGCGACGACGCTCGGCTACGACGTGTCGTTCACCAACGCGTCGCTGTTCATGCTGATCACGCTGGTCGGCGTGTGGGCGTTCCTGACGCTCGGCATGCGCCGCGCGACGCTCGTTCCCGGGCGCTGGCAGTCGGCGGTCGAGATGGTCCACGAATTCGTCGTCGGCATGGTCGACGAGAATATCGGCAACAAGGGTCGCGCCTATGTGCCCTTCATCTTCGCGTTGTTCGTCTTCATCCTGTTTGCCAACATCCTCGGATTGTTGCCGTTCGCCTTTGCTGTCACCAGCCACATCTGGGTGACCTTCGCGTTCGCCGCGTTCATCTTCCTGCTGTGCGTCGGCATCGGCTTCGCCAAGCACGGGCTGCATTTCTTCGAGCTGTTCGTGCCGCCGCAGACCCCCGTCATCCTGCTGCCGCTGATCGTCCTGATCGAACTGATCTCGTTCGTGTCGCGGCCGCTGACGCTGTCGGTCCGCCTGTTCGCCAACATGACCGCGGGGCACATCCTGCTCCAGGTGTTCGCCGGCTTCATCGTCAGCCTCGGTCTAGCCGGCGGCGCTTTCTGGCTGCTCGGCATCCTGCCGCTGGTGATGAACGTCGCGCTGTATGCTCTCGAATTGCTCGTCGCGGTCGTGCAGGCGTATGTCTTCGCGCTGCTGACGTGTGTCTACCTCAACGACTCGATCAACCTCTCGCACTAAGGGACTGAATATGGACGCAACCGCAGCCAAGCTCATCGGAGCCGGCATCGCCACTTTCGGGATGGGTCTCGCCGCATTGGGCGTTGGCATCATCTTCGGCCTGTTCCTCCAGGGCGCGCTCCGTAACCCCGCCGCCGCTAACTCGCAGCGCCCGAACCTGCTGTTCGGCTTCGCCGTGACCGAAGCGCTCGGCATCTTCTCGTTCCTCGTCGCGCTGATCCTGCTGTTCGTCGTCTAAGACCAGCGATCACGAGGGGAGGGCGGAATGCCTCAATTTGATCCTTCGGTCGCGGTTCCGCAGATCGCGTGGCTGATCGCGGTGTTCGCAATCCTGTACCTGATCGTCCGCGCGTCGCTGCCCAAGGTCGAGCGCGTCGCGCTCAACCGCGCCGGGGTGATCGGCGACGATCTCAACCATGCCGAGATGGCGAAATCGAGCGCGGGCGCGGTGATCGCCGAATATGAGGCGACGCTGGCGACCGCGCGCGCAGCGGCGATGAAGCTCGCTGGTGACGCCAAGACGGCGACGTCGGGCGAGACTGCGGCGAAGCTCAAGGCGGTCGAGGCCGAGCTTGCAGCCAAGACCGCCGGTGCCGCCGCGCGCATCGAAGCCGCGAAGGGCGAGGCGCTCGCTAACCTCCGCGTCGTTGCCGAAGACGCGACCGCCGACATCGTCGAGCGTCTGACCGGACGCCGTCCGGCTGCCGACGAAGTCGCTGCTACCGTTGCTGCGGTCGCGGCGTAAGGATCACCAGAATGGCCGAACCCGTCCCCGAAATCGCCGGCGCCGCCACCACCGGCGGCACCGAACAGCCGCACGAGTTGAAGTGGCTCGGGCTCAATGCCGAGGGCTATATCGCGATCGCCTTCGTGATTTTCGTCGGCCTTTTGCTCTACGTCAAAGTTCCGAAGATGATCGCCGAGGCGCTCGACGGGCGCGCGACCAAGGTCCGCGCCGACCTCGACGAAGCCAAGCGTCTGCGCGCCGAGGCCGAGGCGCTGCTCGCCGGGTACAAGGCGAAGGCCGAAACCGTGAGCCACGACGCCGAGCATATCCTGTCGACCGCGAAGACCGAAGCCGCGGCGATCGTCGCCGACGCGCAGCGCCAGGCCGAAGCGGTGATCGCCCGCCGCACCGCGATGGCCGAGACCAAGATCGCCGCTGCCGAACGCGCCGCCGAAGCCTCGGTCCGCGCGCAGGCCGTCGACTTCGCCACTGCGGCGGCGCGGCGCATCATCGTCGCGCACGACGACCCGGCCGAAGCCGCGCGGTTGACCAGCGCCGCGATCAGCGAGCTCGACCGCCGCCTTCACTAGGCGGCTGAGCAGATAGTCCGCTGTACGCAAAGACAGACCGGCATCTCGGCGAACGTCAGGACTAACGTCGAGCCACGTATAGAATCCCGCGTTGCGCTCGAAGATGGGCTTCGGCCTTAGCCGGTATGACGATCTGTTCGCCCCGGTCCGCCCGCGCTTATGCCCGGATGATCAATTTACCGTCGCCGCGGGGCGCATCGCCACGACGTGCGCGGCCGTCCTTTGTTGCGACCACCACTATTCCGCAGAACGGCGCCCCTTCGCACAGATCTGCCCTCCGCAGAGTGCTGTCATTCCCGCGAAAACTGGACCAAAAGTCAATGAGACTGCAGGACTGAGGTCTCCGGTTTCGCGGGGACGACAGCGTAATGCAGGAGTGTCGGCTTGAGACACGGATGACGACTGTGTTCGAAGAAGTTGGTCGGCCCGTAAAGCCCAAATGACGTGCACGACAAACGGCGTCCGGGCGCGCGATCCCTATCCCCCAGGAATCGCGCGCCCGCCGCCCGCTCGCTTGCCCACCCGCTCGTTACCGCGACCGGTTATCCCGATCGCCGGATTCGTTACCTCACGCAGTGATGGCGGGGGCCGTCATCGTCCGCCGCCGCAGCACCGTTCCGATCGACCCGAAGCCGACCAGCATCATCGCCCATGACGCCGGCTCGGGCACGCCGCCGACCGGGGGCGGCGTCACGGGATCGTGGTTGATCGCGCCGACTTCGGCAGCGGTCAGGACGCCGTCGTAGAAGCGCGCCGAAGCGATGTTCGCAGTCGACCACTCGCCTTGGCCGCCGCCCATATTGTTGTCGATGAACAAGTTGATCAGCCCGCCCGGTAGCAAATCGAGTGTGTTCGTCGTCGTCGTGAACGATCCGATGCCGTCGATATAGCCGGTGACGTTGTTCGGGCCCGCGGGACCGACGGTCAGCGCGACGTTGCGATAGACGTCATTGGTGAAGGCGACGCTGCTGCCGCTGATTGGATAGACATCGAGTTGATTGCCCGGGTCGACGTAGAAACCTGCGTCCGAAGTCCGGTTGGTGACGTCGAGGATCCGTCGCCACGCGCTGGCGCGGTCGAAGAACTCGAAGGTCAGCGCGACCGAGTAGCTGTCGCTCGTCAGTAGGCCGGTGCTGTTGAACGCGAGGCCGCCCTGATCGGCGTTGGCGTTGGTCCCGCCGACATGAAACACCTGCCGCGAATTGCCGTAGACGGTGTCGGTGACGAAGCCGCTCGTCCCCGACGGGTCGATCGCGACGAGGTCGGGTGCGCCGGCGGTCGACGATGCGAGCGTGTTGTCGAAGAAGTAGCTCGCCTTGAGCGTCGCGGCACCGGCGTTCGCTGCGACGGTGAGGGCAAGGACCGAGAGACCGATGGCGAGCGACTTGCGGAGGCGAGACATCGGATAATTCCCTGGTGAGGCTGATCTTCGTCGACCCTATTGGCCCCGTCCGATAGCTGGAACCCTCCGATCAGAGGGTTAACGTTAATGTCATGTTTACCTTTTTGACTGACCTTTCAAATGTCGATGATGCCGAACGACGCCGCCGTCGCGACCATTTCAGCTCGCGTCCGCGCCTTCAGCCGTCGTTTTGCTTTCTCGACGAACTCGTGCGCGGTCGATACCGCGACGCCGAGCTCGCTCGCGATCGCGGCGTCCGATTTGCCCCGGGCGACAAGCCGCAAGCTGGCAATCTCCCGCTCGGTTAGGCCCATCGGCGGCATGGCGAAGCCGTGTTTCGCGACGAGTGTCCGGACGTAGCTTTGGAGGCAAGTCGCGATCAGGCAGAGGTAGGCGCGGAGGGCCGGGTCGGCGATCTCGCGGTGCCCGACCATGCTGACGAGCCCGGCGCGCGTTCCGACCGTCGGCAACGGCACGACGAGGCCGTCGACCCACCCCGCTGCCGCTGCCGCGTCGAGCGCCGCGCCGCCGGCACGCGCCAACGCCCGGTCGGCGCGAAGGTCTGTCCATGTAAACGGGTCGCGGCGGGTAGCGAGCGCGTCGACCAGCGGATCGCGGTCGATCATCCCGGTTCCGACATAGAAGCGCGTCCACGCATCGGGCCAGTCGATGATGTAGAAGACTGTACGGTCGCGATCGGCGAGGTCGACCTCGCCACAGGCGAAAGTGTCGAGGCCGTGCGGCTGGATCGCCACGCGAAACAGTGACGCGCACGCCGCAGGGGATCCGAGCCGACGCAGTTCCGTGTTAAAAGCAGAGGCGTCGTATTGGCTCAAGCCGCCCCTTAAATACTGGTGCATCGATCCTAACCGACCGACCGCGACGGTCAAGCTGGCCGCGCTCGTGATCGGCGACGGTGATTGCCTGGCGCGCCGACGCGGCGGCGTCGCGCGGCCGGTGTTACATCGATGTGCGGGCGATGTGCGCGCGGCGGTCAGGATAACCGAGTTTCACTTTGCCATTCGCCGCTCGATACTAGATATGGTAGGCTCCCTTTCAGCAACCGGGCGAAGACATGCCGCGTGAAATTATTGCCATCGGTGCCGATCATGCCGGCTTCGCGATGAAGGCGGTCCTCGCCGCCGACCTCGGCAAGATGGGTTACGACGTCCTCGACCTCGGTACCAACAGCGAGGTGTCGGTCGACTATCCCGACTTCGGTTTCGCGGTCGGTCGCGCGGTCACGCGCGGCGATGCGGCGCGCGGCATCCTCGTTTGCGGCACCGGCATCGGCATGACGATCGCCGCCAACCGCGACCCCGGCGTCCGCGCGGCCTTGTGCACGAGCGGGCTGATGGCGCGACTGGCGCGCGAGCATAACGACGCGAACGTCATGGCGCTCGGCAGCCGGATTGTCGGCATCGAGGTCGCGCGCGACTGCGTCCGCCAGTTTCTCAGCACGAGCTACGGCGGCGGGCGTCACGCCGACCGCGTCGCCAAACTGTCGCAGCCCGTCTATGAAGAGGCCGCCGAATGAGCCCCGCCGCCGTCCGCACCCCTGCCCAAGTTGCTCCGCAAGTCGCTGGTTACGAAGGATTCTTTAGCGATCCGGTCGAGGGCGAGATTGCCCGCGCGATCGCGATGGAGCTCGACCGGCAGCAGAATCAGATCGAGCTGATCGCGTCGGAGAACATCGTCAGCCGCGCCGTGCTCGATGCGCAAGGGTCGATTTTCACCAACAAGTACGCCGAGGGCTATCCGGGCAAGCGCTATTACCAGGGCTGCGCGCCATCGGATATTGTCGAGACGCTGGCGATCGACCGCGCCAAGGCGCTGTTCGATTGCGCCTATGCCAACGTCCAGCCGCATTCGGGCGCACAGGCGAACGGCGCGGTGATGCTCGCGCTGGTCAAGCCGGGCGAGACGATTCTCGGCATGTCGCTCGACGCCGGCGGGCACCTGACCCACGGCGCGGCGCCGTCGATGTCGGGCAAATGGTTCAACGCGGTCCAGTACGGCGTGCGCCGGGAAGACCATCTGATCGACTATGACGCGGTCGCAGAACTCGCCGAAAAGCATCGGCCGAAGCTGATCATCGCGGGCGGTTCGGCGTATCCGCGGGTGATCGATTTTGCTCGATTCCGCGCGATCGCCGATTCGGTCGGGGCACTACTAATGGTAGACATGGCGCACTTCGCCGGTCTCGTCGCCGCCGGCATCCACCCGAGCCCGTTGCCGCACGCCCATGTGGTTACAACGACAACCCACAAGACGTTGCGTGGGCCGCGTGGGGGGATGATCCTATCGAACGACGTCGACCTCGGCAAGAAGTTCAATTCGGCGGTGTTCCCGGGGATGCAGGGTGGTCCGCTGATGCATGTTATCGCCGCCAAGGCGGTTGCATTCGGAGAGGCTTTGCGCCCTGAATTCAAGGACTACGCCCGCGCCGTCGTGACCAACGCGCAGGTTCTCGCGGCGAAGCTCGTCGCGCGCGGCTGTGCCGTCGTCGCGGGGGGGACCGACACGCATCTGGCGCTGATCGATCTCAGCCCGAAGAACCTCACCGGTAAAGATGCCGACGAAGCACTCGAGCGCGCGGGCATAACGTGCAACAAGAACGGCATCCCGTTCGATCCGCTGCCACCGACCAAGACGAGCGGTATCCGCGTCGGCTCCCCCGCCGGCACAACCCGCGGCTTCGGCGTCGCAGAGTTCGGCGCGATCGGCGACATGATTGCCGATGTTTTAGACGGACTTGCGGCGAACGGCGAAGGCGGCAACCACGCGGTCGAGGCAGCGGTCAACGTCCGCGTCCGGGCGTTGTGCGCGCGCTTCCCGATCTATCCGGCGGCGTAACAGGTCGTGCGCTGCCCCTTCTGCGCCAACGACGACAGCCAGGTGAAGGATAGCCGTCCGACCGAGGACGGCGGCGCGATCCGACGGCGGCGCCAGTGCCCCGCGTGCGGGGCGCGCTTCACCACCTTCGAACGCATCCAGCTGCGCGAGATGATCGTCGTCAAGAAGTCGGGCAAGCGCGAGGTTTTCGATCGCGACAAACTCGCAAAGTCGATCGAGATCGCGTGCCGCAAACGTCCGATCGAGCCGCAGCGGATCGAACGCCTGGTCAACGGCGTCGTCCGGCGACTCGAATCATCGGGTGAGGCCGAGCTCGGCGTCGGGTTGGTCGGCGAGATGGTGATGGAGGGGCTACAGGCGCTCGATCCCGTCGCGTACATTCGATTCGCCAGTGTTTACCGCGACTTTCGCGAGGCGCGCGATTTCGAAACCTTCGCGGGCGCGCTCGGCGTCGGCAACACCACGCTCGACAAGGCAGCCCCCGACAAAATCGAACGCCCGCTGCCGCGTCTCGTCGGCGAGGCGGAGTGAATACAGCCGGATCGCCGCCGCCCGCCGTTATCCTCGTCCGCCCGCAACTCGGCGCGAACATCGGGGCATGCGCGCGGGCGATGCTCAACTTCGGGCTGACCGACCTACGCCTCGTCGCGCCGCGTGATGGCTGGCCGAACCCCGACGCTGGGCCGTCGGCGAGCGGCGCCGATCAACTGCTCGCCGACGCGCGGGTGTTCGAGACGGTCGCGGCGGCGGTCGCCGATCTCAACTTCGTCTATGCGACGACGCTGCGTAATCGCGCGCTGACGCGTCCGGTCGTGACCCCGGCGCAGGCGGCGAGCGAGACGCGCGATCGTCGCGAGCCGAGCGGGTTGATGTTCGGTCCCGAACGGTCGGGGCTCGAAACCGACGACCTTGCGCTGGCGCATTCGATTCTGACGATCCCGGTCAATCCGGATTTCGGTTCGCTCAACCTTGCGCAGGCGGTGTTGATCAACGCTTACGAGTGGTTTCGTGCGGGTGATGCCACACCGGCGACCGCTTTCGTCAACTATGAGGGGCCGGCGCTTCATGCCGACCTCGAGCGATTGATCGTTGCGGTCGATGCCGATCTCGAAGCGGCGGGCTATTACGGGACGACGACACGGGTCGCGATCGCGAAGCGCCTATTGCGCAATCTGCTGACGCGCCCGGCGTTCAGTGACAATGAAGTCAGGACGTTACGCGGTGTGTTCCGCGCATTGGCTTACCCGCGCCGGCCCTCCGACGCGGGTGAATAACCAGATTTACGCGACTTGCGCGACGACGGTATCGGTGCGTTCGGGATCGCGCAGCGCGTAGCCGCGGCCCCACACGGTTTCGATGCACGTCGCGGCATTGTCGCCCGCAGTTGCCAGCTTCTTGCGGAGCTTGCAGACGAAGACGTCGATGATCTTGAGCTCGGGCTCGTCGCGGCCACCATAGAGGTGCGTGAGGAACATCTCCTTGGTCAACGTCATGCCCTTGCGGAGCGAGAGCAGTTCGAGGATCGAATATTCCTTGCCGGTCAGCGCGACACGATGGTTGTCGACGGTGACGAGGCGAGCCGACAGGTCGATCGCCATCGCGCCGGTGCGGATGATCGATTCCGCATGCCCCTTCGAGCGGCGGACGAGCGCGTGGAGGCGGGCAACGAGTTCGTCGCGCTGGAACGGCTTGGTGACATAGTCGTCGGCACCGAAGCCGAAGCCGCTGACCTTGGTCGCTGTCTCGGCATCGCCCGACAGGATCATCACCGGCGTGGTGATCCGCGCCAGCCGCATCCGCCGCAGCACTTCGTAGCCATGGACATCGGGAAGGGTAAGATCGAGAAGGATCGCATCGTAATCGTACAGTCGAGCCAGCTCAATCGCTGCCTCTCCCTCGGATACAGTTTCGTGCTCGACGCCGACCCCGCTTAGCATCAGTGTCACGGCTCGCGCCATTAACTTGTCATCTTCGATCAGCAGTACGCGCATGACCACCCTTTCACTAGCCGGAGCATCCCACCGTGCCGCGGCGCACCATCAGCTAAACTCATTTTCCCGTCCGAGTAAAGAAGCTTAACTATGCCAAATACAGTATTTGCCAATGAAGACAGCTAAATCCTGAAAATATTGCCAATTATGGCCGATACGGCCTAATGTCGGCTTTCGAAAACTTCACGATATACCTGCACGCGCGTGACACGGAGGCCGGGCGTGCCGGCGGCGTCGATCGCGCGCTCCCACAACCGAAGTTCTTCGTCGCTCAAGCTGTAGCGGGTGCAGGCCTCGGTCCGGGTTACAACGCCTTCGCGAATCCCGCGAACGACATCGGCCTTGCGGCTCGCGACCCACCGTTTGGTATCGGATGGGGGCATCCGGTCGACTGCGGAAAGGCCATCGTCGGTAGCAATGCGTTGGGGCATTGGAAATTCCCGTTTAAGCTAATCTACACTATGTACGACACCGTACATCAATAAGCTACAGTTCATGTGAGATAAATATTAGACATGATTGACCCCTATTCAATCCTTTTTATGGTTGAGGAACAGTTAAGATTGCCGACTGCTAGAACTCGTATAGTCGTGGCGATGTCGGGAGGGGTCGACTCTTCGGTCGTTGCGGCGATGTGTGCGGAGGCCGGCCATGAAACAATTGGTATTACACTCCAACTTTACGACGACGGCGCAGCGCGCGCGCGTGCAGGAGCTTGTTGTGCCGGAGCGGATATCGCCGACGCCCGGCGCGTCGCCGACCAGCTCGGCATCGCGCATTATGTTCTCGACTATGAATCCAGGTTTCGTGACGCGGTGGTCGAGGAATTTGCCGATTCTTACCTGCGCGGCGAGACCCCGGTGCCGTGCATTCGCTGCAACCAGACGGTTAAATTCCGCGACCTGCTCGCAGTTGCCCGCGATCTTGGCGCCGAGTGTCTCGCAACTGGTCATTACGTCCGAAGGATCGAGGGACAGAACGGCGCCGAACTGCATCGCGGGATCGATCCGGCGAAGGACCAGAGCTATTTTCTTTACGCGACCACTCGCGAGCAGCTCGACTATCTGCGCTTTCCGCTCGGCGGTCTGACCAAGGCCGAGGTTCGGGCGCACGCCGTCCGGCTCGGACTGAGCGTCGCGGCCAAGCCCGATAGCCAGGACATCTGCTTTGTGCCCGGGGGAGACTATGCCTCGGTCGTGCGACGGGTCCGGCCCGAGGCCGATGCCCCGGGCGATATCGTCGACCGTGCCGGGCGGGTGCTTGGGCGGCATGCCGGGATCGTCGGCTATACGATCGGCCAGCGGCGCGGGCTCGAACTCGGCGGCTTGCCCGAGCCCCTGTATGTCGTCGGCATCGATGCGCCGCGCCGCGAGGTCATCGTCGGCCCGCGCGCCGCGCTCGCGGTTTCGGGCGTGACCCTTGCCGACTTCAACTGGCTGGGGGATCGAGCGGCGGACTACGCTTCGGACGAGCATGTCGCGGTCAAGGTCCGATCGATGGCAACGGCGGCCGGTGCGGTCCTGACCGGCGGCACAACGCCATTGCTGACATTCGACGACCCAGAATTCGGCGTCGCGCCGGGGCAGGCGGCGGTGATCTATGCGGGGTCGCGCGTCCTCGGCGGCGGCACGATCGCTGCAACGGTCCCGGCGGCGAAGACTGCAACAGTGTCAATCGCCTGACAGGTGTCAACGTCTTGACGCCTTTCGCGTCAATACTTTGACATTCAGCACGAATACACTGCCGCCCACGTCCTGATCTGACTTGGCACGAGCTTTGCTTGGTTCCCGGCATCACCGGGGGGCTTGAAGTTGTCGACTGCCACAATCACCGTCTCCGACGCCGCCGCGGCGATGTACCCGCTGCTGGCCCAAGCAATATACGACGCCGGCGGTCGATCGTTGCGCCACCGCGCGTTCAATGTCGTCGCTTATGGCGAGCCCTGCGACGGCACCGGGGCGGTCATGGTCGCACGGTCGAAGTGCCCGCGACTGTCGCACGACAGCCGCTTCATCGAGTTTGCCGACGCCGACCTGAAATTCGCTGCCGCGACGATCGTCGCGCTTGCCCAAGGAGACAAGGCCGCGCTCGCCGATCCGGCATCGATTGCGCTCGAAGCCCTCGCCGCGCGGGTCGCGGCGCGCGGCATTACCGTCCTGATCGAAGGCGCGACGGGGACCGGTAAAGAAGTCCTCGCCCGCTCGATCCATGCCGCCTCGCCGCGCCGCAACGCTGCCTTCGTCGCGGTCAACTGCGCCGCGCTCCCCGAGGCGATGCTCGAGGCGCTGCTGTTCGGTCACGAACGTGGGGCCTTCACCGGGGCGGGAACAAGCGCCAAGGGCCTGTTCCGCGCCGCCGATGGCGGGACGCTGCTGCTCGACGAGATTGCCGAACTTCCACTCGGGCTCCAGGCGAAGCTGCTGCGTGCGTTGCAGGAGAGCGAGGTGCTGCCGATCGGCGCGACCGCCCCGGTCAAGGTCGACGTCCGCATCATCGCCGCCGCGAACCGCGACCTTGCGAGCGAAGTCGCCGCCGGTCGCTTCCGCGCCGACCTGTATTACCGGATCGCGGTGTTCCCGCTGGCGACGACGCCGCTCGCCAGTCGCCGCGCCGATATCGTGCCGATCGCGGCGGCGCTGTGGCTGCGGCAGGGGACGACGGCGTGGCCGACGGCGGCGGCGCTGGCCCGGCTCGAGGCGCACGACTGGCCGGGGAATGTCCGCGAGCTCGGCAACGTCCTCGCGCGCGCCGCCGTGATCGCCAACGGCGAGCGGATCGAGGCGCGCGATATCGTCTTCGACACGTCCGCTGTCCAGCCGGTCGCGGCCTCGCTCGGCGGCGCGATCCGCGAGCGTGAATTCGACGTCATCAGCGCGACACTCGCCGACTGCGCCGGGCGCCGTGGTGAGACCGCGACGCGGCTCGGGATCAGCGAGCGGACGCTACGGTACAAGCTTGCGGCGATGTCGGCGGGCCGCTTGCCGGCGATGTCGTCGGGCCGCGTGGCGGCGGTGGCGCGGATGACGATGCAATGATCGCGCCGTTGAAAGGTATCGACACCAGCAGCGTCCTCGCCCTTCGCGCCCAGATCCTCGACCGCAACGCCGCGCTGTCGGGCAAGGCCGCCGAGCCCGCGAAGTCCGGGTTCGACAGCGCGATCACCGAGGCGTTGCGCGCAGTCAACGCGACCCAGTCCAAGGCGGGCGATGTCTCGGCGGCGTTCGAGCGCGGCGATACCGTCGATATCGCCTCAGTCATGCTCGCGCGGCAGAAGGCGTCGATCGCGTTCGAGGCCACGCTCCAGGTCCGCAACAAATTGCTGTCGGCATACCATGACGTGATGAGCATGCCGGTATGAGCGACCTCGCGGTGCTCGATCCGCGCGCGATGACGTCGTTCGCCGGGCTGCGGCTGCGCGGGCAGCGGCTGTTCGCGCAACCGGCGATCCGGCGGTCGCTCCCGGCGCTTGCGGTCCTGCTTGCGCTCGTCGTTACCGCCGGGCTGTGGCTGGCGTTGCGCGCGCCCGACTATCGCCCGGTGTTCGCGCAATTGGGGGAGGCCGACAAGGCGGCGGTGCTCGCCGCGCTCCAGACAGGCAATTTCAAGGCGCATGTCGACCCCGATACCGGCTCGGTCGAAGTCCCCGCGGGCGACGTCGCCGCGGCGCGGATCATGCTCGCGGGGCAGGGGCTGCCGAAAGCGGCGGTGAGCGGGCTCGATGTCCTCGGGACGATGCCGCTCGGCAGCAGCCGCGCGGTCGAGACGGCGCGGCTCAAGTCGGCGGCGGAGAGCGACCTCGCCGCGAGCATCATGGCGATCGACGGGGTCGACCACGCCACCGTCCACCTCGCCGCGGGCGAGCAGTCGGTCTTCATCCGCGACGCCGCCGCGCCGACCGCATCGGTCTTCGTCCGCCTCGCTTCTGGGCGCAGCCTCAACGACGCGCAGGTCCGCGCGATCGTCCACTTGATCGCGTCGTCGGTCGCGGGCCTGTCGCCCGACCGGGTCAGCGTCGTCGACCAGTCGGGAACATTGCTGTCGGGCGACGCGAGCGGCCCGCTCGGCGACAGCGCGCGGCAACTCGCGTATCAGAGCAGCGTCGAGGACGGGTTGCGACGCCGCGTCGTCGCTTTGCTGACGCCGATCCTTGGCGCGGGGAATTTCTCGACTCAGGTCGCCACCGACCTCGATTTCTCGGTCAACGAGGCGACGCGCGAAAGCTACGACAAGGACGGGGTCCTGCGCTCCGACCAGAACAGCAGCGCGACCGAAGCCGGGCAGCAACCCGCGCGCGGCATCCCGGGCGCCTTGTCGAACACCGTGCCACCCGCGGCGCAGGTGTCGGTGACGCCGCCGATCCCGGCGCTCCCGGCGGTCGTGCCGGGAACGCATAGCGAAAGCTACATTCGCGGCTATGAGATCGGCAAGGCGGTCTCGGTCACGCGCGCACCCGTCGGCGCGGTCCGGCGCGTGTCGGTTGCGGTCGTCGTCCGCGACTCCTCGCTTGGAGCGGCGAAGGAGCAGGCGGCGCAGGTCGCCTTGCTTACCGGACTGGTCCGCAGCGCGGTCGGCTACGACGCCCGCCGCGGCGACGTCGTCACCGTCGCCGGGCGGGCCTTCGTCGCGACGCCGGGCGAGGCGGTGGTGAAGTGGTGGGAGATCCCCCTCGTCGCCACGGGCGTGGAGGCGGTGACTGCGCTCGGCGGCGTTGCGCTCTTGGTGTTCGGGGTTGTGCGGCCCGCGGTGCGCGTGCCGGTTCCGGGCTCCGAAGACGAGCCGCAACGCTTTGAAGACGCGCCCGAAATCATCGAACTCGACCCGCTCGACTACGCGATTAAGCTCGCCGAGACCCGATTGCGCGTCGGCCAGGATGTCGACCGCGCCTCGGCGGTCGTGCGGCAGATGATGGCGGCGGACACCGAATGATCCACGATAATCTCACAGGGGCGCAGAAGTGCGCGGTACTGCTGCTGCTCCTCGACGAGGTGCAAGCTGCTGAATTACTGCGGCAAATGGCGTCGGAGGAGGTTCGCGCGGTCGGTCATGCGATGATCTCGGTCGCCGACATAGAGCCGCGCGCGATCGACACCGTGCTCGACGAATTCCTCGCCGCGAGCAAGACGACGGTCGCGCTTGGCGGCGGCGGCGTTCAGGTCCGCTCGGTCCTCGAACGCGCCCTCGGCCCGCAACGCGCCGGCGGCCTCCTCGGCGAACTCGGCCCCCCGGTCACCCCGCGCCCCTTCGCCGCGCTCGAATGGGTTACCCCCGCCGCGATTGCCGCGATGCTCGCCGCCGAGCACCCGCAGGCGGCGGCGGTCGTCCTCGCCCACCTCGAACCGCAGCGTGCGTCCGACGTGCTTGCCGCACTGCCCGAGGCGCTCCAGCCCGACATCCTCTACCGGCTGGCAACGATGGGGCCGGTTACCGGCACGGTCGTCGCCGGGCTCGACCGGGCTTTCGA